>NZ_CP080443.1:2155000-2795081 GCF_019613955.1 Chryseobacterium sp. LJ668 | reverse complement strand
TGGTTTCCTGGGAAATAATTTTATCCCCCTCCGTCAGATAAGACGTCCAGTAATCCTGATCGGTGTACAGGTATCTTGCGGAAAGAAAATATTTCTTTAAAAATCCTAACTTCATAGAAACCCTGTCGCTAGGATTGGGATCCAGACCGATGTTTCCACGGGAATAAAATCCTTCGCTTGTGGGCTGCATAAAAGGGTTAAACTCCGAATACCAAGGCCGCCACAGATTTTTGTTATACGTAAGACTCAGATCATATTGGTCAGAAAAAGAATATTTCAACAGAATATTGGGCAAAAAGTTACCGTATGAATCATTTCTCGAAGTTCCGGCAATATCCTGACGGATTTTGTAATCCATATATTCATACCGGATTCCCACTCTGGCTTCCAATTTTTTAAAGAAAGTTTTAGAATAATTGAAGTATAAAGAATTAATATGATCTTCATAATGGAAAACATCTTTTGTACTGAGACCGTCAAGCAGATTTCCGGATAAATTGTTTGCAATGGCGTTATTATTAATATCCATCTTACCGCCGACTTCAAAATTCCCACCGGATTTTCCCAACTGATGGGTGTAATCAATTTTAATGAAATAATTTCTGTTTTTACTGTCGGTTAGTAATCCAATTTCACTTACAGAAGTATCGATGCTTGAAACTGTATTTCTAAGAAAATTATTATGATCGTCCTGGTCATTATAGTTGGTTCCTAGATTGATATCCAGAATTCTGTTTTTATCTTTGTCATAATATTTGTAGAAAACATTCGTTCCCAACGAACGGCTGAGCTGTGATGCGTTTTGGAACTGATCATAAGAATAATCGAGAACATCATCAATGGTGCGTATCCCATCTGCTTCGGAAGAATTGTTTCTTTTCCCACGGTACATTTCCAAAACAACTCCAACCGTATTTTTATCATTGATCTCAAACTCAGATGTTGAAGACAACGAAGGATTTTTACCTCTATAAACGCTAACTGCTCTTCCTGTCGTGAGGATATTATTTTCATATACCGTATTGAGGAAGGCATTTTTCTGCACAAAAGTATTATCGCTGTAACTCCCTATTAAAGTCTGTGTAAATTTTTTCCTGTGATAATTTAAATTTAAATTGGTGTATTGCGAATTTTGAGTATTTTGCCTGTTGTTGAAGGTAACACTGCCTTTTATACCTTCGTCATCACGTTTTTTAAGAACAATATTCACTACAGAACCCGTAGCTTCATATCTGGATGACGGGCTTGTAATCACTTCGATCTTCAGCAGATTATCTGCAGGAATGGTTTGCAGATAGTCTTTGAGTTCTTTTCCTGTAAAAACTGATTTTCTGTCGTTGATATATACGGTTACAGATTCTCCCTCTGCTTTTAAGAGATCGTTGCTGTCGACACTGAGCAAAGGGGTCATCCTTAAAATATCCCAGGTCGTATTTCCTGCAAGAATAGAACTGTTGGACACATTAAAAACAGTGCGGTCAGCTTTAGATTCAACTGTTGGTTTTTTATAGGTCAAGGTAACGGCTTCTATTTCTTTCTCTTTTGATTTTATCGTATCATTATTCGTTTGTGAATAAGCAAGAATTCCTGTTAAGAATGCGATCGGTGTAAAGAAGGTTTTCATTAAAACTTTAGTTTTTATTACTTTTAGACACCAGTAAGGGAATATTTGTTACATCCCTTAAACGTTAAATTGCGTTAATATCAAAACTAAATTTTAGTTACGGGTAATCTTTTTAGCGGCTTCAGGTAATTGGCAAAAACAATGATTACATTTAAATTAAGTTTGAAAATTCCATATGCCGACAGTGCAGGATAATCATGTACTACAAATATTTTAGATTGCAATTAGAAAGAGTCATCCTAATAAAACAATTGATTCTTACAAATTTTAGTAATTCAACATCATGAAAAAATACTTTTTATTCTTCTTTATAATGCTGCTGAATGTCTCGGTTTCAGCTCAGTACAGACCCTGGACCTCGGCAAAGCAGCCTTTAAAAGAAATCAAAGCTCTAAAAAAACAAATCAAAAAGCCCGAATTCAGAAAAGTGGATTACTTGATAACCGATTTCGGAGCTGTAGGTGACGGAAAAACAAAAAATACGGAAGCCTTTAAAAAAGCGATTGAAAAATGCAATGCTGAAGGCGGCGGAAGAGTAATCGTTCCGAACGGTATCTTCCTAACCGGGGCTATCTATTTAAAATCTAATGTCAATCTACATCTGAGCGACGGTTCTACCATTTTGTTCAGCCAGGACAGCGACGACTACCCTATTGTTTTCACCCGTTGGGAAGGTATGGAATGCATGAATTATTCATCTTTAATTTATGCTTATGAAGAAGAAAATATCGCCATTACCGGAAAAGGAACCTTAGACGGAAACGCAGATCTAGACAACTGGTGGTTTTGGTGTGGCGCTACAAAATATGGTTACAACGCATCACGTCCGGGAAGACAAAATCCGGCCCGTGCAAAGCTTCACGAATATATGGCTCAGAGAAAACCTGCCAGAGAAAGAATTTTTGGGGACGGATGGTACCTGAGACCCAATTTCGTTCAGCCGTATAAGTCTAAGAATTTCTATATGGCAGATGTTTTGGTAAAAAATTCTCCCATGTGGAATCTAAATCCGGTTTTATGCGAAAATGTTTTGATTGAAAGGGTAAAAGTCATCAGCCACGGACCCAACAATGACGGTTTCGACCCTGAAGCCTGTAAAAATGTCTGGATTAAAGACTCTTATTTTGACACCGGAGACGACTGTATCGCCATCAAATCCGGAAGAGATGAGGATGGAAGAGATATCGGAAGACCTGCCGAAAATCATATCATTGAAAACTGTGAAATGAAAGACGGTCACGGCGGTGTGGTGATCGGAAGCGAAATTGCTGGTGGTGCGAAAAACATTTATGCCATCGGTAACGTGATGGACAGCAAGAATCTTGACCGTGCTTTAAGAATTAAAACCAGCTCAAGCCGTGGCGGTATCATCGAAAATGTATTTTTCTACAACACAAAAGTAGGTGCTTACAAGGAAGCAGCAGTGCGTTTCAATATGCATTATGAAAAACCGGGGAATCATATTCCGACCATCAGAAATATCTGGGTTGAAAATCTAACCGTTGACAAAGGCGGAAAATATGCTGTCTTCTCTGATGCTTACGAAACTTCTCCTGTAACCGATTTCACCATGATCAATGCTAAAATGACCGGCGTTGAAATTCCGTATAAAGTGGATTACTTAAAAAATGTGACTTTAAAAAATGTAACCGTCAACGGACAGCCGTTAACCGAGTTAAAACCATAAAATGCGAAGAAAACCCCTATTCGCCGGATTGATTGTTTTGTCGGCATTCTCACTTTCTTTTTCTCAGTCGAAACACTGGCAAAATAACGAGCGTGAACTGCATTACAAAGAAGACAAAGGCGATTTTTTACTTGTCAACGGAAAGTACAGATTCAACAGAGCGTTGTATGGAGACAATCGTGCATCACGAGTGGAAGCAGGAGATTTGCCGGAATTCGCACTCTATCTTCCGGGAATGGGCGGCAATCTTCAGTTCGTCATTGAGAAAGGAAATTCGATTAAGAAATTGATTCACGCGGATCAAATTGAAACGCGTTATAGACCCGGCTCAATGTTGTATGAAATCAAAGATCCTATTCTGGGAACGGGAATTTTAAAACTGACTGTTTTGGCGCAGGCTAAAGAAGAAGGTTTAGTTTTAAAAATGGAAACTGTCAATATAGATTCTTCCACAAAAATCTATGCGGTTTTCGGCGGTGCGAGCGGAACGACTTTCAGCAGAAACGGTGACATCGGCGCAGACCCGGAATCCGGATTTTATCTGTTGCCTGAATATGGTCTGAACAACCAGTTTCAATTGAATAAAAATCAGTTTCAACTCAATTATTTAAATAAGAAAAAGGAAAGTCAAACGGTCAGCGGAAGTTTTTCAAATGTTAATTCATTACAGCAAACCGATGCGACGACTTTAGAAAAATTGTCTGAGTTTACTCAAAATAAAACAGACAAATCTCCGATTGTTTACGCTTCGTATTCTTCACAAAAACAACCGGTTTATATTCAGGTTGCCAAAGGAAAATCAGAGAAAAACTTTTCGGATGAGGCATTGAAAAATATCTTTAATGAAGCGGAAAAATCCCGTTTAACATTAACGAACAGAATTCAGCTCAAAACACCGGATGCAGATCTGAATAATTTCGGAGCCAATTTAGCGGTTGCTGCAGACGGAATCTGGGAAAGTCCGACCTTCCTTCACGGTGCGGTGGCGTGGAGAATGCGACTGAATGCGTGGCGTGGTGCTTACACAGCCGATGCTTTGAGCTGGCACGACCGAGCGAAAGAACATTTCGAAAGTTATGCCAATTCTCAGGTTTTAAAACCTGATTCTGCGCCTGTCGAAATGGATACTTTGCTTCATTTGGCGAGGAGTGCAGAAAAAATGGGAACCTCGGTTTTTTCGAGCGGATATATTTCCAGAAACCCGAATGACAATACCAAACCGCATCATTATGATATGAATCTGGTATTTTTTGACCAGCTATTTTCGCATTTCAATTACACGGGAGACAAAGAATTTCTAAAAAAAATGTGGCCGACGATGGTTCGTCATATGGATTGGGAAAAAAGGAATTTCAAGCGTGGTGATTTGTATGATGCCTACGCTGCGATTTGGGCGAGCGATGCGCTGCAATATTCGGGTGGAAAAGTAACGCACACTTCGGCTTATAATTACAGAGCCAACCGTGAAATGGCGAAACTGGCTAAAATCATTGGCGAAAATCCTCAACCTTACGAACAGGAAGCTGATGCGATTTTAAAAGCAATGAAAAACCAGCTCTGGATTAAAGAAAAAGGATATTTTGCTGAATATAAAGATGCATTAGGAAATCAAATCGTTCATGACAAACCTGGAATCTGGTCGATTTATCACGTTTCCGACGCGTTTATTCTGAATGAATTTGAAGATTACCAAAACTTACAGTACATCAATCATCACACTCCGAAAATTCCGGTGACGGTAAAAGGTGCGGATAATAAAGACTATTTCACTTTAGCAACCACCAACTGGCAACCTTACGACTGGTCGATTAACAATGTCGCTTTGGCGGAAAATTTACAGACTGCTTTGGCGTATTGGCAGGCGGGACGAAATGAAGATGCCTACCAACTTTGGAAGGGAAATCTGGTTGAGTCGATGTATTACGGCATCAGTCCCGGGAATTTCGAACAGCTTTCTCATTACGACGCGTTCCGTGGAGAATTATACCGTGATTTTGCCGACCCGATTGGTGTGGCTTCAAGAACTTTGACGGAAGGACTTTTTGGAGTTTACCCTAATTTGTTAGAGAATAAAATCAGCATCAAACCTGGTTTCCCGAAAGACTGGAATTCTGCTGAGTTAAAACTTCCGGATTGGGAATATCAATTTACCAGAACTTCTAAAAAGACGGAATATTTATTTAAATCAAAATATCAGAATCCGGTTTCGTTGGAAATGCAGATTCCTGTTAATTATTCCAACATCAAATCGGTGAAAGTGAATGGCAAAAAGGTGGATTGGAAGATTAAATCCAATTCGATTTCACAACCATTTATTCAGTTTGAAACGCTGCAAGGAGATGATTTTAAAATTGAAATCAACTATTCTGGAGAAGAACTGAAAAATGAGCAAATCGATTTCACCAATTATATTTCTGAAAGTCTTCAGTTGAATTTTGATTCAAAAAAGAAAATTAAAGATATTCTTGACCCACAGGAATTAATTAAAACCCGAAATGGGAATCAGTTTGATTTGGTTAAAGAAGAAAGAAAAGGAACTTTTTTCATACAAGTCGAGCAAAACGGGACGACTTGGTGGCAACCTGTGAATGTGGATATCCGTTTTCCTTTGGACATAAAATGGGTGAATAAAAAACTGCAGATTCAATCAAAATCATCCAATCCAATTAATGGAAAACTCTCTGTGAATGGTTTAAACAAAACTTTTTCAGTTCAAAAAAATCAAAGTGCCTCGATTGAAATTCCTTCAAATTATTTAAGCAAAGGAACCAATTCAATTTTACTTGACTACAACGGAATCAAGCAAAATATTGAAATCACAGACTGGGAAATTGAGAATCAAGGTCAATTCAACAACATTTCATTGGCTTCGAAATACAATGAAAAAGTGACCGATATTTTCAATCAGAAATACCTTTCGCCAAGGCTTGAAGTTCCTACTTTACAGCTTCCTTGGCAGGGAATCGGAAACTGGTGTTACCCGTTAATCACTGCTCAAATTGATGACAGCGGATTGATGAACAAAAGAAAAAACGGCAAAGTTGATTTTCTGGGAATTCCGTTTTTAATTAATACAACGGATAAAAATATTGCGTTTGTGAGTCAATGGGATAATTATTCTGACGCTCTTGAAATTTCAATTTCAGGTAAAGGAAAGAAAATTTATTTTCTGATGGCGGGTTCTACGAATCCGATGCAGTCGCAGATTGTGAATGGAAAAATTA
Source organism: Chryseobacterium sp. LJ668 (assembly GCF_019613955.1). Taxonomy (NCBI): domain Bacteria; kingdom Pseudomonadati; phylum Bacteroidota; class Flavobacteriia; order Flavobacteriales; family Weeksellaceae; genus Chryseobacterium; species Chryseobacterium chendengshani. Next base: position 2,788,546 of record NZ_CP080443.1, on the reverse strand, counting down.
CCGTTCAATATGTTGATGGTTCAATGACAGAATTAGAGTTGAAAAATCCAACAAACTGGTGGCCGATTGAGCAGGATTTGTTTGATGATAATTTTGCGTTTGAAATTCCTGATGATAAAATTCCGTATCGTGTGAAACTGAAAACGGGAGAATTGTATAAAGGCGGAACGTTGAGCAAATATTCAAGCATCAAAGGATTTACAGACCGTCAGGTTGATGGTGGTTCTGCAACGATTCTGGATTTGCCGATTGATGCGAATAAAGAATTAAAATCGATAAAATTATCGGCCGTAAGCAATGATGTAGTCATCGGAGTGATGAGTGCGACGGTTTTGAAATAAATTAAATACCACGAATGCACGAATTTTATTCAATTATTCGTGCATTCGTGGATGATAAAAATAAAATTATTAAAAATGAAAAAAATTACAATATACCTAAGTATTTTCCTAATGGGATTTTCTTCACTGAATGCCCAGAAAATCGACCGAAAGAAGGTCGTTCAGCGACATAATATCGTCAATGTAAAAGCAGATACTTTATCCACTTTAACGGTCGGAAACGGAAAATTTGCCTACACGGTTGACATCACCGGAATGCAGTCGTTTCCTGAATATTACAAAAACGGAGTTTCTTTAGGAACTCAGTCGGAATGGGGCTGGAACAGTTTTCCGAATAAGGAGAATTACAAATTTGAAGAGACTTTAAAACCTTACGATTTTAACAATGACGGGCGAAAAGCTTTATACTCTGTTCAACTAAAAGAACCTGAACGCAACAAAGGTGCGGTTGAATATTTCCGTGTAAACCAACACCGTCTGCAGTTAGGGAACATTGGGATTGAACTGACTAAAAAAGATGGTCAGAAAGCAAAAATTTCAGATTTAACCAACATCAGTCAGAAAATTGATTTGTGGACAGGAATTATTACGAGTGAATTTTCTCTGGAAGGAACTCCGGTAAAAGTTTGGACGGCTTCTTTTCAGAATTCAGATAAAGTCGGGGTAAAAATAGAATCTGATTTGGTGGCTAAAGGGAAACTGAAAGTCTTTGCACGCTACCCTTCCCCTACCGGTCAGTTTTTGGATGATGCGGCTTTTTACGGAAACGAAAATGACCATTCTTCGAAAATCGTTGCGTCACAATCAACGCAAGGTTTAATTCAGCATCAACTACAAAGTACGGATTATTATACTCAATTCAATTTTACGGAAGGAAAACTTCGTGAAGCCGGCAAACATTATTTCGTCTATGAACCTTCTTCGAAAAATAAAATTGTTGAATTAAGTGTTGAATTTTCAGCTAAAAATCCAAAATCTGGTAGAACTTTATTTGCTGATGCTGAAAAAGAAAGTACTTCAGGCTGGAAAAATTTCTGGGAAAGCGGTGCTGCCGTTGATTTTGAAGGAAGTACAGATCCAAGAGCCAATGAATTGGAAAGAAGAGTTGTGTTGTCAGAATATTTAACTAAAGTACAGTGCGGAGGAAGTAATCCGCCTCAGGAAACGGGTTTGACATTCAACAGCTGGTACGGAAAACCACACACTGAAATGCATTGGTGGCACGGCGTTCATTTCGCATTGTGGGGAAGACCGGAAATTTTGGAAAAACAACTTGATTATTATTTCAGAACCTTTGATAAAGCTAAAAAACTAGCGGAAAGACAAGGTTACAAAGGCGTTAGATGGATTAAAATGTCGGATAACGAAGGCAATGAAAGTCCGTCCTCCGTTGCTGCATTTTTGATTTGGGAACAGCCACACATTATTTATATGACCGAACTTTTGTACCGCAATAGCAAGGACAAAAAAGTATTGGAAAAATACAAAGATCTGATTTTTGCAACCGCTGATTTTATGGCTGACTTTGCGACTTATGATAAAGAGAAAAACCGTTATAATTTAGGGAAAGGTGTGATTCCTGCACAGGAAGTTTTCCCTGCAAAAGACACTTATAACCCGACTTACGAAGTTGCGTATTGGGATTGGTCGCTGAAAATTGCTCAGGAATGGAAAGAAAGATTAGGACAGCCGAGAGATAAAAAATGGGATGATGTCATTAATAAATTGGCTCCGCTTCCGGTTCAGGATGGAGTTTACTTATCGACAGAATCGGCAAAAGATTCTTTCACCTTTCCAAAATGGATGACCGACCACCCTGCAGTTTTAGGCGCCTTAGGAATGGTTCCTGAATCACAGAAACTGGACAAAAAAATAATGAAAAATACCCTTGATATCGTTTGGGAAAGATGGAACTGGGAACATACCTGGGGTTGGGATTTTCCGATGACGGCGATGAACGCAGCAAGATTGGGACTTCCGAATAAAGCATTGGATGCACTTTTCATGAACATTCAGACTAATACATACCTTAAGAACGGACATAATTTTCAGGATAAACGTCTCAGAATTTATCTTCCGGGAAATGGCGGTGTTTTGACGACTGTTGCGATGATGCTTGAGGGTTGGGACAGCTCAACAGGACAATTTCCTGGTTTCCCGAAAGACGGTTCTTGGAAAATAAAGGCCGAAGGTTTTAAGAAAATGCCTTAAAAATTTACATTCATATTAGTTTGAGTCTGTCAGAAATGGCAGGCTTTTTTTATGATAGATTGAGGGTTGGTGAGTTTTAGGGTTTGAGAAAGATGTTTCGCTCCTACGGAGCTCAGATTGAAATAATTAATTGTCTCCTGCAAACTTATTGCTACTAAAGAGCAAGTATCAGGAGTAGCTCTGCAAAATAATGTCATCCTCTGATATTGTTGTTATAAATTTACATTTTATGACATCTTGCGAAAATTAATAGCAGCAGCATAGTGCAGGATAATTTAGCACAATTAAGAAGCTAAATTGTTATCATATAATTTATTATGAAAAAAATAACTGTAGCGTGTTTTTGTTCAATGTTTGTATTATTTTGTAAAGCTCAGAATTACCAAAATTTAAATACAGATAACTGTAAATCGGGAAAAACTTTGGCTTTTCCTGAAGCGGAAGGTTTTGGTAAATTTGCGAAAGGCGCAAGAGGAGTTGCCAATCCTGAGATTTATATTGTTAAAAATCTGAATGACAATGGTGAAGGTTCATTTCGTGATGCCGTTAGCAGACCGGGAAGGTTTGTTGTGTTTTCTGTAAGTGGAATTATCAATTTAGAATCTCCGATTACCATTTCAGAAAATCTTACCATTGCCGGACAAACCGCTCCGGGAAGAGGAATTGTCTTATCCGGTCAGAAAGTTTCTTTTTCGGGAGCTGATCATACGATTGCAAGATACTTTAGAATAAGATTGGGAAATAAAAATAAAGTTTCTAAAAACACCGATGCTTCCGGCATTTCCAACGGGAAAAATATCATCCTGGATCATATGTCTTTTTCATGGGGAATGGATGAGGTTTTCTCGGTCAATTGGGATTCCAGAGGATCTGAACCCGATAGCATTACCATCCAGAATTCAATTGTTGCACAAGGTTTAAATCTCTATAATCATTCGGCGGGAGGGCTCATTCAGACCGTTGGTCATATCAGTATTATTAAATCGCTGTATGCGAGTAACAAGACACGAAATCCTAAAGTAAAAGGAAAAAATGAATTTATCAACAATGTCATCTATAATTTTGGAAATCTGGGAAATACCAATGGACATTTAGTTTCCGGAGATGGATATATTATGGGCGGCTCGGTACAAAAATCTGAAGTTAATATCATTAATAATTATTTTGTGGCCGGACCTTTAAATGTTGAAAACCAGACAACACCATTCAGCAGAGGAACGAATACTTTCTATCTTTACGAATCCGGAAATTATCACGATAATAATAAAAACGGCGTTCTTGATGGAACTCTCGTGCCTCACAGCACAACCGGATATCCCGGAGAAACTCCATTGCATTTTGTGGATGTCCCGTTTGCGTACCCGTGCTCAAAACCTGATCTTTCAGCAACCGAAGCTTTTAATTATGTAATTAAAAATGCCGGTGCCAATTACCCGGATCGTGATGATGTAGACAATTTAATTATCTCGGAAGCCTTTTCAAAAGGGAAAAAAGGCCTGTATATATTTACCGAAAATGATCTACCGCTCACTAATGAGGGACTGGGAGATTTTCCAGCCTATCAAAGCGCAAAAGACAGTGACTCTGATGGAATTCCTGATGCTATCGAAATAAAAATGGGCCTTAATCCTAACAATTCATCAGATGCATTGAAAGCTAGCAAAGTGTGCAATAACTATTTAAATATTGAAATTTATATGAATAATCTGACAAAGTAATATTATTTAGTAATTAATTTTATCGATAAAAGGATCTTACATGGAATATCAACAGATATTAATTAAACATAATTGCATTGGTTAACATAAATTTTGTAACTTGTATATTCATAAGCAATTTTGGAAATATCCATTCAATATCATGTCAGACACTTTAGAAATCAATATCAATGAAAATTCCAGAGTCCCGAAATACAAGCAGATTGTAGATTCTATCCTGAACGGAATTGACGGTGGAAAGATTAAAATAGGAGAAAAAATTCCTTCTATCAATGAACTCAGCGAATCTTGCTTTCTCTCGAGAGATACAGTGGAAAAGGCGTATAAAGAGCTTCGCAAAAGGCAAATCATTGAATCTGTGAAAGGGAAAGGTTATTATATTTCTCGGGTAAATAAAAATGACATTATCAATATTTTCTTTCTGATCAACAAGCCCAGTACCTATAAGATGATGATTTACAATTATTTTGTGAACGCCATCGGTACCAAAGGCAATGTTGAAATGTACATCTATCACTGTGACGAAACGCTTTTTATTAATTCTTTAAAAAAGAATCTCGGTGGGTTTGATTATTATGTGGTGATGCCACATTTTCGTGATGAGCAATATAAACATACCAGCTCTACACAGGAAGTTTTAGACATGATCGAACAAATTCCTAAGAATAAATTATTGCTTTTAGACAATACAAAACCCAATATTTCGGGAGAATATGGCTCTATTTTTCAAGATTTTGAGCACGATATATACAACGCATTAGAAGAAGGTCTAGATAAAATAAAAAAGTACGAGAAGATCATTTTGGTATATCCCGACAAATCTATTCATCCTTATCCTTTCCGTATTGTGAGAGGTTTTGAAAAGTTTTGCAGAGATTTTAAACTCGATTATGAAATTCTTGATGAAATCTATCCTGACATGGAACTGCAGGATAAAGATATTTTCATCACCATTCGTGAGCGTGATCTGGTGAATCTGGTGAAACAAATCCGTCAAAAAAATCTGAAATTAGGTGAGGACATCGGTATCATTTCCTATAACGAAACGCCTTTGAAAGAATTGCTTGGAATTACGGTGATTACAACAGATTTTAAGGCAATGGGGGAATCTGCAGCATACATGATTTTGAAAAATAAGAAGGAGCAGGTGAATAATGTGTTTAAATTTATTCAGAGGGAATCACTATAGATAATTGATGATTGATGATTGATGATTGATGATTGATGAAAATTATAGTTGATATAGCACAATCCAAATATTTATCAAAAATAACTTGAAATTTTTCACAAAATTCCAACAAAAAATATTTAATTAAAATGATAAAGAAATTAATTTTTGCCATGAGTTTTTTGGTAGCAATCACTGTTTACGGGCAGAAAAAAAATGACATACAAGCTGTGACAAATGGCGCAGAAAAACTGAGGTTAGCCATGATCAGCGGAGATAAAACATCATTAGAATCCTTAATTGTACCTGAGTTGACTTACGGACATTCCGGAGGGCATATTGATGATGCTAAAGAATTTGTAGAAAAATTGGTCAGCAAAAAATCTGATTTTTTGACCATTGATATTACTAATCAAAATATACAAATCGTTGGAAATACTGCGATTGTCCGTCATCATTTTTATGCCACCACTGCTGATCTGGGAAAAGCTCCGGGTGATGTGACTCTGGATATTTTGCTGGTTTGGACCAAGGTGAAAAATGATTGGAAATTGCTGGCGAGACAGGCGGTGAAATCGGAGAAGAAAAAGTGATTAATTAAGTTTTAAACAATTTAATTGGTCTAATTATTACTGTAAGTTTTTTATCGAACAGGCTATTATAACATTTCTATATTTTCTATTTGATTCGATTGAGTATATTTGAGTATTTGCTATTGAACAAAACTATGTTGAAACAAATTTTAATAATACTCATTTCAATTTTCACTTTACTAAGTTGCTCAACTCCGAACGACCGAATTTACATAAAATTTGAAAATGACTTCAAAGATTCCATTAATAGAAATAATGCTGAAACATTTGAATATACTCATTTTATTTTATATCCGCAAAAATCCTATTTCGTAAATTCAAAATTAAAACTATTAATCTTGCAAAGCAGTGGAGAGATGTGCAATAGTGAAAGTTATTATTTATTTAGCTCTAAAAGTGACTCTATTTTGTTTACTGTTTCTAGAACTGAATGTTTTGAAAGTCCTGATAGATTAAAAAAAGAGACAGATACAATTTATGTAACTAATTTTAGAAATAAAACTAAAGAAAAGTACGTAAACGGTGTTTTGGTAAAAAATACAAAAATCGAAAATGATGATTATACTCATGATATCATTTCCGAAATTAAAATAAATACCGAGAAAAAATACAGCAGCAGATAACAGCGTAGCGCCAAAATAAAGTCACCTCACCCTAAAATTCTGCAACTCCTCCGGTGTATCACAGCAAACCTGCTCCATCACCTGTCTGAACTGCATTTTCAGCATTTCAATAATATGGTCTCCGCCTTTATCACCAAGCGCTCCAACTGCATACATAAACGTTCTTCCCATAAAGGTAAATTCAGCACCGCAACTCAAAGCACGGGCAACATCCGGACCGGTTCTTACGCCGCTGTCCATCATGATTTTAATCTGACCTTTGTATTTTTCACTGATCTCTTTTACCACGGCAATCGTAGATTCTCCGGCATCCAACTGTCTTCCGCCGTGATTGGAAATGATCATTCCATCAAATCCTAAACGTACCGCTTCTGCTGCATCTTCGTCGGAAGCGACGCCTTTTATGACTAATTTCCCTTTCCATTTGTCACGGATGGCTTTGATTCTGTCTGAATTTAATCTGCCGGAAAAAGTAGAGTTCATGAACTGTCCCAACTGTTTTACGTTCATGTTTTTGTCCATGTATTTTTCCATCGTTTTAAAACTTGGAACGCCTTGTTTCAAAATTTCAAGGCACCATTCCGGTCTTGCCAAAGCCTGGGAAACATTTCTGAAGTTCAGCTGTGGTGGCATTGCCAAACCGTTTCTGATCTCTTTTGCTCTGTAACCAAAAGTTGGAACATCGGATAAAACACACAAAACATCATAACCAGAAGCTTCACAACGGTCAAGAATATCATCACGCAACCATTCTTCTTTAGGATGGTACAGTTGATACCAAGCTTTTCCTTCCGTCAGTTCTGCAATTCTTTCGATACTGCTGGTCGTTACCGTACTTAAAATGAAAGGAATATTATGTTTAAAAGCTGCTTTTGCTAAAATTTCCGGAGCATTGGGCCACATCAAACCTTGTAAACCAACAGGAGAAATCCCGAATGGAGCAGAATATTTTACCCCAAATAATTCCGTTTCCATATTGGCTTCCGTGTAATTGTTGTTCAAGTATTGCGGACGAAGCAAAACTTCTCGTAATTCGCTCGTATTTCTGTCGCGGTTGATATTTTCATTACAGCCTCCGTCCAAATATTCGAAAGCGAAACGGGGCATTTTTTTCTTTGCTCTTTCAATTAAAAGTTCAAGCGAGGCATAATTGGTATCAAATGGAAAGGACATAGCTTAGTTGTTGGATGTTTATTGTTGGGTGATGGATGTTTTATTTTGAAAACTGGATGATTATCAATAATATTCATTTTAATTTTCGGCATCTGACTTCCAGCTTCCAACCAATTTATAGATTAAGAATAAGTGGCTGCAGCACTTTCATCTGATAATGCTGCTGTAAAAACGTTTCGTCTATTTTTTTATTAGAAATTACCATCGATGCACCCAAAGCCGATCCCAACGGAGAATGCGTAGACATCACATTGTAATGCTGGAAATGATGCGACATCAGTTTCATAAAGACATCATTGTCTGTGAAACCGCCGTCGATATAAATATTTTTAATTTCTGAATTTCCAATAGCGTTGGTAATGGTGTGAATCTGCAAATCCATTAACTCGATCATCAATTGATGGTAAGCTTCTTCAAAGGTTGAGAATGAATTTAAATCTGTAGCTGTAATCATTTTTCGTTTTAAAATAATCCCTTCAAAACGGAAATAGATATTTTTATTTTTCATCAGCCGCAGATACAAATCCTGATCAAATTGTACTTCTCTGTGAAAACCATATTCTTTTCCGTAATAATCACACAATTTTTCAACCTGAATTTTGTATTCATTTCCCATGAAAAAACGGGACGCTTTCACACGTTTGCCGTCGATTCTCATGTAATTCAGACAGTTGTTTTCGATATCTTCATCCGTTAAACTTTCATCATTAAACGGATTTAAAGAAATACTCCAAGTTCCTGTTGACAGCAATAAAAACGGTTCTTTTTTACTTAAAATATACGGTAATAGTGCTGATGAGCTATCATGAATTCCAACACCGATTTTAATTTTTTTGTTTCTGTACGAAGTGTTTATACTTGCCGATGTCGGAACGATGGGTCCCAGCAAGGCATCAATTCCTTCTTCATACACCCAGTCGTGATAATCTGCTTTGTCGTAATCCCACAAATTGGTATGACAGCCAATTGAGGTAAATTCTGAAACGCAAATTCCTGTAAATAAATACGATAAATACTGAGGTAAATGCAGACTGTAACGGATTTTTTTAAAAACTTCCGGATGTTTGTATTTTAACCAGAATAATTGCAGTCCGGAGTTGAGCATTCCCGTTTGAGGAGATGCGGTTTCGCGGGCAATTTTCAGTTTGCTGCCATGTTTTTCATAAAATAAATCAAGAATATCCTGATCCATCGGCTTGGTATAATTGTACAGCGGCGTTAAAACATTTCCTTTCTGATCGAGATGTACAAAACTTGCTCCATAAGTCGAAAAATTAATGGCTTTCACTTCATAATTTTCATCATCAAGAATGGCATTGAAATTATCTTTGATCCAGTTTTGAAGTGCTGCAAGATCTTCTGTAGGATAACCATCTTCATCAGTGGTAAGGGGAAGTTCGGTGTATTCACGCACCACTTCTTTGTAATTTTTATCAAATAAAAAAAACTTTTTGTTGGTTTTCCCAATATCAAATACGATGGTTACCTTTTTTTTTGACATTCCTGAAATGAATTTAATAATTTATTATAAAATGGGGACTAGCTTTTTTTCAAATGTGATTTTAGAATTGTTCTACTATTTTTTAACGCAAAGTGTGCAAAGTTTTTTAAATGCTAAATGTTTTTAAGTTCGCAAAGGCGTTCCACTTAGCGAAGAAAACAAAGTTCTTTATAATTTAATCTTTTTTATAAAAAATATCATCGTGTTCTTAAAAAAAAATTTAAAACCATTAAGGAGTGTTTAGTAACTAAGAGAATTAAGAAAAAAATCCACTGATTTCCCAATTAACGAAGTATCCCTAATTTCCAAACACTCTCTACTCAACGGTACTATATAAGGATATATAATTAACTTCCAATTGCACCTGAAAGTTGAAATTATCAATTGAAACGGATTTTATAATCCGGTTGCTTTTGCCCAGCCTCTTTCAGAAATCAAGGTTTCTCTCACCTTTAAACTTCTGTAAGCAGCAATCGGGTTTAAGGCTGCACCAGTCTGTAATCTTGCGGCTTTCAACAACGGACGAACGTCTGTTCTGTACGCATTCTGCAAAATATCCTGTGCTGCTACGACATCATTGTTTAACTGTGCTGTTTTTAAAGCTTTCTGATCAACCAAAAGTGCCTGAGCATAAGCGATTAAAATGGCTTCCAAAGATTGTAACAGATCTTCTAAAGGATCTTTGATATTATGACTTGCATCGATCATCCATGCAGGATACGGATTGTTGGCGTTGTTTTCCATTCCGTAAACCAATTCGTTGAAGATCAGGAACAAAGCATAAGGTTTAATAGAACCAACCGTCAAATCATCATCGCCATATTTGCTATCGTTGAAGTGGAAACCACCCAATTTACCTTTGTACATTAAAGTTGCAACGATCTGCTCTATATTGGTGTTTGGTAAATGATGACCAAGATCTACTAAAGTGAAAGCTCTATCACCGCAAGCATTGGCCAACATGAAAGAAGTTCCCCAATCCTGAATGGTTGTTGAATAGAAATTCGGTTCGTAAGGCTTGTACTCGATAAACAGTTTCCAGTCTTCCGGCATTCCTGCATAAATTTCTTTTAAGCTTTTTTCAGTGTTTGATAAAGCAGTCTGGAAATTTAACTGCCCAGGAAAACTCGCTCCGTCAGCCAACCAAACAGTTAAGCTTTTTGAACCTAATTCTTTTCCGATTCTGATCACTTCTTTGTTGTGTTCAACAGCGTAAGCTCGGGAATCTTCGTTAACAGAATTTAAAGAACCGAATTTGTAGGAATGTTTAGCATCCGGCTGATCCTGAAACGTGTTTGAATTCATCGCATCAAAGATCAATCCGTGAGACGCCGCACTTTCTTTCAAAGCACTTACATCACTTGGAATATCCCATGGAATGTGAAGTGAAACCGCTCCAGCAGAATGAGTCAGCGCGTGAAGCAATCCAACGTCATCTAATTTCTGCTCCAAAACAGCAGGTTCGCCACCGTAAGAAAATCTTCCGAAACGGGTTCCGCCTGCGCCTAAAGCCCAGCTTGGAATTGCTACCTGAAAGTCGGCGATTTTGTTAACAATATCTGAAACGTTTGCTCCTGATTTTGTTAGTTTATCTGATAAATATGTGAAGTCTGAATTGAAATTTTCAACTTCGTTTTTATTGTGTTGTTCAATGATATCTTTTCCTATAATCATGATTTGATTTTTAAAAAATCTTTATTCATATTTGCTCACAGTGTTTTACCCTGTGCTACTTATATGTCGCCACTTCGTGGCTCTTTATACAGAAGATTTATTCTTATTACTTGAAGGCTTAACAAAATAGTAAGCCTCCAATTTAATAATTAAATATTTTTTTTCAGCATTAAATATTATCTCGGGAACGCATTTGCCATTCCGCCATCTACATTGATGATATTTCCTGTTGTTTTATCTAAAATCGCCACACATGCGAAAACTCCGTTTGCGATGTCTTCAGGAAGAATAATTTCATTTAATAAATTTCTTTTTGCGTAAAATGCAGGCAATTCTTCTACAGAAATTCCGTTTGCTTTTGCACGGCCTTCTGCCCAAGAGCCTTCCCAGATTTTACTTCCAACGATTACACCGTCAGGATTCACCACATTGACTCTGATCTTATCAGCGGCTAATTCTGCTGCCAATAATCTCGTCATGTGCTGTTGAGCTGCTTTTGCAGTTCCGTAGGCTACGTTGTTTGGTCCGGCAACTAAACCGTTTTTACTTGCGATGTTGACGATGTCACCGCCTAAATTCTGCTTTTTCATGATTTCAGTACCGCTTTTCGCCATTAAAAACTGACCTTTTACCAATACATTTTCAAGTAATTCCCAGTCTTTAGTTGTTGTATCTTCTAAAGATTTAGAAATCGCCAAACCTGCAGAATGCACGATGATATCTACTCCACCGAATGCTAAAACAGCTTCTTTAAATGCGTTGGCAATAGATTCTTCATTCGTCACATCACACGGAACTGATACCGCCTGATCTTTTGTGTATTTTGCAGTTACAGATTCCACAGCTTCCTGATTAAGGTCTGTGAATACAACTACCGCACCTTCCTGAACCATTTTGTCGGCGATAGCTTGTCCGATACCGCCACCTGCTCCGGTTATGATTGCCACTTTTCTTGACAGTGGTTTTTCTTTCGGCATTCTTTGCAATTTCGCTTCTTCCAGCAACCAATATTCGATGTCGAAAGCTTCCTGTCTTGGTAAGGATGTGTATTCAGAAATTGCTTCTGCACCTCGCATTACATTGATGGCATTCACATAAAATTCGTTGGCAACACGGGTCGTTTGTTTATCTTTTGAGAAACTGAACATTCCCACTCCAGGATAAATGATGATTACCGGATTCGGGTCACGCATTGCCGGACTGTTTGGATGCTTGCAAGTTTCATAATAATCTTTGTATTCTTGTCTGTATTGTTCAAAAAGAGGATTTAATTTTTCTAAAACAGCTTTAGAATCGCTTAAATCTTCATTCTTATCTAAAGTCAACACTAGCGGTTGAATCTTCGTTCTTAAGAAGTGATCCGGGCAAGAAGTTCCAAGTGGGGCCAATCTTTCCAAATCATTGCTGTTGATGTATTCTAAAACAACATCGCTATCTGTGAAATGACCTACCATTCTGTTTTCAGAAGAAGCCAAACCTCTTAGCAAAGGCATGATCTGAGCAGCTTTGTTTTTACGTTCGTCAGCTGGAAGAGATTCTAATTTTTGTCCGCCAAAAACCTGTCCTTTTTCTTGGATTTTTTTAGCGATATATTCAGAAGCCATTTCGATCACCTCCAAACTGTTCATGTAAGATTCGTAAGAAGTATCACCCCAAGTAAATAATCCGTGGCTTCCTAAAACGATTCCTCTGATTCCCGGATTATCGGCTAAACATTTTTCCAACTGTAAACCTAAATCAAACCCAGGACGCTGCCATGGAACCCAACCCATTGTATCACCCCAGATTTCTTTCGTAATTGCTTCGCTGTCTTTTGCGGCAGCTACTGCAATCAAAGCATCGGGATGAAGGTGATCAATGTGTTTAAATGGAAGTAAACCGTGTAGCGGCGTATCAATAGAAGGAGCTTTGCTTTCCAAATCGAAAATACAATGATCAAATAAACCTACCATTCTATCTTCGTCTGCAAGACCTCCATAAACATTTTTAAGATTTCTTAATCTTTCCGTATATAATCCGGCGATTCCTTTTCTTGTCAAAGTTCCGATGTCGCCACCTGAACCTTTTACCCACATTACCTCAACTTCTTCATTGGTCAACGGGTCTTTTTCGATGGTTTTGCAACTTGTGTTACCACCGCCATAATTGGTAATTCTTAAATCTGCTCCTAATATGTTTGAACGGTATAAAAATAAAGCCACCTGGTCATCACCAAGAGATGCAGCTTTGCTTTCATCCCATAAATAATCTACGTATTTAAATGTTTTTACGTTTTCCATTTGTTTTTCTTTTTGTTTTCTGAATTTTAACCAAATTTAGATTGTTTATTTTTCTGCGGCATCCCGCACTGTACTGATGAATTGGTGATTTAAAGATCAATTAACTTTAAATTCTATTATCATTCAATTCCTCTATCAGTACGAACTGTAACAATCTAATTGAGGCTGTAAATCAATTAATATTTTGTGATAAAAAAGACTGTTTGAATTTCAATCATCAAGAAGTATACAAGCTGCTTTTAAGCTAACATTCTTAATTTCTAAAATTCAAACAGTCTCTAAGTGATTATTTGATTAATAACCCGGTAGCTGAGTAAGGTTAGGATTATCAACCATCGGATGACCAGCAGAAGCAGATGCAAATGGAAGCAATTCTGTTTTATTCGGTACAAATCCGTAGAAAAGACCATCACCACCACCTTCGATCCAGTTTGGATAAGTGCCTCCATTTTCAGCAGAACCTGTTGGTTTTGTATAGATAATTGCTCCAACCTGAATGGCATTAAATCCACCTGTAAATCCTACTGCTTTCCTTGCATTACCGTTAAAAGTACTGGTATAGGCTTCAAACATTTTTGTAGGATACCATTTGTCACCGGCAGCTACAGTTTGTCCGTTTGCAGTCACTATACCTGCCAAAGTGGTTTGATATGCTGCGTAACCTGCTGAACTTGTAGGCACTGCCGAAGCTGCTGCAATCTGAACAGGATTAGTCAAATCAATATATTTAAGTGCCAAGAACGGATCACCATAAACCTGCGCATTCTTTTCAAATTTATAAAGACGTAGAGTTGGTGTAGCTGCATATGCCCCTGTACGGTTTGATAAGTTTTTCATTGCCAGTTTTGTAGCTTCAATTTCGCTTGCAATACGGTTCATTCTGATCAAATCGGTACGAAGATTAAATTCTCCTGCAAATTCCCACTTACGCTCCTGAACTAAAGCATTTTCAAACGCCTGTTGGCCACCGGGTATTGGTAATGAACCAATTCCTGCACGAGTTCTCACCTGCTGTAAAGCAGCTGTTGCTTTAGCAGTAGGTCCTCCATTCAAATAATTTTGAGTTTCTGCAAACATTAGTAAAACATCTGCATATCTGATAATTGGAATGTTCAGGTTACGGGCATCTGCAGCCTGTGGTGCAACACCCCATCCCATTCTGAATTTACCCGGTAAGATACATGAGTAAGTAGTTCCTACATTGACCCAGGTATCTGTTGCTGCACCGGCATTTAAGAAATAAATACTGTAAGAAGTACAAGAAACATCTCTACGCGTATCACCAGGATTAAATGACAGATAATAACTTGGTAAAATAAACTGTAATGCTTTACGTGAGCCATATGTACCGCCACGAGAACCTTCCATAGCATAGACGCCAAAAGCTGAGTTTGTATTAGGTCCGTATTCCGCAATGTGCCAAAGCATTTCCGGATCACTCACTCCAAATTTTCTCTGGCAGAAATTGAACCACATTGCTTCAAAACCACTTTTACCACTTTGAGCCTGCACCAAACTGTTGGTACCACCAGTAATTACAGACTCTAATGCTGCATCTGCAATTTGATACAATTGCTGAACTCTTGCATTGTCAGGGCGACGAGACATTGTTCCAGGCGCTCCGGTATTTAGATCCCATCTTAAAGAATAACCTGCCGCATACAATGCAATTCTTGCCAGTAAAGCATTGCCTGATGCTTTTTTCAACCGCTCAGATGTTCCGGTAGTTGGCAAATCATTAACTGATCCCTGCATATCAGCAATGATACGATCATAGATCCCATCACGAGAGGAACGTTTTGGATATAAAGTATTGGGATCATTAGGATCTGCTTCCACTAGCGGTATCCAGACTGCAGGAACATCTCCATATACTCTGATCAAATTATAGTAACAAAATGCACGAAGGGCTTTTACTTCTGCCAGTAAGGCATTACGTTTGGGACTTTCCGGCATTTTACTTAATCCACTGATCGCAATATTGGTTCTCTCTATCGATGCATACATAACTGAATATACCCCCGTTAGTGTGTAAGGTGTTTTTGCATCGTAGAAATAATTACAAATATTGTATTTGGAATTATTTGTTGTACCATCTTCCGCAGAGTGAACCACTGTATCACCCGCTCCTAACTGATAAAACATCTCTGTAGGAACTATACCTCTATAACAACCCTGAACAAAAAGATCTGCCGTTTCCAAGCTTTCAAATATCGACTGAGTATCGGATGTATTAGGTGATGGCTGGTCTAAAAAATCTTCACTACATGAGTTAACACTCATTAATGTTACTAAAATAGCTGGAACTAGTAGTAGTTTCTTTATAAGATTGTGTCTATTAAATATATTTTTCATGATTTAAATATTAGAAAGTTAAATTGATACCAAGAGTGTAACTTCTTGAACGCGGATAAGCAGAACTATCATAGCCTGGTGTTACTGATACACCACTCGCTGCTGTAACTTCCGGGTCGTAGCCAGAATACCCTGTAATTGTAGCTAAGTTATTAACTGTAACATATATACGCGCATTAGCTACTGAAATTTTCTCTAGAAATTCTCTATTCAAACTATACCCAAGAGTTACCTGAGCAATTCGCAGATAAGATCCATCTTCCACATAATATGAAGAAGGATATGTTATATTAGCTGTATTGGTATTGCTTAAACTCCACAGCTTAGATCCCTCATCAGGATTTAGTTCTTTCAATCTTACTAAATTTGTAGTTGCCTGCCCGGTATTAGGATCAATCAAATGATAAAAGTTGTCACCAAATTCTGTAGGGACGTTCTGGTATAAAGCGTACGGACTCAAACTTTGTTTGGTAGCATTATAAATATCACCACCCACACTGAATTTCATAAACATTGCGAAATCAAAACCTTTATAAGAAATACTATTACTAATCCCGCCAATAAAGTCTGGAGTACCGTTTCCTATTTTTACTAATTTTCTTGTAAACTGATCCCCGGCTTCATTATCTGCAGCAAATTTCATATCTCCCGGTTTTGGAGTTCCTGTAGCAGGTTTCACTACGCCAGGTTTTAAAGTAAGAGTACCATTTGGTGCTTGTGTAAAATCATCAGTCGTATAAATGCCTTGATAGACATACCCATACATATCTCCTAACTGTTCGCCCACTGTGGCATAGTAAGTTACCTGGCCGCCTCTGTTACTTCCAACAGTAAATTGTCTAAAAGTTCTTCCATCATCAAGAGCAGTTACTTTAGACTTATTGAAGCCAATATTAGCGTCTGTAGTCCATCTGAAGTTTTCTGATCGAAAATTGATAGTATTCAATGTAAACTCAAATCCTTTATTGGTCATTGTTCCAACATTATCTTGTTTGTTTGAATAACCTGTATGAGCCGGGAGGACGGTTAGCAATAACATCTTGGTCACATCATTTTTATAATATTCTGATGTTAGTTTTATTCTATTATTGAAAAATGCTAAATCTATCCCAAAATTGGTCGCTTTCATGGCTTCCCACTGCAGATTAATATTACCATAAGTTGGGCTGGTTACTAATGCCAGGTTACCTATTGTGTTATTCGAAGGATAGTCTGTAGACACTACATTGGTTCTCCACAAATTACTTGGAATGTCATTATTTCCGGTTTCCCCATATTCAGCTCTTATCTTGAAATCATTAATAATATTATTAATTTTATGATCTTTCCAGAAACCTTCTTGAGACACACGCCAAGCAGCAGCAGCAGAAAGGAAAGTTCCCCATCGGTTTTCCTGATAAAATTTTGAAGATCCGTCACGTCGTATTGTACCTGTTAAAAGATAACGGTCATCATAATTATAGTTTGCACGTCCAAAGTATGAAAGCAGTGTAACGGGTGTTGACGGACTTACACTTTTATCTCTTACAGTAGCATTATCAATTTGATCCAGTCCGTAATTTAGTAGTGATGGGAATTTAATAAGTGTTATACTGTTACCTTCAGATACTCCATATATGGACTCTGTACCGGCAAGGGCGGTAACCTTGTGTTTTTCTGCAAAAGTCTTATTATAAGTCACGGTATTGGTGATCTGATAACTGTAAGATTCTCTGTTTCCAATACTTCCATTGATACCTGTATTTACAGGATCTGTAAGGAAGGCTCTGGAGTTCGCATCCGAAAATGAAGTAGCTTTGCTACTATTCCATGTATACTGTCCGGAAGTTCTGAGTGTAAAGTTTTTAAGAAAATCAATTTCAAAACCAGCATTCGCAACAAACGAACGTGAACGTGCATTACTTGTGGAGGCATTATTTTCTATATAAGGATTTTCTGTGTCGTAAGAAGAATCGAAGGCAGAAAAATCACCAAAGGTCTGTGTATTATATAACTGATCTAATGTAAATTTTGTTCCACCGGTTATAGGTTGTAAAAGAACCTTTTTCATTCCACCATACGAACCTCCTCCATTCACAGATTGGGAAGTAAACATTGACCCAAAATCTACTCTGACACCTTTATACAATTCAGATTTGATATTAGCACGCAATGAATTACGGGTTTCATCATGATTGGCAAGAATACCAAGTTGTTTATTATAATTATAACTGATGAAAGCCTGGGTTTTTTCATTACCCAAAGAAATATTGAAATTTTGGTTTTGGGTGATTCCTGTGCCTCCAAAAACCTTATCCTGCCAATCCAAAGTAGGAGCAGAAGCGTAACGATTGGTAATTCTATTAAAAGCTCCAGTGTAAAAACCCGGAGAATCTGTTCCCAAACTATTATCAAAAACATTGCTCCACTGTGCTGCTTTTCCGCCAAGCTGAGCCAATTCGTATTGGTATTTAACATACTGCTCAGCATTAGAAACCATATTCAGTTTCTTTGAAAGCATGTCAAACGTCATAAAGGAATTATAGTTGATGGTGGTTTTTCCTTTTTTTCCACTCTTCGTTTTAATAACGATAATCCCGTTGGAACCACGTGAGCCGTAGATTGCGATCGCAGAAGCACCTTTCAGAACGTCGATACTTTCGATATCATTTGGGTTGATAATATTTAAAGCGTTGTCTAACTGGAAACCATCTACGATGTAAAGAGGATCTGTACCCTGAGTGATGGAAGCTCCACCACGCACCGTAACGTTAGCCCCAGCTCCCGGAGCACCACCTGCCGTGACAATATTTAGTCCGGCTGCTCTACCCTGTAGTGCCTGTAAAGCATTCATTGCCGGTGTTGCAGCAAGATCTTTAGCAGACACCGAAGATACTGATCCCGTTAAATCTGATTTTTTAACTGTACCGTAACCGATAACGACTACTTCTTCGATATCTTTAGTATCTACTTTTGCAGTATCGCTTACAGTTTGTTGCCCGAACATTAAGCCAGACGCAAGCAAAAATAGCGGTGCGATGAGCGGCTTATAATTCTTGTGTTTAATTATTAATGACATATATTAATTTTTAATTACATTACTTAATTCTGTCACCAAAGTACACCGTTGCGAAAGTTCTGGCATCCTGCAATATCCTGCATTGTAAAATTCTTAATTTATCTTAAATATTTATACATATTTACAGTAATATATGAAACTATTGGTGATTTAATTAAAAAATCTAACATAAAATTTGGATTTTACAACAAAGATCTATATCATAATAGCAACTCTTCTTGTAATTGGCATTACTAAAAAAGACATTATTGAACAAAAAAAAGACACTGAAAAAAATCAGTGTCTTAAAAAATAATTAATTTAAATATAACTAATATGAATCGTAAGTTTTAAAAACACTTTTAAAATTACTTTAGATTATCTTAGAGAATTACCGTAGCCTACAATCAAAATAGATACCAGTAACACAAACATTCCTATGGAAATAGTAGTAATGGTTTTTTTGGAGACACCTTTCCATTCTTTGATGATGACACCCCAGAGATTGGCGATCAAAATGATAAATGCCATGTGTAAAAT
The DNA here is from genome assembly GCF_019613955.1 of Chryseobacterium sp. LJ668. NCBI lineage: Bacteria > Pseudomonadati > Bacteroidota > Flavobacteriia > Flavobacteriales > Weeksellaceae > Chryseobacterium > Chryseobacterium chendengshani. Next base: position 2,769,333 of record NZ_CP080443.1, on the reverse strand, counting down.
CCATGAGCTCGCGCCGTTCCCCATTTTGCTTTCTCCCATCCCGTAAAAGAAAAACTGTAAATACCACATTGTTCCGGCAAGCGCACAGAACATTATATTTTTGAAGACCGGTACATTTTTTTTTGTGTAATCTGTGTAAGATTTATTTTTATAAGCCAGATAAAGACAACCGATCAAATTGACCGCCATACCACCCCAAAGGACAACTACATAGGTTACATTGTTCTGAAACAGGAATTCACCCTGGCCAGGATTTGCCAGTTTCCAAGCTTCATTGGCAACATTAGCCATTGGCTTTCCGGCTTCTAAACCAAAATTAAAACAGGCACTCAAAACACCTGATATAATGGAAACAATTAAACCTAAACCAAATTTATATTCAGTCTTTACTGCAACACCGTGCGGGTCTATAGATTCTGTGTGAAGTTCTTTGTCTTTCATCATACCCGCTTTTCCGCTGATAATGATCCCGACAACGCAAATTAAAAGCCCTAATAATACATACTGTCCCCAAGTGCTGGAGAACATCAGACCAATATTATCCTTTCCTGACTGAGGAGAAAATTCATAATAAATAGACGGAACCAGCGAGCCAAAAACCATGCAAAGCCCAAGAATAATGCTGCTTCCCAATGCAACGCCCAAGTAACGAACGCCTAAACCATATGTAAAACCCCCGATTCCCCATAATGCACCAAACAAAAACGTAAGTCCTAAAATGGAAGAACTCTCATTTTGTATAATGTCCCAAAAACCAGGTATGGTAAGAAATGCTGCCAAAGGCGGAACAATAATCCAGGAGAATGCACCACCTATCAACCAATAAGTTTCCCAAGACCAGCCTTTTACCTTCTTATATGGCAAATAAAAACTTCCTGAAGAAAATCCTCCCAAGAAATGAAATAAAACTCCTAATAATGCATTCATAATGATCGTATTGGTTGAATCTGAAAATTAATGATATGGAAGCAACTGAGCATCTTGTAGTGTCATGCTTACAAAACCTCAAAGGTATTGGCTATTTGTAATCAATCAAACTCATTTTAAAATTATCTTTTCTCACCATAATTTTATATGATTAAATATTTCGTTGCAAAAATAGAAAATCAGAACTTCTGCTCTGATTTTCTTTTTGAATGTGTTTTTGTAGATTTAATTATTAATTCAGTTTATAAACTTCGCTTCCTGCAAGCAAAAGGCAACCCAAACCATAATCTTCAAAATCGGGTTCTTTATTTACAGAAAGTGGCTGCCCGTCTTTAGGCTCCTTTCCTGTTCCCTGCACCCAGCCTAAAAAACCATTTGGCTGAACAGAATCTTTTGCAATGGCATTCCAAGCTTTAATGAGAACAGGCAGATAAGTGTCTCTGTCAATCAATCCGTTATTGACACCATATGCCATTCCGTACACAAAAAGAGCAGTTCCGGTCATTTCTTTTCCACCGAAATTCGTAGGATCATGCAAACTTACATTCCAGAAACCATCTTCCCTTTGGATAGGAAGTAATGCTGCTAATAAATCTTTGTAATCCTGCAAATATTCGGGGTAATGAGGATCAGATTTCGGGGTATCTGCTAAAGTTTTAGCCAAAGCAGCCACTACCCAGCCGTTTCCTCTGCTCCAGTAGCAATCTTCTCCATTCGGTTCTTTATAAGGCGGAACGAAGCTTTTGTCTCTCCACCAGATTTTGTCTGCAGGGTTGTATAATCCATTACCACCGTGCTTGTATTTGGTGTAGGCATACATTTCGTAATTTTTATCAAAATATTTCTGCTCACCTGTAATTCTTCCCAATTTTGTAAAAATCGGCATACTCATTTGCAGTGCATCAATCCACCACCAATCATCGACTTTACTGGTAGCAATCATGCTATCCATTGCGGCTTTTACATTTTTAATTCTTTCAGGGTGTTTTTTTCCATCAATTTCATAGAGATCGATGTATGTTTGTCCGCAAGCCTGATGATCTGCATTTCTGGTGTATGTACCGCGCATCAAATCCCATTTGTGGTTTTCTGCCCAAGAAACTGCATAATCGTAGTATTCTTTTTTCGGATCTACTTTATAAAGTGCCATTAATCCTTCATAGTAAACAGCACGTGTCCAGAGATTACTTGGCCATACTTTTTTGCCGACAATATCTTTGCCTGTATCCGGCCATTTATTCATGAAATATTGATTGGCCCGTCTAGAAACTTCCAGTACTTCTTTCTTATTCGGAAGTTCTGTTTTACCAGCAGAGGTTTGTTTTTGTGCTGTGCAAGAATATAAAGCTGCAATGATCAATGCAAAAACACCATTTTTGATGAGTGATCTTTTCATATTTTAAATTTATTATTAATCAATTTTAATTAAGTTTTTTTGTGAAAATATTTGGTTTCGGAATTTCTTTTACCGATTCATCAAGATAATAATCGGTATGCGGAGGCTGATTGTAACCCACATTCTGCCAGACAATGCTCAAACGATACTGCGAATTATGCATCAAAGTATACAATCTGTGTTTTGTCGGAATTGTTGTTGAAAAGATCCTCAATTCCTGATTATCAGCTGTTCTGTACATTATTTCTTCACGCCAATCTCCAAATAAATCGGCAACCAACCCAGGATTTTTCTTTGTTCCGTTATTCGATTCACACTGAAAATTTTTAGCATCAAAAATCAAATTCGATTTTTCATTTTTCCAATCCCATTTCGAGATGTTTGTTCCGTCTAAGATTTCACTTAAAAAATCGCCGTCCCAGTAGATTCCCATATTGGCAGGAGGATTCTGATCACTTATTTTTTTTCCTTTTGTATCGTAAATTCCTTTCAGTCCTGCTCCAGCTGCCCAAGATTCTGCACCATCATATCTGGGATTAATATTTAAAGATAAACCTCTTCCCGGGCCTTGATATTTGCCATTTTTACTGTAAACCAGAGAGGGCAGTTTCCATAAAACTTTTCCGGTTTTTCCATCTCTGAAATGGGCACCGGCATCATCAAATCTTTCCTGAATATCGAAAATTTCAAGTCCGGGATTTGAAGGATCTAAATCACCGACGTGTAAAGCATCGCCGTGACCGTAACCGGTACTGTTCAATACTTTTCCGTCATTATCAATCGTCATTGCTCCGAAAACGATTTCGTCTTTTCCGTCATTGTCCACATCGGCAATGCTCAGGTTATGATTTCCTTGTCCACGGTATTTTTTATTTTCTTCCGAACTTTCGGTATCAAAAAGCCATCTCAAACTTAGCTTTTTATCCTTATAATCCCAAGCTGCAATCGCTGTTCTCGTATAATAACCCCTCGACATAATCACACTTGGTTTTTTACCATCCAAATATGCTACTGCGCCAAGAAAGCGGTCTATTCTGTTACCTTTTGCATCGCCCCATGTTTCTGTCATTTCTTCATCGGTTGGGTTTAAACTTTCTGCAAATCTTGGAACCTGATAATTTACTGTATTAATTTCCACTCCCGTCTGTCCGTCGAAAACAGTCAGGTATTCCGGTCCGGAGAGAATCATTCCGTTCTTATTGACGTAATTTTTTATTGGATCACCAATGAATTTTCCTTTTCCGTCTTTGGTTCCATCGGCAGTTTTCATGACGATTTCCGCTTTGCCGTCCTGGTCTAAATCATACACCAAGAACTGCGTGTAATGTGCCCCTTCACGAATATTTTTACCTAAATTGATTTCCCACAAAAGCTTTCCATCTATTTTATAAGCCTGAATGATGGGCGGGTCGGTTTCTCCTTTCTGACTATTATCTTTCGATCTTCCTGTTTGATGAAGGATGATTTCATATTCTCCGTCTCCATCCAAATCGGCAACTGACGCGTCATTAGGCGTGTAACCTGCAGGAGTTTTTAAAGGAATTGAAAAATATGTTTTTTGATTCGCTACATAGTTTGCAGAATCAATATCAACCAATTTATCCTGAGTATTTGATTTGACGAAATAAGTGTAATTCTTTGCTTTGTTGGCTGTTTTATCTAAAAAATTCGTTTCATTCAAAAGAGGTTTTTCATTCAGTTTTTTGGTTGCATCACCTTCTGTTCGGTACAAATCAAAGTAGGTATTCTGAGCTTCTGTACCGAGCAAACGCCAACTCACGAAAACTCCTGATTCTGCAGGTATGGCAACGATTCCTCTTTTCAGATACTCCATTTGTCTTTGTGCAAAAATTGTTTGTGAAAGAAAAATAGCGGAGCTAATAAATATATATTTGATTTTCATAATTCTACAATTCATAGTTAGTAAAATTTTTATGTTTTGGTAAAGCCTCGTTTGTCAACTTACTTTTGTAAACAAGCTAAGGTTCGTTTTTATTAATGTTTAAATCCTTGACAAAGATTTAACGCTGAATCTTTCACAGCCCGACTTGAACGGAGCTCTTTTTGCAAGCAGGAACGACGAGCACAAAAGCAGGAGTGGAAGGCGGATTAAGCTGTCCAAAATCAAACAGATTCAATCGATTACACAGGTTTAAATCTTTATGTTATTTACTTTGTTTCAACAACCATTTCGCCAATTCTTCTGCTCCCTGATAATTGGTAAAATCTGCAGTCAATTTTTTACCATCTGTATATTCGTTGTAGCACCAAGGGTCGCCCAGTGCGAAAACAGTTCCTTTTCCGAATTTTACGATAGCGGCAATATTTTTACCTTCTGCGGATAAAATAGGTTTTGCGGGTGCTTTTACATTGATCGAACTCACCTCTTTCATGTATAATTTTTGAGCTGAGAAAATTTCATTTCCTGCGGGAACGTTTACTGCACCCTGCTCAAATTCTCTTCCCTGTACCCGGTTATAACTGTCGTCGTTGAAATGAATTCCGAATTCTCCAGCGAGTTTGTTGAAGTGTTCAAATTCTGAATTCCCGTGATCGTTGCTCAACAGAACTAAAACGCCGCCTTTTTTCACCCATTCCACCAAATTTTTAACGGTTGCAGGATCTATTAAATTTGCCTTTCCTTCAGAAGCTTCTTTATCGATATCGGGATCTACGATGATATATATATTTGCGTTTTTCAAATCTTTTTTTGCGGGAGCAGTTTTAAGAGTGCTGATTTTCGCGCCCTGTTTTGTGAAGATTTCGCCTAACAAAGAAAACCCGCTACTGGTGGTGTCTTCCCATGTATAATGCCATGATTTCACTTCTCCGGTTTCTTTGTCAGCTTTTTTTTCGTTGTTGAAAAAGTTATCTAACACGACTTTCTTTTGAGAATAGGAAAAGCCAAATGTCAACAGGCAAGTTCCTAATGCGACTGTTTTTACTATGTTTTGTCTCATATTTTTATTTTATTATTTCACTGAGTCTGTTTTAAAGCAAATTTGGTAAAGATTTTTATATAATAACTTTAACCATCATACAATTTATTTTGAGTAATGTAGAGGAATTATTTGAATTTCGCCATCCAGACCGGAAGGCTGCACTTTCCAATTAGATGCGTCAAACGGTTTGTAGTTAATATTCACAAAATTGATTTCGTGGTAATTTCGCCATTGAATTTTCTTTTTGTCCATATCCCGGATTCTGTTGGCCATTAAGTTGCAGACTTCGATCTGAATGGTATTTTTTCCCTTTTTCAGGTATTTTCCGATGTTGATTTCAAACGGAATGCTCCAGACAATTCCTGCATCCTGACCGTTGATAATCACTTTTGCACTTTCGTAGAGTTTGTCAAATTTCAACAGATAATCGTCTGCATTTTTTTTCTTCAAATTTAAAGTGGTCTTGTACAATCCTGTTCCCGAAAAACTCTGTGTTGAAGCATCTTCCGTGAAGTTTGTCCAGGGTTCAAGTCTTTTTAAAGTTCGGGATTTCGGAAGTTCGGGACCGCCTTCTTTGAAAGTCAGTTCCCAAGGTTGATTTAAGACAATTGGTACACTGGTTTTTTCTGTATAATACCAATTCGGAATTGAGGTATAAATGTCTTCCGTATTTTTTATAATTAAAGATTCTCCCGATTTCAGTTGAATTCGCACTGAATTATTCTGAGTTTCTGCAAGTCCGTAATCTCCATTTTCAGGGTTCATCAGAGTGACTTGTTTTCCTGTAAAATTTAAAGGAATATTTTGATTGATTTCCTTAGAAGTATGATTAACGATATAGTAATATCTTCCGCCTTCAAACTGCCTTCTCACGAATTTCAAACCTGTATCGCTTAGCTTTTCTCTTTCAATTTTTAAATATTCCAAAGCTTTTGCAATATCCGAACTTAGCACAATTTTTCCTTTTCCGACGTTGGCAAATTTCACATTTCCGGCCTTGTTTTGAAACGGAATCTGGTTCCATAAAGATTTTAACTGCGTTCTTCTTTTTTCAACCTCAAAGTTTCCGGGAATATCTTTTGGTTCGTTTTGAAAAATAATTGATGCCCCGTTTTGGGCCAAATCCAAAATGTTTTTTAAAGTCGATTCGGGCAAATAAGTCAGTTCAGGAATAATCAAAACCTGATAATCAGAACCTTCCTTCGACGTCCTAATTTTCTGATTTTCTGATTTCGATTCGACAATCATTTTGTCCGAAATCATATCTAAGGAATACCCCATTTTATTGAGTGTATTCAGATTTTCATACATCGGAGTTGGTTGCAGCCATTTTTCAACGTTATGCACTTTGAAGGTTACATCCTTTCCTTTCGGACTTGCCCATTGATCATAAACCGGCCAGTATATCAGGAGTTCGTTATCCGAATTTCCACTCTGCAAAACAGATTGAGTCCTTTCGATGTATGAATTTAATCCTTTTAAATGCGGCCATAAACTGTTTTCAGGAACAAAGTTCACAGACGCATAAAACAGCCATCCGGGAAACGGAACATCGGCCGGCGTATAAGTTGTTCCGTGGTAAAAAACGTGGTTGATTCCCGATAAAAATACCTGTTCCACTTCAGGTTTTGCCTGCGACCAAGAGGTTTTAAAATGCTCGGTTAGCCAAGTGAAAGTTTCGTTGGACGTTAATTTCTTGCCAGTCACATTCGCGGCAGAAGAAGCAAATTTCAGCATATTGAAATCCGGCATATCTGATTTTTGAATGTCTGCAGTATCTCTTTTCAACCCCGGAATTTCAAAAATAGAACTTCCAAAAGTTTCAGATTCAGGAATGTCAACAGCAGCATATAAATCCAGCAGATTTCCAGGCGAACCATGTGCCTGATTAGTATTTTTGGAGTTTTTGGAATGTGCCCAATTGGTGAAATCTTTGGTGAAATTGTTTAAAATCAATTCATTCAAGGTTTCTCTGTAATCGGATTTTACTCTTCCTGATATTTCATTTTCCTCATTGCTCAAGAGATATTTGATGTATGGACTTAAATCGTAACCTCTTCTTTTTTTAAATTCGTTTAAAAAATCAGGCGTCCAGTCGGCATTGTAAACCTCATAACTGTCATTGAAAAAAGAGCGGATCCCGTAGTTGGAATTTCCAAACGCTCTGTCGAAAGTTTCCAGATAATCTTTTGTAGCACTGGGCGAAAAATGGTCTAATGTATACCCTTCGCCACCAGGAGCGGCACGTTTTACTTTTTGTAAAGTATTTCCAACGAAAACGGCGTAGATTGTCCACTTGCCTGAAGATGGCTTCCAGTGTAAAGTTCCGTCAGCATTGATTTTGTCGGTAAAAACAACCGCTTCATTTTTTTCATTGTAAGCGGTTACAATATCTAATTTTACTGATTTTAAATTCTTCTGTTTTTCATCTTTGAGAACAATTTTTTCTAAGAATTTTTCATTCGGTTGAATTTCGTAAGTCTGAACAATCATCTTGGTCGCCGCATCATTTTCGTCGACTTGTGGTCCGCCAATCGGCCAACCTGTCCCAACTGCCATATCGACACCCATATTTAAGCTCTTAGCTTTGCTGGTCGTGAACTGAAGCATTTTCATCCATTCCGGAGAAAGATAATTGAGGTATTCTTTTTCGAAACCTTTTGCTCCGTATATCGGCACGATTTCCACACCTCCGAAACCGGCTTTATTTAGAGTGGTCAATTGTTTATCTACACCTTTTTCGTCGACCGCATTTCCCATCCACCACCAGCGTGTCCATGGTTTTGTGGTCTCGGTTGTCTTTGGCCACGGGTTTTGTGCGGAGATATTTCCGAAGGCAAAAAACATGAGAGTTAGACTGACTATATTTTTAATTTTCATTATTTTAGATTTAATGAGAACCTGACTCAACCTTTACAATTTAACTACAAAAGTCACAAAAGCTTTTGGACACATAAGTTATTTTTAAGTGAGTGTTTCGGTTTTTTAGAAGAACACATTAGTTTTTGAAAATCTCTGATTTTCTTCTTGCGTAAATCTTTTTATTAATCATTTTAAGCTTTAAAACTCAAGTGTTCTAAAGCGTTTAAAATTCAATTTCCATCAGGCTTTAGAGATTCCATAAAGATAGATTCAGGCCAGTGGAGGTCCTCAACTTTGTCTGGTTTATTTGGGTTAAAACTTTTATAATTTTTTGAAATATACTTCTTTAAAGGTAAATTTTGGTCTACTATAGATTTCACGACACATTTCGCCAATTCGTAAGCGCCATACGTGTTAAAATGCGTATCATCTGCCAAAGCAGTTGGTTGATTGGGATAAGAGTTTGCGCGATAATGCACGAATGCTTTCTTAGCGTCTTCAGGTCCCATCGCTTCGAACAGGGTTTTGCTTAATGCATTCAAATCAATTAATTCGACTTTTTCTTCTTTTGCAATTTCGCGCATTGCATCAGGAAAATCGTCTAATGTATTGATGATTTTATTATTTTCATCAAAAACTTTGCGGTTCATTGAGGTCACCAAAACCGGAATTACTCCCAATTGTTTCGCTTTCAAAATCCATTCTTTTAGTCTTTTCCTATAGCCGGATTTGGTGCTGTTTCCAGCTTTCTGATCATTGTGCCCAAATTGAATGAAAAGATAATCTCCCGGTTGTATTTTATTCCAGATTTTATTGATTCTGCGACGGTCTTCAAAGGCTTTCAGAGTTTCTCCGCTTTCGGCGTAGTTGGCAATCACGACTTCATTTGGAACGAAAAAATACGGTAACATTTGTCCCCACGATGCCCAAGGTTCGTATTGTGCATCCACAACCGTCGAATCTCCCGTCAGATAAATGGTTTTTGCTTTTTTGTTAGGCAGAATGACGACCGAGCACACTTTTGGAGATTTATCATTGAATTCCATCGTCAGTAAATTATCCCAATGCAGGTATTTTCTTTCTCGAGGTTTTAATTTTACAATTCCAATTTGAGTTCCTTCCTGATTTCGGATAATGCTGTCTTTGACGTGAACAGTGATCTGTCTTTCTACAATTTCGCCTTTTTTTGTCTTCACATCATTCAACATTAGACGGCGGTTTTCTACACGAACAGTCGTTTCAGAGATTCCTTTTGTATCGCCTAAATTTAATATGATATTATAATTTCCTTCAGGAATTGCTACCGAAAAATAAAAAGGTTTGTCACTGGTAATAAAATCTCCTGTCAATGCATTTCCGCCGTTGTCAATGGATTTCAAACCGGAAATATCCATAAAACCGTAACCTATTTTCGTATTAAATTTCGTAGTTGAAGTAATTGGAATAAATCCTTTTTCAGTTCTGTCTGTACCAAAATCAAATTTGAAAGCCGTCTGTTGCGCAAACAAAAACGAACCTAAGAAAAGTGTCAAAAATTTTATCCAGTTCATCATCATTAATCTGTTAAAATATTTTCTTTCGGCATTGTAAACTGCTTATTTTCATCACCCAAATCGGGCAAACCAAAGTAGAAATATAATGTTCTTTTGAATGTTCCGTTCAAATGATTCGGTTCACTTTCTGGGCCTAATGTCGCAGTATCATTATTAATGTTAAACGCCAAAACTGTTCCCAAGGACGGAATCGCATCAAGGAAAGAAATATTTCCTGTTGGCAATTTTGGATAACCTTCAGCACCATAAATTCCGTAAAAATCAAAAAGTCTGACGAACATTTTTTCTTCTCTCGTTCCAACCGTGATTTTTCCTTCTACTGTATTGAGTTGCAACCAAGAAATATCGTCGAAATATCCTTTAAATTCGGGATAAACCCAAGGTGAAAATCCTGTTCGGGTTGAGTTTTTTAGATTTTGCCAAACGTTGTAAGTCTGTCCCTGCGTTCTGTTTTTCCAAACGTGATATGGGCCTTTACCCAGCCATTTTGCGCTGATCACATAATTCTCAGGATAGTCAAAACTTACTCCCGCAAACGAATAATCTCCGGAAAGCGAATATTCATAATTTAATTCTAAAATTCCATTATGATTCAGTTTCCAAACTATTACTTTGCCATCTTTAAAACGAGCTTCTATTTCCGCATTTCCTTCTTCTAAAAAAGCTTTGAAGGATAATAATTCCGAATTTCCGTTCACAAAAACAGGTCCGTTTCGGAAGGTCATTTTTTTACCTTTTTTATCTAAAATAACTGATTTTAATAATCCATCTTTTTTACCAAAGGAAAATTCTTTATCGTCTGATTTTAAAATAAACAACGAATCATTTTCGATCATTGAAACCGGAAATTCTTTGATTAAAGATTTAGAAAATTGTTTTGAAATTTCATCATTAGACTTCAATTTCCAGGTCCACGTGTAGATTTCTTTACCAAATTTGTCTTTTGCAACTAGTAATAAACCCTCACTTTCTTTCCAATTTATAGGAAGATTGAGATTGACATTTCCTTTTTCTGTCGGTTTTATATTCGGAGATTCTGCTTTTCCCTTTTGAATCACATCAAATCCAGATTCTGACGAAAATGGTGTTTTAAATTTAACCAGTTTCCATTCAAACTGACATTCATTTAGATTGGTAAAATGATAACGGTTTTCAACAGGAATTGTTCCATTAAAATCATTTGGCAACGTTTTAAAATCAATTTTTACCGGACTGTAAATTTCACGGATGGCGTAAAAACTTCCCTCTTTTTCACGATGCGGACCTACAACTCCATCTGGAGCATTGATGGCGTTCACATCGAGTTGATTATTAAAATCGGTTCTTACCAAACCTTCGTCCGCAAACGCCCAGAGAAATCCGCCTGCGCCTTTTTTGGAATTCCAGTGAAGTTCCCAATAATCGGCCAAAGAAGTTCCGCCACCTCCGTCATCCTGCGCGTGCAGAAACTCGGTCGGCATATAAATATTTTCTCCTTCGAGAATTTTTTTAGTGCTGTAATAATCCTCGTAATGATTGCAGTCGATGCCGTTGAAAGCATTTCCAGGCTTATGATGAGCGTGAATTACGGGACGATTCGAAAGATCATATTTTGCAAATTCTCTATCTAAGTCAAAATTATGTCCGCCTTCATTTCCATTGCTCCAAAAAATGATTGACGGATGATTGGCATCTCTCGTAACCATTTCTCTGACGAGTTTTTTACCAACTTCAGTGCTGTATTTTTTTTGCCAGCCTGCCAATTCATCCAAAACATATAAACCTAACGAATCGCAAATCTGAAGAAAAGATTTATTGGGTGGGTAATGCGAACAGCGAACGGCATTCATATTCATTTCTTTGATGAGCTGAACGTCCATTAAATCGATGTTTTTATTAACAGCTCTTCCCGTTTCAGGCCACCAAACGTGACGGTTGATGCCTTTCATTTTGATTTTGGTTCCGTTGACGTAAATTCCGTCGCCTTTTCGAATTTCAATCGTTCGGAAACCAAATTTTTCTTCACTTTGGAAGATATTTTTCCTGTTTTTGTTTAAACTGAATTTGGCTTTGTATAAATTAGGGGTTTCAGCTGTCCAGAGTTTTGGATTTTTAACGGAAAATTGAATCTGTTTTAAAGTATCTCCTTTTTGAATTGAAATCTGAGAATCTCCAACTAAATTATTTTCAACATCAAAAATTTCTACTTTTAAATTATTGACATTTTGGATTCCTTTTAAATGAATATTTGAGCGGAAAGTTCCATCTGCTTTTGCATCAATTGCTGTCGATGAGATATTTTCACTTGGAATAGCTTCGAGATAAACAGGACGAAAAATTCCACCTAAAATCCAGTAATCGGCAAGACGTTCTGCATTGTTGACAGATTTGTCGGCGGACATTTTTGAAACTTTAACTTCAAGAATATTTTCTTTTCCGAAATTTAAGTTGTCTGAAATGTCATATTTAAACTCATAAAAAGCACCTTGATGAATTGCTCCGGCAAGCTTTCCATTAATTTTCACTTCGGTATCGGTCATTGATCCTTCAAAAACGATGTTGACTGATTTTCCTTTCCATGAATTTGGAACTAGAAACTTGTGTTTGTATAAACCTACTTCATCATTAAATTTAAAATTTTTACCGTACGTCACATAATCTCTTCCATAATTGTACGAGCCAAATCCCTGCTGTTCCCACTGAGAAGGAACCTGAATTTTGCTCCAACTTCCGGATTTCCGACCTCCACTTATCCAAAAATCCCATTCTTTTGTATGCTCAGAATCTGTCCCGCTCAGGAATTGGATTTGCTTACTTTGAGCATGCAGAAAGTTGGAGCAAAAGCATAAAAGAAAGAATATTTTTGTAAAGCAACTCATTTTGCGGCAATGTCGGAATCGTCTTTTTTATCATATGACTGAGCTAAAGAAGCAACTTGAATTATAGAGACTTTGTCCTTCTTCAGACTTTTGATCACCTCTAAATTTTCTTCTTTAGGCTTTATTGCTTTTATTTTCAGGTTTTCAAAAGTAAAATCTTTCAGCTCGTATAAGTCTGATTTTTCAATATCAAAACCGGTTTCACAACTGATATCGATATTTTTTAAAACAATATTATTTGCCAATCTCTTTTTCGGCGCTTCTTCTCCTTTCAAATCAAAAAACTGGCTCCAGCCTTTTACATATAAGAAAGTTTTTACGTTTCCTTTGATATTTTCAACAGTGATGTATTCATAATGTTGCGGCGTATCAGGACGCATTTTCAAGTGCAATAATCTTGAAGCACCATTCACGGTTGAATTTCTGAAAATGATATTGTAATTGTGAATCGATTCGCTTCCGCAAGTCAATGCAGAATGGCAGAATCCGAAAGTATTATCTTCAATGATGATATTTCTGTTTTCACCATTATTTGGATCTTTGTCGGCTTTCGGGCCTTTTCCGCCTTTTAAAGCGATGGCATCATCATTTACTGAAAGATAACAATTTTTAACCAAGAAATTTGTACAAGCATCGATGTCGATTGCATCCGTACTTGGTGCTTTTACAGGTTTTTTCGGAGCTAAGATTGTCAAATTTAATAATTTTACAAAATCACTTTTGTAGTAATGAGTGCTCCAGAATGGTGAATTTTTAATCGTTATTCCTTCAATCTGAATATTTTTAGAATTGGAAACATAGAGAATTCTAGGCCTCATTTCATCCATATTGGTACATTTGGGATTCCATTCGCGTCTTTTCCAGAATGATTTCCAGAAACGAAGTCCGTTTCCATCAAGTGTTCCCTTTCCTGAAATCGTGAAACCGTCTAATCCATCTGCGTTAATCAAAGCCGGAAAATATTTAACAGTTTGACCTTCCATCCTTGTAGTCACCACCGGAAAGTCATTGATATTGTCGCTTCCTTTTAGTTTCGCCCCATTTTCTAAATGCAAATGTGTTCCTTGTTTGAAGAAAACAGAACTGATGAGAAATGTCCCTTTTGGAACCACAACAACTCCACCTCCATTTTTAGCTGCCAAATCGATGATTGCCTGAAGTTCTTTGGTCTGGAGAATTGTACTGTCGTTCTTCATTCCATTAGCAGTAAGGATGTATTTTTTACCTAATTTGCTAATGTCGGTCGGTTTATTTTCTTTAAACCATTTTGGAATTTTTGTACCGTCGGGGAATAGATCCTGGCTTTTCACACTTGCCGAAAATATGAAAAGTGCGAACAGGGATAATATAAAGTTTGAGGTATTTTGAAATTTCATAATTATTTTATTGAAAAACTTAACTAAGCCTTTATGGAACTTGTTTCATTTTCATAAAAATAGACATTCTGATGATTTACAGCATCCTGCTCTTTCATGTTGATAGAGTTGATGATAAAGTTGAATGACTGCAAAAGCTATTGGTAACTAAATAAGTACAAAATCCGACGTAAAAAAATAATAAACCAATGAAAATTTCATTGGTTTATAAAATGAATAATTTGTGTGACCGCGAAGGGATTCGAACCCCCAACCCTCAGAGCCGAAATCTGATATTCTATCCAGTTGAACTACGCAGCCATTTTTTTTTTGAGTGTCTGAGAGTGGTAGAATTATAGGCAAATTGAACTCTATCACTCTCCAGCTCTAAAACGTGATCTTCACACCTCCTAAAACTTGTGCACCAAGAACTTTATAGCCTTTGTACGTTTGATATTTTGAGCTCAGAAGATTATTTCCGAGTGCGAAAATACTGAAATTTTTATGAATTTTATACTCTGCAGACAAATTTAAATCTGCGTAACCGCCAACTTTATCATTGGTATCTTCTGTTGACTGGAAAATCAATGACGGGTTTCCCACTCCTTCCAACATGTAAGAGTTTGTCGTTCTGTCTGTTGCGAAGATTCCTTTGAAACCTAAAGATAGCTTTTTCTCAAACATAGTATATTTTGCACCAATGCTTCCTGTGACCAAAGGAACATTATAAATATTTTCATAATTCTTTAAATCATACTTTAAAAATCTTACATCAGCATCAACAATCAGGTTTTCCAACGGGAAATACTGTAAACTACCTTTGATATCGCTTACATTTCCGTCATCATAAACGGCAGAAAATGTGTTTGCAAAATCATAACCCGGTCGGTCTAAAGTATAGGTATTGTCGAATAAATTATTCCCCTGAAAAAACATGATGTTTCTCATTTTTCCAAATCCTGCAGAGACATCATATTTAAAAGTTTCGTCAATATCACCCCTTAAACCTGCATAAAAATGATACTGTGTTTCCGTAGGTCTTAACATCTGGTCTGAAACCAAGAACGGATTTTCCTGCAGCAATTCGCTATAGGTATTCAGTTTTAAACCACCGTCTACTCCACCATAGAATTTAAATTCCTTAGCTGCTGCCACCTGAAATTCAGCCTGTGGAAACCAGTAGGTTTTATTATTTTTTAACTCATCAGCTAATATTAAATTTGAATATCTCGCATTTAAAAAAGAAAATGAAGAACCCAACATCAAATAAGATTCACCTTTTGCAAACGTTACTTTCGGTGCAATATTCCCATTAAAAAATGTTGAAGAATTTTCATTTAGTAAAGCAAAATCTGTTTTTACAGTTTCCAAACCTAAACCTAAATCTGCATTCAAAACGATTCCGTTATCAGATAGCTTTACAGCATGTTTAGAAAGATTCGCCAAAATAGAAGCCTGATTTTCTTTTGCATCAAAATGGTCACTTAAAAATGAAGATTTTACTCTTACATCATTTAAAATTTCATTTGAATAAAAATCATAATATCCATTTACTTTAAATTGATTCACTTTCTGCTTCAAATCTACATCTGCAGAAGGCGTCAGTGCATAAATACCGTAATAGTTGTACTTATCTAAACCGTATTCTGCATTCAGATTGATTTTTCCTTTTTCGCCATAAGCATTGAGGAAAGCTCCTAAAGTTGCCGAACTTTGATCAGAATCCCAAGCATACACTTTTTTCAAACCGTTGGTGGAAAGCACATGAACGTCTGCTCCTACTTCAATTTTGTTCTCAAGTGTTTTAGAAATATTGGCATCTGCTAAAATCTTTCCATAATTCCCCATTCCAAATTGGAAATAGTTGTTCTGAGCCGTTGCATCAAATTTTGGCGCAACATCTTCACTCTGAATGGTTGAAGTTTTAAAATCTGAAACCGCAGGAACGTCTGTAATTGTATATTTTACAGGATTTGCAGATTTTTCTTCCGGCGGATAGTTTTTCACTGTTTCCACTGAAGTTTTTTTCTTCTCAATTTTCTTGACTTCGGGTTCTCTTTTCTTATTCAGAATCAGTTTTTCCTCTTTGATCTGAGAAAACGCCACCGACGAAATTCCTAGAAATAATATAGATAATATTTGAATTTTCTTGTTCATACTCTTAATTTTAATCACAAAGGATTTTAAATCTATTGAATATTATTGTTTATTTTTTTAATTAGTCCTCCTCCTAAAAAATCTCGGAAGATTCCACTACTTTCATCTCTTTTATATAAGTAATCATAAAATGTTCCTTCAGATTTTTTACCATTACTAAAATAATAAGCTATAAAATGATTAGGGTTAAATCTAAAATCATTTATTATAATATAGGATGTATAAAAATTAACTCCCACTCGGTTTAAGGGACCATAAAAATTTCCGTCCCAATCTCCTCCAAATAATCTGATAAGAGATTCACCAATATATGAAGTTAAAAAATCTTCTAAAATTTCCCGATCACTGTCTACGGATTTTGAGTATTTCTCTAAAATTTTATCAATTTCTATTTCTAAACTTTCTATTGAAAAATTGAGAACAAATCCTTTCCTTTCCATTATCGTTGCAAAATATTCTGCACAAATTCTTGGATTCATGGGTTCGGAAGTTGAATATTCAAAAGAAATATCCTCTTCTAAAAAAATCATTTCTTAATCATTTTTTTAACTTCCTTCGCTTCTGCTACAATTTCAGGGAAATCTGCATAGTTTGAAATGATCTGATCGCAAGTATAACTCGCCTGATAATTATCTTTCAACCCAATATAATTTTTCGCCATCAAAACCAATGCTTTCGCTCCCCAATAATCTTCTGAAGCGTAATTGTTCGCTAATTTAAAGATGGTTTCGTTGGAAGATTTAAAAGCTTTTCCCTTGTTCTGATAAAATGCTTTTGCGTAAAGAGCTTCTGCCGCAACTTCAGTGTTTGAAGATTTTTCGAGCGAAGTATAAGCGGTTTGAGCATATTTATCTTTCCCTGAATTCATCAGACTTCTCGCCTTAATTACTTTTGCTGTTTCAATAACTGCTGCTGAGTTTTTGTTGTTGGCAATTACAGCATCGGCTAATTTTTCAGCTTCTGAGAAATTCTTTTCTTCCGCATACATTTTCATCAATTCTACATTGGCGTAGTTTCTTATATTGATGTCTGAAGAATTTCTGATGTTTTCGAGATATTTTTTAGCCTCCGCAGAATTTCCCTGAGCAATGTAAATCTGGGCAACACGAGTCTGCGCATCATCCTGATAATCATTCTGAACATTTGCAATTTCTTCTAAAACCAATAAAGCTTTAGTAGGATTATTCGTCTGATAATAACTTTCACCCAATTCATATTTAGCCTGATAAAGACCTTCTCCGGTCGGGTTCTGTGTCAGATATTTCTCATAATAAGCGATTGCATTTTTATAATCTTTCTTCGAGAAATATTGTTTTCCGGTAGACAAATTAATTTCATCAATTTCAGATGCATCAATATTGACCCCTAGATTTCTTGCAAAGTCAGCGTAACCTGAAACATCACCATTTTTTATAAAAATCGGTCTTGCAGCCTGAACGATTTTCTGAGCGTAAGCCGAATTTTTATATTGTTCACCTAAAGATTTTAATTCTGACAAGGCTTTATCATTTTGATCTTGATCAATGAAATTCTGTGCTTTGTAAATTGATGCATTCGCAACCAGGTCTTTATCTGAAGAAGATTTAATAACCTTTTCAAAGAAATCGTTTGAATTAGCAAAATCATTCTGAGCCGCGTACGCAACACCTATTTCATACTGCGCATCGTCAATATACTCAGATGAAGGATACTTAGAAATCAATGATTTTAAATTGGTGATTTTTGCTGCGTTCTCATCCTTAAATCCTAAAGCCAATGCTTTTTGGTACAAAGTATAATCGGTAACATCTTCGTTTTTATCGTAGATTGCAATTGCCTCGTTGAGATTGTTATTTGCATAATAAATATCAGCTAAACGAAGTTCTGCATCATTTTTAAATTCAGGTTTTGGATTTTTTAGATATTGTGTAAAATACTGTTCAGCCTGATCGAATTTTTTAGATTTAAAATAAGCATAACCTATGTCGTAAGGCAACTGCTGCTTTTCAGGGAAAGTTTCATTCGTCAATTTCTCGTAACGGGCAATCGCAGAAGGATAATTTCCTTTTTGGTAATAAACCTGACCCAACCAATACAAAGCTCTGCTGTGGAATTCTTTATTTAAATCAAATTCTAAACTTCTTAAAAAGTATTTCTCAGCTTCATCAAAATTCCCTTTGTTAAATTCTTCCGTTCCTAATAAATAAGAAACTTCCTGATCTACTTTATCGGTTTCAGGAGTTGAATTCGTTAATTTATCAATCGCGTTTAATGTCTCTTTAAAGTTTCCTGAATACAGATAAGATTTCACCAAAAGCGATCTCATTTCTACATTTTTAGGTCCACTTGGGTTTGCTGTAATGTAATTTTGAATTACCGTTGTTGGACTTTCAAACGGGTTTCCGATGTCGTAGCCCAATTTTGCGTACTGTTCGTGAGCTAACTGTTTTACACTCGCATCGTAATCCATCTGATAAGACGAACGGAATGCTGATAACGCTTCCTGCTTTTTATCAACCGCTAAATACGCATTTCCTAACTGATAATACGCATTCTGAGCCAGCGCCGAATTGCTGTTGATTAACTGGTTGTAATAAGAAACCGCTTCATCATATTTTTTAAGCTGGGCCGCCACAAATCCCATTTCATACAGATCGTTTTCTGACGGGTTTTGCTGAACGCTCAAATAATCTTTCAAATGTGGATAAGCCGATTCATAATCATTTTTCATGAAGTAAGACTCACCAATGATCTTATGAACTTCCGCCTTGTAAGACGCAGAAATATCTTCGTTCAATAAAGCATTTCCTTCTGAAATTGCCTTATCGTAATCTTTATCATTGTAATGCATCTGTACATAATATGGACGCACCAACTTTGAAAATTTAGGCTGGTCTTTTACAGAATCAAAATACTGAAACGCCTGATCATTCTGCTTGTTTGAATAATATAAATGACCCAACATGTAGGCAATATCGCTTTTCTGAGATTCATCAGCAGTTTTGTGAGCTTCTTCCAGCGCATCAATTGCACCTTTAGAATCTCCCATCATAAATTTAGCGTAGCCCAATTTCAGAATATATTGTGTATTTTCTTCTTTGGTCAGTTGATATTGATTGACTTTCTTTAAAGTCTCCAAAGCTTCCTTAAAATCTTTTTTAGCTAAATAATAATCCGCCAAAGGTAAATTTGCCTGAGCAAAATATGCAGAGTTCGGATATTGTTTCATAAAGGCTGTTAACCCTTCTTCTGCATGATTTTTCTGAAGAATAACGCCTATCACATTATCAAAAAACTGTGCGGCTTCTTTCTTTGACTGCTCCAAATTCTGATTGTAGAAATACTGACGGGCATATTCGTATTGAGAAGCGTTGTATATTTTGGTCTGATAAAGATTCTGAGCAAGATTAAACCTGTAGTTTTCCTTTTGGATAAAGTACTGTGACTGTTGCGCTTCGGATAACCCAAAATAGAAAACAGCAGCCGCTAAAAGTATTTTTTTTGATTTCATTAATGATCAAATTTTAAAATTGGAAGCCTTTAAATTGTGACTTAGATTTTAAATTCATGATAAGAGTTATCAACAAATTATCAACGAAAATATTGAAAAGATATTGTATAAGCAAGGGTTTTAACATATTGTTAATATGTGGATTAATTTTTAATACTTGTTAACTTTTTAAGAAGAAATATTAAGAAAATATTAATTATTTAACAGAAATAATTACATTTGTTTTTTTCAACATATATATCAACATTAATGAATCAACTTTTCAGAAGGAAATCAACAAATGCGACAATTAATCAAGGTGGAGATGGCGAGCATTCCGGACTAAATAAGGTTCTTACAGTAAAAGATTTAACTTTTTTTGGAATCGCTGCAATTATTGGTGGCGGAACTTTCAGTGCCATAGGAAATGCATGTTTTTCAGGAGGTCCCGGTGTTGTTATTTTGTATATCATCTGTGCTATTGCCTGCGGATTTACTGCCATGTGTTATGCTGAATTTGCATCCAGGGTCCCTGTTTCCGGAAGTGCATACACGTACGCCTATGTTTCTTTTGGGGAAATTTTTGCATGGATTATCGGTTGGGCTTTAATTATGGAATATTCTATCGGAAATATTTACATTGCTTTCTCCTGGAGCGGTTATTTTACCAATCTTTTGGAAACTTTTCATATTCATTTGCCGGAGTGGCTGACGATTAATTATCAATCTGCAAAGGAAGCATTTGCTACCAGTAAGGGTGATGAAGGTCTAGCTGCATGGAGAAACGCACCCGTTTTCGGAGGTTTAAAAATAATTTTTGATCTGCCCGCTGTTATCATTAATGTGATGATAACTTATTTGGTCTACAGAGGCGCAAAAGAATCAAGAAACTTCAGCAACATCATGGTATATATTAAATTGGCAATTATTGTACTGGTGATTATAGTCGGCGCTTTTTATGTCGATATTGACAACTGGACCCCATTTATGCCAAACGGTTTTGGCGGCGTAATGGGTGGAGTTTCAGCGGTATTTTTTGCCTATATTGGCTTTGATGCAGTTTCAACTTTGGCAGAAGAATCAAAAAATCCACAACGAGATCTGCCAAAAGGAATGATCTATTCTTTGGTGATCTGTACCGTTGTTTATATCATTTTAGCATTGGTTTTAACCGGAATGGTTTCTTACCAATTGCTTGGTGTAAGTGATCCTTTGGCAGAAATTTTTGCCTTAAAAGGCGTAAAGTGGATGTTGTTTATTGTATCAATTGCTGCAGTTGTTGCAATGACGAGCGTGATGCTTGTTTTCCAACTTGGGCAACCGAGAATCTGGATGACAATGTCTCGTGACGGCTTGATGCCAAATAAATTTTCAGAGATTCATCCGAAATATAAAACACCAGGATTTGCAACGATTATTACGGGGTTGGTTGTAGGACTTCCAATATTTTTCACCAACGAGAATATGGTGTTGGATTTCACGAGCATAGGAACTTTGTTTGCTTTTGTATTGGTTTGCGGCGGCGTTTTGATGCTTTCCCCACAGAGCGAGGCAGAACTTAAAGAGCGTGCTACAAAAGGTAAATTCAGAATTCCGTATGTGAATTCAAAGTTTATTTTTCCGATTTTTGTCATTGTGTCAGCGGGTTTAATTCAATATTTATTCCCAACATTTTTTGCAGATACCTTTAAATTTTCAGAAGATCATTTCGCAACCAATATTTCGATGGTGGTATTTTTTATTCTGTGCATTGTAATGTCGGCGCTGGCTTTTATAAAAAATTTATCATTAATTCCTTTATTAGGACTAGTTTCATGCTGTTATCTTCTGACGGGAATGGCGGTTTCAAACTGGAAATGGTTTGGGGTCTGGCTGATTATCGGACTGGTATTTTACTTCTGTTATGGTTATAGAAACAGCAAGTTGAGAAAAGCTTAATTCATTTAAAACTAAAAACAACAAAAGGCAATGTTGTATTCGTTACAGCATTGCCTTTTTTCTTTTATTATTCTACTAAATTGGCGAAATTATTGCTAAAGTTTATAAGAACTTTAAAACTACCTACCATGTCCGAAAGAATCAAAACATACAATGAGTTCTACGAGTTTTATCTCGATGAACACAAGAAACTAGGAACAAGAATTTTTCATTTCATTGGAATCCTGTTTGTTTTTCTAGTGATTGGATTTGTCATTTACACCGGAAAAGAAAGATTCTTGTGGTATATTCCGATTTTAGGCTATGGTTTCGCATGGCTGAGTCACGCATTTATTGAGAGAAATCAACCTGCAACTTTTAAATATCCGCTTTGGTCTTTAATGTCAGATTTTAAACTGTTTTTTGAATTATTAATCGGGAAGCAGAAGTTTAAAGCCAGAGATAAAGAGTAATTATCTTTTCAAATTAAGATCAATATGACATAAAAAATCCCTTTCAATATCTATTGAAAGGGATTTATATTTACATTAAATTATATTAATGCTCATGATTTCTGGGAGGTTCGGGTAAATGCGCTTTATTGACTTCATCCATTTTCTGCGTTGCAGCCATAGAAACAACCAATTCATTCAGCATAGAGCTTGCTGCTTGTGGCGAATTGGGCAGTAGCACCAGATTACTTCTGTTATTGGCTCCGATGGAATGTAAAGTATCATAATGCTGCGTCACCACAATCAATGCTGAAGCCTCCTGTGCATTGATTCCTGCAGCATTCAGCATTTTCACTGATTCCTCAAGACCTTTTGCAATCTCTCGTCTCTGATCTGCAATACCTTGTCCCTGTAGTTTTTTAGATTCAGCTTCAGCCTTTGCAACGGCAACAATTCTTATTCTCTGCGCTTCAGATTCATATTCTGCTGCAGTTTTTTCACGTTCCGCAGCGTTGATTCTGTTCATGGCATGTTTTACCTGCTCATCGGGATCAATATCAGTTACTAAAGCCTTAATGATATCATAACCATAACTTTGCATTGCTTCTTGAAGTTCACTTTTTACAGCCACAGCAATATCATCTTTTCTTACGAAAACATCATCCAATTTCGTTTTCGGAACTTCTGCACGTACAACATCAAATACATAAGAAGTAATCTGATTTTCAGGATTTTCTAAACGGTAATAAGCGTCTTTTACATTTTCTCTGATCACCTGATACTGTACGGAAACTTTCATTTTGATAAAAACATTATCCAGAGTTTTGGTATCAATAATAACGTCCAATTGCTGAATTCTAAGATTCAGGCGTTTTGAAATCTGATCCAAAAAAGGAATTTTTAAATGCAGACCAGCATGGCTCACTTTTAAAAACTTACCTAATCTCTCTACAACAGCAGCAGATTCTTGCTTGACGGTGAAAAAAGAAGCGAATAATGTAATAAGTCCGAAAAAGACCAAAATACCTAAGTATATCATAGTTAATAATTTTTTTTAAATGTAGAGAAGTTATTTATGTTTCTTCAATATAAGACAAAATTTATAAGCCTATATCTTCAAAAATAAGTAAAATAATTATATTTAATATTACGAAAATAAAAACCTTTATTATAATGTTCAAAAGATACCATTAATTCTTTTTTTACATAGAAAACATTTCAATAAAAAACCTAATTTTGATTACTAATTACTCATTATGCCCGATCCAAAAGAAATATTAAAAGAACATATCTCAAACTTTGCTTCTCTCAATGAAGAACAATTTGATTATTTTTTTTCGCATTTTAATATGATCAATTTACAAAAAGGGCAAATGCTGATCACAGAGGGAGATTCCGTTGATCACGAGTATTTCGTTGTTGATGGTTGCCTGAAAGCATTTTACCTTAATGACAATATGAAAATGTTTATCCTGCAGTTTGCAATGCCGAACTGGTGGGTATCAGATTTTGACGCTCTTTACAGCAAAAACAGAGCAACCATTAACGTTGACTGCATCACCAGTGCCAATATTTTATCAATCTCAAATGAAGACCGAGAAAAAATCTGTAAAGAAATTCATGAGGTTGAGCATTTTTTCAGATGGCGTACGAATAAAGGCTATGTTGCAGCTCAAAAACGTCTGCTTTCTTTCATGGATAATGATGTAAAATTCAGATATGAAGAGCTTTTAGCGTTGTATCCTCAACTATACAATTTAGTTCCAAAACATCTGATTGCTTCTTATCTGGGAGTTACAAGAGAAACTTTGAGCAGGCTACGTCAATAAATATTACAGTTAAAACCGTTCACATAACTCCCCATATTTCGTGATCTACATCACGTAACATTTTTCTTTAATCAGCTGACATTTGTATCATCATTTAAAACAAATCAAAATGGATACAAAAAATTTTAAAGTAACAGCGAAAACAGCTTAGTTGAATGGATCGGAAGAAAAGTAACCGGAGCTCACAACGGAACAATCGAAGTAAAAGAAGGAAATTTCACTTTTGAAAACAACATTCTTTCTTCAGGAAAATTTGTCATCAATACAAGATCAATCAAAATTCTTGACATCGATGATTCTGAAACAAACGCACAATTCGCCAATCATTTGGCTTCTGATGATTTCTTTAACTCAGATCAATTTCCTGATGCAGTTTTCGAGATCAAACACGCAGAACCGGGTGAAAACAATTTTTACCACGTAACCGGAGACCTTACCATCAAAGGAATTACACACTCACTGGAAACGACTTTACAGATCGTGAAGACAAATAACGCTGCAGTTTTAGACACTAAAATTGTGATCGACAGAACAAAATTCAATATCAAATTCAGATCATCCAATTTCTTCAGCAATCTTGGAGATACTTTGATCTTCAACAATTTTGATTTGAATGTTCACTTAGTTGCAGACGCAAATTAACCTAAATTTAAAATTAACCTTAAAATTTAACATCATGCCATTCATAAAAGTAGATGTTTTGCGCGAAGATCTTAATCGCGAAAAAAAACAACAATTAATCAGAGAAATAAGTAAAGCTGTAACAACAGTTTTGAATAAAGATCCACACTTGACACACATCGTGATCAATGAAATAGAAGACGACAACTGGGGATACGCCGGAGAACAGGTTACCGTCCTGAAAGAACAAGGATTTTCAACTGAAAAAAAGTAAATCAGACATGAAAAAACAAACAGTAATCGTTACAGGCGCATCATCAGGAATCGGTTTGGAAATTGCCCGTTATTTTCTGGACAGAGGTGATAATGTGGTCATAAATTCACAAACAGAATCAAAATTACGACAGGTTTACGACGAATTGGGAGCAGGCGAAAACCTTGCAATGGTCGCAGGAAGTGTTGCAGATAAAGCCGTTGGAGAAAAATTAGCAAAAACAGCGATTGAAAAATTCGGTTCCATTGATGTATTGGTCAACAATGCAGGAATTTACGAAAACAAACCGTTTTTAGAAGTTACGGAAGACTATTTAGATAAATTTTTAAATACCAATTTAAAAGGAACATTCTTCACAACGCAATCCGTAATTCCTCAAATGCAGAAACAAAAAGATGGAGTGATCATCAATATCGGAACTCCGCTTGTGTATCACGCGATCGCACAATCTCCGTCAACGGCACCAATTTCGAGCAAAGGAGCCATTCACGCTTTGACATTGCAATTGGCAGCAGAATTCGGAAAAGATAATATCAGGGTAAATGTCGTTGCACCAGGGCTGATCAGAACACCGATGCACGATGAAAGTATCGATAACAATGCAGGAATTCACTTGATCAACCGTATTGGAGAACCGAAAGAGGTCGCTCAAATGGTTCATGCTATTGCTAAAAACACATTTATCTCAGGCGCTATCATTAATGTAGATGGAGGAATGGGCGCCGGTCATCAATTGTAAAAATGAAAGTTCTACTATTATTTGCATGGCTGTTTATCTTTCCGGTAAACAGCTTTGCTCAAAAAATCAAAGTCATGAAAACAGACACAGTACAAGAAACAGAAATAAGAAATGCCATCGAGCAATATTATTTTAAAGGAATTTATGAAGGAAATACCGGGCTTCTAAAACAGGTTTTTTATAAAGATGCTCTTCTTTTCGGAGATATAAAAGGAGTTCCTTACTACAAAACCGCCACACAATATATTGAAGGTGTCGGAAGCAGAATAAGTCCTCAAAAATCGGGGAAAGATTTTAAGCCGACAATTATCTCTATCGACGTGATAAACACGATTGCCACAGCAAAATTAAATGTAAAAATGTATGATTTTAATTACTATAATTTTATAACTTTCCATAAAATTGATGGTAAATGGCTCATCGTCAACAAAACATTAACTGATGTAGAACTTTAATTTTAAATTTTAAACCAAAATCATCAAAATCATGTGGAATAAAAACAGAATAACAGATTTATTGGGCATAGAATATCCAATTTTTCAGGGACCTTTTGGTGGCGGATTATCAACAGTTGAATTAACCTCTACGGTCAGTAATCTCGGTGGATTGGGCGGTTTCGGAGCTTATACATCGTCTCCCGAAGAAATTTATGAAATTGATAAACAGATAAAGTTAAAGACAGACAAGCCTTACAATCTCAATCTTTGGGTAAACGATCATGATATTATTGATGAGGAACATACTGAAAATCAATATAAAAAGACGGTTGAAATTTTCAAGCCTTATTATGACAGCTTAAATATTGAGGTTCCTGCGCTTCCACCCACTTTTGAGTCGAGATTTCAGAATCAGTTGCAGGTTGTTTTTGATATTAAACCTAAAGTTTTCAGTTTCATGTTCGGACTTTTGGATCAGGACATTATTGAAAGATTGAAAAATCAGGGAACGATCGTTGCGGGAAATGCCACAACGTTAGACGAAGCCATCGCTTTGGAAAACATCGGTGTAGAAGTGATTGTCGCATCAGGTTTTGAAAGTGGCGGTCACAGACCTTCGTTTCTGGATAAAGCTGAACTTTCAACGACGGGAACTTTTGCTTTAATTCAATTGGTTAAAGATAAAGTGAAAACTCCCATTGTAGCCGCCGGCGGAATTGCCAACGGTCGCGGAATCGCTGCAGCAATGACTTTAGGAGCAGAAGCCGCACAAATCGGAACTGCATTTTTAGCAACCGACGAATCCGGAGCATTGCCGATTCACAAAGAATTTCTGTTTTCAGAAGCCGCAAAATCCACTACCCTTTCCAGAGCTTACACAGGAAGATTAGGACGCGGGATTACCACAGAAATCACAAGAAAACTCTTGACAGCAACAGATCAAACCTTGCCATTTCCTTTGCAGACAACTTTCATTTCATCCATGAGAAAAGCAGCATTGGAACAAAAAAAACATGAATTGGTTTTCTTCTGGTCAGGACAAATCGCTCCAATTTTAAAACATAAAAAAGCATCAACATTAATGCATTCATTAATAGAAGATGCAAATGAATTGTTAGTTTGATTTGCTGGATGTTGTCATTTTGACTAAACAAACTCCCAGCCTCAATCTCCAATCTTCCTAACCTAAAATTTACATCGTCATTCCGATATCAATTCCTTTTATTTTTCTATATAAATCTGTTGCGTAATTGTCTGTCATTCCTGAAACAAAATCAATAACACCCAGAGTTTTCTGATAATCGCTCCCCTCTTCGTAAACAAATTGCTGCGGCAGAAGTTTCAGCGCCATTTTATCGTATGATTTTCTTTCTTCTTTCACTTTTAAAACTGAGGGTATAAAATGATTCAGCAATTCATACATTACATTGTAGCCTGCGTTTTCAATTTCTACCACAGCTTTGTGATTGTAAATTTTATCAATAGAAAAACTTTCAATATCCTTTAAAGCTTTATTTTCATCTCTATAAATATCAAGTAATGCCTTGTCTAAATCTCCGGATAGAATTTTATTAAAATTCTGCTTATAAATTTCTAAAGATTTATTGATCAGAGCATTAATTACTTTAGCGCGCAGATAAGATATTCTTTCATTATCGTTTGAGATTGCAGACAGTTTATCTTTTACCCTTTTAATATCATTGGTTTCAGATTTTACGAGTTCAAAAAAGAGGTTTTCACATTCTGCTGTTGAGACAATTCCCAGTCTGTGAGCATCTTCCATGTCGATGATATTGTAGCAGATGTCATCTGCTGCCTCTACAAGCCAAACAAAAGGATGTCTCTTAAAAATCTGCGGCTCATCGCCCTCAGAAATCATGTTTGTTGCTTTAGCAATTTCTAGAAAAGTTTCTTTTTCATTTTGAAAAAAACCGAATTTCTTACGGTGCAGAATTCCTTTTTTTCTGGCTACAGCTTCACAAGGATATTTCGCAATACTCGCCAATGTGGCAAAGGTAAGTTGTGCTCCACCCAGATCTTTACCTTGCTGCTGATGGGCGAGAACTCTTATAGCATTGGCATTTCCTTCAAAATTAACAAGATCTGCCCATTCTTTTTCTGAGAATTTTAACTTTAAATCTTTTTCATTTTTATCAAAATAACTCGCAATCGCATCTTCTCCTGAATGTCCGAAAGCAGGATTTCCAACATCGTGACAAAGACAGGCTGCCGCAATTACATTTCCTAAATTATGAAGATAAAAATTCTTAGAATCTTCCGTCAGATCATTTTGATAATTATCGTGAATAAATTCTCCGATAACACTTCCCAAACTTCTTCCTACAGACGAAACTTCTAATGAATGCGTCAGACGATTGTGCACAAAAACACTTCCCGGAAGCGGAAAAACCTGCGTTTTATTCTGCAGTCTTCTGAAAGCCGAGGAGAAGATAATTCTGTCAAAATCTCTTTGAAAATCTGTTCGTGAAGCTTTTGTATGTGGATTATTTCCTGTGCGCTGATTCGTAAAAATCTGATTCAAGTTCATCATTTTCCAAAATTAATTCAATTTTTACTTTTAAAGGAATAATATTTGAGTTTTTCTTTAAAAACAAAGCTATGCCTGAAGGTCCAACAATTGTTCTGATGAAAGAAGATCTGCAAAAATTTGTAGGTGAAAAAGTTACTGAAGTTAGCGGAAGTGAAGTTCCCGAAATTTCCAAAGTCAATGGCGAAATTCTCCGCGAGATAAAAACTTTTGGAAAACAGACTTATCTTATTTTTGATACGATTATTTTCAAAATTCATCTTATGATGTTCGGTTCATATAGTTTGTACAAAAGAAAAGATATTGACACGCTCCGACTGGGATTAACTTTTAAAGATGACGGAATGTATTTTTATACCTGCGTGGTAAAAATTGTAGATGAGAGTTTATTATTAAAAATAAATTGGGAAGCCGATATCATGAGCAGGAAATGGAATCCCGAAAAAACTGAGCAAACTTTAAAAACAGCTTCTAAAATGATGATTTGTGATGCATTAATGAATCAGGATATATTTTCCGGCGTTGGGAATATTATTAAAAATGAGGCTTTGTTCAGGACCGGCATTCATCCGGAAAGTCTGATTGGAAATCTACCGGAAAAAAAACTGAAAGAAGTGATCGCAGAAGCCCGAAATTATGGTTTTGATTTTAAAAAATGGAAAAAAGCAAATGTTTTGAGCAAACATTTTCAGATTTATCATCAGAAAAAATGTCCGATTTGCGGTTTAGAAGTGATTAAAAAAGATACCGGAAAAAGTAAACGGACCAGTTTCTTTTGTGAAAACGATCAGAAATTGTATTGATCTCTATTTTTTCTCAGATCATTTTAGACAAAAAGCATTCTCATTGGATGCTTTTTTTATTTTCTAATTACCGCTGAAATATATTTTGGTATTGTCAAATTTTAAACAGAAAATACGAAAACATTAACATATTTGCAATTTTTTGCGAATAGAATAATTTATTTGATTAATGTTTTTTGATTAAATCGGTGAATAATAAAATCAAAAACTCTTGTAAATATGAACTAAACATGTATAAAACCCTGATATACATCATATATATTTAATTTGGAGGTAAAATTAAAACCCTTACTTTTGCATTATAGAATTCACAATAATAAACCAAATAATTAAAAAATTAACAATATGATCGCTTACATCGGAATCGCAACATGCGCAGTTTTAGTTTCTTCTTACATCGCAACTGTAAAAAAAGAAAATAACTAAATATCTTTATCATTATTAATAATATGTTTGCAGTCAACGACTGATCTATCTTTGTTCATTTCAGTCGAAGTTAGATTCAAAAAACATAAAAAAGTGATTATAAGTCTTGAGCAGATTCAAAATTCAGTTTTCTGTGCTAAGCTTGATCATTTCTCATCTCCAGCCAGATTCTGAATGTGAAGATTACTGTGGTTACAGTTTTCGGTTGAATCATTTCAATATTAAATTCAGAAAGGCTAAAATCACCCCCACGAAAGTCGGTCAGTTTGTGACTTTATGGAAGAGAAATCCTGAAAGCAAACAAACCGGACCATTCACTTCTGAAGATCCGTTCGATTTTTACATTATCTTTTGTGATCATGATGACAGATCAGGATTCTTCTTCTTTCCATAACAAATTCTTATTCAGAAAAACATTCTAACTACCCTTGTTAAAGGTGGAAAGAGAGGTTTCAGAGTCTATCCTAATTGGGATTCTCCTGAAAATAATCAAGCCACGAAAACCCAAAGGTGGCAAAAGGATTTTTTCATTGATTTTTCAGATGACGATTTTTTTACAAAAGTCTGTCAGTTAAATTGTTTCAACATGAATTAAAATATATCAAGAATCAGTGAGACTCGTACAGTCGTTAAAGTGAAAACTTCCCTATACTTTTTAAATTTATTCGAAGTGACATAATTTCTAAAAAATCCACTCTGTCGACAAAAAGTTTAGAAAGAATTATCTTTGCCACGACAACTCTTTTAATAAATCAAAATAATGAATCTGTACAATCTCATCATTCAGGACAAAGAAGAAGTAACGCTCGATGATGTTTTCCTGGAACCTAAAAATAAGGAACAGTTTGTACAGCTTATCAAAGAACAGACCTACGCCAAAGAATTATTTGAATATGGACTTCCCGTCAACAATAAAATCCTTCTCGAAGGAAGTTCAGGATGCGGAAAAACCATGACCGCAAAAGCCATTGCGAATGCTTTGGGAAAAAATATCATCATTCTCAACCTCAGCAATATCGTTTCCTCAAGAATCGGCGAAACCTCGCAAAATATCAAAATGATTTTCGACAAAGCTGCAAGAGAAAGGTCTGTGCTTTTTCTTGATGAACTCGACCAGATCGGGAAAGCTCGTGGAAGCGACGACAAAGATGTGGGAGAAATGAGAAGGCTCGTCAACACTTTGATTCAGCTGATCGACTATTATCCTGAAAATGCGTTGTTGCTTTGCGCCACCAATCACGCTGAAATCATCGATACCGCTATCATCAGGCGTTTCCAACTGAAAATAAAATACGAAATGCCTTCACAAGAATTTCTGGATTTTTTTTACGACAGTCTTCTCGCCAAATTCCCGGAAGATTTAAGGAATATTGACAGGAGCTATGGAATTTCGTTTGCTGAAGCGAAGGATTATGCTTTTACGGTGGTGAAGGGTAATTTAATTGGCCAACTGGAATCTAGAAAATGAAATTAATCTATTTGTTTTTTCTTTTTACAATATTTTTTTCTTGTGCTGAAAAGTTTACAGGAGAAGTAAGTTTTAAATCTTGTACGATTAAATATGATGTTCTGGATGAAAAAAAAGAGCACAAAATCAACGGTCAAAATAGGGTCGGAAATCAATGGAGATTTGAATCTGCAAAACAGGAATTGGCTCTTTGTCTTTGTGAAAAATATTTACAAAATCGGGATAAAGAAATCATGGAAAAGATTCTCACCATCTATCGTGATGACTTTCAATATTATCATAGGGAGAATAAGTTTAAACCCATAGATTTTGATTCCATTTTAAAAAGCAGAAAAGAAATTTTTGATTACAGAATTTTGGCTGACTAAAAAGATAATGTTTTATATTTAAGCCTTTAAAATAAACCTTACCGCATGAAAATCAAAACTCTTATTTTAGCTTTACTATTATCAGCATCTAACTTGGCTTATTCTCAAAAGATATTTAATGCTATTTCTGATCAGGATATCGAGAAAGTAAATAAATTACTGGAAAAAGGTGAAGACGCAAATCAATTTTCCAAAGAACATCAGATTACACCGCTATATGCAGCCGCAGGAACAGGTAACGAAAAGCTTGTTGAACTATTAATTGCAAAAGGAGCTGATGTCAATAAGCCTTTAAAAACAACAGCAACCCCTCTAAATTTAGCTTCTCAAGATGGATATACTAAGGTTGTAGAAATACTTTTGAAGAAGAATGCCAATCCGAATTATAAGGATGCAAATGGCTGGACAGCGTTAAGATTCGCAGTAAGGAATAATAAGCTTGAAATAGTAAAACTTCTGGTTGAAAACAAAGCTGAAATTGATGCACAGGCAGCAGATTTAGCAACGCCATTTGCAAGTGCAATCGGAAAAGGATATATCGATATTGCTGAATTTCTAATACAAAAAGGGGCAAATATTAATAACATTGATAAGGATCACGAAACTCCGATGATGTATTGTGCCGGAAGTGGAAAAATTGAGACAGTAAGATTTCTCCTTCAATACAAACCTGATTTATCTGTAAAGAACAAAGACGGCAAAACAGCATTGGATTTTGCAAAAGAAAAAAACCATCTGGAAGTGGCGAAGTTGATTCAGGAAAATATGAAATAGAATGAGGAAAATTCTAACAAGAATTCCATTTTATCAGTTTGTCATTTTGTTGTTATTGGTTTGTTGTAAAACAGCCGATAGCTTTTCATTGAGAAAAATGAATAAAAATGAACGATTTGATTTTATCTCATCAAATATTAAAATAAGTAATGGTGTTGATTTAGGAAATGTAATCTACCATTTAAAAGAATCTAAAGTAGACCTGGATCTGTATCATAAAATCCTGATGGATAAATTAAAGGATGCTAAATATCCATACGATATTAATTTACTGGCAGAAATTTTACTCGAGAACGAGCATAATAAACCGGAAATTGAAAGCATTTTAAATTCAAAAATCAAAATCTGGGATACAGGAAATTGGTCAGAAAAATTCTGGTATTTGATCAAGGAATATAATTTAAAAATTACTGAACCAACTGATTATAGTTTGCAAAACGATTTCGAAAAAAAATATAATATTTTGGAATTTATGAAAGCAAAAATCACCGAAAATGAGCTTGGTGAAAATCCTTTATTAATGGTTGATGAGAAAATTACAAGCTATGAAGAAGGTAAGCTCATTGAATATTTAAATACGTTGGATATAAAACAGATAGATTACACATCAAAACAACAATCAGTTAATTTATACGGAAAAGATGGGATTGATGGATTCATTAGAATTACAACACGATAATAATCTACTTTTAAGAAAAATATGTTTTTGATTTAGCAATACACTAATCCTAAATTGGCGAAACTTTAAATCATCATTTACCACATATGAATAAATATATCACTTTCTACCAAGACCTTAAAGCTTTTCTCATAGACCATCAACTTGAGGAAAAACACAGTTTCATTGAGATTCCTGAAATAGAAATTGATAAAGCTTCTCAAAAAATTCCGTTAGCGTATAAAGAATGGCTTAAGATTTTTGGAAACGTCAACTGCTTATTGAGTTTCCCCTATTTTGAAGATTATTCACTGGAAAAATTGATAGAACTGCAAGACGAAGAAGAAAGCGCCATGCAGTTTACTGAAGAAAAAAGAGATTTGTTATTGATCACCTTCGAAGGCCTTCTTTACGTCTATATTGTAGCGGAAGAAGAAAATCCTACAACCTATTTTGTAGGAATGAAAAGTCAACATTCTGAACAAAACTTTAGATCCAAAGGAAGATTTACAACCCATATCCGATCACATATTATGACACTGATGCATCATTTGAAAAACTTAAATAAGCTTCCTTCAAACATTGAATGGTTCAAAGAGAAAAACGTTTCTGATATATTTGACAAAACTATTGTTTCAGAGATCGAAGAAATCGAAGATCAGCGGGGAAGTTTTTTTTCGATCCCGGAATATATTGATTTCTTTAATTCGAAAACTACAGCCGAGACACTTTAGGCAAGAATTGGTTCTGAAATCAACATAATTGATCATTATCCTTATTCATGTTTAATTATATTATATTGTAGTTGGACCTTCGGGTTTGACTTTTTTGTTTATTCTAAGCCAATTAAAAACTTTGTTATTATTCTTTTTATACTTAAAATAAATAGTTTAATTTGGGTAATAATTATTCTTAACAAATAATAATTAGAATTTTAATAGTCCTAAAACATAAATAATAATATGAGAAGCAAACAATTAAAAATATTATTTCAAGAATTATCTAATTTAAATAATTCATTCACACACTATTTTTTTGTTTGGACACAATTTGGCTTGGATTATACACATGTAATTAATGATAAAACTAATAAGTTAACATCAGATATATTTAAAAAAAATGACTTTTCTAAAAAGCATAATATTAGATTATCAAAATTAAAAGATGAGCATGAAAAAACAAATCAAACACTTCTTAATGGTATTTTTACTATAATCTATTCATATTTTGAAAATTATTTAAAAGAGATATATTTACTTGCAAAGAAGATTGATGATTCATTACCGGAATTGAATGAAGGCAAATTTGATAATGATGATATTGTTGTATTAAAAGTAATCAATAGACTTAACTTGAATAAAGAAGATCTGGAATCCAAATATTTATTAACTTTAGACTATATTCGATTCAAACGAAATCGCCTTATTCATCAAAGTTCTAATAATATCAGTCGATCTTTTAGAGAATTTATAAAAGTAAATGGAGTACAACTAAATTTATTTTGGAATGAGATACTTCCTAAGCAATTACAAGGAATAGATTTTTCTAACTATGAAAATGCAAATCAAATCTCATATAATATTCTTATTGACTCTTTGAATATTGTAAGGAGTATTTCAAATTATTTAGATAATTTTATAATACATAATTTTGAGCAATCAGCATTTATAAAAAAAGAGGTATTTGTCGAATTCATGAAAATAAATGGCTATAAAAACTATAGTTTAGCCGACAAAAGAAACAGAAAAAAAATTATAGGCTTTTGTAAAATGGAGTATGGTTTTGAACCATCAGATCAAGATCTTGAAGCGATGGTATAGCTTAACTGGTTAGAGCGTTCCCTTGGAAAATGTTTTATTTACAGCCTTTTCCAAGGAGATATATTGGTTCGATCCCAATTACCATCACAAATGTTATGCTACTAAAGGTATCTTTATAAGATAGTTGAAATTTTAAATTGAATTGTTTTTATTAACCCAATATGGTGATTAAATAAATAGTAATAGAATTAAACTTTGAGTACATGACATTTATAAATAATACTAATAACTATTATTAAATGAAGAATATTCTCGAAGTTAGTTCTCACGAAGCAAAAATTTTTTTTTTAAAAAAAGAATCATATTCACGTCTAGAGCTTCCACATTATTTCAATTTTCAACTAATTATAAATAAAATTGATGAAAAACTTATAAATAGTGACTTAAAAGATTTTCGTTCAAGTAGTCCTCGTGAGTTTGAAAATGTTAATTATAAATTAATTACAAATAAAGATGGTAAATATGCTTGGAGACCATTTCAATTAATACATCCTGCCATATATGTTAATCTTGTTAATCGAATCACAGATGAGGGAAATTGGAAATTTATTATTGATCGATTTAAAATATTTAGGAATAATAAAAATATAGAATGTCATAGCTTACCACTCATCTCAATAACAATAGATAAAGATGATAAAAGAGGACAAATTTTGTCATGGTGGCAATTAATAGAGCAAAGGTCTTTACATCTTTCATTAGAATATAAATATACTGTCCACACTGATATAACTGATTGCTATGGTTCAATCTATACTCATTCTATACCTTGGGCTTTACATACGAAAGAGGAAGCAAAAAAAAGAGTAAATAGAAATTCTGGCAGTATTGGAAATATTATTGATAATCATTTGCAAGATATGAGCTACGGTCAAACTAATGGAATACCTCAAGGAAGTGCGCTAATGGATTTTATTGCCGAGATTCTTTTAGGATATGTTGATTTACTATTATCTGAAAAATTAAAAAGTCTAAAAATTGAAGAGTATAAAATATTGAGATATAGAGATGACTACAGAATATTTACAAATAATTCGCTTTTAGCAGAAGAAATTTCTAAATACTTAGCAGAAATATTATCTGGATTAGGATTGAAAATCAATGCCGAGAAGACACAATCTTCAAATGATTTAATAAAAAGTGCAATCAAATCTGATAAAAAATATTGGATTTTGAATAAAAGAATAGCTGGAAATAAACAGAAGTGGTTATTGCAGCTATATTTTCTTTCTGAAAATTATCCAAATTCAGGAACAATTGATACAGAAATGAGAGAATTTTTAAAAGTTTTGCAAAAATCAAAAAGAACGGATTATGATGTAATTACTTTAGTGAGTCTCACAACACAGATCGCTATTAAAAACCCAAGAGTAGTTCCTACAGCTATAGCAATTTTAAGTATTTTTCTATCTAAAATTAAAGATGGTAGTGATAAAAAGATAATTATTAAAAATATTAAGAAATCTTTCACATCTATTCCAAATTCCTCATTAATAATGATCTGGTTTCAACGTCTATATCTAACAATTGGTAAAACTATAACTTTTGAAGAATTGCTATGTAAAAAAGTCATAAATAAAAATGTAGAGATTTGGAATTCGGAGTGGTTAGATGGTAGTTTGAAAAAAATAATTGATCATACTGAAATAGTTGATTATAGAAAAGTAATCAAATCAAAAGAAAAATTATTAAAAATTGAACTTAAATTTATTACCAGAAATTCCAATGATTACTAATAATAGAAAGTCTTCGAATTTGCGTTCAATAATAATCTTTATTAAAACAATCAAATATATTGCCCTCCCGCGAGGTTTTTCCCATTAAAAAAACAAACCAATCCCCTACTATTCAAAAATATTTTTATATTTGTTGAAGAAAAAACAAAATGATGATCTATACCCACTCCCCTGCAGTTCATGCAGCACCTCCCACAATTACACGATTCAACAGCCCATTCAATGGCATCACACCTATTGGTGATTTCGAAAAACCCGTCAACCATTTCGTTGTAGCGTCAAAGTAGTTAGGTGATCGCTTCAATCGCTTAGAAATAGCATTCAAGCATTCCGTTGGGCGCATCAACTCCTTCGTGAAGACGTTCAAGGGTTCCGTTACGGCAATCAACCATTCCGTTGAAGCGATCAACCATTCCGTTGAGGCAATCAAGTACAGGTTGTTCTATTTCAGTACTTTACAGCCGTTTCGGAAGGATCAATAATGGTAACTGATCAATATATACAGACTTTAAACTAATTTTTAAACACAAAAAATAATTGCATTATGAAAAAAAACCAGGTTACCCGCAATTTTAAACTGACCGATGCTGTCCTAAAACAGAAGGCAGATGAAATGATCACTTTGATCGACAGAGATCTCATCGAATTTACAGACCGTGGCTACAACGCCGCCAAAAAGACCGAACTGACCACCGCCAGAAACACGGTAGACAACTTCCCAAATGATGAGCAGCTGGAAGCCGTTAAAATAGATCTTACCGAACAAAAAGATGCCGCCCGAAAAGCACTGGAAAAATCCATGCGCAGTATTTTTAACAGGGCAGAAAATGTTTTCGGACAGCAAAGTGCCAAGTACAAGGAATTCGGAAATGCAGAGATCAGCCAGCAAAGTGATGCCGAGATCGTACGGGTCGCCAAGATCATGAGCTTAACGGCTGAGAAATATCTTGACGAGCTTGCGGATGAAGGTCTAACTACCGACAAAATCAATACCCTGATTACGCAGCGTGATATTTTGGATGTAGCCATCGATGCACAGGCTCAAGGTATTTCTGACCGTGATGTTGCTACCGAAAGCCGTATTGAAGCACTCAATACATTGTATGAGCTGCTCATCAAATACGCAGGCATCGGCCAGGATATTTTCTATGAAACCAACGAAGCCAAATACAACGATTACCTCATTTATGATACGCCAAGCGGACTGCCGGAAACGCCGCCTGTTAGTCCATTATAAATAGTTTCAATGAAATCCCTCTTAGTTTAAGAGGGATTTTGCTTTATGCGACATTATTCATTGACAATCAATGAGAAAATTCTCCTCCTCCGGAGGGGTGGATTTTTCCGACAGGAAAAAGACGGGGTGGTTTAATAAGCAAAAAAGTAACAAGAGTGAAAAAATTATAATTGTCACCATGAAAACCACCTCGTCAAAAATTCTTACGAATTTTCGCCACCCCTCCAGAGGAGGGGAATTAAGAGGAAGATGATTGGGTATTAAGCGAAGAAAAATCCTTTCAAAAAATTGAAAGGATTCTTCTGATGAATATGAAATTAACTAAGTGTGCTCTTTTTTTACTCAACAATAATCTTAAAATTACTGTTCAGGTTGTCTCCTGAAACATTCAGAATATAGTTTCCGGATACTTTTCTTCCGCTTATATTCAGATTAAAAGTTCCGTTTCCGTTAGACTTTAAAGTTTCCTTAATAATCACTTTCCCGGTCATATCCATTACAGTCGCCGTTAAGGTTGATTTTTTATATTCCGGAAGCTTGATGTACAGCTGGTCTTTTACAGGATTCGGATATACTGATCCTACATTTTTGCTGATGCTGAATTCTGCATTCCCCAAAACCGCCTGGTTGTATAGAGCAGATATTTCCGTTGGAGATAATGCATAATTGTACATTTTCAGCTCGTCAAATGCACCTTTATAAGGAGCCGGAGCATTGGTAGTTGCTAAAAATTCCAGCTCACCGATGTTTCCGATAATTAGATCACTTGCCTCACCAATACCCGTAACAGCAGTTTCATCTCCTTCAGTACTCAAAACTCCGTTGGTGTAAATTCTCATTTTATGGGCAATAATATCTCGTTGGATCACCACATGCACCCAGTTATTCGTAAAATAATTGGCAATTGGCGAGGTGATTTCCTTTTTCGTAACATCATCATCGATCGCATATCTCAACTGGCCACCTTTGATTTCTATGTTAAAACGTTTACCGGTAGCACCAGTCACTGTATTAGCAGTAAATGAACCTTTACACAATACATACAGACTGGTAGCCGATGACGATGGGATCATGCTTACAGGAGCTTTCATCCAATAAGAAACGGTGAATGAGTTGTTATTAAATAATATCTGATCCTGATGCGGAATACTTGCTATATAAGGAGTATTAGGCGAAGTTGCCAGATCAAGCGCGTTGTTTTCTTTACCCGGTACTCTTACACTTGCGTTGTCGTATGCAGCATTTAAAACACCATGATTCGCATAAGGGGTAACATCCGCAATCTGTGTTCCTGATAAAGGAGCTTCTGCGAATGGCCAGCTTCCTACAAGCGTTGGGGTTATTGCTTTAAAATTCCAAACAACTCCTGTAGTAGTTCCCAAAGCATTAGTAGCATCAATTCTCCAATAGTAGTTAGTCGCCGTATTTAAATTGCTAATCTGATATGATGGTGTTGCAGAATAAGGTACCGTTGCAACATTATTTAAATTTAAAGGATTTGTTCCAAAATGAACGGTATAACTTGTCGTATTGGCACTGCCTGTCCATTTTAAAAGAAGGTTACCATTATCCAACTGGACATTAACATTTCCATTGGAAGGATTAGGACTTGTCGCCTGTGTCGGTGCTGAAGGAACCGGCGGTGTAGTGACCGTAGCATTTGCGGTATACACCGAAGAATCTGCAGCATTTACAGCCTTAACTCTATAATAATACTGAGTGTTTGGCGTTAAACCTGTTTCATTATAGCTTGTTGTGTTCGCAGGAAGCGTTGCTACTACGGTAAAAGCAGTTCCGTTTGGAGAACGTTCTAGTACATAATTGGTTTCGTTGGCAGCATTCTCACTCCAGTTAACCGTTAAAGAACTGGCTGCAGGAGTACCTCCTGTGAGCGCATTGGTAAAATTCAGATTCGATGGCGGAATAATAAAATCCGGCGGAACGGTATTAGGCAAATTATTGATATATACCTCAATATTTAAATAAGGTGCATTCGTACTGCTTACTGCCAAAGCGTCAAAAACATTCGGATTCAGTCCGTTTGCAGTTTCCCAAGCATCGGGCATACCGTCATTATCCGTATCCAAAGGAGCCGGAGCACCGTAAACGTGCCCTGCACCACCATTGGTGAAACCAAATTGAGTCGTTAAATCTGTCTGTACATAAACATAAGTAGCAGTTGTTCCTTTTGACATCAGATCTGAAATCATCAGTTGATCTACCTGATCACGTCTCGGATAAGATGCACCTGCGCCGGTAATTATTTTGTCATATGCACCTTGAGCAGTAAGTACTGGGTTTTTCACAGGATAATCATACGGTACAGATAATATTGATGCAGCATCTCCTGTAGGAAATCCTGTTAAATCCTGTGGGACCAAAGTTCCATCCAGAATTCCGTTTTTATTGTTATCAAAATAATTTCCGGGACCGTATAAATTGAAATTCGCATTTCCTACACTGAAAGGAGTAGAAACTGTAGGACTCGTATTCGGGCCTCCAATGAAATAATTGTTGATGATATTGGCAAAAGAGCTCCCTGCAGAATCCCCTCCCATAATGTAAGCCTCACCAGATTGGGTATGTCCATAGGTGTTTCCGTAATTTCCCCAGTTATAGACTACATTATTTACAAACTCGTTGATTCCTTTAATTTTATTATTACGGGTTTTATTACAGATGTATAAATTCCCTATTAAACTGATCTTTCCTCCCGGTGGCGGTTGCATTAAACCACCTGCAGAGTGATTGTGGCGGTGCATTCCCTGTCCGATAATAGAATTCTGAATCGTAATGTTATCCGGACTTACTCCGTTATTATCCCAGTTCACGGAGAATACTTCATCTGTACCCCAGGTAAAAGTAAGGTGATCTAAGATAATGTTGGCACCATTGGCAATTCCTGATGCATCCTGGTTTTGAGATGTTCCGCCATAACGGTGACGAACGTATCTGGAAATGGTGTTATTAGCCCCTGAATATGAGACTCTAGCTCCTAAAAATACGATTCCTTCTCCCGGAGCTGTTTGTCCCGCAATCGTGGTATTGCTTGGTACAGCAACTACAGACTGTAAATTGATTATTCCTCCCACTTTAAAAATCACAAATCTACCCGGCTGGCTTACGGCATCACGGAACGAACCCGGCCCGCTGTCGTTCAAATTAGTTACCAGATATATTTGAGGAGTTGCAGCACCTCTCGCTCCGGTGGTATATCTGCCAAAACCGGTAGCTTCAGGAAATGCCAAAGTTTGGGCACCCAAATCAATGGTGGATAAGGTCAATCCACAGAACAATAAAGATTTTAGAGTGTGCTTAAATAGTAAAGTTTTATTTTTCATAAGTATTAATTTTGTGTTAACCAATCTACCCACAAAC
The DNA here is from genome assembly GCF_019613955.1 of Chryseobacterium sp. LJ668. Lineage (NCBI taxonomy): Bacteria > Pseudomonadati > Bacteroidota > Flavobacteriia > Flavobacteriales > Weeksellaceae > Chryseobacterium > Chryseobacterium chendengshani. The sequence continues at coordinate 2,728,329 of NZ_CP080443.1, read as the reverse complement.
GCAAATATGAGCATCCTGTCCCATCCTGCTACTTTCTAAAAATCAAACATTTACAATTAAAATCATTACTAATATGCTGAGTAAACCAATTTTAACATACTGAAAATGAAAATTTGAAATGAGAAAAATTTTTCTTCTTTTACTCTAAAACTTTAAATGTGTTATATTGTGAGTTTGAATTTATAATTGTTTTGCTGGTGACATTTATTTAATTTTAGAGAAATATAACTTTAATTGACGTTTAGAAATCCCAAAAAATTTCAAATAAATAATAAAACAAATAATTCAATATGACCTTAAAAAACACAATCTTATTTCTATTGGTATTCTTTTCTTTTACAGTTTTCGGACAGGAAATAGAGTCGGAAGCAGGCGGACCTCCAAAAATCGCTGAACTTCTAGGATTTTGGAAAAAAGTAGAGCTTCCGAATGAAGAAGAATTTAACAAATACAATCCCTGGCCTCAAAAGTTTCAATGGTTTGCGTTTTACAATAATGGTAAAGTATATTCAATGATGTCTGATGATGATGCAGATTATTCATCAAAAGATTTAAAGGAAATATTTGCAAGTTTGCCAGCCGAAAAAACTCCAAACTATCAATTAGACGGACAATTTCTGACTATTGATAATAAAGATATTAAAAACTATCAAGAACTTTGGGGAGTAAATTTATTCGCAACCGACATCAATGATCTTTTTAAAAAAGGCCGTTTAATGATGACATTAGATGATGGAAACGGAAATGTTATTTATTTTAGATTGCTGAGCCGAATACAATAATCCAGCTTACATGACTTCTTATTTTTTGAATTTTTGCTCTGTGGCTTCGTTATTGCGTTACGAAAAATATAGCATTTTAAATTTAAGATCAACGTCAAAGTGATTACCACTAAAATAGAATTTGCTATATAATGTATAACACTAAAAAATATCATTATGCAATTTATTGAATTCAAAAAAGAACATTTTATTCACGATGAAAAAACCGGCAACTATTCTCTTGAAATTCCAAAAGACGAGATAGGTTTTGGAGATGTCAGGTTACAAAAGAAACAGGATGATGGTTCTCTTGCCAAAATTGACGCAGAAATCATCGATGATCTTAAACAGATAAAAATCATTCTGGAAAGTCCGCAAGATATAAGAGTAAATTTTTAGCTTTTAGCCGCATCCTTCACCAACATAAACTATAACCATGAAAAATAATCACAAGCTTTTTAAGGTCATTTTTGGCGTATTGGTTATGCCGGTTGTATGCTATGGTCAACAAGAAGCACAAAATTATTCCCTGTTCAATCCTGTTCCCCATTCTCTTATGAGGGAAATGGAAACCGACAGACCTGATGTTACAGAATCACCGTATACAGTAGATGCGGGACATTTCCAGTATGAAACTGATTTTGTAAGGCTGGTAAAAGAAAAATCTGAAGAACAGAAAACCAATACATTATTGCTCAACCAGGCAAACATAAAGATCGGACTTACCAAAAGCACCGCTATACAGATTGGTTTCCAGACTTATGGAAGACAAAAGGAAACAGACATTGTTTCCGGAAGTACCGAGACAACACATGGTTTTGGTGACGTGACTTTAAGAATCAAACAAAATTTGATAGGAAATGATCAAGGAAATTTTGCTTTGGCATTATTACCTTATATAAAGCTTCCAACCTCAACATATGATGTGACCAGCCGTCTTGAAGGTGGTTTAATTGTTCCGATGCTCTATAAATTGCCAGGAGAATGGAATCTAGGATTTCAGGTTGAAGTTGACAGACTAAAAGATAAAGATCAACAATCGATGCATACTGAATTTCTGCAGACATTGGCTCTTAGCCACCAATTAATAAAAAATATAGACGGGATAGTAGAAACTTATTATACTTATGATCTTAAAGCTCATGAGTTGTCTAATTATTTAAATGCTGCTATTCAGATAGAAGTTGCGAAAGATTTCAAACTTGATGCAGGGGTTAATTACGGGATACAGCATCATGCGGAAAAAAATTATTTCGTTGGTGCTTCGTATCGTCATTAGATTTAGCATAAATGAGAATAAAGATTTAAAGCTCAGATTTAAACAGATTCTTCACTCAAAATAAAAAATCCCTCTCATTACTGAAAGGGATTTTTTTTATCTAAAAACTTTTAATTACATATAAGCTTCAATCGGCTCACAAGTACAAACTAAGTTTCTGTCTCCGTAAGCTTCATCTACTCTTGCAACCGTTGCAAAAAATTTGTGCTCTCTTACCCAATCCAAAGGGTAAGCTGCCTTTTCTCTGCTATATGGTTTATCCCAAGAATCGGAAATGACCAATTGCTCGGTGTGAGGAGCATTCTTCAATACATTATTTGCCTGATCTGCTTCACCGTTAGCGATCTCATCAATCTCTTGTTTGATTGCGATTAGAGCTTCTGCAAAACGGTCGATTTCAGATTTGCTTTCAGATTCTGTAGGCTCAATCATCAATGTCCCTGCAACCGGGAAAGAAACCGTAGGTGCGTGGAAACCATAATCCATCAATCTTTTCGCAACATCAGCCACTTCAATTCCCAAAGATTTGAACTGACGGAAATCTACGATACACTCATGCGCTACTCTACCTTCAGTATTTGAATATAAAATAGGGAAATGCTCTGCTAAGATTTCTTTTAAATAATTTGCATTTAAGATTGCGTGCTCAGTTGCTTTTTTCAAACCTGAAGTTCCCAACATTTTGATGTAAGCGTAAGAAATATTTAGGATCAGTCCGGAACCGTAAGGCGCTGCAGAAATTCCTTCAATCGCTTCTTTTGAACCTACTTTAATATTAGCATTCGTTGGCAGGAAAGGAACTAAATGTTTGGCAACACAGATCGGACCAACACCAGGACCTCCACCTCCGTGAGGAATAGCGAAAGTTTTGTGAAGATTCAGGTGACAAACGTCTGCTCCGATGTTTCCTGGACTTGTATATCCAACCTGAGCGTTCATGTTCGCTCCATCCATATAAACCTGTCCGCCGTGATCGTGAACCAACTGGGTAATTTCTTTAATGTTCGCATCAAAGAATCCGTAAGTTGACGGATACGTGATCATTACACAAGAAAGGTTTTCAGAATACTGCTCTGTTTTAGCTTTGAAATCTTCGAAATCAATTTCTCCGCTTTCAAGGTTTTTAACGACAACAATTTTCATTCCTGCCATTGCTGCAGAAGCCGGGTTTGTTCCGTGTGCAGACTGAGGAATCAACACCACATTTCTGTGACCTTCACCTCTTGAGATGTGATATTCTCTGATCACCATCAAACCTGCATATTCTCCTTGAGCTCCTGAATTTGGCTGAAGTGAAGTTCCAGCAAAACCTGTGATTTCAGAAAGATCCTTTTCTAGTTCTTTGATCATTTCCTGATAACCTGCTGCCTGATTTACCGGTACAAATGGGTGAACAGCTCCCCAATTGTCCCAAGAAAGTGGCAACATCTGAGTTGCAGCATTCAGCTTCATGGTACAAGAACCAAGAGAGATCATAGAATGTGTTAATGATAAATCTTTTCTTTCAAGACGTTTAATGTAACGCATCAATTCTGTCTCCGTATGGTATTTGTTGAATACTTCCTCAGTCAAAATTTCATCTTTTCTAAGATTTTCTTCAGGAATACTGTATCCTTCTTTTATTTCTAATTTAAAGGTCTGCTTGTCTTTAAACTGAGCGAAAGAAGCCATCAAAACATTCAGTTTTTCAAGCGTGGTACTTTCGTTGATTGCAATGCTCACAACTCCTTCAGTGAAGTAGTTCAGGTTTAATCTGTGATCAAGCATCATTCTCATCAATCTCGTCTTCTCATTTTCAGACATCATGATTTTAACGGTATCAAAAATCGGCTCTTCAACCGTCTGATATCCTAAGGCTTTCAATCCGCCTTTCAAAGCATTTGCTTTAAAGTGAATTTGATCGGCAATATAATTTAATCCATTGGGACCGTGATAAACAGCGTACATTCCGGCCATAACCGCTAAAAGAACCTGAGCCGTACAGATGTTTGAAGTTGCTCTTTCTCTTTTGATGTGCTGCTCTCTTGTTTGCAAAGCCATTCTCAATGCACGTTTTCCGTACATATCCTGAGAAACCCCGATAATTCTTCCAGGAATATCTCTTTTATAATCTTCCTTACAAGAGAAAAATGCTGCGTGAGGACCTCCGTAACCCAATGGAATACCAAATCTCTGTGAAGTACCAACGGCACAGTCAGCGCCCATTGATGCAGGAGATTTCAGTTTAACCAAAGCCATAGGATCACAAGCTACAACAACCTGCAAATCTAATTTTTTGTATTCTACAATATCTTCAGTGTAGTCTAAAACGATTCCGTTTTTACCTGGATACTGCAATAAAACTCCGTAGTAAGATTCGTCGAACTGGTGCGTTTTGTGGTCACCTTCTACGATTTCGATCTCTAAACCTTCAGCTTTTGTTTTTAAAACAGAAACGGTTTGAGGTAAAACCAAATCAGAGATAAAGAACTTGTTGGCTCCTGCTTTTTTCTGATCTTTCGTTCTGTTGTTGAAGAACATGTGCATTGCTTCTGCAGCAGCCGTAGATTCATCCAGCAAAGATGCGTTTGCCAAAGCAAAACCTGTCAAATCACACACAACAGTCTGATAATTAAGCAGAGCTTCTAATCTTCCCTGAGCGATCTCTGCCTGGTAAGGCGTGTACGCTGTGTACCAGCTTGGGTTTTCAAAGATATTTCTCTGAATCGCCGATGGCAATAAGGTGTTGTGATATCCGAAACCGATATAGCTTGTATAATCAGTGTTTTTAGATGCCAATTCTTTTGAATGATTCAGCATTTCATACTCTGAAAGCGGTTCTGAAATGTTCAGATCATTTTCTAAACGGATAGATGATGGAATGGTTTGAGAAATCAATTCTTCGATACTTGAAACGCCAACTTTTTCCAACATTGCCTGCTTATCGGCTTCGTTTAAGGAAATGTGACGGCTCACAAACTGCTCTGTATTCATTTTTATATATTAGATTTTGTTTGAAAAAAAAGATTCGTAAAATTACGATTTTTAAAATGATTTCACAACCTCAGTAGATGCTTGTGATTGGCTTTTTGCAATTGGCTTTAAAAAAGTTGTTTTAAAACTTGACAAAATGTGATTACACGCATTATATAGAATTTATTTAAATCTTCTATCAGCAAGATTTGGATGGAGATTCTTACAGCAGCTTTAAAATAGCACTACAAATAATCTGCTAATCAATATTTTAAAAAATTTGAAATTTATTAATTATATTTATTCTAAATTAATATATTTGCAGTATGAATATCATTACTCCTTTTAAAGTTCCGCCATAGACACCGGTATTTTCTTTCAAGAATGAAGAAATGTTCTGTGGCGACAAAAAATCTTGCTGTAAAAAATTTAAGAAAGGAAAACGTTGCAAAAAGTGCCCGGGAAATAAGAAATTGGCTTAGTTAGTTATACTGCTGATTAAAAAATATATTGCTAAAGCTAAAATCAATAATCCAAAAATTAATCTGAAAATTTTTGGCTGACCTTTAGGATTTGCGACAGTTCGTGGCTGCGATTTAAAAAGTTCTTCTGCTCTATCCCTGAATTTTTCGCCGTCAGATTCAAAAACCTCTGTTATTGTAATTCCCTGAACGACTGTTTTGTGCAAAAGCGAATTGGTTGCATGCAACAACAACTGGAATTTTCCGTTTTTAAATTCTGTGATTTTAAAAACTCTTTCGCCAAAAGCTTTCTCCAACCCGAACGGTAAAACTTTGACTACATCAGCATTCTGGGTTTGCCATGTGATAATAATCTCCTCTCCTTTTTTCGCATGAATTTTATTTGCCGAAAAGGTCTTAATAGAAGGCGGAACGGTATACCTAAAACTTTTCTGCTGACTTTCTAAATTCTGGTCATACGTAATTCTTCTTCCTTTATCACTTAAAGTCTCATACGCCTCCTGAATTTCTTTAAAACGTTCAGCAAAAAAAACGTCGTTCTGGTTTTTATCGGGATGGTATTTTAATGAAAGTTTTCTGTACGATTTTTTGATGTCTTCATCCGAAGCATCACGAGAAATCCCAAGAAAATAATAGTAGTCTTTCATTTAGGCTAACAAAAATAAGGATTTTGTTGATGTAACCCAAATGTAGCAATCTCTTTTTTAGCGCAAAGGTCGGTAGGATATTTTTTAATTATTTGCGTATATTTTTCGATCGCAAAGGCGCTCTACTCAACAAATGATAGCAGTATTATTTTGATTTTTGTGTCTGAATAATCACCGTGTTTGTCATTCCGCAGGAATCTAACTATTTTTCAGATTCGTTGCAGAGTTTCCTCCTGAATGACAATCTTTGTGTTGATTTTAATTTAAGGAAATTTATGCATTCGTGGCAAAACCATTCACAAAAAAAAATTCCGACACACATCTGTATCGGAATTAAACAATTTCAATTTAGCTACTTTCTATTTTACGCTTCTGCGAAAACCTCCTTTTTCGCATCTGTTCGACAACATCTCGAAGAAAACTCTTTCTTGAACTTTTCTTTCAGTTCCTGATATTTTTCTTCATCCATTTCTCTGATTTTGTCTGCCAATCCGAAAGGAGATTTTTCTTTGATTCCGTATTCGTTAAAAATACCTCTTACAAATCTTTTTCTTTCAATTACTTTTTTGGCAACCATTGCAACTCCGGCAACAGCTAGTGCTCCAAGAACACCTTTTAATACTGAATTTTTCATTTCTTAAATTTTAAATTTTACTACTTCTTGTTTTTTATAGAGACGAATTCGTTTTGATTTTCACTTTACTACTTCAAAAATTTTAAACTATTCGTTGTTTCTGTTGAAAAATCCGCTTGAACATTTCTGTTTCCACACTTCTTTGAATTTTTCTTTTTCTTCCTCAGACATTCCTTCCATTTTATGCTTCAGGTGTTTCTCTTTCATATCTCTCATTCCTCTTCCGAATTTCCCGTGAAAACCTCCGAAAAGAATTTTACTCAACACCAAAATCCCCATCGCCTGCCAGTAATTAATTGTTTTTACACCGATAACTTCCGGCAAAATGCAGTTCCAAAGCCACATCACGATCAGCGCAACGGCAAGGAAAATCAAAGGCGGACATAAAATTAAAAGTGCCCAGCTTTTTTTATATTTATTGTTCATTTTATTTATTTCTAATTATTTAAATCTTCGTACAACTGTCTCAATCTGTTTCTCAAATGCTTCACTGCATAATTTTTTCTACTGATGATGGTTTTAATATTTTCACCCTGCTCATCGGCAATTTCCTGTAGAGTTTTATCATTCAGTTCATTTTCCATGTAAACCAATTTCTGTTTTTCGGGAAGTTCTTCTAGAGCTTCAAACAGTTTTTTCCAAATCTCATCCTGAAACATTTTCACATCGGGTCCGGCGCTGTCGTCAAGCAACAGAATATCCTTTATTGAAAACGATCCGTCTTCATCTTCGTACACAAAATCTTCAAGATTTTCGGTTTTCTTTTTTCGGTATTTATCGATGATTTTGTTGGATGTCACCCGGTATAACCATCCACCGACATTTACAATTTCCGAAAGATTGGTCAAACTACTGAACTGATACCACACCTCCTGCAGAATATCTTCCGCATCTTCGGTATTTTTCACTTTCGGGCGAATAAAAGACATCAGTTTTCCGCCGTAGTTTGATACAGTCTGCGAAATAATGTTTTCCTTTTCCTTCTGTGGCATTGTTATTTTCTCGGCAATCTCCATATTGCTATGACGATTGTACTTTTTGTTTTACTTTAATGAATGTAAAGATTTTTTTCGACATTTCAATTTTTCCTTTGTTAGTCGTAATTTATTTTTCAGGAGTTAATCCGGCTATGTACTTTTACTCCTCGCTCCTTGGCATTTCCATTGCTTGCTATGGGGTAGCCGTTTCTATCCGGGCTAAAGTCTGATATATTTTTAAACAAAAAAAACGAAAAGCAGATATACTTTTCGTTTTTTAGAAATAAATTAATTTAATTCTACTTAAACTCCGCCAAATTTTTCACAACTTCCAAACCTTTCGTAAAGCCATCATTCATATGCTCTTCCCAGTTTTTTTCGGTCTGAACCTCGACATGAAGTTTTGTTCTGCCATCATAATCTATAAGAATATATTTCTCAAAACAACCGCTCCACTGCTTCACTTCCATGCTTTCGGTGTCTTCCACTCCATTTTCATCCACCATTCCGAGGTGCTTAAAAATGATCTGGTCGGGCTGCTCCAAACTGTCGATCGTTGAAACCATTCCTGCTCCTTCCTGATTAACGAAATAGGTTTTTCCATTGACTTTCCAGTCGGATTTCATTTGGGAACCCGGACTGAAAAACTGTGTCCATTCGCTATAGGTATTTTCTCCCCAAAGAACGTCCCATACCTTCTGTTTTGGAGCATCAATGATCTTTTCGTATGATAATGTTTCCATATTTTAATTTTTTTTATTTTTTAAATACAAACGCCACAAATATTTTCACCAATAACATTGATACTTACCCAATTATTTAATGAAAATTTGTGCATTTCATTTCGTGTTGATTATAATTGATTTTCTGATAAATGTTTAACGTTTTGAAGAGCCACCGGAAATTTGTCTTCAAAAAAACCTTTGAATTCTTCAGATGCTTTGATTTTTGCGGTTAGTTTGGTTCCGTTTTCAGTTTCTTCCAGAAAATAAGATTCTGTAGCATCACCCCAATCTTTTGGCACTTCCACACCATCATAAATTTCTCCTAAATGAATGAAAACCATTTCTTTATTAGGATCGTTTTTCAGGACGCGGCTGTACATTCCGTTGTTGTTGGGATCAAAAAATTTCATCATGCTGTTTTCTTCCCAAGTCCCGATGTAAAAGGATCCTGTGCAGAATGCGGACGTCCATTGTCTGTAGCTGGTATCATCCCAGAGTACGGTCCATACTTTTTCGGGAGCTGCATCGATTTCAATTGTATATTCTAAAATTTCCATATAATTTTTCTAGGTTAGGTTTAGGTAAAAATTTATCCTCCAACAAAATCACCACCGTTAATGTGGATAATCTCTCCAGTAATAAAACTGGAATCTTCTGAGGCTAAAAAAACATAGGCGGGTGCAACTTCTGATGGCTGACCTGCCCTTTTTAAAGGCGTATCTTTTCCAAAAGACGCAATATCTTCAAAAGTTTCTTTGACCAGTGGCGTCCAGATTGGTCCTGGTGCAACACCGTTCACAAGGATTTTCTTTTCAGCTAAATTGGCAGATAAAGACCTTACAAAGGTTGCAATCGCCCCTTTTGTAGACGAATAATCGATCAGGTGATTACTTCCACGGTATGCAGTGACTGATGTTGTGCAGATTATCCTTCCATTTTTGTTCATCAACTGTAAACAGTCTCTGGTAAAAGATATCATCGAAATAATGTTGACATTGAAGGTCTCAGTGATCTGATCATCTGAAATTTTTTCAACTTCACTTTCCGGAAACTGAATTCCTGCGTTATTTATAAGAACATCAAGCGTTTTCCATTCTTTTTTAAATTTTTCAAGACAATTTTTTCTAAAAGCTTTTTTGGAAATATCACCTTTTAACAAAATACATTTCCGGCCTTCTTTTTCAACCAGCTTTAAAGTTTCTTTAGCATCTTTATCATTTTCCTGATAAATGATCGCGACATCAGCTCCTTCACGGGCAAAGTGTACAGCAACTGCCTGACCGATGCCGCTGTCGCCGCCAGAAATAATTGCTTTTTTATTGAGCAATTTATTACTTCCCAGATAATTTTTCCTAATAATCTCAGGATATAATCCCTCCTTTGGGACTTTTGAAAGTGATTTTGACTTGTTCTGCGTTTTCATAAGCAAATCTTTTGGCAACATAACATCAAACAACAAGCCGAAGAATAAAAAAGGCAGATGATGATAGCTGGAGGTTAGATGTTAGAATCCTACTTTAAATTACTTTTCAACCTTTATCTTTCAGTTGATCTAAAAACTACGAATTATAGGCATTTTCTAAATCTTCGATCACTATTTTCTGCATTTTCATCATTGCCTGTACTACTTTCTGAGCCCTTTCCTGATCCTGGCCACTCATCAGTTGAATAAGTTTTTTTGGAACGATTTGCCAGCTGAATCCGAACTTATCTTTCAGCCAGCCGCACATACTTTCTCTGCCTCCGTTTTGCGTCAAAGAATTCCAAAGATGATCTGTCTCTTCCTGGTCATCAGTCATAACAACGATTGAAATGCCTTCATTAAAATCAAATTGATGGTCGTGCGAATTATCCATGCAAAAGAAAGAATAGCCGTTAATTTCAAAATGTGCATGTTGTACATTTTCCGGTAATTCGTGGGTTTCGTCACCTACTCCATCTCCGTATTTTAGTACGCTGCCAATTTTTGAATTTGGAAAAATATCAGTGTAAAATTCCATGGCTTCCATGGCTCGTCCGTTATTTTGATGGATGAACATCAGGGTCGGAATAATTTTCTGGTCACTTTGTTGATCACCCAAATAAATTTGCCAGGTCACTCCGAATTTATCACGAATCCAACCGTATTTTTTACTCCACGGATAAGAATCTAAAGGCATTAGAGCTATTCCACCATCTAATAGCTGATCCCAATAGTTCTGAACCTCATCTTCAGTATCACAGATAACTGTGAATGAAACAGAAGCATTTTTTTTGAACTGAGGACCGCCGTTAAGAAGCATCAGTTTCTGACCAAAAAGTTCAATATTCAAAACAACGGGAGTATCTGCTGTAATGGTTCCCTTGAATACTTTACAATAAAATTCAGCTGATTCTTTGCCATCGCCGTCGTACCAGAGACATGGGAAGATATTGTTGTTCATATAATTTAATTAAAATGTTGTTTAAAAGAAAAGTGATTTTCCTGCATATATGCTTTTAGTTTTACCATGGTATTTTTACTGAAACCATGCAGCTGCAGTATTTCATTTTCAGTGTAACCTGAAAGCTTTTCTAAAGAATCTATTTTTTCCTTTTCCAAGGCTCTCTTAGCGGGCATTGCAAGTATTCCGTGTAAAAAATTATCTTGTATAGCGTGATGATCAGTACAAATGGGCTTTAAACATCTTGCCATTATTACCAGATTGATCATGAGTATAATATTTTCAGTTATTTTCCACATATTTGTGGAAATTATTGAGTATTGCGTACCAACCGTCGCGCTGCATCTCGACAGAATTTTGTTTTTCAGGCTCAAAGATCTGAGCAACTTTCGTGGCGTTATCGTCTATCCTTTCAAAAATCACTTCTACATTACGGCCGTCTGCAATGTGATATTGTATTTTTTCATGTGGAATAATGTCATCATAAGTTCCTTCAAAATCAAACCCGAAACTGCCGTCTTTGGCTTCCATCCTGTTATTGAATTTTCCACCGATTCTCAGATCATTTTCTGAACTTGGACATTGCCAGCTTTCGTGAGCAAAATTCCAATTCATGATATGTTTCGGAGTATTGAAATAATCCCAAACCTTCTCTACCGGCGCTAATATTGTAATATCTATTTTAATTGGATCCATATTTATTTTATTTGAAAAACAAGGGCAACTTAATCACTCACCCTTTAATTATTAAAATTATTTTAAATATTCTTCGTTATAGTTGATCATCCAGTGAACACCATATTTATCTTGGAAGCTCCCGAAGTAATCTCCCCAAAACTGATCTTCAAGGGGCATCTCTATATTTCCGTCTTCCGAAAGTCCTTTAAAAATCCTTTCTGCATCTTCTCTTGAATCCGGGAAAATCGAAACATAATTATTGTTTCCGACCGTGAGCGTTTGTCCGAATGACGGTACAATATCTGAAGCCATCAGAAGATCACCCCCTACAGGAAGTGCAATATGCATTACACGGTTTTTCTCTTCATCTGATAAATTTTCGGTTCCGGGTGCGTTGCCCATTTTGTGAATTTCGCCAAGAAACTCGCCACCAAAAACAGACTTATAGAATGTAAAAGCTTCTTCTGCTTTACCATCAAAATTGAGGTATGGATTTAGTTTTGCCATGATATATTGATTTAGTTAGTTGTTTAGTTGAAATTAATTTCTAATTTCTAATTTCTAATTTCTAATTTCTAATTTATTAATACTTCATATTCTCGTCAAAGTCATATTTCATCCCTTCGTAATTGAGGATTCTGCGCATCAATCCGATTTGTCCTGAGAGGTAATCTTCCCTTCCGATGCACATCCCGATGAAATTAAGAACGTTTTCCGGAAAAAATTCGATATTCATTCCCATTGGGAAATCTTTATCAAGTTCTTCATCCGTTGTTTCTAATAATCTTTTATAAACCAAAGGTGATATTTTGTGAAAGCTTTCTTTCAGCTCTTGTAAAGTCGGATATTTTAAACTCTCATCCAGTGCTTTTCCCTGGAAGAAAAAATCTTTAAATTCAAACTCTTCTTTTAGTCCCAATACAGTTCCCATTGCGTAACGCATATCGAGAAAATTACCCACCATCCAAACGATATGGTTGGTTCTGCCTTCAATTCTTTTCAGTGCATGTTCTTCGGAAATTCCGTCAAGAACCATCATAAGATTCTGGCTATGCCCACGAAATGCAGGAATAATGATTTCTAATTTTGATGATTTAGGTGTGTCCATAATTTTTAGTTTTTAAAATGTAAAATTTGATATTTAGTTCTAGATTTAATGTTGCGAAGGCATTTGCGAGAGATCTGCGAAAGTGACATTCCAGCCGTGTCCGTTGATATCCCAGAAAGAATTATGATACATCCATCCGTAATCCTGTGGCTCTTCATATTGTGTCGCTCCGTTTTCAACAGCAGCATTTACTACCTGATCTACATCTTCTCGGCTGTCTAGACCGATCGCAACTAAAACCTGTGTAGTATCTCCTTTTGGAACAGGTCTTTCTGAAAAAGTCTGGAAATATTCTTCTGTAATGAACATCGCAAATATATTTTCATTTAAGATCACACAGACTGTCTTTTCATCTGAAATCTGCTCGTTGATAGAAAACCCTAGTTTCATCCAGAATTCTTTTGTTTTTTGAATGTCTTTTACCGGAAGGTTGACATAAATTTGATTGATTTTCATATTGTAATTATTATATTATTCTGTCGGGAGCAGAGAGATGTCTGCATACATTACTTCCCACTGATGACCGTCTGCATCTGAAAAAGCGCTCTGATACATCCAGCCGTGATCTCGTGGCTCACTGTATGTGGAACCTCCGTTTTGAACAGCTGTATTTACCATATCATCTACCTCTTGACGACTCTCGACACCAATTGCAAGAAGAGTCTGAGTAGTTTTACCATCGGCGATAGGCCTGTCTGTAAAGGTTTTAAAAAATTCTTCTTTAAGAAACATGGTGTAGATGTGATCTTCTTTCATGATTACACAAATCGCATTTTCATCTGAAAATTGTTCGTTGATAGAAAAGCCGAGCTCTGTCCAAAATTTTCTTGTTTTCTGAACATCTTTTACTGGAAGATTGACATAAATTTGGTTGATTTGCATTTTTGTAATTATCTAGGTTAAACTTTTAACCAAAATTACCTAGTCACAATGAAAACCAACTTGCCATAAGACAAGATTTAATTTTTTTTGGGATGAGAAACCAATTCTTTGCGAATTCTGCTTAATGAAGTATCCGTAACACCTAAATACGAAGCAATTTGCTTTAAAGGAGCAAACTGTATTACTTGAGATTTCTGCTCCAACAAATGGAGATACCGTTTCGTTGCAGAAAGTGTAAACATCTCTACCGAACGCTGCTTATATAAAAAAAGCTGCTGCGACATCCAGGCTCTTCCCCATTCTCTGAGGTTGGGTATTTTATGAAATAATTCCTGAAAAATATCAAAATTCATTTTCCAGCATTCGCAATCTGCAATGCAAATGATATTTTCTTGGGTAGGAATCCTCTGAAATAATGATGAAACATCAATAATGATGTCATTTTCTGTGAAAAAGTGTGTGGTGACTTCGTTTCCATTGAAGTCATTAACAAATGAGCGGGCCAGACCTTTATCCAAAATATAATACTCGTTGGCGGTTTTTCCCTCTTCAAGGATATAGTCACCCTTTTGAAAAATTACTTTCTCATGAGCCTGAATGATCTCATCAAGCTCTTCCGGGAGAAAAAATGGGAAATCGTAATAAACTTCGAAAGCTTTCTTTGTCATCCAATTAATGTTTTTAAGATTTTAAAATTAAAATTTTTATTGGAATATTGACATAATTTTTTATTTAATTAAGGAGAAGCTTAATGATGAATAATGAAAATTTTATAAAATCTTCAATTTGTAGTAATATTAAAATAACGAGAGCTGTATCGGTTTTTGTTTTGTAGGCTTTTCCGCATCACCAAACACTGTCTTTCCTCCAAAGCGCCAGGAATTTTGACGCTCTTCTTCAATCACTTCATTGATGTCAAAATTTGGAGTAAAATTTTTCTCGGCATCTGAAATGATGGTGTGAAGCTTATTGATCGATTGCAATTTATCAGAATTACCCAGTTTAGATTTTTCGATTCCTTTTTGTAAAATTCCGATCGTTTCATCATAAACTTTAATCGGAACGGGAAACGGATGACCGTCTTTTCCGCCGTGTGCAAAAGAAAATCTCGCAGGATCTCTGAATCTTGAGGGCGACCCGTGAATGACCTCACTTACCAAAGCCAGACTTTGCAAAGTTCTTGGGCCTACTCCTCTTAACAAAAGTAATTCTTCAAAATTTTCAGGTTGGTTTTCTCTCGTCATGTATAAAAGTGTTCCCAGCTTTTTTAAATCAACATCTGAAGCCCGGACATCGTGATGAGCCGGTAAAATCAAATTGGCAAAATCCTGCATGATTTTTTCTGAATTGGTATGTGAAATTTCCAATATACCTTTTCTGCTTTCCTGAGCGGCATTTGCCGTTAGATTGAGAATTTCGCCGCGGTTAATTCCCTGAATTCCTTTATGTGGTTCATCGACAAAAGATTTCATATTTTCAGAATGCCAATGATAACGGCGCGCAGTTCCGTCTGCATCATTCATTCCCTGTTGTACAACTGACCAATTTCCTTCATCTGAAAGAATAAAATTGTGAAGATAAAGCTGATAACCATCCTGAATTGCAGTATTGTCTACTTTTGCCGACAATTTGCTGGCACGAATCAGTTCGTTTCCATCAAGCCCGGTTTTGTCAGCAATGACCAAAAGTTCATTAGGCGTATCTTTTGAAAATCTGCCTTTTCCGCCACAAATGTAAATTCCCAATTCTTTAGAATGTGGATTAATACTGCGTTTTAGAGCTCCCATTACAGAAGTGGTAATTCCTGACGAATGCCAATCCATACCCATCACTGCACCAAAACTCTGAAACCAAAACGGATCTGCCAATCTTCGCAATACCTCATCTTTACCGTAATCTGCTAAGATAACTTCGACAACAGAACGCCCGAGCAGGGCCATGCGCTCGTACAGCCAAGGCGGAACTTTTCCGTGATGAAGTGGCAAGGTAGCAGTTCCTGAACGTTTCACTTTTAGTATTGATTTAGGGATTCTTTGTAAAAATAACAGCCTTGTGAATAATTTTCACAAGGCTGTTTGTAAAAATTTGTTGTGTAATTATTTTAGTGCTTCTATTGCTGCACTATAATTGGGCTCGTCAGCGATTTCTGACACCTGCTCAGTATAAACTACTTTATTATTTTCGTCAGTTACGATAACAGCACGGCTCAAAAGACCTTTCATTGGAGAATCTGTGATCGTTACTTCATAATCATCACCAAAAGTTCCTCTGAAATCTGAAAGAGTCTCTACATTATTCAAACCTTCTGCTGCACAAAATCTTGTCAGCGCAAAAGGAAGATCTTTAGAAACATTGATAACCACGGTATTTTCTAAATTATTGGCTTCTTCATTAAATTTTCTGGCCGAAGATGCACAAGTTGGCGTATCAATACTTGGGAAGATGTTGAAAACCTTTTTCTTACCCTCAAAGCTTTGTAATGTTTTTACATTCAGACCAGAATCTACCAGTGCAAAATCTTTTACTGTAAATCCTACTTCAGGAAGATTTCCCAATGTGTTTACTTCGTTTCCTTTTAATGTGATACTTGACATAAACTGATTATTTTTTAAGTTGTATCAAATTTATTCAATTTCAGACGAATTTGTTTGAAATAAAGGTTAAATAATTCTTAAAATGAAAATAAAAAAACTTATAATTTCAATCATATTTACAATATCATAATTTGATTACATTTACGCGCTAAAAATAGATAACTATGCGAAAAAAAACTACTATGCTTTTATTTGCAGTGCCATTCTTTGGATTTGCCCAGTCTGTGATTGGGAATATCAATTCCGGGGCTGTTTCTGCAGATAACTTCACGCATTCCGTCGGAGAAATTTACGTGATCCCGACTGATCCTGACCAGAACAATTCGGGGACAATGGGAATGCTATATCAAACCTTATTACAGGTTTTAGGTGTAAGTGAACTGGAAAAAGAAACTGTAAAAATCTATCCCAATCCAACTGCTGATTTTATATATGTCAAATTAAATTCAAAATCAAAAATCGACGAGGTTGAAATATTTGATCTTGCAGGTAGACTTATTTTAAAGACAAAATTACAGTCAGACCAACTGGATTTAAGAAGCTTAAACCAAGGTGTTTACATGATCATTTTTAAAAACCCTGACCTTAAACCTATCAAAATTATTAAAAAACCTTAACTATTTAAACATGAAAAAATTATACGTTACTATAGGGCTATTTTTAGCAACATTATTAAGTGCACAAGTTCCACAAGCTTTTAGTTATCAGACAATCGCATTCAGCGCAGCAGGAGCTCCAATTGCAAACGGAAACGTTGCATTAAAAATAAGTATTTTGGAAAACTCTGCTACCGGAACAGTTTTATACACAGAAACTCATACAAAAACAACCAACTCTAAAGGTTTAGTTAATTTAAATATCGGACAGGGAACTCCTACAACAGGAAGTTTCGGAGCAATCAACTGGGGAACAAATACAAAATTTGTAAAAGTGGAAATGGATCCTGCAGGTGGGACCAATTATACAAATGTTGGAGTCAATCAGTTGATGAGTGTGCCTTATGCTTTGGTTGCGGGAAGTGTTTTATCAACATCATCAAACACTACACACAAACTGTTTCTTTAAAAAATAATACTGGAAACGGATGTATCATTGTCTATTCTGATAACGAAGCCAAAGCATATTATTTAAATCCAAATGGAACAAACTCAGGAAGCTGGAATAGCAGCAATGTGACTTTTTCTTCCCCTGTTAAAGGTGCTGTAGCTTCTAATAATACAATCGTTGTTTACTCCGATAACGAAGCGAAAGGCTATTATCTGAATCCAAATGGAACAAATTCAGGAGGTTGGAGTAGTACACCTGTCATTTTTTCATCTCCTATTAAAGGATCTATTGCTTCAAACAATGCAATAGTTGTTTATTCTAACAATGAAGCAAAATCCTACTACTTAAATCCAAACGGAACAAACTCAGGAAATTGGAATAGTACTTCTGTAACTTTTTCATCACAAATCAAAGGTGCTGTTTCATCAAATAATACGATTGTCATTTATTCTGACAGCGAAGCAAAAGGTTATTACTTAAATCCAAACGGAACAAACTCAGGAAGCTGGACAAGCAATTCAATAACATTCTCTTCACCAGTAAAAGGTGGGATGGCATCTGGAGGAAGTATTGTTATATATTCTGACAGTGAAGCATATGGCTATTATTTAAATCCAAATACGACCAATTCGGGAAGTTGGACAAGTACTGGAGTTACATTTACATCTCCTACCAAAGGTATCATTTCTACAGGTAAATAAGATTAAAATAAACAATAAATTAAAAAGAGGCTATAGCCTCTTTTTTTATGCAAACACCCAAATAAAACAATGATAATTACTAAATTTGTGAAACTAAAACTTTAAAATAATAAATAACAGTATAATGTCAGAAAAATCAAAAATCTATTACACACTTACAGATGAGGCTCCCATGTTGGCAACACACTCGTTTTTACCAATTGTAAAAGCGTTTACAAAAGCAGCAAACATTGAGATCGCAGTTCCGGATATTTCTTTGGCAGGCAGAATTTTGGCAAACTTTCCTGAGTTTTTGAAAGATGATCAGAAAATTGATGACGCTTTAGCTCAATTGGGCGAATTGGCAACTCAACCTGACGCAAACATTATCAAATTACCTAATATTTCTGCTTCCGCTCCACAATTGGATGCGGCTGTTGCTGAATTGCAGTCTAAAGGTTTCGCGGTTCCCAATTATCCTGCTGAACCAAAAAATGATGAGGAAAAAGTCATCAAAGCTAAATATGCTAAAGTATTGGGAAGTGCTGTAAATCCTGTCTTAAGAGAAGGAAATTCTGACAGACGTGCTCCGAAAGCCGTTAAAAACTACGCAAAAGCAAACCCTCACAAAATGGGTGACTGGGCTTCTGACAGCAAAACGGATGTTGCTCATATGAATACTGGAGATTTCTACGGAACAGAAACTTCTACAACCCTGGAAAATGCGGCAAAATACAAGATTGTTTTCAAAGGAAATGACGGTACTGAAACTTTATTAAAAGATTTTGCCAATCTTCAGGCAGGTGAAGTGATTGATTCTTCTGTAATGAATTTGAGTGCTCTGAAATCTTTCGTTCAGCAAGTGATCGACGAGGCAAAAAATAAAAACGTACTTCTTTCTGCACATCTTAAGGCTACAATGATGAAAATCTCTGATCCCATTGTTTTTGGAGCTATCGTTGAGACTTATTTTAAAGAAGTTTTTACTAAATATGCTGAGACTTTTAATGATTTGGATGTTAATCCAAATAACGGTCTTGCAGATCTGTTTGACAAAATAAAAGGAAATATTCAGGAAGCCAACATCAAAGGTGATATTGAAGCTGCTTTGGCCAACGGGCCAAGAGTAGCGATGGTAAATTCTGACAAAGGAATCACCAATTTCCATGTTCCTTCTGACATCATCGTTGATGCATCGATGGCTGCTTTGGTAAGAGGAGGCGGAAAAATGTGGAATAATGAAGGAAAAGAAGAAGATACAATCTGTATCATTCCGGACCGTTCTTATGCAGGTTTCTATCAGTCTGTAATTGATGATATGAAAGCTCACGGAAAATTAGATCCTACTACAATGGGTTCTGTTCCGAACGTTGGTTTGATGGCTCAAAAAGCTGAAGAATACGGATCACATGATAAAACTTTCCAGGCTACAGCAGAAGGAACTGTTGAAGTTCAGGACGAAACAGGAAGCGTTCTTCTTTCTCAAAAAGTAGAAAAGAATGATATTTTCAGAATGTGTCAGACGAAAGATGCTCCGATTCAGGACTGGGTAAAATTAGCAGTAAACAGAGCAAGACTTTCTGACACGCCTGCTATTTTCTGGTTAGATAAAGGAAGAGCTCACGACAGAGAAATGATCAAAAAAGTTGAAAAATATTTGGCTGATCATGATACCAACGGATTGGATATTAAAATCCTTGATGTAAAAGACGCAATGACGGAAACGTTGAAGAGAGCACGAGAAGGAAAAGACACGATTTCTGTTTCAGGAAACGTATTGAGAGATTATTTAACAGATCTTTTCCCGATTCTTGAGCTTGGAACTTCTGCTAAAATGCTTTCTATCGTTCCGTTAATGAATGGTGGTGGATTGTTTGAAACTGGTGCAGGAGGTTCTGCTCCAAAACATGTTGAGCAATTTATAGAAGAAGGTTATTTAAGATGGGATTCTTTAGGTGAATTTTTAGCTTTACAAGCTTCTTTAGAGCATTTAGCACAAACTCAGAATAATACGAAAGCTCAGGTTCTTGCGGATGCATTAGACGAAGCAAATGCTAAATTTTTAGCTACTGATAAATCTCCTGCAAGAAAAGTCGGACAAATCGATAACAGAGGTTCTCACTTCTATCTGGCGATGTATTGGGCGGAAGCTTTGGCGAACCAAAGTGTCGATGCAGAATTGGCAAATCAATTTGCTCCGGTTGCAGAAGCATTGCAGGAAAGCGAAGAAGTTATTAATTCTGAATTAATTGGTGCTCAAGGTAAGCCTCAAAATATAGACGGTTACTACAAAACTGACACATACAAAACGTATGAAGCAATGAGGCCAAGCACAGTTTTAAATGAAATTATTGACGGAATTTAATTTCGGATTTAATATAAATGAAAAGCTCCTTTCTTAAAGGAGCTTTTTTAGTATTAATTCTTAAATCTCCTGTTTGTCATTCTAACGAAGGAAGAATCATTGATATTTAAATTCATTATCAATAAGACCATTATTAAGCATTTGTCTATAAAACTAAATTTTATCCTCCACAATCACTTTCCGATGTTTCCTTCCCCAACTAATCATTTCAGCAATAATATTTCCAAAAGTTCTGCAATATTCTGTCGGTTCATATTCAATTAAAACAGGAGTATCGGGATAAACTATTCGTTTAACCAGTTTGTTCATTTCCATGTCTTTTAATTCTTTAGAAAGCATTCTTGTGGTAATTCCGGGGATGCTTCTTTCGATCTCACGAAAACGTCTGTTGCCGTTACAAATGGCATTAATAATAGGTATTCTCCACTTTCCACCAATAAAATAAAGGGTGTCCTGCAGTGCTCTCAGCTCTTCGGTTTGATCTCTTTCCATGTTTGCAAAGTTAAATGATATACTGAATGATACTGGTATACTCTGTGATACTGGTTACAAAAGTATATCAATTTGAAATAACTTTGTCAAAAATTTTTAAGAAATGAATAAATTTAACAACAAGCTAGCCATCGTAACTGGTGGAAACAGCGGAATCGGGTATGCAACCGCAAAAGAATTAGTAGCAGAAGGTGCAAAAGTAATCATAACGGGAAGACGAAAAGATGCCATAGAAAAAGCTGCGAAAGAATTGGGAGCGATCCCGTTTGTGGCAGATCAGGGAAATCTTAATGATCTTGATTCATTAAAAAATGAAGTTGAAAAACAATACGGAAAAGTCGATATTCTTTTTATTAATGCAGGAATTACAGGAACTCTAAGTTCTATAGAAAACATGAGTGCCGAAAATTTTGATCAGGTGATGAATATTAATTTCAAAGGAGCTTATTTTACTTTAAGCAAATTTACACCTTTATTAAATGATGGTGCGTCGGTTGTATTCTTATCTTCTAATGTGGCAACGACTTACAAACCCAACAGTTCAGTTTATCAGGCTAGTAAAGCAGCTTTAAACTCTATTGCAAAAACAGCGGCAGCAGAATTGGCACCAAGAAAAATTAGGGTAAACCTAGTAAGTCCGGGACCTACAAAAACCGAAATTATGACAAAGGCTGGATTAGATAGAGATACTCTGGAAGGACTTAATGATTGGTTAATCAACGTGATTCCTCTGAAAAAAATGGGGACAGCAGAAGACGTAGCTAAAGCAGTTATTTATTTATCTGATAATAAGATTGCCAGTTTTATGACCGGAACAGAAATTCTGATTGACGGCGGAATGGTGTTATAGAGAGGTTTAAATTTTTGGATGAAAGCTAGATGATGGGAGCTGGACGTTAGTGTATTTAGGAATAACATCCCACTTCCATCCAGCTGCTGACTCTTCAATTGTCATTCTCACATATAAAAATTAAGCTCGTACAGTAAAATTTCTTAATCCTTAAATAAAATTAAATATGTGCTTTTCTGACTTTAATCATACTTAAAATAAACAGTCCTAACATTCCCAAAACGAGATACCCCTCTGCTACGTGAAGCTGAATTTCTGGTTTAATGATAAACACGATTCCGTAGCTGATGGTCGAAGTAATAATAAATGCAACACCGCCTGTTAAACCACCTGCAACACCGGCAGAATCTGGAAATCTGCCAAGACAATAGGCAAAATAATTATTAAAAATGAAGCCTGCTGTCACATGAATGACAAATGCAAAAGCAACCAATGTGTAAATATTATTGATAAAATATGAACAGAAAATCATCAGCAAAATTAAAAATATCTGAATGAAATTGGCATAGCGAATCTTAGGAAGAAATGCTTTTTTTATTAAAGCTTTACCCAAAAAGCCACCCGTCATCCAGGCAAAACCCAGAATAAGTGAAACGTAACCTGCAATCACTTCAGAATATCCCATTTTGTGCTCAATAATAAATGCGCCGCATAAATTGAAGAAAATCACCATTGCATAGCTCACTCCGCACATCAGCATTCCGTAGAAAAAATCTTTACTCCGGAACATCAGGTCGTATTCTTTAAGTACAAAATTAAAGTTGAAGGTTTTTTTAATTTTCAAAGTTTCACCGGAAAAGATCAACTCTAAAATTAGCAAAACCAAACTGTAACCCGCCAATACATAGAAATTAGACTGCCATCCAAATAATTTCTGAAGATATCCGCCAATAAAAGGCGCAATAATAGGACCCACCGACCAGACGATGGTCATAATACTGAGATAATGCTTACGCTTTTCACCTTCATACACATCGACAAAAAATGCACGCTTTGCAACGACTGCGAAGCCAGACAAAACGCCCTGTAAAACACGCATCGCGTAAATAACCATAATATCCTTCGTTAAGGCTGTAATCAGAAAACTGACTACAAACAGTGCCAAAGAAATTGCTGAAACCCGAAACCTTCCGAAAGAATCTACAATACTTCCTGCAAAAAACTGAGTAAGACCGTAACTGATGAGAAAAATAGAAAGGGTAAGCTGAATGCTGCTTTCAGGTTGTCGAAGTTCTATGGCCATACTTGGCATTGAGGGAAGATAAATATCGGTTGCCAAACCCGACATCGGAATAACGGCAAAAGCTAATATTGTAGCAATAAACTGATTTTTTGACTGAAGACTTTTCATGGTAAGAATGCCAATTTAATAGGCTGATTTTATCACCGCAAAGGTAAAATGATAACTTAACATAAAAAACAAAAAATGACTGAACTTTCGAACAGTCATTCATTTTTGAAAATATTTATATGGTATTGATTTTATTTATTTTTATGGGCCTTACCGTTGTGAGATTTATAGGATTTTGCCTTTTTATCCATATGCTTGTATCTTTTATCATTGTTTTTGTTACGGTTGTAGACAGCCACAGGATTTTGTCCTTTGTAATATTTAGTTTTAAATTTTACATATTTGTCTCTTCCCATAATTCTTTCCAATTCAGAATAACGGTCGGTCGACCATCTGTCAGGGTTGTTTGCATAAACACGGTTCCAGCCGTTGTAATCTGAATATCTGTTGTTTAATGCAGTTAACTGATTGGCTTGTGTAGAAGAAAGTAGAAGATCAGAAACTACGGTCTGCCAATTGACATCTGTCACACTTCTTCTATAATCATTGTAATAATCTGACTGCGCATATCCCAGGCTAAAAGTTCCGATGAATAATGCTGTTATTAATATTTTTTTCATTTTGTTAATTTTAAAGGTTAATATGTATACAGTCGCAATATAGATGCCAAATCAAAAATCAATATTCACAAAATTTGTTAAAACAACTAAACTCATGGGATCGTTTTTAGAATATTAATAAAATTTTTAAGAAATAAATGCTATTTTGATTATTTTAAAAATAAAGCCAGATGCTAGATATATGCTGCAATTTTCAGTTTAAACTAATCTAAATTACTATGAGGCTTAATAAAAATGTTTACATCTTGCCATTTATTTGTAATTTTAAAGAAGAGAATATTCTATTTACATAAAATTAGATCAACCAAAAACGATGGATTATGGAAAATATAAAATTTGAAATATCACCTTATCAGGATGAGCTGCAGATATTATTAGACGATAAAAAAGTGGGCTATATGTCGATTTCGGTTGACGGAAGACTACTCAATGTTTACTATACAAAAATTGACGAAAATCTTGAAGGCCACGGCTATGCGAAACTTTTGCTTGATCAATTGGTCAGCTACGCCGAAGAAAAAGATCTGATGATTGATCCTGAATGTGATTTTGTACGTCAGCAACTAGAAAATCATCCGAAAAGATATCGGGGGATATGGCATGAATAAATCAGTCTTGCCACCAAGCCATAAACTCCTGATTTTCTTTATTTAAATCCAGAACCTCACCGATTTTCGGAGTGAGAATATGCTGGTTTTTTTCTTTCCCCAAAGTTGTCACTTTCTGTAAAGGTTCGTTCCATGGGTGAAGTGCTAATGCAAATTTCCCGGAATGAACCGGTATAATATTTTTCGCAGTGATATCTATACTCGCCTGAATAACGTCTTCCGGCAATGCATGAATGTATTTCCAGGCTGCATTGTACTGCCCGTTTTCTAAAATAGCGTAATCGAGCGGCCCATACTTTTCGCCAATCATTTTAAAATGTGTATCATAACCACTGTCGCCTCCCAGAAAAATCTTTTTTGCGGAAGTTTCCAGAACATAAGAAGTCCAGAGTGTATTGTTTCTATGAAATTTTCTTCCGGAGAAATGTCTTGCCGGTGTAAAAGTAATTTTAATGTTATTTTTCAGGTCAAGAACAGCACCCCACTCTTCTTCCAAAAGCTGATTCTCATTGTAGCCCCATCGTTCAAAATGCGCCCCGACTCCTAAAGGCAGAATCACTTTTTCAACTTTTGAACGGATGCCTTTTACAGTCGGATAGTCCAGGTGATCGTAATGATCATGTGTTATGACCAAATAATCAATATTCGGAATATCATCTGGTTTAAAGAGATCTGAACCCGCAAAAGCTTTATTAAAAAACTTAAACGGTGAACCATAACTACTCAAAACAGGATCTATTAAAAATGAAACTCCATCAATCTGAATAAGATAAGACGAATGCCCCAACCAAATAAAAACGTCTTCGTTTTTAGGAATATTTTTTAAATCGGTATGAATCGCAGGAACATCATGAGAAGGCTTAAGCAAAGGATCTTTTTTGCCAAAAAGAAAATCATACATTACTTTCGGCATGCTGTAACCTTCAGCAAGAGAAGGTGTAAAGCTCAAATTCTGGAATTGATTGTTTTTATAATGTTCGGAACGATGCATTCTTTCAAGACGTTTTCCTTTGGGTTCTGCGCCAAAAACCTGCTGTGATGTGATGATGAAATATAATGCAATAACAATTGCTGTGATGACAATTAAATAAATCATTTTAATTTAATGTAAGCTTTAAATATATAACTTTCTGCACATTTCATATGACAGAATACTATTAGGACGTTTGAAATATTTTTTTACTTTTTTTTTAAATTTAACTATCTTAAACTTTTTAAATTTAATCTTTAAAAAAGCGATCAAATTGAAACATTTACTATTCCTGATCTTTATACTGCTTGTTACTTCGTGTGCATCCATAAAAAAGGAAAATAAACATACCCAATCAACCATTTCACCGGAAAAACTTCATCAGGATGTAGATTTTGCTTATCGCAAGCTTCAGGAAATGCACCCTAAACTCAATTGGTATATATCTGAAAAAGAACTCTATTTTAAATTTGACAGCCTAAAGAAAACGATTAAAAGACCTCTCACTCCAATTCAATTTTATTTTAAACTTCAACCGGTTATTGCAAAGATCCGAGAAGGTCATCTGTCTTTAAAAATTCCGATGAAAAAATTCAGCAGAAAAGAAATTAAAGTGCTGAAGAATAAAAAAGGACTTTTCGGAAGATTTGAATATCATGTAGAAAAAGATCATCTATATATCATCAAAAATAAAGATTCCGTAGAAAATATAATACCAGGAACCGAAATTTTAAGCATCAATAAAATCCCAGTTTCTGATTATCTTAAAAAATACCGTGAATTAATAAGCAGTGATGGTTATAATACAACTTTTCAGAATTATTATCTAAAAGATGTATTTTTCAATTTCTATGTCGCTGAAAAAGGAATTTTGGATAGCGCAAACATCGAGACGTCTTATCAAAATCAAAAAAGAATCGTAAAACTTAGACGTGAATCTAAAAACAAGGAAGATCTGGAAAAAGATCAAATGGAGAAAAAAAGAACTGAAGAAAAGAAAGTAAACGATTATGTTGCCTCAACAAGCTCTTATAATAGAATTTTTAAACTTTTGGATAAAGATAGTATGATTGCTTACATGAAAATCCAGAGCTTTTCGAGAACATTTTCTGATCGCTTTTATAAAGAATCTTTTTCAAAAATAAATAAAGCCGGATCATCATATCTGATCATTGATATCAGAAACAACTATGGCGGTTCGCTCTATGAAATCAACAATCTCTACTCTTATCTCGCTCCTGAACCTTTTGTTTTGGTTAAACCTTCACAGCTTACCTCGAAATTTACCCCTTTAAAAACCAATTATTTTCGAAAATCAAATCTGTTGCAATACATCCTTAAGGGTTTATTATATCCGGGTTATGTTTTTTCTCAGATATTCAGTGTTTATAAAGGAAAAGACGGCATGGTCTATTACAGAATGAAAGAAAATAAGCCTACAAAACCTAAGAAAAATGTTTTTAAAGGTAAGGTATATATGTTAATCAACGGTGGTAGCTTTTCGGCATCTTCTGTTATTTCTTCAAAACTACAATATGACAAAAGAGCTACATTGGTAGGAGAAGAAACCGGCGGAGCCAATGACGGAACGGTTGCCGGATTTTATTCTTATCAGAAGCTTCCGAACTCAAAAATAGATTTTCCGATTGGCCTGCTTCTTATACAGCCGAATATTGATTTTACCAATACTAAAAAGGGTGTAATTCCTGATGTTGAGATCTCTGAAAATATGCAGGATATACTCAACCGGAAAGATGTGCAGCTCGACTGGATTAAAAATGATATTACCCAAAATAAAGCAAATAAAATTCAAAATTAATCAGATGAAATTTGTCCTTAAAGCTTTTAAAATTATTTTATTTTGCTTGATTGCCTGGTTTCTGATTCATACTGTTTACATTATTATTGATGGATTATCTGATGACGGTCAAAAAGCGGATTTAGCCATAATTCTCGGAAGCAAAGTGAATGAAGACGGTTCATTGTCTGAAAGATTAAAAGAGCGTTTGGAAACCGGAGCAAATCTTTACAAGAAACAGCGTGTGAAAATGATTCTTGTAAGCGGCGGGTTGGGAAAAGAAGGTTTTTATGAGGGAGATAAAATGAAAGAATTTCTCATCACTAAAGGAATTTCTGATTCTGTTATTTTAGTAGATAATAAAGGAAATAATACGAGACTGACTGTAGAAAACACTTTGGAGTTTCAAAAGAAATATCCATTCAAAAGCAGTATTGTTGTTTCTCAGTATTTTCATGTGACGCGTACAAAAAAACTATTTAAAGAACGTGGATTTCAGGATATAAAAAGTGTAAGTCCAAGATATTTTGAATGGCGTGATTTGTATTCGGTTATGAGAGAATTTCCGGCTTATTATCTTCAATGAATTTAAGCTAATTTTTAAGTTCAGTTAAAAGATTTTCAATCTGCTGAACATATTTTCCATAAAAAATCCTGTACCAATACTTTCCGAGCAAGAAAAGCCCAAATAGTCCGAGTGCGAGCATAGAAATAATTGTTGTTGCTATCTCCACATCACTTAAAGGTCTACGATGCGGAAGGAATTCGATCACAATAATCAGTTCACATACTAAAAAAGGTACAAACGACAGAATAAATGAAAGATAATATTGCTTATTCAGTTCAAACTGATACATTATATCCTTCAGAGAATCATAGGTTTTCATCATCGGGCTGCTGATGTCTTTATATAGTTTAAAAAACTTACTGAAGAAAAACGATACAACAATCACCATCGAAAACAGCAATACCGTCAGATAAAATTTGAATTTAAATGGCGCTTCCGGAACAGGGATCCAGACAACAGCAAAACCAAAAAGCAATATGGCAACGGTTGACCAAAATTCCATTCTCATATTTTTTCTGATCTTTTCTAATGGAAGATTGATTTTGTTTTTTTGTTCGATACTGATTTTGGGTGTTTCGTCTGAAACGTCGTTATTCCATGTATTTTTAAGGTCATCTATATTCATTTTATTATTTTTAGTGATTACTTATTCACGTTTAAGATTTCTTTTAGTTTGTTTTTGGCACGATTCATTTTTACCCTTACATTTCCTTCGGAGATTCCCATCTGATCGGCAATTTCCCTTCCCGAGAAATCTTCCAGATAATAAAAAATAAAAGCTTTATCGATGGGATTTAATTGTTGGATTGCTTGGTACATTTCAGACAGTTTTTCTTCCTTCTCGAGGTCATATTCATCCTGAATAATTTTGTAATCCGTAAAATCTTCATTGGCTATAAAACTTCTTTTTTTCTCTGATTTTAAAAAAACGATTGCTGTATTCAATGCGATTCTGTACAGCCAGGTTGAAAATTCACTCTCCCCTCTGAAACTTGAATAGGCTTTCCAGACCTGATACGTGATTTCCTGAAAGAGGTCGTCCCGGTCATCTTTATCATCCATATACATTTTAGAAATCTTAAAAATGATTCCTTTATGTTTTTCGATTTTACTTAAAAATTCCTGTTCTAATGAGGTCATGGTTTCAACTCTATAGAGTTAGTAGTATTTAAAAACAAATGTTACAATTTTATTTTATTTGTTGTTAAAATTAAAGGTTCACAAAAAATTTTATAGCTTCTCATAAAAGCAATAATAGATTTTGGAAAGAACATATATATCGCAACACTAAGAATTACTGATTAGAAAACAAAAAAACCTGCCTCACAGCAGGTTTTAATTTTAAAGAATCATTCTTAAAACAAATAATCTGTACTCAAAAAATTAGAATCGTGATCTCTTACAATCGTATTGAGAAGATTTTTGTTGGATTCTGTAGATTTTGCAGCAACCAATGATCTTATAGAAAACGAACGAAGTGCATCGAATACGGAAAGTGTACCTTCCGCAGAGTCTTTTCTTCCCGTAAACGGAAAAACATCTGGGCCACGTTGTGCCTGACAGTTGATATTTACACGGCTCACCAAGTTCACAAACGGATCGATCAGTTTAGAAACTTCCTGTGCATCTTCACTGAAAATACTTACCTGCATTCCATGTGAAGCGTTGACCTGATAATCAATAGGCTCCTCAATCGTATCAAATGGAACAACGGGGATGATAGGACCAAACTGCTCTTCGTGATAGAGCTTCATTTCACTATTTACCGGATAAACTACGGCTGGAAAAACAAAGGACTCTTCATTATAACCTCCATTTTCATTAAGCACTTTTCCACCTTTTGCTAAGGCATCTTCAATACATTCCTGAAGATAAGGCGGCTTGTTAATTTCAGGGAGCGGAGTGATTTTCACATCTTTTTCCCAAGGAAGCCCTGCTTTCAAAGCAGAAACTGCAGCTGTTAATTTTCGGGTAAATTCTTCGGCTACATCTTTCTGCACAAAGATTAATTTAAGTGCAGTACATCGCTGTCCGTTGAAAGAAAGTGCGCCGAGAATAATTTCGCTTACAGCAATATCGAGGTTAGCATTTTTAGTAACAATAGCTGCATTTTTTGCATCTAAGCTTAAAATCGCTCTTAAACGATTCACTTTCGGATGTAGTTTTTTCAGACCATTGGCCACTTTACTTGAACCGATAAAAGCCAGAACATTCACTTTACCGCTTTCCATAATCGGGGTGATAATTTCCGAACCTTTACCGTATAATGTATTGACCGTTCCTTTCGGGAAAGCTTCTTTGAAGGCATTCAACAACGGATAATGTGCTAAAACACCATGCTTGGGAAGTTTAAAAAGAATTGTATTGCCCATGATTAAAGCAGGAATCAGCGTTGTGAAAATTTCGTTTAACGGATAATTGAAAGGCCCCATACTGAGAACCACACCAAGCGGCGCTCTTCTGATCTGCGCAATCGTTCCTTCCGCCTGTTGGAAACGGGATGATTCACGGTCAAGATCTTTTAAAGCATCGATGGTTTGGTTGATGTAATCAACGGTTCTGTCAAATTCTTTTGTAGAATCAGTCAAGGTTTTTCCGATTTCCCACATCAATAATTTAATGACGAGATCTCGTTCTTTGATCATCAGGTACACAAACTTCTGCATGCATTTGATGCGGCCTTCCACAGACATCGTTGGCCACTCACCAAGACCGTTATTGTAAGCTTTTACAGAGGCATCAAGTACATCCATTGCTTCATCAGGACCTATATTGGGAATGCTTCCCAATAATTTTCTTTCCAAGCCTTTCTCTGTACGTATGCAGACCGGAGAGTAGATTTCTGTGACTTCTCCCTTCCACTCCACCAGTTCGCCGTTTAAAAGATAAACTCTCTGATGAATTTCCTGAACTTTGTATTCTTCCGGGATGTCGCTTTCACTTTTAAAAATTTCCTTAAATGATTCTGTATTTGCTGAACTCATAAATATTCTTTTTTAATAATTTGAAATTTGAAAGAATAAAGTTAGAACTAAAGATTGACTTTCGAAATAGTGAAGTCATAGATTTGCTCTATTAATGGGTGTTTGAATTAAATTTAATATACTTTTAAGCAAAAAAAACTCAGTGAATTGCTGAGTTTTGTATTTGATTTTTTAAACTGTGGAGGAAGGTCGGAAGATCAACATCATCTTCTTAACATAATTATTAATCAAAACATTCACAAATGAAAATACCTCGGATCAGGATATTGAAATTCAAAGTTCAATTCTTTACTCAATTTCTCTGGAGAAATCGTTCTACCAACCGTGGTTCTTTCTCCGTCATAAGGTAAATCTTTCTGTGCATTGATCACCTCTTCTTTATTTGGATGAATTGGGGCAACAACATTATAAACCTTAGATTCAGAATGATTTTCAAGCATTTTTTCAATGACCGAAACAATATCTGCGTAATGAATATGATTCACCAGCTGATCGAGATTTGAAATATGGTAATTCTTTAAAAGCCGCTGATCTCCCATTAATCCTCCCAATCTTAAAATATTGGTCTGTGGAAATTTTTCCAGGATAAAACTTTCGCTCTCTACATTTTCCGCAGGCTGATCTTCTTCTGTGAATTCTTTTTCTTCCTGAGCATACACTCCGGTCGAGCTCATCAGAAACAACTGACCTTGGTAATTTCCAATGAAATTCAATAGGTTTTCACGTTTTTCATTCATAGGAATTTTTGCGCCCCGGATTCCGGAGAACGGAACGCTGATAATAATCGCATCTAAATCTTTTGCATTTTCCCACTCTTTCATCTCAGGATCCAATTCATTTGGAAAACTCACCAATGTTGTCTGATAGCCTTTAGATTCTAAATCGCCGACTTTCGATTCTGTAGTTGTCGTTGCAAAGATTTTATATTGATCTGATAGCCGTTGTGCAATCTGACTTCCAAGCCAGCCGCAGCCGATGATTCCTAGTTTTTTCATGTTCTTTTATTTAATTAGTCTTCCAGGTCTTTTATATTGGACTGTAAAAAAGCCAGAATTATGATCGAATTGGTAAAATCTTCTTTGATTTGAATTTCATATCGTGATTTGAAAAATGACCTTTTGCAATCAAATCTCATGACGAGTTCGTCGTTATAAAAATTATATAATGATTGTGAGCCATTCAACCAACCGTTAGATTTTAAAATGTAAATTTCAGTATAGGGTTGACCGTAATAAAATAACCTGTCTTTCTCGAAATCAATCATGACAACTAATTTTCCGCTGCTGTCAAAAAATTTAGTACTACGGTACAAAAAGCCTGAATGTCTTATTTTGTAAATGGTGTCATTTATTTTTAATCGCTCATTTGCTCCTGCAAAAAGTCCCGATAAACGCTCTCCAATCAGAGATTTATTTTCATCAATTAGCTGCAATGAATTTTTTGTTCGTTTAACGGTTAGTAATTTCATGTACCAAAAATATTAATTTAATACCAACATTCATTACTGTAATTCATTTAATCTGCAGAGAAAAAGGACTGTCGGTTCGATTTCGTTTCTCGCAGCAAAGCGGAGAAAAATGTATCGAGAACCAGTGAGCTTAAAAACAAAATTTGTCTGTCATTCAAAAAGTTCTCGATACGGTTTTCTTCAAAAACCCTACTCGAACTAACGGTAGTTGGACTTTAGATTATTTAAACAAAAAACTCAGCTTTCCGCTGAGTCTTTCTGTTTTATTCCGGTTTTTCTTCTTTCCTATTTACTTCAGAATTTTTAGCTGCTTTTACCAGCTCGTTGGTATCGTTGTATAGAAGCTCCCAATCCTGAACATCTTTCATTGCGGTCAGGAGATTGATGTACGTTTTCAAGTTTTTCTCAAGATCTTTCCGAATGGCGCTCGCACTCGTCATCTGTCGGAGGTCTGCATTCGCTTCTGCCTGATCTGCAAATTGAGTTTCAAAAAATTCATGTTTGGATTTTAGTTCGGTAAAAGCCGGATCAAGAGAAAGAACCGTAATTTTCTGCCTGTTTTGAGGGATTTCCAATTCTTCGATCAGTTTTTTCATCTGAGCCGTTTGTGAAGAATACTCTGAGCCAAAGTCGCAAGGTCTTTAGTGCTCAACTTAGTGAGTGCAATTTTCATCTGTTTGCGTTTTTTGATTAATAAATTAAATTCAAATATAAAAAAACTTCTGTGGTAGCAAACCATCTTGTTTTAAACCAAAGAAGTCCTCCGAAGGTTTCCCACAACTTGCTAGGAGACTTCCGGAGGACTACGGAAGTTATAAACAGGGTTATTTTAAATAAACGGAGGTGTTGGGAAGTTTACTTTATGGTTGTTTCACCGAAAATTAAAATAATAAATAGTACTCATTTTTTCTATTTAATATTCTAATACTTTAATTTATTATCAATTATATTTTATGACTAATTAGGTCGTTTTTCTAAGATAACATTAACTTTGCAGATTAAAAGTTTGGAACTTAAAATAATGAAAGTAAAAAAATTTGTACAATCTATAGAACCTAATATAGCCGACTTAGCAAATGGATGGCTTAAAGCATTCAAACTCCCTTATAAATTAGAGCAAGAACCTCTAAACTCTGAAATAGATAAAGCACTTTTTGACTATTATACTAAAAACGGTGGAGCTGGTGGAAATCGTCCAGATGTAAAATTAATAGGTTATGATAAATACAAAAATCCTTTTCCTATTCTCATAGAATATAAAGGTTATAAAGATAAACTTGTAAAACTGGATAGTTATGGTCAAGTTGAAAATAGAACGACTAAAAACGAACCAAATTTTAAAAACATTAACTCTTTTGCTGTAAATGGAGCGGTGCATTATGCAAACGCTTTGCTTCATCACACGAGTTACACCGATATTATTGCCATCGGAATGACTGGTTATAAGGATGAAATGGGGCAAATACAACATGAAATAGGAGTTTATTACGTGTCAAGAAGCAATCTTGGAGCAGGACAAAAAATTGGTGACTACACAGATTTTTCCTTTTTATTACCAGCAAATTTTGATGATTTCATTAACAAAATAAAAACTTTACAATTATCTCAAGAAGAACTTGATAAACTAAAAGAACAACGAGAAAAAGAGATAGACTTGAGTTTAGCAAAACTTAACAATGATATTTACCAAAATGAAAAAGGACTAGCAGAAAGTGATCGTGTTTATCTTGTTGCTGCGTCAATAATTGCTACTCTTGGAATACCGGAAAAAGTTACACCGCTTGAAAAATCTGATTTAAAATCGTCAAATGAGAATGGTAACAAAGACGGAGATATAATTGTAAGAAAGATCAAAGCTTTTTTAGATGAAAAAGATATACCAATAGAAAAGAAGAATTTAATTTTAAGAACTTTAGAAAATACCTTAACTACAGAAAACATCAACAAAGTTGAAAATGGAGAAAGCCAGTTGAAAAGAGTTTTTACTAAAATTGTAGATGATTTGGGCATATATTATAAAATTGGCTTAACAACTGATTTTACAGGCAAACTATTTAATGAGATGTATGGCTGGTTAGGCTTCTCTCAAGATAAGTTAAATGATGTTGTGCTTACGCCATCCTATGTCGCTTCTCTTTTGGTGAGATTGGCAAGAATAGATAAAGATTCTTACGTATGGGATTTTGCAACTGGTTCAGCGGGTTTGTTGGTAGCAGCGATGAATGAAATGCTCAATGATGCCAAAAACACTATTAAATCGCCTCAAGAACTTATACAAAAAGAAATTAAAATAAAAGCAGAGCAACTTCTTGGTTTAGAATTGCTTTCAAGTGTATACATGTTGGCTATTCTCAATATGATTTTAATGGGTGACGGTAGTTCAAACATTTTAAATATTGACTCCATAAAAGATTTTGATGGTAAATATGGTTATGGAAAGAAGGATAAGACGTTCCCGGCGGATGCTTTTATATTAAATCCACCTTATTCTGCTAATGGTAATGGAATGAACTTCGTAGAAAAAGCTCTCAATATGATGAATAAGGGCTATGCAGCTATTATTATTCAAAACTCCGCTGGTTCTGGAAAAGCTAAAGAATACAATAAAAGAATATTAAAAAAACACACTCTCTTAGCAAGTATTAAAATGCCAGTTGATATATTTATTGGTAAAGCAAGTGTACAAACAAATATTTATGTTTTTAAGGTAAATGAAAAACATCATACTGATGACATTGTAAAATTCATTGACTTCACTAATGATGGATACATAAGAACTAATCGTAAAAAAGCAAGTAGCAATTTAAAAGATAATGATCGAGCGAAAGAAAGATATGATGAATTAGTAAATTTAGTGCGTTTTGGAAAAAACAAGCTCGATATTTTTACTGAAAGAGAATATCATGAATGGACTATTGATCCAAATAATGGCGCGGATTGGAATCAATCGTCAATAATAGACACAAAGCCTACTTTACAAGACTTCAAAAAAACAGTAAGTGACTATTTGGCTTGGGAAATCAGTACACTTTTAAAACAAAATAGTAATGATGAAACTTTGGGAAAGTAAATACCCCACTTAATGAGAAATTAAAAAATGTTAAGTGGGGTGAGTTTGAATTGAACAAATTATTTATCAGCTCAAGTGGTAATTTTGATATTCAGAAGACACACATTAATGGGAAAGGTAACTATGTAATAACTGCTGGATTGACAAATAATGGAGTTTTAGGAAAAACTGATGTGATTGCAAATATTTTCGATAAAAGTACAATAACAATTGATATGTTTGGCTTAGCCTTTTATCGTCGATTTTCATATAAAATGGTAACCCATGCTAGAGTCTTTTCATTAAAAACTACATTTAAAATAACTGATAACCAAGGCTTATTTCTAGCTAATTCATTCAATTTTTTGAAAAAAAAATTTGGATATCAAAACATGTGTACATGGCCAAAAATACAAGATGAAAAGGTTCAATTGCCTATAAAAAATAATATTATAGATTGATTTTATGGAAAGCTTTGTTGCAGAGCTGGAAGCAGAACGAATTGAAAAACTAAACACATATCTATCAAAAAACGGATTAAATGATTATAACCTGACCGAAAAAGAAAAACATGCTTTAGAAGATTATAAAAACTTAGAATGGCAAAATTTTAATCTTGAAAAATTATTTGGAAAATCTACACGTGGGAAAAGACTAAGAAGTGCAGATCGAGTGTCAGGTACTTTACCATTTGTTACGGCAGGAGAAACTAATGAAGGAGTTTCTGATTTTATTGGAAATGAAGTAACTGTATTTTCAGAAAACAGTATAACAATTGATATGTTTGGCTCAGCTAAATATAGAAATTATAGATACGGTGCAGATGATCATATTGCAGTAATTCATACAGAAAAATCTCCAAAATTTACATCACTTTTTATAACCTCTGCAATCCACAAATCTTCTTACAACGGACAATTTAATTATGGAAGAAATTTTTATGCTAAAGATGCTGACGCATTAAATATTTCAATTCCAGTAAAAGGACAAAAGCCAGATTATGAAATTATGGAAACAATAATTTCGGCAATTCATAGATTAGTAACTAAAGATGTGATTTTGTATATAGAGAAAAAACATAAAATATGAACTTTAAATTAGTTCGTAATAAATAATTAATTAATGACAAAACACAAAAAACCTGCCTCACAGCAGGTTTTTTCCATATCTAAAAAGTTTTAAAACAAACCCTCATCCACAAAATTTGGCAACGTCACTTTCAAATTCGGTTCGGCTTCCATTGCTCTTTTAATGGCGAAAACAGCCCCTTCATTTCTTGCCCAGCTTCTTCGGGAAATTCCGTTGTTGACGTCCCAGAAGAGCATCGATTTTAATCTTCTGTCGGCATCATCGCTTCCATCGAGCAACATCCCGAAACCACCGTTGATCACTTCGCCCCAGCCAACGCCACCACCGTTGTGGATGCTCACCCAGGTCGCCCCACGGAAACTGTCGCCAATCACATTCTGAATCGCCATATCTGCCGTAAATCTCGAGCCGTCATAAATGTTGGAAGTCTCTCTGTACGGCGAATCCGTCCCTGAAACATCGTGATGGTCTCTTCCCAACACCACCGCTCCGATTTCTCCGTTGGCAATGGCTTTGTTGAAGGCTTCAGCGATTTTCATTCTTCCTTCGGCATCGGCGTAGAGAATTCTCGCCTGCGAACCAACGACCAGATTGTTTTCCTGAGCGCCTTTGATCCACGTGATATTGTCTTTCATCTGCTGTTGAATTTCTTCGGGCGACGTTTTAATCATTTCCTCTAAAACGGCACACGCAATATCATCGGTTTTCTGCAAATCTTCAGGTTTTCCGCTGGTACAAACCCAACGGAACGGCCCGAAACCATAATCAAAACACATCGGTCCCATAATATCCTGAACGTACGAAGGGTATTTAAACTCCCTTCCAATCGTAGGATTTTCCGAAATTACAT
This sequence comes from Chryseobacterium sp. LJ668, assembly GCF_019613955.1. Classification (NCBI taxonomy): domain Bacteria; kingdom Pseudomonadati; phylum Bacteroidota; class Flavobacteriia; order Flavobacteriales; family Weeksellaceae; genus Chryseobacterium; species Chryseobacterium chendengshani. The sequence continues at coordinate 2,691,458 of NZ_CP080443.1, read as the reverse complement.
CGGCTCCGGCTCTGGAAGCTTCAAGTAAAAACGCATTTCCGTAATCGAAGAAATAAGTTCCTTTTGCGGTATGTCTGTTGATGGCGGAAGCGTGTCTTCTCAAGGTTTCCTGAACTTTTTCTTTGAATAATTCAGGGTTTTCTGCTATCATGGTATTGGATTCTTCAAAGGTTTGTCCGACCGGATAATAACCTCCCGCCCAGGGATTGTGAAGCGAAGTCTGGTCTGAACCGATATCGATTCTTAAATTTTCTTCATCAAATTTCTCCCAGATATCGACGATGTTTCCAAGGTAAGCCAAAGAAACCGTTTCCTGATTTTCCTGAGCTTTTCTTACTCTTGCCACCATTTCATCCAGATTTTCGTGGATTTCATTCACCCATTTCTGTTCGTGACGGATTTTGGTAATCTTTGGATTCACTTCCGCAATCACCGTAATGCAACCTGCGATATTTCCGGCTTTTGGCTGAGCTCCGGACATTCCGCCCAAACCTGAAGTGACGAATAATCCGCCTTTTGGTTCTTTATTGATTTTTCTAAAAGCATTCAAAACGGTAATCGTTGTTCCGTGCACAATTCCTTGTGGACCAATATACATATAAGATCCAGCCGTCATCTGTCCGTACTGTGAAACACCCAGCGCATTGAATTTTTCCCAATCATCCGGCTTGGAATAATTTGGAATCATCATTCCATTCGTCACCACTACTCTCGGCGCATCTTTGTGCGAAGGATACAGTCCCATCGGATGACCGGAATACATGGTCAACGTTTGATCATCTGTCATTTCAGACAGATATTTCATCGTCAGAAGATACTGCGCCCAATTGCTGAACACCGCACCGTTTCCACCGTACGTAATCAGTTCGTGCGGATGTTGTGCTACGGCATAATCCAGATTGTTCTGAATCATCAGCATAATGGCTTTTGCCTGCTCAGATTTCCCGGGATATTCTGCAATGTCTCTCGCTTTCATCTCATAATCCGGACGGAAACGATACATATAGATTCTACCGTATTTCTCTAATTCATCTCTAAATTCCGGCAACAATTCTGCGTGGAATTTTGGTTCGAAGTAGCGTAAAGCGTTTTTCAGAGCAAGTTTTTTTTCTTCGTCTGACAAGATTTCTTTACGTTTCGGAGCGTGGTTGATGTGGGTTTCGTATGGTTTTGGCTGAGGTAATTGTGATGGGATTCCCTGTTGTATGTGTTCCTGGAAAGTCATTTATACTTGATTGTTGTTGGTTGATAGTTATTGAATTTTGTGGTTTTAAAGATATTCAAATTAGAAAATTCCTGCAACTAATGTGTGAAAATATACGGTCTACTGGAATTGTTTCTTCCGCACAAATTCCCCTCCTCTGGAAGGGTGGCGAAAATTCGAAAGAATTTTTGACAGGGTGGTTTGAGAATGTGTGACAGTAAAATCTTGAAATTTAATTCTGCTTTATAACCACCCCGTATTCGACCTGCGGCCGAATCCACCCCTCCAGAGGAGGGGAATTGTATGCTGCTAATAATTTATTTGCATATAAAAAACCTCACTGAAAATCAATGAGGTTTTTTATCAATTATTTAAAAGGATTTAATTCGTGTTTTTTACGAGAATCCAGCCGGTAAATGTTCTGCCGTCCGGAAGTGTGATCACGTACCAATAACTTGAGGTCGGGATTGGTCTTCCTGAAATTGTACCGTCCCAGATGATCTGAGTATTGGTATTCTGTTCAAAAATCAAATATTGATAACGGTCAAATACTTTTACGTTGGTCATTTTACTTCCGAAAACATGCAGGTTTCGGATGATCCATTTGTCATTTGCACCGTCTCCGTTTGGTGTAATGGCATTTTTAATATCTAAAATTACTCCATCCTGCTTTACAATACATTTTCCTTCAACATATTTAACATAGAATGTAATAATTCCGGTTGGTAAATTGTAGAAAACATTACTCGACTGCCATGTAATTCCGTCAATTGAATAGACGATCGGTTGTGAGCCTGTTGCTGTGATCGTGTACGTATTTCCGCTGGCCACCATTTGCTGAATAACAGGAACATCATAATATTTAGCCTCGAATGTTGCCGTGTAAGAACATCCATTATTTGATGTGACTGTTACAGAATAAGTTCCGACAGCGTTCATTCCTGTAACCGTGTCGGTGGTTGATACGACTTGTCCTGAAGGATTTGTCCAGACATAACTTATAATCGTGTGACCTTCCACTTTCAAAGTATAGGTAAAAGTTCCGTCAGGGCAGAAATACTGGGTCGGAATTTCAAAAATCGGTACTTTCTTCAGTGAAATTTTAATGCTCGCTATTTCAGGACAGAATCCCGGAACGCTTACTTTTACATAAACAATATTTGAACCTGAAATTTGATTAAACTGATAGTTTGCAGGGTTTGTGATTGTATTCGTTCCCGAATTCAGGGCCGCCAAAGACGGATAATAGGTAAATACTGCATTAGACCCGGAATAGATCTGCTGCTGAAACTGTGTTAAATTCACACTTTCAATTCCGTCATTTCCATTATCACAGACATTGTCTAAATTGAAAGGTCCGGCATTTTGAAGAACGACTTTAGTTCCCACGATAAAATTAATGCTTGCGATATCATCGCACCCTGGAATATTCTGAATTTTAACCCAAATCTGATTTGGAAATGGTTGTGCAGTAAAATTGGTAGGATTCGCAATGGCATTCACGCCATTTTGAGCATCCTGCTGAGTCAGATAAAAACTGAAAGTATTCATGGGATTCGGAATATCCACATACAAATTGGTAAAATTCATCAAATTGACTTCATATGTTCCATCTAAGTTCTCATCACAAATAGTTATGCTTGAGTTGATTGCCTTTGGCGGAAAATACGTATTGAGCTGGATCGCCGCTACCGAAAAACATCCTGTAGTTTTCGACTGATATCTTGCCCAAATCTGTACAGAAGAAATATTCGTCGTGTAAGTGTTCCCAATCTGGCTGGCTGCATTTCCGGCATTGGCTTCGGCGGAGGTAAGATAATATGAGATATCAATATCTGAAAGCGCATACGTATTCTGAGATGGTAAAAACATCTGCGGTATCGCATCATTCAACTGGAAGGTTTCACTTAAATTAAAATCTTCATCACAGGTATTCAAAACAGCATTTGCCAGAACGACTACTGGTAAAAAAGTAAGTTGTATATTCAGCTGAGAGGCCGAAAAGCATTCACTGTTATTGAATTTCACTTTTACATAAACTGTTGCACTTCCCTGTACTGAAAATTGCGTTGGATTGGTAATTTCACCAGAAAATGTATGAGTTACAGCGTTGTAAGCTGTATAGTAAGTAAAGGTAACGGCTGAAGATCCATTGTAAATCTGTGGTTGTGCAAGAGTAAGATTGTACGCTTCAATACCGTCATTATTATTGTCGCAGATATTATTTAAAGCAATATTTACTAACGGGTTTACAGCCGGTGTAGAAACCAGAGAGAAATTTACCGGATAGATCTGTGTACAGCTGTAAGAAGTGATTTTTACAAAAATCTGGGTACTACCATTAATTGTAGCGCTTGTAACAGCATTATTCCCGGACTGTGCATCGGCAGAATTCAGATAAAACAATACACTCGCATTCTGAGTACCAATGATTGCTGCCGAAAAAGGTGTTAATGCAACCACTTCCGAATTATCATTATTAAAATCGCAAATACTGAAATTTGAACTGACTATCACGGGATGAACCAGATAAACATTGATGGCTCTGATTGTGTAACAATCATCAGACTGTTCAAAGCGCACATAATAGGTCTGAGATACAAAATCACCGTCAGTGGTTATGGTTTGGTTAGGCAAAATTGGATTATTCTCAGCTTCAGCATCGTCATTCGTTGCATAAAAAGCTGTTACCGGAACCGTAGCAGGTGATATAAGCATGTTTGCAGAAAGTGCCTGTAAATTGAAACTGATATCCTGAGTTCCATTAAAACAGATATATTCATTTTTTTCATTTGCCTTAATCTGAGTGAAAGTTACATTCATATCAACCTGAATGACTGTAAAACATCCACCCGGAATGTCTATCCTGATAAAGACAGTCTGTAAACCATTCTTTATTGTTCCAACAGCCGTACCAGTTCCGCTGTATGCTCCGGCGTATGTCGTAAAAGCAGAAAAAGCAGCTCCCGTCTGACTTGAAAGTAATGGTCCAATATTGAGTGCAAAATCAAAGGGCTCAGAATTATTATCATTGATATCGCAGATTGTGTAGTTATAAAGACCGATAGAATTGGCATTGACTCCTGGTTTTAAACTAAAATTCAAAGGCCCCAAAACATATACACAATTTGCGTCCTGTAGTCTTACCCAAATTTTTGTTGTCACTGTAATGTCTGCTGCAACAATGGGATTGGTATTGCTTTGAGCATTACTTTGAGTAGTATGGTAGGTAATCCCGGTTGTTCCTGGCGGAAGAATCTGATTGTTTAAAAGGGTAAGATCATATCCGTTTTCAATACCATTATTATTGGTATCACAAATGGAAATGGTATCAGTGAGCAGGTTTTTACCTAGAAAATTAAGGGTAAGAACTGCAATTCTGAAGCAAGCAGGAACATTCGGATTCTGAATTCTTACATAAAAGACAGTATTAGAGGTTAAGTTGTAAGTTGTGGATAAGGGATTTTGACCCGATTGCGCATCCTGCATCGTAGAATGAAAACTGAAATTGAAGTTTGAAGGGTTTTGAGAGGTAAGATTTGGTTTAAAACTATTCAGATTGATATTAATCGGAGCATTACCGCAAAAATTCTGAGAATAATTTTTTGCAACGGGATATGTTGCGTCAAAATCAATAATAAAATCATCCGTAAAATTCAGGAAACTGCTTCCACAGACATTAAACTGAACAGTCGCTGTAAAAGTATCATTTTGTGTAGGACAAATATTGGTCTGTACCCCATTTCCAACAACCTGTCCGGCAGAATTCGTCCAAGTTACCACCGGCTGAACTGCTGCTCCGGATGGTGTAAATCTGTACGCCTCCTGTAGTGCCTGCCAGTTCCCGGTGTTTCTTGACAAGGGAGAATACCCTAAGCTTCCATCATTATTCATGATCCCGATCAATGCATTTTCAAACTTTCTTGTAGGACATGGAGTCAGTTTTTTATCAACAAAAACTTCAACAATGTTGGTTGTCTCGTGCAAAACAATCTGTGATGAAGATCGGTCTGTACAGCCGGCTACCCTCCCGTCAAAAAAATTAATCACAAATTTTCTGTAAGGAGCAGTGCCTATCGTCGAATAATAAATTTCAGAAGAATCTCCTGCAGAAAATACCATGTCATGATAAACTCCAAAAATTGAGTTTTTTGGGAGACTTGCATTCGGATTTTCCCAAAAAACATTGGGATAATTGATGTTTCCTAGCTGACTCAGATCAAAAGTCACCATTCCGTTTGAACCGACAACTAATGAACTAAAATTCTGATTAAAGAAGCAAAACGAAAACGGCAGATCTAATTTCACCGCAAAAAGATCATCAAAATTCGCATTTAATGACGTACCCTGATTTAATGGTACAGCAGGATTATAAACTTCCTGCGTTACCGCATACGTTGTGGTTTCTTTCAAAACAGGATATTCTACATGAAGCTGGAGACATCCTGCAGCATCCAGATCATTGGTACAACTGACGTGGAAATTTTCGTTTCCCAGCACGTCTTTTATTTTAACCTGAAGCGGTGCTTGAGAAAAAGCTAAAAAACCAATAAGTATTAATAAAACAGATAAATATTTTTTCATTAAATTTAATTTTAAATTAAACCATAATCATTTAGTAATAAATTCTATTCAAAAATAACACTTTTTAAATGTAAAATAATCAAACATAAATATTTATTTACCTATATTTAATATTTTATTAATAAAAAAAAGCTATCTCGTTATGAGATAGCTTTTTTGCTTATAAACTTATTTTTTTTAGCTTACCGGGTCTTCATCATTTTCTTCTTCTTCGTCCTCGTCATCAAGCTCGTTATAGAAATCATTTTCTTCATCGGGAAGCTGATCTGTAATCTGTTCGAAATTATCATCATCTTCAGCTCCGGGAATATCGAGACCATAAGGCATCCCATCGTTTACATGACCGGGATTGATGATTGGGTTTCCATCCCCATCCAGAGGAATATGCTCTTCTTTATTGAAAATATCTTCGCCAGGATTGTAATCCATTTCCTGCAATTTTCTTTCCTGCTCGTTGGTGTTATCTTCTGCTATCATAATGTTAGTATTTAGTGTTGTTAATGATAAGACAAAAATGATTCCAACCTTCGATAATTATTCATAAACTTCAGGATTAGCGCAATATGGCATTTTTTCACCATTTGAAAATGCAATGATATTTTTTGCCGCCAGTTTTGCCATTCCGTTCCTAGCTTCAACAGTTGCCGAACCAATATGCGGTAAAATGCAGACATTTGACAAGTCCAGAATAGGATCATCTTGCAAAATTGGTTCAGGATTGGTAACATCAAGACCTGCACCCCAGATTTTTTTTTCAGCCAGCGCATGGTATAAATCTTTCTGATTGTGGAAGCCACCTCTCGCAGTGTTTATGAAAACTGCATCTGTCTTCATTTTTTCAAATACGGATTGGTTAAAAAGATCGGCTTGCTCATCTTTAAAATTTGCATGAATGCTCAAAACATCTGATTGTAAAATCAGCTCATCAAATGAAACATACTTTGCATCAAGCTTTATTTCAGCTTCTCGGTTATGGTTTCGGTTATGATAAATGATCTTCATATCGAAAGCTTTTCGGCATTTTTCAGCCATTTCATAACCAATTCTTCCTAATCCGAAAATACCCAGTGTTTTACCATACAATTCTTGACCTAAAGCGTGCAAAGGATCAAAATCTCCCCAGTTGTTTTCTTTAACCTTTTGAAAATTATAGCTTGCCCTTCTTGCAACCGATTGCATTAATAAAAATGCAATATCAGAAGTTGCCCTGCTTAAAACGTCCGGCGTATTACCCACCGGAATGCTCCTTTTATTGGCTTCGGGAATATCGACATGATCAAAACCGACAGAATATAAAGCAATGGCTTTCACATTCGGACACTGTTCAAAAAATTCTTTTTCATACTTATTTTGCCCCACATTCAGGATTACATCTGCATTCTGGCAATATTTCAGCCATTCCTCATGAGATATGTTTTCATTTTCTGGAATTACTATTTCCAGACCTGCTTCTTCCAGCATATTTATACCGATCTCCGGAATTCTTTTATTGATGAATACTTTCATTAGATTTGTTTTAACTTAGATTACAATAAAATAAAAAGCCTCACATTTTTTACAAGTGAGGCTTATGTTGATTATTTTAAATTTTCATTTAGATTAAAGTTCAATTTTCGTTCCGAAAAAATTATTTGAGCCTCAACAATTCGCCTTTCCTTTTAACAATATTTTTGTAATCCCATTGAATTTCTACAGATTTTGCCATCCACCTCTTTAAATCCGCTTTAGCTATTTCATTTTTATCATTAAAAAATACAGAAGCATCCTGAAATTTTTCGCCTTCAACATTCAGTTTGTCTTCATTAAATGATTGACCGCTCCAAAACATAAGACGGATGCCTTTTTTCTGTTTGCTATAACCTACAATTGGGTTTCCTTCCAAAAACCAAACCGGATGACTATGCCAGATTTTATTTTCTGAATCATTTAATTCTGCGTCAATAATTTCAGATAGCAGATTGCAGATTTCTTTATCTGAATCAGTTTGAGATTGATTATAATCAAGAATGTCGGGATTTATCATAATTATTGGTTTGTGTTATTGAGCATCGGAACAAATTTGTAAGCTCCAAATTCTTCCTTTTCTATCTCTGTTAATGAAACTTTTGTAAACCTGTATAAAACCTGTTCGTCAGTCGGACCTAACGGAATGACCATTTTTCCGCCTACTTTTAACTGTTTTAATAATTCTGTCGGCAAAACCGCAGCTCCGCATGTCACAATAATTTTATCGAAAGGAGCGAAGGTCGGCAAACCCGCAAACCCATCTCCAAAACTCTGAAACTTTGGATATAAATGCAGTTGTCTGAATTTTTTTTTGGAATGATCAAATAAATCCTTTTGCCTTTCAACCGTATATACCAAACCTTTCATTGCCAACAGAACAGCGGTTTGATATCCACAACCTGTACCAATTTCCAGTACTTTTTCACCTGCTTTTAATTGCAAAAGTTCAGACTGTTCGGCAACCGTTGAAGGATGTGAAATCGTCTGATGCGCCAAAATAGGAAATGCACGATCTTCATAAGCAAAATCTTCAAAAATACTTTCAATAAAAAGATGTCTTGGCACTTCGTTCATTGCCGATAGTACATTTTCATCAGAAATCCCGATCTTTTTCCGGAGATATTCAACCAAAATTTTTCTTTTTCCTTTATGTGCGAATGAATCCTGCATTATTGATCAGTAATTTTAGATAATTGAGTTCTCACAAAAATAACAAAAAGAATCACTATTTATCAACCTAAAACCTATCATCTGTTTCTTACTACCTAAAATTACTATATTTACAAAAATTAAAAGCTATGTTGAAAGCAGGTTTGGTAGGCGCCGGACATTTGGGAAAAATACATTTGAGACTTCTGAATCAGTCTGATAAATATGAATTTATTGGTTTCCACGATAAAGATGAAGAAAACGGTAAAAAACTGGAAGCAGAATTCGGTTATAAATATTTTGAAAATCTTGATGAATTATTAAATCAGATCGAGATGCTGGATATTGTAACACCCACTCTATATCATTACGATTATGCTTTGAAAGCCATCAATAAAGGGCTTCATTTTTTTATTGAAAAACCGATCACACAAACGCTTCAACAAGCTGAAGAAATTCTTTACAAATGCAGAGAATACGGAATCAAAGCGCAGGTTGGGCATGTCGAAAGATACAACCCAGCGTTTATCGGGGCAAAAGATTATATTCAGAATCCGATGTTTATCGAAATTCACCGTCTGGCAGAATTTAATCCTCGCGGAACAGATGTTTCCGTGGTTTTAGATTTGATGATTCACGATCTGGATATTTTGTTAAATGTGGTAAAATCTAAGGTAAAAAAAATTCATGCAAGCGGTGTTTGTGTGGTTAGTAAAAGCCCGGATATTGCCAATGCAAGAATTGAATTTGAAAACGGATGTGTTGCCAATCTGACTACCTCAAGAATCTCGATGAAAGGCATGCGAAAAAGCAGATTTTTCCAGAAAGACGCTTATATTTCGGTTGATTTTTTAGAAAAAAAAGCAGAAGTAATAAGAATGAAAGATGCGCCCGAAAACCCGACTCCATTTGATATGATCATTGAAAATGCGGAAGGCGAAAAAAACCAGATTTTATTTGAATATCCCAACATTCAACCGAATAATGCCATTTTAGACGAATTAAATTCTTTTGCAGATGCCATTCTCGAGGATAAAAATGTAGAAGTTTCTTTGGAAGACGGAACTGAAGCATTGAAAGTGGCCTTGGAGATTATGAAATTGATTTCTTGATTATAAAAATTAATTCGAAATATTGATAACTGCAAACGGGCTTTAGTCCGTTTTTTATATTTAAATTAATTGGCTCTAGCCCAAATTACATTATAAATCAATGTCGTTATCTAATGATATTAGAGCTAAAATAATTATCATTCAACTATTTTTGAATATATTTGTTTATACATTAAAATTCAATCAAAAGCTCCCATCTATTTTAAAAATTAAAACCATGAAAAGATCCATCCTAATCTCCGCACTTTTATTGTCTCAATTTGGGACATCACAACTATTAAAGACGAGCGGGCAAAAAATCGTCAATGATAGAGATGAAAATATCCAGTTAAGAGGTCTGGGCTTAGGCGGTTGGATGCTGCAGGAAGGTTACATGTTGAAAACCGGAGATTTTGCCGGTCCTCAATTTAAAATCAAAGAAAAAATTGCAGAATTAGTCGGTGAAGACGGAATGAACAACTTTTACAAAGCCTATCTGAAAAACGGAGTCACAAAGCAGGATATTGATTTCCTGAAAAAGGCAGGATTCAATTCGATTAGACTTCCGATGCACTATAATTTGTATACATTGCCGATTGAAAAAGAAGCTATAAATGGTCAAAATACATGGCTGGAAGAAGGTTTTAAAATGACAGATGATTTACTGAAATGGTGTAAAGACAATAAAATTTACCTGATATTAGATCTCCATGCTGCTCCGGGAGGACAGGGTAATGATGCTAATATTTCTGATAATGACAAGTCTAAACCTTCACTTTGGGAAAGCGAAGAAAATCAAAAGAAAACTATTGCACTGTGGAAAAAATTAGCTGAAAGGTACAAAGACGAACCGTGGATGGGAGGTTATGATCTGATTAACGAGCCGAACATCAATTTCACAGGAAAAAATCCTAATGGAACAGATGAAATGTCAAATGCTCCCCTATGGAAATTACAAAAAGACATTACAGAAGCGATTCGTGAGGTTGATAAAAATCACATGATCATTATCGAAGGAAACGGCTGGGGAAATAATTATAACGGACTGATACCGATCTGGGACAACAATATGGCGTTCAGTTTTCATAAATACTGGAACTACAACAACGAAGAAACTATCAAGTTTGCTTTAGATCTGCGTGAAAAATACAATATGCCGATCTGGCTGGGTGAAACGGGAGAAAATTCAAATGTTTGGTTTACAGAGCTGATTCAGCTTTTAGATAAACACAATATCGGATATGCATTCTGGCCAATGAAAAAAATTGATAATATCGCCGGAATTACCAATGTGAAAATCACTCCTGAATATCAGAAGCTTTTGGATTACTGGAAAAACGATGGCGAAAAACCTTCGAAGGAGTTTGCTACAAAAGCTTTGATGGCAATTGCTGATCATTATAAATTTTCTCAAGTTGAAATAAAAAACGATGTAATTGATGCGATGTTCAGACAAACAAAAGACAACTCTACAAAACCATTTAAAAACCATCAGGCTCCGGGGAAAATTTTTGCAACAGATTATGATTTAGGACGAATGGATTTTGCGTACAATGATCAAGATTTTATTAATTTGTGGGTGAGCGACCCGGCAAAAAGATCAGAGTGGAATTCTGGAAATCAGCTGAGAAATGATGGGGTTGATATTTATCAATCAAAAGACAAACAATATTATGTCGGAAAAACTGACAAAGGGGAATGGCTACAATATACTATTCATTCAAAAACGGATAAAGCGTATACTTTCGACATCAACTATGCAAGCAATAAGAGCGGAAAAATCAGGATTGAAGATGCTTCCGGAATACTATTGACCAACATCTCACTGAATCCCACCGGCGGAAATGAAAACTGGAAAACCATTTCTACAAAAGAAATCAGCTTTAAAAAAGGTGAAAATAAAATCCGGATTTATTTTGAAAATGACGCTATCAATTTAAATTATTTTGAATTGAGATAAGAAAAATCTTAAATTGCACATCCCTTTTAGAATCTAAAAGGGATTTATTTTAACCAAAATATTATGAAAAAAATAATCTTATTTTTTCTTTTGATTTCAGTGTTCGGGAACGCTCAGCAATCAGTTTTAGAGCAGAAAATCAATTCGATTATAAAAGACAAAAAAGCAACCGTCGGGATTTCCGTCTTAGGATTTGAAAACGGCTTTACATACAATAAAAATGCTGACAAAAAACTTCCGATGCAGAGCGTATTTAAATTTCATATTGCTGCTGCGGTTTTAGATTTTGTTGATAAAAGAAAACTTTCACTGGATCAAAAAATTGTGTTGAATAAATCTAATTTACTGGAAAATACCTGGTCGCCGCTGCGTGACAAATATCCAAACGGGGATACAGGAGTTCCTTTGAGTGAAATTTTGGAATTAACCGTTGCAAAAAGTGATAACAATGGCTGTGACATTATGCTGAACTTGCTTGGCGGCCCTAAAGCAGTTCAAAAATATATGGATTCTAAGGGAGTTAAAGGTTTTCAGATTAAATACAACGAAGCTGAAATGCACAAAGACTGGAATGTGCAATATGAAAATTACAGTACCACCCAATCTGCAGTTGACGTTCTGAAAAAATTCTATGACGGAAAATTATTAACAAAAAAATCGACCGGTTATCTGATGAAAGTAATGCTTTCTACATCAACAGGTATGAATAAATTAATAGAGCAGCTTCCAAAAGGCACACCTGTAGCCAGAAAAACAGGATCTTCGGGGAAAAATGATGCGGGTTTTACAGGCGCTGAAAACGAAATCGCAATTGTCACTTTACCGAATGGCAAGCATTATGCAATATCTGTATTCGTCAGTAACTCAACAGAAACGGCTGAGGTAAACTGTAAGATGATTTCGGATATATCAAAAACAGTCTGGGATCATTTTAATAAGTAAAAATTTAACCTTAATTTTAAACCATTAAAATGAAAAAAATTATAATAACAGCTGCCCTATTTACTTTCGGGTTGTTTTTCTCACAAAAAAATCAAAATTATCTTGAGATAAGTTACTCAAGCATTTGCTGTGGTACCCCTTCAACAGATCCTGTGATCAATTATCTCTCACAATTTCAAAAGAAGAATAAAACAAAGGCTTTTGAAATTCTCAAACAACCAGGATTAGGAAGAGAGGGAGAATTTAATCTCTATATTGGTATTGATAAACTTTCTAAAACACAGAAAACCAATTTTATGAAAGGGCTTAAGAGCGCTATTTTGTCACAAAATACAAAGAGAAATGAAAACAGTGATGGCATTGTGTATTTTGAATCTTCGAAAACCGTCACCAAGTCAGATTTAGCCTCAATCAAAAACCTTACAGTTTATAAAAAATAATTTAACAGATAAAAAAATGATCAAAAACATTGTAGTTATTGGCGCAGGAACCATGGGAAATGGCATTGCACATACTTTCGCACAAAGCGGTTTTAGTGTAAACTTAGTTGACGTATCACAGGATGCATTAGACAGAGGATTGAAAACCATCACTACCAATCTTGACAGAATAATTACAAAGGGAAACCTTACTGAAGAACAGAAAACGGAGACTTTGGGAAATATCAAGACTTTTACAACGCTGAAAGATGCAGTCACCAATGCAGATTTAGTAGTGGAAGCAGCAACCGAAAATCAGGATCTGAAGCTGAAAATCTTTGCTCAAATGGATGAATTTGCTCCGGAAAACTGTATTTTATCAACCAATACCTCTTCAATTTCTATTACTAAAATCGCTGCCGCAACCAAGAGAGCAGACAAAGTAATAGGAATGCATTTTATGAATCCTGTTCCGATTATGAAGCTGGTTGAGATCATCAAAGGATACTCTACTTCTAAAGAAACATTTGATGCTATCTACGAAATGAGTAAAAATTTAGGAAAAGTTCCTGTAGAGGTGAATGATTATCCTGGATTCGTTGCTAACAGAATCTTGATGCCGATGATTAATGAATCGATCGAAACGCTTTACAACGGAGTTGCCGGAGTTGAAGAGATTGACACAGTAATGAAGTTAGGTATGGCTCATCCGATGGGGCCACTGCAGTTGGCTGATTTTATCGGTCTTGATGTTTGTTTGGCCATTTTAAATGTAATGTATGATGGCTTCAAAAATCCTAAATATGCTCCAAATCCTTTATTGGTCAACATGGTAATGGCAGGAAAACTGGGAGTAAAGTCCGGCGAAGGATTTTATGATTATTCAGAAAGTAAAAAAGCTGAAAAAGTGGCAAAAATGTTTGCCAAATAGTTTCAGAATTATGAATTATAGGTTAATTTTGGCTGCGATCTATACCTGCAGCCTAAATGAAACTTAAAGAAAAATATATTCAGATATCATTGGTCATCATTACTGTAGTGATGACCATTTTGCGTTTTTTACTCAATGAGAAAGGCCGTGTAAATCCTGATTCTATTAACTATATGAGATTCGCTCATGTATTTCCGGTCATTGACAACACTACTACTCCTGCAGGATATCCTGTTAGCATCAAACTTTTGACCTATTTTGGTCTTGATGAGTTCTGGAGCAGTAAAGCTGTCGGTATTTTTGCTCTTCTTTTTATCGTTTTCTTTGCCTGGAAAAAGAATTTTTACCTGAAAGAATCTATAATTATATGCTCTCTGTTTAGTTTTCTTTCTATCTTCTCGTTTACGATGAGTGAGGCGCTTATACTGCCATTTGTGATGATTTTACTGTATGTTGCCCACTTAACGATTACGGAAAAATTACCAAAGTGGAAGGCCGTTTTTTATATTTCGCTCACCCTGATTTTATTATACAATATACGATACAGTTCATTATTCATTATTGGCGGGACGGGACTTTTCGGTCTCATTTTCCGGAGAAAAAAATACGGATCGGCTTTTATATTTTCCGGAGCAATCGGTTTGGCATTTGTCGTTTTATTTAGAATAATTTACATTGATTACTTTAATGAAGATTACCTTAAAGATTCGTTAATCATCGGTCTGTATCCTACTTCTAAGCTTTTACCGGAACTTTTTCAGGGATTAATGACGAGTTTTAATCCTTTTATCCATATCGCCGATCCTAATGGCGGAAAAATTAATTATGCCATTTATGGAATTGGCTTTTTAAATATGATGATGATGGTGTATGTTTTGATAAAGAATAAACTCAACGATACTGAAATTTATTACACCGTTCTTGGAATTTCGGGGATTATCTGCTCCTATTTTGTTCAGTACTTTTATCCTGTAAATGCTTTAGATTACAGACTATTAGCTCCATTTATCTTAGGATTATGGCTGGTTTATTTTAATAAATTATTTAAAATTTTCGATACAAAAGTGTATCTGATTGGTATATTAAGTTTATGTTCGGGAATGCTTTTTACATGGCTTTCCAGAGGAAATTATCTTGAAAACAGAAAAAATGCAGCGGATTTTCTAAAGAATGAGAAACTGGATAAAGCATCATTAAAATTTTATATCATTGAAGAAAAAGATCTCGAAAAAGTACAAATTGCCGAGATCATAAGTACAGTAAATTCTGATATTTCGTTGACCATCAAACCTTCCGACACCCTGCAAAAAACGACGCTTACGGTGCATAAAGTTTTACAAAAAATTAAAATTGACAAGAACAAATACCAATAATTTTATTTATCTTTGAGAAAGTTTAAACATTAAAAAAATGAAATTACCAAAGTTTTTATTAGCGGACAATTCGGAATTTCCTGAAGATTTATTTGTAGTTCATACAGAATATCCAAGATTCATATTGAATGTTGAGGAAGAAGAAGTTGAATGGTTAGATGATCTAGAGGGCGACGATGAAGAAACTATGGCAGATGAAGCTACAAA
Source organism: Chryseobacterium sp. LJ668 (assembly GCF_019613955.1). Lineage (NCBI taxonomy): Bacteria > Pseudomonadati > Bacteroidota > Flavobacteriia > Flavobacteriales > Weeksellaceae > Chryseobacterium > Chryseobacterium chendengshani. The sequence goes on along the minus strand of NZ_CP080443.1, from coordinate 2,676,092 downwards.
AGTTGTGGAAGCTGCATTCAAATGGTGTGATGAAGAATTGGCAAAATACGACGACGAAGAGGAAGAATAATTAATATTTATTACTCATAAAAAAAGGAACTCAAATTTGAGTTCCTTTTTTATTTTATTCTGCTTTATTGAATTTCAGCAATAAGAGATTATCCTGATATAATTCTAAAGTGTTCCCGGAAACCACATATTTATTGGCTTTCTGCATCATAGACATAAAATTCTGCTCAACACTCATATTTTCGCAGGCCATTTTGGTAGATCCTAATTGAGAAGCCGTGAAAGTTCCTGTAGCAGCGTCAGAAGACAATGTTCCAAAGTAGCTGTTGCAACCGGCATTACCGTTTACTTTTGTGCCTTCTATATTCAAAGTAGGTGTTTTACCTTTCACATTATCAGCTAAAGTCCATTTCGAGTTTGAGATGGATGGCTGAGCTTTTCCAACTTTTGAAGATGCAGTATTAGACATCGTTCCGCACGATGCCAAAACGGCAATTGTGCAAAAACTTAAAAAAAGATTTTTCATTTTTTTCTTTTTGATTTAAACCAAATTTAAGGAAATTATATTATTTAAACAGGTTTCAGAAGATTTTATTGTTATCTGACTCATAACTTTTGCAAATATTTCTTACCAAATAACAGGTATCGCAATCTGAAGTTTAAAGATTCATTTAAAATAAAAACGGACCTATAAAAAGTCCGCTATATTATGATTACTGTTTGTTTTAAATTATGATCTCAACTCTGCATTAAATTCTTTCTGGAAAGATTTAATTAAAGAATCCATCACTGCAGAAATTTCTTTTTCTTCCAAAGTTTTTTCTTCATTTAACAATTCAAAGCTCATCGCGTAAGACTTCTTACCTTCGGGAAGATTTTTGCCTTCGTACACATCAAATAAATTGATATTTTTAATGAAAGGTGATTTATTCTTTTTCGCTGTCTGATACAATTCCTGGTAGGTGATATTTTTATCAATCAACAAAGCCAGATCTCTTCTGATTTTATTAAATTTTGGAATATCTTTAAATTTCAATTCATTCTCAGCACGTAATTTTTGGGCCAATTCCAATTCGATTTCTGCATAAAAACAATCCTGATCAATATCAAAATCTTTCAGCATTTGAGGAGCAACTTTTCCTATTCTTACCAGAGTTTCACCTCTAGATTCATAAGCCAGAGCATCTGAAAAACGGCCGTCAGACAAAGCAACTTCTTTATAATCGACTGCTAATTTTTCTAGCAGAACTTTCACAAAAGCTTTTAAATGATAAAAATCTGTTGTAGATTTTGGCTGCAGCCAGTTTTCAGCAACATTTCTACCGCTTACCAACAGAGCTAGCTGTTTTCTCTCTTCATACTTCTCTCTTTTATGATAAATTTTTCCAAATTCGAAAAATCTAATATCCTGATTTTTTCTGTTGATGTTATAAATCGCATTCTGTAAAAGTCCTTCCAGTAAAGACTTTCTCATGAAGGCTAAATCATTGCTCAAAGGATTCAGTAATTTCACGGTATCCGTTTCATCTTTTACAGAAGTTAATGAATTGTTCATCACTTCATTGAAACCTAAGCTCTGTAAAGTCCTTGCCCAGTTGTTTTCCAGCTCATCCTGATCGTTTGAGCTTAGTTTTACAGGGGTAAAGGAAAACTTTTGTGGGGCCTCAATTTTATTATATCCGTAGATTCTTAAAATCTCTTCAATAACGTCGATTTCTCTTGTCACATCGGCTCTGTACGCAGGAACGGAAACTTCAAAACCATTTTGAATTTCATTAAGGACCTGAATTTCAAGGGCTTTTAAAATTTCTTTTACTTTTTCTTTGTGAATTTTTGTGCCTAAAATCTGTTCGATTTTTGAAAATCTGATGATCACATAATTGTCTTCAATCTTCTTAGGATATTCTTCCAAAAGTTCTCCTACAAGGTTACCCTCCGCCAGATCCAGGATCATTTTGATCGCATGAGTAATGGCAGTTCTTGTAATATTCGGGTCTACGCCTCTTTCAAACCTGAAAGAAGCATCGGTATTTAAACCATGGGCTTTTGCGGCCTTTCTTACAGCAACAGGATTAAAATAAGCACTTTCCAGGAAAATAGTTTTGGTTTCAGAAGACACTCCAGAATTGGCACCACCGAAAACTCCGGCAATACACATTGGGTTATCCTGTCCGTCTTTAATAATGATTTCAGAACCGTTTAAAGTTCTTTCTGCACCGTCTAATGTGGTAAATTTTGTTCCTTCGGCTACAGTTCCGACTTTTACTTTTTTATCTGCAATTTTATCTGCATCAAAAGCGTGAAGCGGCTGACCAAAACCGTGAAGAATATAGTTGGTAATATCTACAATATTGTTGATCGGGCTTAATCCGATTGCTTTCAGCCTGTCTTTGAGCCAAGATGGAGATTCTGAAACCTTCACGTTTTCAATAACTGCTCCGATGTATCTTGGTGTCAATTCAGCATTTTCAATTTCCAATGAAAATTCATGTGAACCTTCATTATTTAAAGCCACTGAGGAAACTTTTACGAAATCACCTTTCTGTTGATTGGTTGAAAGAAAAGCATACAAATCTCTTGCTACACCATAATGAGACATCGCATCGGTTCTGTTCGGAGTCAAACCGATTTCGAAAACTTCATCATTTACCAATTCAAAATAATCTGAAAAATCCTTTCCAACTTCATATTTGCTTTCATCTAAAACCATGATTCCGCCGTGATCATCACTAAGACCTAACTCATCCTCTGCGCAGATCATTCCCTGAGAAACTTCACCTCTTATTTTAGCTTCCTTGATTTCAAAAAAGTTTCCTGTTTTATCGTATATTTTGGCTCCGACAACTGCAACGGGTACGGTTTGCCCAGCTTCAACATTCGGAGCACCGCAAACGATATTTAAAATCTTTCCGTTTCCAATGTCTACGGTTGTTTTATTTAGTTTATCGGCATTCGGATGCTTTTCGCAGGTTAAAACTTTACCTACAACAATACCTTCCAGGCTTCCTTTGATGCTTTCAAATTTTTCTATTCCCTCTACCTCAAGACCTATATCTGTAAGGAATTCACCGATTCTCTCAGATTTCAATTCCGTTTTGATATAGTCTTTCAGCCAGTTGTTTGATATTTTCATCCTTTAATATTGAAAATTTATTTTGAATTTTTCAAGTTACAAATGTCGTGTTTTTTTGAGAAACAGAGAAATTTTTAACCTTTCAACTGAGCCTTAAAAAATAAAAAGAGGCTGATCAATCAACCTCTTTTAGTATTTATTAAATTAAATATTACAACCCGATTACCGGCATTGATAACATTAAGATATTTTCATTTTCTTCAAGACCGTCAAGCGGCTCTATGATTCCCGGTCTGTTTGGCTGAGACATTTTCATCGTAATATCATCTGCTCCGAGGATTCCTAACATTTCAGTTAAAAATTTAGAACTGAATCCGATGTTGATGTCTTCTCCGTTGTAATCACAAGGAATCTGCATATCAGCTTTGTTGGCATATTCTGTGTCTTCTGCATGAAGGTGAAGAATATTGGCAGACAATTTAAATCTAACCTGATTCGTAGATTTATTCGACATGATAGAAGCTCTCTTGATAGCTCCCAATAAAAGGTTTCTGTTAATTGTTAATACATTCGGATTTTCTTTAGGAATTACCGCTGTGTAATTAGGATACTTTCCATCGATCAGTCTACAGATCCAGATATGTTTACCAAAAGAAAATTTTGCCATATTATCGTTGAAGTCTATGGTAATATCTTCGTTTGAACTTGCTAAAATATTTTTGAAAATGTTTAGCGGTTTTTTAGGCATGATGAATTCCATTGGTTCGGCATTCATTAAATCTGTTCTTTTATAAACTACCAATCTATGAGAATCTGTAGAAACGAAGTTGGTTTCATTTTCTCCAAACTGGAACAAAACCCCGGTCATTACAGGACGAAGAGAGTCGTTACTGGTTGCAAAAAGAGTGTTGGTCAGAGCCTCAGATAAAACTCCTGCGGGCATTGTCACACTTTGAGCAGATTCAAATTCCGGAAGCTCAGGATAATCATCTGCATTGTCTAGTGCAACGGCAAAGTTATCTTTTTCATCTAAAATCTCAAGCTGGCTGCCTGTACCTTCTGCATTGTCTTTAACAACAAGCGTAAGCGGCTGTTCCCCATAAGTTTTGATAAAATCCTGAAAAATCTTGGCAGGAACAGCAAATTTACCTGCATCGTCAGATTTAACATCTAAAGAAGTCACCAAAGTAGTTTCTCCATCAGAAGCTGTAATGGTAAGGTTATTTTCATTTAACTCAAAAAGATAATTTTCTAAAATTGGTCTCGATTGAGAGCTTGATATTACGCCACTTACAGTTTGCAATGCTTTCTGAAGTTCACCACTTGAAATAATAAATTTCATAGATTTAAAAATAAGTTTTTACAAATATAACAAATAGAAAACAGATAGAAAAGAATAATAAGGTGAGTTATTAACAACCATCAAAGAATTTAATTTTTCCTCAATGAGTTTATCGACTATCTTTGTTTATTATAAGCCGAATAATGCGAAAACCTCTCATTCATAAAAGTTTTTTAAACGCTTTACGCGGTATTTTTATCATGTTTAAATCTGAAAGAAATTTTCAGATTGAGGTGATGGCTTTCTTAATTAATCTTTTTCTGATTTTTTATTTAAACCTTACAACTGTCGATTCAATTTTAATTTTAATGGTGTCTTTTGCTGTTTTAGCTGCAGAGATTTTTAATACCGCCGTTGAAAAGATCTGTGATTTTATGCAGCCGGAATATGACAAAAGAATTGGTTTTATTAAAGACACATCTGCGGGCGCGGTTCTGTTAATGGCAACCGCATCTGTTGTAGTGGGTATATTGGTATATTGGAAATATATTTTTTAAGCCAGATCGATTAGAAAAATGACCGCCATCAATAACGGCCATTTTTTTTTATTGTTATTTGAAGTATTCAACTCCATTTTTGAAAATATTGTGATAATTCGCAGTCGGAATGTTTTTCATCAAGCCTTCTGCAAAACGTTCAGGGTGCCCCATTCTACCGTATATTTTTCCGCACGGACTTGTGATTCCCTCAATTCCGAACAATGAGTTATTTGGATTGAATGGCATTCCGTGCGCAATATTTCCGTCTAGATCTAAATATTGAGTAGCGATTTGTCCGTTCTCATACAGCTTCTGAATTTCTTCTTCCGAAGCCATAAAACGACCTTCTCCGTGAGAAATCGGGATCGTGAAAACCTGATCTTTCATTCCTTTCAACCAAGGCGATTCGTCGTTTAAAACTTTGACATTAACCATTTGAGAAATATGTCTTCTAATGGCGTTGTGCGCTAAGGTTGGAGAGTTTTCATCCAAATCTTTAATTCTTCCGTAAGGCAACAAACCTGATTTGATCAAAGCCTGGAAACCGTTACAGATTCCGATGATCATTCCGTCTCTATCCAGCAATTCGTGAACGGCATTTCTCATCTTTTCGTTCTTCAGAACATTCACGATAAATTTAGCAGAACCATCCGGCTCGTCACCCGCAGAGAACCCTCCTGAGAATGCTAAAATCTGTGACTGTTTAATTTCTTCTACCCATGCATCGATGCTTTCATCAAGCAACTGATGATTGATATTAATTAAAGGCAAACTGTTGACAACAGCACCTTCTTTTGCAAAGGCATTCAATGTATCATACTCACAGTTTGTCCCCGGAAATACAGGAGCAAAAACTCTTGGCTTCGCCAACCCGTGTTTTTTAATAATGATATTTCTAGGGTTGATAGAATTCAGTTTTGAATCCAATTCAACCGTTATTTTTTCTTTTTCTACTGTCGAAAAAAGATTCTCAAAAGTCTTCGTATTAGCTTCAAGTAATTTTTCGATTTCAAAATTCAAATTATTGATTTTCAAAATATTTGAATTTTTAACTTCACCGATTAATTGAAGATCAACAGAACTCAATTCTTCAGTCGATTCGATGACTAAACTTCCAATATTTTTAGCTAATAAAATATTCTCATCAGCGATATTAATTTCAGCTCCCAATCTGTTTCCGAAACTCATTTTCGCTAAAGCAACAGCAACTCCACCTTCTTTAATTGTCTTCACAGAAACAATTTTTCCGGCTATGATATTTTCGAAAATCAATTCAAAAACAACCTTTAAACTTTCATAGTTTGGAAGTCCGTTTTCCTGTGGAGTATGATTGAAGAAATAGAGTTTATTTCCTGCCTGTTTAAATTCAGGAGAGATGATATTTTTCTTTTCTCCGTTAGCGCAAGCGAATGAAATTAACGTTGGCGGAACATTCAAATCCTGATACGTTCCACTCATCGAATCTTTACCTCCGATTGCTGCTAAACCGAAATTAATCTGAGCATCGTAAGCTCCTAAAAGAGAAGCCAAAGGTTTCCCCCATTTTTCAGGATTCTGACCTAATTTCTCAAAATATTCCTGAAAACTGAATCTGATATTTTTATAATCGCCACCCATAGCAACGATTTTTGCCACACTTTCTAAGACTGCATAAGAAGCTCCCAATAATGAGTTTTGCTTTGAAATTTCAGCATCAAATCCCCAACTTGCCAAAGAAACTGTTTCAATATTTTTCGCTCCTAAAATCGGCAATGTCTGAGCACTTCCTTCCATCAAAGTCTGCTGATATTTTCCACCCAAAGGCATCGCAACCGTGGTCGCACCAATTGATGAATCAAACATTTCTAACAAACCTTTTTGAGAGGCAACATTTTTATCTGCTAAGATTTTTAAGAAGTTTTCTTCGTTAAAAGAAGGTGTTTCCTCTTTTATCTCATTAAGATGCGTAATCTTAACTTCCTGTCTTTTAGAACAACCGTTGGTATCAAGGAATTCTCTTGAAAGGTCAACAATCTTATCGCCTTTCCAGAACATCTGCATTCTTCCTGAATCTGTCACTTTTGCAACCTCAACAGCAACAATATTTTCAGCTTCACAGAATTTGATAAACTGTTCTTTATCTTTTGGTTCAACCACAACAGCCATTCTTTCCTGAGATTCAGAAATGGCAAGCTCAGTTCCGTTCAAACCTTCATATTTTAAAGGTAAAACATCCAGATTCACTTCCAAAGAATCGGCGATTTCACCAATTGCTACAGAAACACCTCCAGCTCCGAAGTCATTAGATTTTTTAATCAGTTTTGTTACTTCAGGATTTCTGAATAATCTCTGGATTTTACGTTCTTCTACCGCATTTCCTTTCTGAACTTCAGAACTCATCGTGTGGATCGAAGTTTCGTCTTGTTCTTTCGAACTTCCGCTTGCTCCACCAACTCCATCACGTCCCGTTGCACCACCTAAAATAATAATAGAATCACCAGCTTCAGGCTTTTCACGTCTTACCCAATCCACAGGAACCGCTCCTGCAACGAAACCAACTTCCATTCTTTTTGCTTTGTAGCCTTCATCGTAGATTTCGGAAACCATTGTAGTTGCCAAACCAATTTGGTTACCGTAAGAAGAATATCCGTTTGCAGCCTGTTTTGTGATTGTTTTTTGAGGTAATTTGCCCGGTAACGTTCGATCCACAGGTTCTAAAACATCTGCAGCACCCGTTAATCTCATCGCCTGAAAAACGAAAGAACGTCCGGACAAAGGATCTCTGATCGCTCCGCCTAAACACGTTGAAGCACCACCGAAAGGCTCGATTTCTGTCGGGTGATTGTGTGTTTCATTTTTGAATAATAAATACCAAGGTTCTTTTTTACCGTCGTATTCAGCTTCGATTTGGATGGTACAGGCGTTGATCTCGTCTGAAACTACCAAGTTATCAAGCTTTCCGGTTTTACTAAAATATCTTCCGCAAACGGTTGCCAGATCCATTAAAGAGATAGGTTTCAATTCGCGTCCTAAAAATTTTCTTTTTTCGATATAATCGTTGAAAATGGTTTCCAATGTATGTTTAAACTGTCCTTCAAACTCAATATTTGACAATTCTGTTTCAAACGTTGTGTGACGACAGTGATCACTCCAATAGGTGTCTAAAACTTTCAGTTCAGTTTCTGTAGGATTTCTCTGTTCACTTTTAAAATATTCCTGAATAAATTTTAAATCATCCATACCTAAAGCAAAACCGTGATTGTTAAAGAATTCTTCAAGCTGAGCATCATCAAAATTGATAAAACCTTCATGAACAATCACTTTTGACGGTGTCTCTTCTGCAGGAATATCTAAAATCGATAAATCTTTTTCCTGAGATTCTACTTTATTGATCAAAAGATCTTTTATTTTTACTAAATCAGCTTCTGAAATACCTTCAAACTGCATAAGTTTTCCGCTTCTTACTTTTGATTTCTCATTTCCTGTCAGTAAAGCGATACATTGTTGAGCAGAATCGGCACGCTGATCGTATTGTCCCGGCAAAAATTCCATGGCAAAATGAATTCCTTCTGCAGGATTTTCTTCATGCAAAATATCAGTAACGGGATCTACGAAAGTACTGTTAACCACTTTATCGAATTCACCATCATATAAATTGAAAATATCGTACACATTGTACACTTTTACATTTTTGATCGACGGAACTACCGCTTTTACTTCATCAAAAATCTTTGGACTTTCTACATCGAAAATCCCTCTTTTTTCTACGAAAATTCTTTTGTTTTGAGACATTAGATGTCAGATATTTAAATATTATTAAACTTTTTAATTAATTTACTCATCTTTATTCAGATCAGTTTTCTTACGCGAATTTACAATTATATAGTATTTTTGAGCAACATTATAATCTATCGAATTCTCTAGTTTCCACTTTTGATAGCCTTTATAATCGAACTTCTGATTTTCTGACGGGGTCAATAAATAGTAATATTGCTCCATTAGATATTCGTCTATAAAACCATCTTTTTTAAGTTTTGTAAAGAAAGAAATCAATCGTGTTGCAGGATTATTTCCTTCTATTGTACTTTGATTTTTCTCTGTTTTATAATCTATGAAACCATTAATCCCAGCAATTTGAAAATCCAGAAGAATTCCGGGAATTCCCGCCGCTCTTTCGTATTTATCAATATTTTCGTAAATCCATTTCATCTTATTCGTTGCACTGCTCATCGTGGTTCTCAGCAATAATTTGTCCTGAGCTGCAACAGGTGCATATAAAATATTGCTGTATCTTGTTAATGGATTTTTCTCAACTATTTTTGTCGGTTTTATTTTAGTTAAAAACAAATCCTGAGCTTTGTCCAGAGATAAAGTATCATTTCCTTTTTGACTACTTTCAGATATAAGAACCCAAAATCCTGCGTCATAAACTCTCACGTTAACCAGCCTGTTAAGATGAGTAAAATACGTGCTGATTCCGTGAAGCTTAAATTTACCTTCTTTAAATACTACTGTTTTATTTACTTTTTCACTTTCTTTGGGTGTATATCTCCTTTCATTTAAATCTTTATAATAATGATTTAAAAGTCTTTCTTCATGAAGTAAGGCCGGAATAATTTTAAATTTAAACACTGCGTCATTGCGTTTATTTTCATATTCTGCAGCAAAAACACTGTCATTTTTGGAGTTTGTAAATAATGTCGTTCTAGAAAAATCATTGAGACTATAAGGAGCAGTGACCCCGGACACTGTATGGGTAAAATCTGAATCAGATTTGATTTTATTATTCGGTTTTAAATCCTGAGAAAATGCAATCACTGGAAATACATACAAAGTAAAAAAAAAGTAAATTCTCATACAATTTAAATTAAAAAATGCAGCCCAAAGACTGCATATCAATTATACTTTAAGATCAGATTCTAAACCAATCAACTCTTTGTTTGCATCCAGAATAGGCTGAATTTCATTGGCAATAAATTCTTCTGTCTGGATGGGTGCAAAACCAATAAAGTTTTTAGGATCTAAAACTTCTTTTAATTTTGATTTATCAAGCTTTAAAGAATGATCATTTAAAATTCTTTCAATCAGATCGTTATCTTTTCCTTCTTCTTTTACTTTTTTAGAAGCCTCCATTGAGTGAACTCTGATTACTTCATGAATTTCCTGACGGTCACCACCAGCTTTCACTTCTTCCATGATGATGTATTCTGTAGCCATGAAAGGAAGTTCTTCTTCAATATGTTTGTTGATCCTGTTTGGATACACCACGATTCCGTTCATGATGTTATTCCAGATCAATAGAATGGCATCAACTGCTAAAAATGCTTGTGGAATCGTTAATCTTTTGTTTGCAGAATCGTCCAAAGTTCTTTCAAACCATTGTGTAGAAGCAACCATTGCAGAACTCGTTGTCAAAGACATTACGAATTTTGCCAAGGCACCGATTCTTTCGCTTCTCATTGGGTTACGTTTGTAAGCCATTGCTGAGGAACCAATTTGGTTTTTCTCGAAAGGCTCTTCAACTTCTTTCAAATTTTGAAGAAGACGCAAATCATTTGAGAATTTATGAGCAGACTGAGCGATATTTCCCAGTAAAGCAACCACTTTCGCGTCAATTTTTCTGTCGTAAGTCTGTCCGGAAACTCCGAAAACTTTCTCGAAACCGAATCTTTTTGACAATTCTTTATCAAGATGTTTTACTTTAGAATAATCTCCGTTGAAAAGTTCCAGGAAACTTGCTGCAGTTCCCGTTGTTCCTTTTACTCCTCTGAAACGTAAAGTTTCCAAGAAGAAATCAAGCTCTTCGATGTCAAGAACCAAACTTTGTAACCAAAGTGTTGCTCTTTTTCCGACAGTCGTTAACTGAGCTGGTTGGAAATGGGTAAATCCTAATGTTGGAAGGTCTTTATATTGAATGGAAAAATCCGCAAGATTTTTCATCACGTTAACTAACTTTTTCTTTAAAATTAAAAGTCCGTCACGGATTTGAATTAAGTCTGTATTGTCTCCTACAAAAGCGGAAGTTGCTCCCAAATGTATAATTCCCTTTGCTGAAGGCGCAACGTCTCCATAGGTGTGAACGTGAGCCATCACATCATGACGGAATTTTTTCTCATACTCAGCTGCTTTATCATAATCGATGTTTTCAGCATTCGCTTTCAATTCTGCAATCTGCTCTTCTGTAATTTCTAAACCCAGGTCTTTTTCGATTTCAGCCAAAGCGATCCAAAGCTGTCTCCAAGTACGGAATTTGTTGTTATGAGAAAAGTTAAATAACATTTCTTCACTGGAGTAACGTTCTTCCAATGGATTTTTGTAGGAATTCATTCTTTATTTTACTTTTTAGATGCACAAAAATACGGATTTTGGTTGAGAGAGAAAAATGCTTTTGCTGCAAAACTGCATCAGTTTTTTATCTAACTTGAATTTGACACTTGTACGATTTATTCTAGCCCCGATTGCAGTGAAAATCCTTTTGTTTGCAAAACAAAAGATTGCAACGGAAAGCGGGAAATAGCTCCTAAAGAAAACCGTATTTCGCAATTATATTTTTTTATCCAATCTTGTAATTCAATATCAAGACCTTTGCTCTCAAATAATTTGAAAGCTGTATCTTTGCCCCGCAGAAAAAAAAACAAGTATGAAATACGCAGAAAATATTCTCGAAACCATAGGAAATACACCCCTTGTGAAGATCAATAAAGTGTTGGGAGAAGATTTCCCGGCATTGGTATTGGCAAAAGTTGAAACTTTCAACCCCGGAAATTCGGTTAAAGACAGAATGGCTGTTAAGATGATTGAAGATGCCGAAAAAGACGGTAGACTAAAACCAGGAGGAACAATTATCGAAGGAACTTCGGGAAATACAGGAATGGGATTGGCTTTGGCTGCAATCATCAAGGGCTATAAATGTATTTTTGTGACCAACGCAAAACAATCTAAGGAAAAATGCGACATTCTACGTGCTGTTGGCGCTGAAGTGATTGTTTGTCCAACAGACGTAAAACCTACCGATCCGCGTTCTTATTATTCAGTTTCTAAAAGATTGGCTAAAGAAACAGAAAACGGCTGGTACGTGAACCAATATGACAATTTATCAAACAGAGTGGCTCATTATGAGTCGACTGCTCCCGAAATCTGGGAACAGACCGACGGTAAGCTTACTCATTTTTTAGCCGGAGCAGGAACCGGCGGAACTATTACAGGCTGCGGAATGTTTTTTAAGGAGAAAAATCCGAATATTAAAACTATCGGCGTCGATACTTACGGTTCGATTTTAAAGGAAATTCATGAGACGGGAGAAATTAAATTAGAAAACGCATATTCTTATATCACAGAAGGTATTGGCGAAGATATTCTTCCTGAAAATTATGATATGTCGGTCATCGATCATTTTGAAAAAGTAACAGATAAAGACGGAGCGATCTACGCAAGAAAGCTAGCCAAAGAAGAGGGGATTTTCTGTGGATATTCTGCGGGAAGTGCGATGGCAGCTTTGGTTCAGATGAAAGACCAGTTTACAAAAGATGATGTGATTGTTGTTTTGCTCCATGACCACGGCTCAAGATATGTGGGGAAAATCTACAATGATGAGTGGATGAAAGAAATGGGTTGGTTAGATTAATCAATTTCTATATAAAAATAAAAAATCAGAGCAAATGCTCTGATTTTTTATTTTTGCACGTTTTTCTGCACAGCCTGCTTCAGCAATTCAAAATCTGCTTCCTGCATTGATTTTTTAGGAAACATATAATTGAATTTTCCTTCTAACCCGATGAATGTATTGCTGATCTCTGCAGCGGTAAATTCTGTCCAGAGACTTGTTTCTTTATTATCATTGAGGTTTACTTTAAAAACCTTAGAATTAAACTGAATCTGATAAATCTCAGTGTTCTCAAGCGTTTTAAGATATTGAATGACCTCCTTTTTCCATTTTGAAACTTTATTGATGGCTAAAGACAAATATACCGCACACAGCAGAAACAGAAAGCTTACAAAATACAAGATCCCGAATTTTTCTTTGCTTAAATCATCTTTAAAGAAGAATAAGATGACCAAAATGGTAGCAACAACTACCGTTGTAATAAATTTCCCCTTTACCGTAGGTGAGAAAAACAGGCTTCCCTGGTTTCCTTTGAGATAAATCTCTTCAAAATCTTTTTTACTGACATTTAAATTGATGATTTTATCGTCGTTCATTTTGGCCATATATCGATTCTTATAGTTTGCAAAACTAAATTAAATATCTTCATAATGATTACGTATTGCCGAAAGTTTGTGCATCAGCTCACGGTTTTTTTTGTTTAAATCTTCCATTCTCTGAAGCAAATCGTGAATTACTTCAAGGCCAGGCAAATTAATTTCCAGATCGTAATGCCAGTTGGCAAACTTCTCAAAAACGTGAAGGTCTTCATATATCAGATAGCGAACCTCATCTTCAGTCTCTACATTCAGCAAACCGTAATCAACGAGTTCATCAAAAAAAGTAATTTCGACATTGTATATTTTTACGAGCTCTTCCCGTGATATTCTTTCGCTCATGATTTAAGAATTTTTAAGTTGTTCAAAAAGTGCTTTTTGCTTTTCGGTAAGATTTGTGGGTAATTTTATTTCGTAGGTAACAAAAAGATCACCAAATTCACCCTCTTTTTTGTAAACCGGAAATCCTTTTCCTTTTAATCGCACAGTGGTTCCGTTTTGAGTTTCCGGTTTTACTTTCAGCTTAACGCTTCCCTCGAGAGTTTTTATGTTGACATCACCGCCTAAAACGGCCGTATACAGATCAATAATCACCTTTGATTTGAGGTCATCTCCTGCCCTTTCAAAGTCGGGATTGGGACTGATGTTAAAAGTTATATATAAATCACCACTCGGACCGCCGTTGAAGCCGGGGTTTCCGTGACCTTTCAATTTAATCTGCTGACCGTCATGCACTCCGGCAGGAATGGTGATTCTTACTTTCTTTCCATTGATGTCAAAAATCTGCTGTTGTGTTTTTCCTGCATCTTTAAGGTCTAAATTCAAGTCTGCCTGAATATCCCGGCCTTTAAACTTATTTGAAGCACTACCTCTCGAACTCCGCCCTAATCCACCGCCCTCATTACCAAACATACTTTGGAAAAAATCTGAAAAATCTTCACCTTCACCAAAATCAGCACCTGAAAAATCTCCAGCAAAACCTTCATTTTGATTCTGGTACTGTTGCTTAGCTTTTTCGTATTCTTCGCCATGCTTCCAGTTCTCTCCGTATTTATCATACTTAGTTCGATTTTCCGGATTGCTGAGTACTTCATTGGCTTCATTCAGCTCTTTGAATTGTTTTTCAGCTTCTTTATCATTGGGATTGAGATCGGGATGCAGTTTTCTGGCCTGCTTGCGGTACGCTTTTTTGATATCGTCCTGCGTTGCGCTTTTGTCTACGCCTAAAATTTTGTAATAATCTATATAAGCCATAGAAACGAATGTTTACTCAAATTTAGAAAAATTAAGACAAACAAACGTCTAAGAAATTGTTAAAAATAAATCTATCTTTGATGAAAATCACTGTATGAAAGAGGTCTTAAAAAACTACTCAGGAATTCTTTTTTTGCTTCTCGGGATTACCGTCGGAAGCATCATCGGCATTGTTGCTCCGCAGATTGTGGAGTACATAAAGCCTTTGGGAGATATTTTTCTGAATCTTCTTTTTGTGAGCGTGGTTCCGCTGGTATTTTTTGCCGTGGCCAATTCTATTTCGTCATTAGAGCAGCAATCTAAATTCGGAAAAATCATCCTTACAATGTCATTTACCTTTCTCCTTTTTGTATTGATTGCGGCAATTTTCACCATCGGAATGGTTTATCTTTTCCCCGTGTCATCTATCTCAGGAAGTTCTGAAATCATTAATGAAACTGCCAAAGAAGAAAACTGGGGTGATAGAATCGTAAGTTTTTTCACTGTAGGAGAATTTACAGAAGTCTTTTCGCGCAAAAATATGTTAGCACTTTTAATTTTTGCATTTCTTATTGGTTTTGCAGCAAGAAAATCCGGTGAAAACGGAAAACCATTCAGAATTTTTATAGCATCGGGTTATGAAGTCATGAAAGAGCTGCTTTTAATGATTATGAAAATTGCACCGATTGGTCTGGGAGCTTACTTTGCTTATCAGGTGGCAACGTTAGGACCTCAACTTTTCGGGTTTTATGCGAAACCTTTAGGACTGTATTATATTGCCGGAATTATTTATTTCTTTGTATTTTTTTCACTGTATGCTTTTATCTCAGACCGAAAAAACGGAATCAAAAATTTTTGGAAAAATGCCATCTTACCTACTTTAACAGCTTTGAGCACATGCAGCAGCTTTGCAACCATGCCTACAAATCTTGTGGCGGCGTCAAAAATTGGCATTCCTAGTTCGATTGCCAATCTTGTAATTCCTATAGGAACTACCTTGCATAAAAACGGTTCGTCAATGTCTTCTATTATTAAAATTTACGTTGCATTTCAGATTATCGGAAGAGATTTCTTTGAACCGTCGAATCTTCTTTTGGCTTTAGGGATTACGGTTTTTGTCAGCATTGTAGCAGGCGGTATTCCTAACGGCGGCTACATTGGGGAAATGCTAATGATTTCTGTATATCAGCTGCCTCAGGAAGCTGTTCCGGCTGTTATTATTATAGGAACCTTAGTTGATCCTTTAGCAACAGTTTTGAATGCAGTGGGAGACATTGTAGCTGCGATGTTCGTCAATCGGTTTGTTAGGGTTTAATTTAAAAAAAAGCAAATATATTTTAAAATGTAAATCTTTATGAAAGAACTTGTTTTTTACATTCTAACATTAGGTTTGTTCCAGATCTATAATTCAAGCATATTAATATGAAATTTCTCTTTAAAAGTATTGGTCTGTATGATGAATTTATTTTTGAAACTGAAATAAGTAAGACTCAATTTCTTATGAACTTAAAAAAGTTTATTTACAAAAGTGATTTTAGCATTTTTGAAATTGCAGACTACTCAATTCCTAATAGATTTGAATACAGAGGACTTGTGAATGATGATGATTTTATGATTCGGAGAAGAAGACATTTTTTTGATAATAACATTCAAAATCCTATTATAAGAGGTTTGATCTGTGAGCAAAATGGTATTACTTTGATTAAAATAGAACTATCACCATCAAATGATTCTTTTATTAAAATTTTAATTCTTCTAAGCTTTTTGTCTATTATACTTTTAAATTTTAATAAAAATGACGATGTGACTTTTATTTTAATATCGATACTTATGCTCATTATACAGTATTTCATTCTAAAAAGAAATATTAAAAAAAGTAAATATGATTTTAAAAGGGAGTTGACTTTTATTGCTCAAAAAAAATAATCACGTCATGAAGCTCAACAAAAGTCTTTACTTAAAAAATATTAAAAAAAAGCACCTCCATAAAAGAGGTGCTCAACTAATATTATGACACTGATTAAATATTTATCACTTTTTAATCATTTTAAATGAATTGATACCGGAGTCTGTCTTAGTTCGAACTAAATAAGTTCCGCTTACTAAGCTGGAGACATTAATCTTTCCTTGATTAGATTCCACTTTATGATCCAAAACTTTTTGTCCTACATTATTGTACACAGAAATTTCATACACTTTTTCTTTACTTTCATAGTTTAATACGTCTTCAGCAGGATTTGGAAAATATTTGATTGTAGATTTTGAGGTTTTAACTGCGTCACTTACACTCAAATTAGTACCTGTTACTACCAAGCCATCTACAAGTGTAGAATATCCATAATCAGTCTCACATTCTACAGCAATCTGATAGGTATTGGGAGGTATTGCCATGCTTCCGGAAGAAGTCCAAGTTGTGATATTTGAATGGAACTCAGCAATCTGTACCCATGGGTCTGTGGCAGAAATTCTGAAGAAAACCCTCAACCAGTTTTGATCAGGATTCCAATAAGGATTAATATAGAAAAAACTCACAGTAGGATTTGTCACCCCTGTTAAATTAAGAGCCGGACTAACCAGTTTGGTTTTATCAAAATTATGTGAAGTTCCCGGGTAATTTGCAAATTTAGTTCCGTCATATGCGGTTACTCCAGAACTTCCTGTAGAAGCGGTGGTGGAATATGTCCATGACATATTATTAACTTCATAAACTTGAGTCCAACCAGCTCTGGTTGGTGAACTGTCTTCAAAAGTCTCTGTCCATGGGAATGTAGTAATCTGTGCATTGGCGACTATTGTAAATAATACAGTTGTCAGAGAAGAAAATAGTTTTGTTTTCATATTCATTGATTTTATTGGTATTTAGTATCAAATATACATTTTATATTCTAATTACAGAACATATTTCAATTAAAATACCACAAGCAATACGAAATAAACAAGAGTAAAAAAAACAAAAACCGCAGTAAAACTGCGGCTATATAAATATATTGGTAGAATATTATTATCAATAGATTATTTAAAATTCTCAATTCCTTTATTAATGGCATCAATCTGTGGATTGATACTTGCAGCTTTCTGTGGGTTCTGTTTTAGTAAATCCATTTTTTTGCTTAAACCATCTTTCAACATTTGAGAAATCATCATCTTCACCTGGGGATTTTCACCCATCTGACCTTTTGCCTGACCGAGAAGTTTGGTAATACTTTCGGTAGCTTTCAGGTTATCTGAGCTCATAATCCAATTATAGCCCTCCTCCGCCACTTTCCCCAATTCCGGATTCTGGAATTTAATGAAAGGATAAAAAGCCGCAATCGGTGCAATATTTGCCATTTGAGAAGTCACTTTATTTTTAACAACAATCGGCATCAGCTGCGTCAGCATTGCTTCAGAAGCACCTTCCAAATCGATTTTGTCTGCCAACGCATCCACTTTTGACGGATCTACCGATACAATCGCTGCCAAAGAATTTCCTTTTACTGAATTTGATACCGCACTCACTCCTTTCTCAAAGATTGGCAGATATTTTTTATCCTTTGTTTTTGCTAAAGCTGCAATCGCTGCACCTTGCACTAATGTTTTAGGATCATTTGAAGCTAATTTTTCAACATCTGTTGCTAAAGCTTTGAATTGTTCAGCATTTGATAAATCCATTAATTCTAAAGCTTTTTCCCGTATTCTGAAGTAGGGATCTTTCAAAGCGGCGGACAATAATTTTGTCGCTGCAGGAGTTTTTCCTACCTGATCTTTGATTGCGGTTAATGCATAATATCTGCTTTTAAATTCTTTTGACCCGGTAAACTGCATCAGATTCTGCTCCGGTGTTTTAGTTTCAGTAATATCTGCAACCAATATTCCGTCTGCATTGATATTGATTAAATCCGGATTTTTTGAAACATCAAAGCTGAATGTATTTTTTGCAGTTGCATTCACCCAAACCTGTTGCCTTTTTGGTTTTCCATTGTCATAAACATCAATCGTCAAAGGAAATTCAAAAGGCAATTCCTGAGACTGGTCAATTACAACTGTTACCTGCTTTTTCACAGGTTCAAACGTGTAAGAATAATTTAATTTCGGATGTCCGCTTCCGAAATACCATTGATTGAAGAACCAGTTTAAATCTTTCCCGGAAATTTTTTCAAATGATAATCTTAGTTGATGAGCTTCTGCATTTTTGTATTCATAGGTCTTCAGATAGTCGGTCATTCCTGCAAAAAAAGCTTCATCTCCCAGATAATTTCTTAACATGTGGAGAATGCCGCCTCCTTTTTGATAGGTCACTAAATCAAAAACATCTTCGCGGGAAGCATAATCAAATCTTACCAGATCTTTTTTAAAATCTGAGGGATTGTGAATGTAATGATTCACATCTTCCATCTGATGATATTCTGCCTGGTCTTTTCCATATTTGTACTCGTTCCAAAGATATTCTGAATAATTGGCAAAAGATTCGTTTACTGTAAGATTACTCCAGCTTTCTGCCGTTACCAAGTCTCCAAACCAGTGATGAAAAAGCTCATGGGCAATTGTATCTTCCCATTTGTTTTCATCGATCAGTTGTCCCGGTTTTTGTAAAATATCGCTTCCGTGAAGTGTTGCTGTTGTATTTTCCATTGCTCCACTGACATAGTCTCTCCCGGAAATCTGTGCATATTTTGCCCAAGGATAATCATAACCCAACTTTTTAGAGAAAAACTCGATCATTTCGGGTGTATTTCCGTAGATCTGTTTTGCATAAGGTTCATATTCCTTTTCGATATAGTAATCAACATCGATATTTTTCCATTTGTCTTTAACGACAGCATATTCGCCAACCCCCATGAAAAACAGATAGGTTGAATGTCTTTTATCCATTACCCAATGATCTGTTCTCAATCCGTTCGCATCTTTCTGAGAATCTTTTAATATTCCGTTTGAAAGTGTGACGTATTTATCGGGAACCGTCATGTAAATTTCCTGTGTTGTTTTTTGAATTGATCTGTCGATGGTAGGAAACCATGCGGAAGAAGATTCGGTTTCGCCCTGTGTCCAGATTTGTGTCGGTTTATTTGTATCCTGACCTTGAGCATTGATAAAATAAAGGCCTTTTGCATCGCTTATTGCCATACTTCCCTCCTGTTTTACTTCATTGGGACGCGCAGTGTACTTGATATAAACCGTGTACTCCTGATTTTTCTGGTACGTTTTATCTAAAGAAATTTTTAAAACATCATTTTTGTAATCATATTTTAAAGGTGACCTTTTTCCATTATTGTCTAGAGCAACTTCATGAATCAGCATTCCTTTTGCATCCAGAACCAATTCGTTAGATGTATAAAAATAGGGCGATGCTGTTAACCATTCTTCACCATTCATCTGCTCTTTCTGATAGTCGAAACTGACTTTAAGCTTGGTATGTTTAAGTTCTGTAACTTTTTCTGATGTTGCTCTATATACTTTTTCTCTGCCTGAAGTTTCAGTTTGTGCAGACACATTTGCAGAAAATAAGGATCCTAATATTGCAATTGATAAAATGATTTTCTTCATCTATTTCTTATTATTTTTTTGAGTTGTTCTTAGTAAAAACATCGAAAATGTCATTGACTAATGTTTCGTAATCGCCTTTTTTAAGCTGCTCTTTGGTTTTGGCAAAAGCTTTTTTCAGCTCGCTTTCAGGGTTTTCTTCATCGATGATTTCTAAAGATTCAACACCTTTTAGCTGAAGAATTGCGTTCTGAAGTGCTTCCAGATCTGCTTTATCTTCTGTATTTATTTTTAAATATTTCATAAGATTAATCTTTTGTGAAAACAGTTTCTACATCAGATTGAATGATGGTAAACTGCTTTTTAGAAGTGTCAAAATTAATAACAATTCCTGCCGTATCAAATTTAAAGCTATTTTTCGAAACCGATTCTAACGGAAACGCACTTTGTCCCGTTGCCTGAGCCATCAGCGTTTTATCATGAATAAAAATATCAAATTTGACAGGGATTTTCGGGTTGGAATAATTTCCTACAAACTGCTGTAATTCTGATTCAGGAAGTGACTTCAGATTAGGAATTTGAAAATCTACACCAGTAGCTGCTTTCAACATATTTATAGCAATCTGATTGTTATCATAGTCGGATTGGTTGGTTACAGAGCTCACTGCAACTTTCAAATCCGGAAAATAATACAGAAAAGATTTGAATTCATCAATTCCACCATTATGCCCGAAGCCTGAGCTTCCATTAAAAGGAATTTTCACCAATCCGTATCCGTAATCATCTGAGAAATTTTTCATTTGCTTCAGGCTTGCACTTGTAATTAATTTTCCATTTTCCAAGCTTAAAATAAATTTCAAAAGTTCAGT
Source organism: Chryseobacterium sp. LJ668 (assembly GCF_019613955.1). NCBI lineage: Bacteria > Pseudomonadati > Bacteroidota > Flavobacteriia > Flavobacteriales > Weeksellaceae > Chryseobacterium > Chryseobacterium chendengshani. Next base: position 2,655,449 of record NZ_CP080443.1, on the reverse strand, counting down.
TGGAGTTGAAATAATATTTCCTGCGCCAATAGGAATGCTCATATCAGTTTCCGAGGAAGCCTGATATTGCCCGTTTATAAATTTATAAGATTTTGCCTGATTTTTACCGGAATCTATCTTGCCTCCAACTTCCGTTAAAATCAGTTTTAATGGTCTTGCAATTTTGTCTTTAATCAAATCGGCATAAGATTTTTTGTAAATTTTTTCTAGAATAAAGCCTAAAATAATGTAATTTGAATTGCTGTATTCAAACATAATTCCGGGATTGAAATCGCTTTTATATTTCTTAATAATATCAATCAAGTCTTTCTCAGTCTTGGTTTGAGTATGGTACTGCATATATTCTTCTTCATCTGTGAGATTGTGAATTCCTGTTCTATGTTGCAGGAGGTTTTCAATGGTAATCATATTTGCTTTCTCGATTCCAGGAAAAAACTGTGATAATTTTGTATTTAATGTAAGTTTCTTGTCCTCAATGGCTTTCATTATCAAAACAGCTGTAAAAGTTTTGGAGATTGAGCCGATACGATACTGCGTATTAAGATTGGCCTTCTCTTGCTTTTCTGCGTCAGAGAATCCTACAACTTTTACGAAAGTAGATTCATTATTACTTGCAAATGCAAAGCTTCCCATTACTTTGTGGTGGACATGTAAAGAATCTAGATAATTACCCAACTTTTCTCTTACATTATTTTGAGAAAATGAAAATGACGAAATACTTGCAGCAACTAATAAAAAAACTTTTCTAATCATAATGGATTTTTATTGATATGTTGATAAAACACATAAATAGTTACAAAAAAAGTGAAGTTTTTAGACTTCACTTTTCATATTTTAAATTGCCACCGGAGCTTTAATTCCCGGATGCGGATCATAGTTTTCTAATGTAAAATCTTCAAAATTAAAATCAAAAATATCTTTAATCTCAGGATTCAGTTTCATGGTAGGAAGCGGTTTCGGATCTCTCGCCAACTGTTTTTCTACCTGCTCAAAATGATTGTTGTAAATGTGAACATCCCCAAAACTGTGGATATAGTCTCCTACTTTAAGATCGCAAACCTGCGCAACCATCATTAATAAAAGCGCATAACTTGCTATGTTAAACGGAACGCCCAGAAAAACATCTGCACTTCTCTGGTAGAGCTGCAAAGATAGTTTTCCGTCTGCAACATAGAACTGAAAGAGCGCGTGACACGGTGCTAATGCCATATTAGGAATTTCTGCGACATTCCATGCTGATACAATAAGCCTTCTGGAATCCGGATTTTTTTTTATCTGATCGATCACGTCCGAAATCTGGTCTACTACTTTTCCGTCGGCTCCGTTCCAGCTTCTCCATTGAGCCCCGTAAACAGGGCCTAAATCACCATTTTCATCTGCCCATTCGTCCCAGATTGAAACGCCACGGTCATTTAAATATTTTACATTGGTATCTCCATTCAAGAACCACAGCAATTCGTAAATTATAGATTTTAAATGCACTTTTTTGGTAGTAACCAAAGGAAATCCTTCTGACAGGTCATATCTCAGCTGATACCCGAAAACACTTCTTGTACCGGTTCCAGTACGGTCAGTTTTATCGGTTCCGTTTTCTTTAATATGCTGTAAAAGGTCTAAATAGTTTTGCATTTTGAAAAAGCTTTTTGAAGTTTCAAATTTAAGAAATTTACAGTCAAAACTATCATATTTATAACAATGCCTTTCTATAAAAATAAAAAACGGACTAAAGTCCGTTCTTATTGAATATCTATATAAATTTAAACCGAAGAACAGCTTTATTCTTCCCATGCAATCGGAACGTATACAGTAACATATCCGTCTTCATCAACCTGCGCATCAGAAACAGTTCCTATTACGGTTCCATATCCAACCCAACCTCCTTGTCCCTGTTGAGCCGAAAACTCATAAGTTCCTGCAGGTAATCCATCAAAATATTGCGGTACCGACTGAAAACCACTTCCACCATACGTATAATACACATCACCCGTCACCGTATTGGTAGCAACAAAGCCTCCCAAGTCGTAACTTCCTGAAAGTATTTTTGTTCCATTTTGAGATAACAGACCAAAACGGATATCGAAAGTCTGTGTTTTAGCTATTTGAGATTCTTTTGAATTCTGAGTCTGCATATGCTCCTGATTGAAAGACATCTCATCATCTGATGAACATGAAATAACAGCTGCTGAAAACCCACTGAGAAGCAGGGTTTTGAAAATTAATTTTTTCATAATAAAATTTTTAATTTGGTTATTTCAAAATTACGTAATTATTGTTAATGGAATAAAAACTGAGAATTAACTAATAGAAAATTTTATTACTTTGCTACCCAGATTTTCAACATTTTAACCGATACGATCATCTTAAAGTAAATTTTAATAGCTTAATGCCTATTTAATGCTGAAATTCTATTGACCATCCCGTTAAAGTTCCTGTATCCATAGCTGCATCGTCTGCTACTTTTAAAGTCCAGTTTCCATTGATATTTTGGCCATTAAATAAGCTAAACGGAATTTCCGGCTGAAAACTTCCGGTAAGTGGAGCGATTCCGGACGAAATTGGCAATCCTGCAATTGGTTTAAAACATGTGTTTGTATAGTTATTCCCGTCGTCTCCGTTATCATCTGACAATGTAATAAAGGTAGTTCCGTCTGGAGATGTTAATGTAATATCTAAATCTGCATCATAAGTATGGGTTATATTAAGGCATACCTGAGAAATTCTGGGATAATCAAATACAGAAAGAGTTTTTGGAATACCCGTTACATTGATGGTATGAGAGGTCCCTGCGGTTGAATTATTGGGAATAGCCAATGATAATGTACCTGACGAAAATGATGATGTAACAGGATTACTCTTTAGTACCGTATTCATTTCTACCCAACGAGGAACCGATGGTGTACCAGAATTGACCCATATGAGTCTGCTTGCGGAATTCATGACAATAAGACCAGTAGCGGGATTAGAAATGGCATTAATCTGTACCGTTGTCATCATGGGAATTAGAACACCTTTATCGTTCAAAGGAGATTTTATATCTAAAACAGAAGTGGTATCGGGAAAACCTGTATTAATCCCTACCTGTGAATAACAGTAAAAACAGTACATAAAAGATAACAATAGAGCAATTTCTTCATAATTATTAATTTTTACTAATGTATAATCATTCCTTCAATAAATGTATTAACATAATAAAATAATTAAAAGAAGCATATTAATTGATTATTTTTATCCATAAACGAATTTTAATACATATTTTTAACACTATAATCTGTGTTGTTTATTGAGAATATTTGTCCCGAAACCAAACCTGTCATAGCTTTTGCCAAAGGAGATTCGTTGGACACAGTTATAATTTTTCTGTCTTCAAAAATGATTTCTCCTGACGAAACCGATATATAAAACCATCCTTTGTCAGTTTCTACCAAAGCTCCGGTCTGAACTTTTGTGCAGGTTTCGGTATTTAACTTCTGTAAAACATTTTGTTGGATCAACGTCTCATTGAGCTGTCTCTGGATATTATTTATTTCCTGCTGCAGCATTTCACGGCCCGTTTCGTACTTATCTCCCATCGAGCTTTTTGTGTCATTGCTTGATGCTCTTGTCTCATTGATCAGGTTTTCAAAAGTCTGGATTTTTGTTGAGATTTTATCTTTCAGAATTTGTAGGATTTCTTTTTTATTCATTTTTGGAAGTGATCTTTGATTTGTAAAATTAAATATAAGTTGCTGATCATTACAATATGTAATTATAATTTTAAATTTTGGCTGAAGCAAACTAACAATATTTTAAACTAAAAGCGGGCTAAAGCCCGCTCCTATTGATATTTTAAGTATGTTATATTGTTATTTTTACTTTTCAAAAACAGCAAAATCTGAAACTTTAAAATTAAAATCTTTCCCTGCACTGAAATCTCTCTCGTTACCTTCAAATACGTTTTTAAAAGTTCCGTTTAAGCTTTTATCGTGAATAGTAAAATTCACAGGCTCTTTTGACATATTGAGAACAACAAGAACCTCATCTTTCCCGTTTTTTCTTATGTATGCTAAAATTTTATCGTTGGCTGTGGTATTCAGAAGGTATGTTGAAACCGCAGGTTCACCGCCTCTTAAAGCAGGGTTTGAAGATTTTAAATTCAGTAAAGTTTTATAGAAATCCTCCATTTGATATTGCCCATTCCATTTTATAACGTCTTTTTCGAAAAATTCAAGTCTCTTCATATTTGGAAGTTCCTGACCTGAATATAAGAGCGGAATTCCGTTCCAGGTTGCTGAAAATACCGCCATTGGTTTGGTAATATTGCCATACTTTTCATATTCTGTACCATTCCATGAGTTTTCATCATGATTGGTAGTAAACCATGCTCTCATTGATGTATCTCCGATTGCAGAATATTTTTTGAGCAAATCAATGAGTTCGGTGATCGATTCATTTTTCTTATAGTAATCGGCAGATTTGTGCATCCATTTCCATGAGTAGCTTGCATCGAAAACTTTTCCGTATTCAGGACTTTCCAATTCGTCAAACTCTCCGATCCAAAATAATGGTTTTACCTTTTCGACTTCTGGTCTTGCTTCAGCCCAAAAATCTACCTCAACCCAGGAAGCCAGATCGCATCTGAAACCATCAATATGGGTTTCTTTGACCCAAAATTTCATGGCATCAATCATTGCTTTTCTCATCTCCCGATTCTTAAAATCCAGTTCGATGATATCATCCATACCTGATGCAATATGGAATTTTCCATCAGGATCTTTCAGGTAAAATTCTGGATGGGTTTTTGTCCAGATATGATCCCACCCAGTATGATTTGCCACCCAGTCGATAATTACTTTGAAACCAAGTCGGTGCGCCTCATTTACCATATGCTTGAAATCATCTATCGTTCCAAATTCTGGATTGATGGAGGTATAATCTGCAGCTGCGTACTGACTTCCCAGGCTTCCTTTTTTATTTTGCTGAGCGATGGGTGTAATGGGCATAAACCATAATGTTTTTACTCCCATATTTTTAAGACGTGGCATTTCTTTTTCAAATGCTTTGAAGCTGCCCTCCTTTGTATATTGCCTTAGATTGACTTCATAAATATTTGTAGTATGTTTCCATTCTGCAGGTAAATCCATATTTTTTTTGATGTTTTGAGTAGTGCAAGACAAAAGTCCCAAACCGACTGTTGCGAGTAAAATTAATTTTCTCATTCATTTTAAGTTTTAACAAAAGTAATAATTTACCTATTTAAATATGAATCGAGATTGGTAAAATTTCGTCTCATCCGATCTTTTTCTTATGTACACCATATTAAATAATGATGACTAAATTTTTAGCCCCGATAGGAACGGTTACCCCGCAGCAAGCGTAGGCTAAGCTTTGGGGCGAGGAGTATGAGTGGATAGCGGGAATTGCTTCTAAAGAACAGCGCTTTCCATAATAAAAAAGCCACTCTTTTCGAATGGCTTTTTTATTATTTTGTCCAGTTGATTTTGGAGTGTTTTACCTCATCTGAATTGGTTCCTATCATGATATCGAATTCTCCGGCTTCCCAATCGTATTTCAAATCTCCGTTATAGAATTTCAGGTTTTCAGGGGTAATATTAAAGGTAATCTTTTTAGATTCACCTTTTTTAAGCATTACTTTTTGGAATCCTTTTAATTCTTTTACCGGTCTTGTGATGCTTCCCACCATGTCTCTGATGTACAGCTGCACTACTTCCGCCCCGTCATAATTTCCGGAATTTGTCAAGGTGAATGATGCCTGAATAGTTTGATTCCCTTTAGGATTGGCATTGGAAACCGTCATATCAGAATAGTTGAATTTTGTATAGCTCAATCCATATCCAAACGGATACAGCGGCGTATTACATTCATCCATATAGTTGGAACGAAACCTTTGATACTCACATTTATCAACCAGTTTTTGATCTAATGGTCGACCCGTGTTTTTCGCGTTGTAATAAATAGGAACCTGTCCGAGACTTCTTGGGAAAGTCATCGGCAATTTTCCTGAAGGATTTACTTTTCCGAAAAGAACGTCAGAAATCGCATTTCCAGCTTCGGAACCTGCAAACCAGACATTCAGAATTGCATCCGGAACGTCTTTCATATTTGTCAACGCTAACGGACGGCCTGTGAAAAGTACGACTGCGATTGGTTTCCCTGTCTTTTTTAATTCATTTAATAAATCAATTTGAGACTGAGGAATGGTAATTTCGGTTCTTGATGAAGATTCGCCGCTCATTTCGGCAGATTCTCCGATGGCCAGAACAATGACGTCTGCTTTGTTGGCAACATCAATAGCTTCTTTTAGTAATATTTCTTTTGAACGACTATCTCTGTCGGTTTTCTTTCCGTGTGCTGCATAAATATCTTCTAATTTTGCATTATAATCGATGTTGGCACCTTTAGCAGAAATGAATTTTACCTCTTTTCCGTAATTTGCCTGCAGACCCTGCATTAAACTAATCGCTTTATCATGTTGAGCAGCAACACTCCAAGTTCCCGCCATGTTCAGTGAGTTGTTCACCAAAGGACCGATCACGGCAACTGTTCCTGATTTTTTCAGAGGCAACACCTGATTTTCATTTTTCATCAACACCATTGACTGTGCTGCGGCGTTTCTTGCGATATTACGGTTTTCTAAATTGTAAACCTCTTTTGCCGCTAATTTTGCATCGCCATACTTATAAGGATCGTCAAATAAGCCTAAATCGTATTTTGCTTCAAGAATTCTTTTAGCAGCCATATCGATCTCAGCCTGAGTGATTTTCCCTTCAGATAAAGATTTTTTTAATGTGGTTAAAAAACCTTCACCTACCATATCCATGTCAACTCCGGCTTTTAATGCTAATGTTGAAACCTGCTGAAGATCGCCCATTCCGTGGTCTACCATTTCGTTGATTCCTGTGTAATCCGTTACAACGAAACCTTTGAAATTCCATTTATTTCTTAAAATCTCAGTCTGAAGCCATCTGTTTCCGGTTGCAGGAACTCCGTCAACCTCATTAAAAGAAGCCATTACTGAAGCGACACCCGCATCAACAGCCGCTTTGTAAGGCGGAAAATATTCATTGAACATTCTGACATGGCTCATGTCCACCGTGTTATAATCTCTCCCTGCCTCACCCGCACCATACAATGCAAAATGCTTTACGCATGCTAATATTGTACTGCTTAATGACAAATCTTTGCCCTGATAACCGTACACCATATTTTTAGTAATCTCACTTCCTAAGTACGGATCTTCACCGGAACCTTCGGAAACCCTTCCCCATCGAGGTTCGCGAGAAATGTCGACCATTGGTGAAAAGGTCCAGTTGATTCCGTCAGCTGCTGCTTCTTTGGCTGCAACTCTTGCTGATTGCTGCACTAAATTCATATCCCAAGAAGCTGCTAAACCTAACGGTATCGGAAATGTGGTTTCATAACCGTGAATTACATCCATCCCGAAAATCAAAGGAATCTTAAGACGGCTTTTTTCTACCGCTACTTTTTGTACTGCTCTTATTTTTTCTGCACCTTTAATATTAAATAGTCCACCCACTAAACCTTGTTCGATTTTTTTTCCGATGTCTGAGCTTTGAGCCAAACCTGTTGTAAAATCTCCGGAGCTTGGTAAATTCAGTTGTCCTATTTTTTCATCTAAAGTCATTTTTGACAAAAGATTATCAACAAATGCTTTTTTCTTTGTCTGATATTGCGCCGTCTGATAAGACTGAATGGGTTTTGTTACCATTTCCTGCGCCGAAAATATAGGCGAAAGGGCTAAAGCTGCAATTACAATTAACTTTTTACTCATTTTATCTTCATTTTTTTATGGTATTCGTGAATCTCGATTTCATAAATCTGTCTTTGATTATATTTTTATTTTTTATATTAATTTGTTTTTAACACAAAGTTCGCTAAGATTTTTTGACTGCTAACTGCTTTTAAATACATAAAGGTCGTTCCACTAAAAAAAACACAAAGTTTCGTATCTGATAGATTAGTTTGAAACCCATATTAACTAAGATCGCAGAATAATTATTATTAATTTTAATGAATTATTTATCTTTTCTTTTTGACAACATCCAATCATATAATTGAGGATCTGAATAGGTTGAGTCCCAAGAATTATGGTTGTCATTCGGGAAGATGGTCAGCTCGGCCGTTGGGTTTACAGGATGAAGTGCTTGATAGAAATTCAGAGCATTTTCCGGTAAAACGACATCATCCATTCCGCCATGAAAAATTTTCATGTTTAAATTTTTGTATTGGTGGATGTTAGCGTACATCACTCTGTCGGTTGGAGCGCAAACAGAAACAACTGCGGCAAACATTTCAGGATGTTCCATTGCCAGTTTCAGCGTTCCCCAACCTCCCATTGATAATCCTGTAAGATAAATTCTGGAAGCGTCTATTTTATATTTTGCCTGAATTTCCTTTATTAAATTATAAACTGTCAACGTATCCCACCACTTATTTTCGGGGCATTGCGGCGCAAGAATCGCAACAGGTTCCTTAATTAAATTTTTATACGTAAACGGACTGTGCATTTTTACTTTTTCAAGATCATTGCCTCTTTCACCTGAGCCATGAAGAAATACGATCAAAGGAACATTTCCCTTTGCATTTTGCGGATAATCAAGAATGTAAGATATTTTTTCCTGTGTTCTGACTTCTTTGTTTAATTCTGCCTTGACTTCCTGAGCCTTTAAACTTAAAGATAGTGGGAGAAGTAAAAGTGGGATATATTTTAGTTTTAATTTCATTTTACTATTAGGTTTTGGCTGAAGCCATTTGACTTTTATTTATTGTTCACACGGATTAAAGCCCGCTCCTACTGATTATGAGCCTTGTCAAGATTTAAAACTTTCACAAGGCTTTGTTTTATTTACTACCTAGCCCCGATTGCAGCATTTGTTTGAGCTCATTTTCCGGGATTTGGGGCGGCGGCAAAGCCGCCGCCCCAAATCCCGGAAAATAGCGAGTGCGGAAAGCGGGATTAGCTCCTAAAAATTATTTAATGTCATATTTCTCAGATTTAAAGCTTAATTTTTTTAATCCTTTTTGAATTTCCGGTGCATTCATAAATAATTTCCATAAAAATCCGGACCTGTAATTTTCAATCATCGGAGCAATAGTTCCCTGATCGATCGCTAAATATCTCGGTGTAGTCCAATTACCATAATGAATGGATGTCGCATCATAAGGACCTGCAGACCCGATAAATTCAGGTTTTTGAGTGTAAATAAATCTAAGAAACTCCATTGATTCTTTGGGTGTATAGGGGAAGCTGCTCAATGCTGCGGTAGGCGTAATCACGCCATGATCATTTTGTGGAAAATGAGCATCGTAGCCTATACTTCCGTTTTCATTTCTTGAATAACCCGCTGTTAATCCCCAATAATTTGGTCCGTATCCTTTCCATTTGTCCGGATTTTCAACACAATATTTGTAATTTATCAAGACCTGGTTTCTATTTAGATCAAAATAGTTTTTAATTAATTTATCCGATAAATTTGTTGGGTCTAAACCAATATAGGAATAGTGCGCCCAAAATAAAGGACCTCCATATTCTTCCGCCCCGTTGTGCTTGACATACATTGGAAGTCCGTATTTTTCTTTGTCTGAAAGATAGGTTCCGTTTCTAGTCCAGCCTTTATAGTACGTTTCTGCATCAATTGAATAGGTGGGTGAAGATGCTGCTAAAATGTAGGTAATTAAACATTCATTATAGCCCTGTAATGGAAAATTCATTTCCCATTGATACTCCGGTGACCAGTGCCAATACAATACTTTTTCGCCTCCTTTGGTGTACCAGTTCCATTGAATTCCTTTCCAGAGTTCGTCACATTTTTTTGCCAACTCTTTTTCTTCCGCACTTCCGTTTTTGAAATATTCGCGAACCATTAAAATTCCGGAAGTCAGGAATGCTGTTTCAACCAAATCTCCACCGTTATCTTTTTTGCCAAACGGAACTGTTTTTCCTGTTTCTCCGTTGATCCAATGCGACCAGGCTCCTTTGTGACGGTCTGCTTTTGCAAGAAAATCCATCATTATCGTCAGTCTTTTTACTGCCTCTTTTCTTGGAAGAAAACCTCTTTCAATTCCAACTAAAATTGTAGCTAACCCAAATCCTGATCCACCAGTTGTAATAACGTTTTTATCATTATCCGGATAAATATTGTCTTCGTGATAGCGCTCTCTTCCCAACATCGAATTTGGTTCTGCATAATCCCAGAAATATTTTAAGGCATCTTTCTGAACTTGGTCCAGTAACTGCCCGTCGGTATTATTGCTCGTAATGATTTCATTTTGAGATGCATATCGATTAGTGGATGTATTTTTACAAGAAAACACCAATAATGCAATCATTCCTGTCAATGCAAATTTTTTCATTTAAATTTTGATAAAAAACTTTGTTAAAGATTTTAAATTAACAAGTTTTAGTTTTTAGAATCCGTATTGTGTCGAATGAAATCCTAGTTTAATCAACCCCTGTCGAATATCCGGAGCATTCATAAACAGCTGCCATAGAAACTGAGATTTATTGTTTTCAATCATCGGAGCAATCGTTCCCTGATCTATAGCCAAATATCTTGGCGTTACCCAATTATAGTGCACAGAATAAGCATCATAAGGTCCGGCAACTCCTATATATTTACTGTAATTTTCGTTATATAAAAATCTTAACATATTCATACTTTCAACCGGAGTATATGGCATGCTTGAAAGTGCTGCTGTAGGTGAAATAATACCTAAATCATTGTTTGGCTGATGTGCAGAATATCCTGTAGAACCATCCGCATTTCTAGAATAGCTTGCCGTAAGACCCCAACTCTTTGAATTATATCCCTGCCATCCTTTCGGATTTGCAACGGAGTACTGATACATGATCTTTGCATGATTGGATGTAGAATTTCCATAGTTTACATAATCGTCTGTAAGACCTCTTGGGTCAAGTCCTAAAAATGAATAGTGAGACCAAAACATAGGTCCAACTGTATTCACTGCACCATTGTGATTGACAACGAGCGGAAAGCCATATTGTGATCCTGCATTTGCAATTACGCCGCTTCGTGCCCATCCTTGCTGATAAACAGGTTTGGTAATGGTAAAAGTAGATGAAGCTGCAGCCATCACATAAGTAATCAAAGTCTCATCAAACCCTTTCAGCTGCATATTCATCTGAAAATTATAATTGGGTGACCAATGCCAGTACAATGTATTTTCACCTTTGGTATACCAACTCCATTCGATTCCTTTAAAAAGAGTATCAGCTTTCTGTGATAGAGCAATCTCTGCTGAATCTGTAGAATTTTTGAAATATTCTCGTACACAAATTAGTCCCTGAGCTAAAAATGCAGTTTCCACTAAATCTCCACCATCGTCTTGCGGACTGAATGGAATAACCTGCCCATTATTGCCATTCATCCAATGAGGCCATGCCCCGTGAAACCGGTTAGCGTTCTGAAGAAAGTTAAGTGCCGTCGTTAGTCTTGAAACAGCTTCTGCTTTTGTAACGTAACCATTTTTGACACCAACCAAAATTGTCATCAATCCAAAACCAGATCCTCCTGCCGAAACCACATGAGCATCTTGTGCCGGATTATCAGTATGGTATCTTTCTCTGGCAAGTTTTGAATTGCTCTCAGCGTAATCCCAGAAATATTTTAAGGCATCTTTCTGAACCATCTCGACGAGTTGGGTGTCGGTATAATTGTTTGGAATTTCCGTTCCGCCACCACCGCCAATAGGTGTACCTGCAGTTGGTGTATTATCTTCAGATGAACACGAACTGACAATTAATCCTAAAAAAAATATTGCTGACTTAAAATTTTTCATACATGAAACATTAAAAAAAGAGCCCAATTAAAGGCTCTTTATGATTATCTATTATCCTTCTCTAATTTGTAGAGTGCTATAACATCTGTATTCTTAAGCGCTACATTATATATTCTGAACTCATCTAACTGGCCTGCAAAACTAGTTGCCCAGTCTTCTTGTCCACCATTGTTTTGTGAAGGTACAGTTTCAAATTGATGAGTACCAAAGACAACTTTACCATTTGTTCCCATCATCTGAAAACCTCCATAACCAGGTGCACCAGCAGGATTATTTGCTCCACCCGGATCAGACGCAAACCAAGAAGCGTATCCGCTTATAGCTCCTCCCGCCGGAGAATATGCAAAACCGTCTAAATTCTTTGCCGGTTCTCCATTTTCATAGACATAACATCTGCTTGTACTGGCATCATATGCAAATACGATATGTACCCATTTACCTTTGTGACCATCTAAGTTTGCAATTACACTTTGACCTTTCCAGCTCACTCCCGGTCTGCTATTTTCCAAACCAAGTTTCAGCCTGATTCTATCTGGTTTAGAAGAATCCGGGTTTTCTATAAAAACATTCATTCCTCCCCAAAATTCTGCAGGTCGAACAATGGAGAAAATCCCTTGTGCTCCCTTTCCTTGTCCAGGAGGACTTGGAGCTACGGTATTATCACTTTTCATCCAAAAAGCAATGGTAAAATTATTCAGACCTGTAATGGCATTATTTGCATTTCCTACTGTATATTTAATTTCTGAAGAAGAGCCGTTATACGCCATACCTTTAGCACCAGAAGCATAACTAACATTTGCCGGCATTTGCCCAGTGATGTTACTTAATTTATCCGCAAGATCATTTTCAAAGCTTAATTTTGCAACCAGATTTCCAGAAGCAATATCATCTGAATTTTCATATCCTCCAATGGCTACATAAGGAACTGGCGGATTATCTTTATCGATGCTGTCCTCGCAGCTTGCAAGTGCCAAACTCATAATAAAAGTGGCGGCTATATATTTTGTTAAATTGATATTCATCGTTTTATTTTTCAAAATTATTAATAATTATTCTGTGAGGAAAGTCCCTGTGCTTCTGTAATGAAAGACTGTGGAATAGGAAAAACTTCATGTTTTCCTACAATAAAAGTCTTCCCATTCGCTGCCATTGCAGAAGCTGCTTGTCCGGTTCTTACCAAATCAAACCATCTGTCATGCTCAAATGCCAATTCTAAACGTCTTTCTTTCCAGATTGCAATTCTAACATCTGATTGTGAAGTTGCGGTAGTATTTGCTAAACCAGCTCTATTTCTTACCTGATTGAGAAAAGGAATAGCAGCAGAAGTTTGCCCCAGTTCATTCATCGCTTCAGCTTTTATTAGTAAAACTTCAGCAAATCTTAGATATCTTATATTCGCATCAGAATCATCATCTCCTGTAAAAGATGACGAATATGCTTTATAGTTATAATAAGGATTTTCTACGGTATTTGGAACAACTCTTCCGTCATATAATGTGGAATTTCTAAAGATAATCGTCGCGTTTCTTCTTTCTGTATCACCTTCTGCATTATACGCATCTACCAAACTTTGTGAAGGGGTATTAAATCCCCAGCCCCAACCTCCTGCTCCACGAGCACCCTGAGTCTGAGAATATTGCTGAATGCCGGGTTGGTTTAAACCTCCTCTTCCTTGAATTTCAAAAATAGATTCGGCATTGTTTTCCCCTGAAATTTTATAGATTTCACCAAAATCAGGCGTTAAAGAATATCCTGTAACCAGATTAGCATTATCTACAGCTTGTTGCCATTTTTTCTGATACAGAGAGACTTTTGCTAATAATGCATATGCGGCACCTTTGCTTGCACGTCCTACATTATTGCCTGTGTAAGAACCTTTATTTGGCAATGCTGCGATGGCGTCATTAAGGTCCTTTTCTATGAAAGCATATACTTCTTCTTTTGATTTTCTGGTAAGCGTCATCACTCTGTCTGCTTCGTTACCTGCTACAGGAACGTGATCTACAATTGGAACTTCACCAAAACTTCTTACCAATGTAAAATATGCAAAAGCTCTTAAAAATTTAGCTTCTCCTGTTAGCCTATCTCTTAATGCAGCATCTGCATTAGTAAGCTGCGGAAGGTAGAAGAATGCCTGATTTGCCCTGTTGATAACCTGGTAATTTCCTTTCCAAACGTCTTCAAAAGATGGCGTAGTAGCATTAAATGTCAAAGCATCCAGTAAATCTTTATCACTTCCAGCATCTCCTGGTGAGGAGCCTTTATCTGCGTCATCGGTAGTAATACTGCTGATTCCGTTCCAAGCGAAAGAACTTATATTCCAATCTAAAAATTTAGCATAAATGGATGTAATAAAACTCTCTGCTCCTTCATTATTATTAAGAACATCCAAATCCTGCGTAGAAAGAAACTCTGTACCTTTTACATCTAAAAAGTCTTCGCTGCATCTATGATTGGCCAAACTGAGTGTGAGCAATGCAGATATAAGTATAATATTTTTTTTCATGATGATTTAATTAATTGATTAAAATTTGATATTCATTCCGAATACAAAGGATCTTAAAGTAGGATATGCATCTAATTCTACACCTGAAAGTTCGTACGGATCTCCATTACCATTAAGCTCAGGGGTAAAACCGGAAAATTTCTGGGTGATGAATGGATTAATTGCACTTACATAAAATCTTAGGGAAGAAATATACTCCACAGGTTTTCTCATCGTATAACCAAGCATAATATTATTGATTCGGAAAAAATCTCCGGATTCTAAGTAGTACGTTGAAGCTATAGGAACTGCATTGAATGGTGCAGGATTTGAAGATCCAGTACTAGACGGCGTCCAAAAATCTGTAGCTAAATCGTATTCAATATTTTCACCTGCAAAACGTTGTGCTTTTTTACCGTTGTAAACTTTTGCACCGAAAGTACCATACCCGTTTACAGAAAGATCAACATTTTTGTAATTGACTCCTAAGTTTACTCCCAAGATAGATTTTGGAATGTAAGAACCGAAGAATTTTCTATCATTAGAGTCTGCAGATCCTGTTACACCATTACCGTTGGTATCAACATAGGTCATATTTCCATTAGCATCTAAACCATTGGCTTCCCACAAGTAGAAACTCCCTAAAGGTTGACCTACAGCTTCCGGTCCGAAATATTTTACATTTTGTCCATTTCCTAACCCACCTCCAAATATAGGTTCAACTTTACTGCCTTTGGTTATATTATCCAGATTATTTTTATTGTTTGAATAATTAGCTCCTATTGAATAA
This sequence comes from Chryseobacterium sp. LJ668, assembly GCF_019613955.1. Lineage (NCBI taxonomy): Bacteria > Pseudomonadati > Bacteroidota > Flavobacteriia > Flavobacteriales > Weeksellaceae > Chryseobacterium > Chryseobacterium chendengshani. The sequence continues at coordinate 2,640,357 of NZ_CP080443.1, read as the reverse complement.
GAAAGATTGTCATTGATTTTATCTGCCCAACCTAAAACGATTTCGTAACCTTTATTGGAAACCTGACCCATGTGAGAATAGCCAGGATTTTCAATACCACTCGTTGAAACAGGTACCGATTTTAAGATGATATTTTTGGTGGTTTTGTTATACAAATCAAAAGAACCGCTTAATCTTTTGCTCAGTAATTGAAAATCTACGCCGCCACTGGTTTCTTCTGTTATTTCCCAAGTAAGTTCAGGATCGATAACCTGATTGATGGTATTACCATTATTCACAGGATTGCCGCCAAAAGAATAATTGTAGGTTACTCCTGATGCAAATGGTAAAAAATTAAGAGGAACTTTTTGGTTCCCTAATCTTCCCCATCCTGCTCTCAGTTTTAACTGATCAAAAAAGCCGTCTTTCATAAAATCTTCTTCAGAAACGATCCATCCTGCGCCAAATGATGGGAAATTTCCCCATTTTTTCCCGTCTTGATATTGTGAAGAACCATCTCTTCTGATAGTTCCCGTTAATAAATAACGGTTCATCAATTTATACTGAACCCTTGCAAAGAAAGAAAGAGTCCTATTTTCATTAGAATCCAAATACGCTCGATCTGCTTTGTTATCTCCATTCGTATCCATACCATCCAAGCTGTAATAATCTGAAATATTTACATTATCTCTGGTATATTTATAGATATTTTCTCCTTTTCTTAAAGTAATTTCTGTACCTACAGTTGCCTCAATATTATGAATATCAGCAAAAACTTTATTATATGTTAAATAATTGGTTGCAGACCAGTTGTAGTAATCTTTTTTCTCACTGGCAAGCCTATTGCTAAAATTGACAGGGGACTGTCCCGGAAGTCGCACTCCGTTATCAAAATTATACCCTTTAAATGTATAATATTCAGCACTAAACTGTGAAGTAAATTTAAAATCTTTCAGGAAATTAACATCCAGCTTTAATCCTCCCTGCATCTGTACGAATCTTTGCTTCTCATTATTCAGCATAAGCTGTGCCAGAGGATTTCCTACATTATTAAACTGAGAATTTCCTGTTGGTGATGCGAAACCATCTGCGCCTACGATAGAAACTCCGTATGAACCGTCTGCAAAATATACGGGCACGATCGGTGATTGTCGGTACGCTGAAGTGAAAGCTCCTAAAGGTTTTGGAGTAGTATTCGTAAATGCTACACTGAAATTCTGAGCTAAAGTAATTCCTTTTGTAATTTTAAACTCATTATTGGTTCTAATGGTTGCTCTGTTATAATCTGTTCCTTGTAGGATTGATTTTTCATCATAATTGCTTACACTTAAAAAATATTTGACGATTCTTGATGAACCGGATAGGCTTAGATTATGTTGATTATAGGTACCCGTTCTGGTAATCACGTCAAACCAATCGGTATTTACAGGCTGGTCTTGGGAAAACTTAGTTGTTCCTATAGCAATATTATTGTAGGCAGAAAATAAATTACTTCCCGCCATTTTTACCTTCTTAAGCGGCATTCTAAACCCCGTGAAACCATCATATTCTATAGTAAGACCTTTGCCGCGTCCGCTTTTTGTGGTAATAATCACTACTCCATTTGCACCTCTGTTACCATAGATAGCTAATGCAGACGCATCTTTCAAAATATCATAGGTAAGAATATCATTCGAATTGACATTGTTGATATTATCAGCAAATAATCCATCTACAACATAAAGTGGTTCTCTTCCTCCTAAAACAGTTCCTAATCCACGGATTCTTATAGTAGGAGTAGAACCAGGTAGATCTGACGCAGTAACTTGTACACCAGCTGCTTTACCTTGGATAGCTTGTGTGGCATTCAAAACTTTGGTTTTAGTAATCTCTTCTGCCTTTAAAGAACTTGTAGAAGTTGTATTATCTGCAGCTTTTCTGGAGCCGTATCCTATCATAACAACCTCTTCAATCTTCTGCTCTTTTGGCAGTGTATCTTGTGGAGTTACCTGTCCGTTGACGTTCATACCGAAGTAGAGAACAGCAATCAGACAAGAATACTTTAAGTTAGTTTGTTTCATATAGTTTAATTTTTTTGTTTACAAATCAAATGTGTAAATGTACTCGTCCCTTTTATTTTCTCAAAAGAAGACTTTGCTCAAAAATATAAAAAATATCAAATGATGTTAATTTTAGTTAAATATTTTATTAATTCCTTGTTAAATTATAGAATCGATTAAATAATCGTAAATTTTAATAAATTCAAAAACATAATATTGTGATATAAATGAATATTTCACATTGAAGCAAAGACAAAATTCTGAGAATATTCCACCAAAATCGACTATTAACATCCTAATTTGATCAGGCTTTATTTAATTGTTTAAAATAAATTTAAAAATCTTCAGATAAGTACCTATTTTATAATTTAGAGTATAATAATCTAAATTTTTGTTAAACACATAATTGTTTTACCTTTGGTGCAGTATTTGACGATGATAAAAAAATTTTAAAAATGAAAAAATATATTATAGCCATTGTACTTATTTTTGGAACAGGAGCTGCAGTTAATACCACGTTATATTCCTGCTCAACGCTTGCTACATCTGATCTAGGATTGGCAGTGATAAAAAGAGTGTTACTGGGCGGAATTAATAAAGGCATGAGCATTTATGGCAACAAAGCAGCTTTTCTTCAGAACAATCTCGTAGACAAGGCTTTACCAAAACAATTGAGGGATATCAATACCACTCTTGAAAAAATTGCTCCTTCATTGGTAGCTAAAGAGAGAGAATATATTGCCGATGCAGCAGTTTATACAGTAAATATCTCAAGACCTATTCTTGAAAATGCAGTAAATAGCTTAAATGCACAGGATGTGACAAGGATCATTCAGGGAGAAAAAGGTACTGCAACGTTGATTTTAAAAGAAAAAACATCTCAACAGCTTATTGCAGCAATCGCTCCGAAAGTTGAGCAGGAACTGAATAAATACGGGATTGTAAAAACCATCAATACCGCGTTATCAGGAAGCAATCTTTTAGGAAGTCTTTTAGGTGGCGGAAATAACAGCAACGTTAACGCAGGCGGATTGAGCATGCTGGCTTCGGAACAGATCGTTAACGGATTATTCAATATTATTGAAGATCATGAAAAGCAAAATTCGGCATCGCTTTTAGCACCTCTTGGAAAATAATTTATTTTTCATTATATTTATATAAATAAGCAGCAATAATGGACATAATACAAGGAAATCAGCATGCCAATCCTGAAGAATTTTACATCTCATTAAAAGAAAAACTTGAAGGTCACCACGATTTTCCTGAAGATTATCTTTTTAAATTTATTATTCCGACAGATCAGGCAAAGCTGACAGAAATATACAGAGTTTTTGACGGCATCAAATTTACGCTTGGCAACAGAGAAAGCAAAAATGGCAAGTACACCGCGTGCAATATCAACGCATTTGTATTAGATGCAGATCAGGTTGTAAGAATTTACAAAGAAGTGGCAAAAATAGAAGGCGTCATCCTGTTATAACAAAGAAGTCAGCATAATTGCTGACTCTTTTTGTTTCTTATTTTCTAATTCTTAATGTTCAATAAAGAACTTTACATTTTCTACCGGTCTTCCGAGCATTGCTACCGAACCTTTTATCAGAATCGGTCTCTGTATCAGTGACGGGTTTTCAGATAAAATCTGCAGCCACTCTTCTTCAGTGAAATCTTTTCCGGCATATTTTTGCATGTAAAGTTTTTCTTCTTTTCGGATAATATGAAAAACATTTTCATTTAATTTTTTTAAAACTGTCTTCAGTTCCAAAACGCTCAACGGATCTTCAGTCATGTTGATGATTTCAAACGGAACTCCGTTTTCATCAAGATACTCTAATACAGCATTCGATTTTGAGCAATTTCCGTTATGCAGAACTTTTACCAGCATTTTTTTTATATTTAATTTGAATCTGTTTTGGTTTAAACAAATTTAGCACCAAAAAAGTATGCAATGTTTTATTATCTGAATCACAGATTAAAACAAACCATTCAGCTCGGTTTCTATTTTTTCTAAAATCAATCCGAAATCTTCCGGTTTTTCTACAAAATCAAGATCATCTACTTCAATAATGAGAAGCTTTCCTTCTGTATAATCTGAAATCCACTTTTCGTATTTTTGATTTAATTTTGAAAGATATTCTATGCTTATAGATGCTTCATACTCCCTTCCACGTTTGTATATTTTCTTCACAAGATTAGGAACGTCGGATTTCAGATAAATTAATAAATCCGGAGCCGAAACAAAGGTCTTCATCAGATCAAAAAGAGAAGCATAATTTTTAAAATCTCTATCTGAGAGAAGTTTCATATCATTTAGGTTTTCTGCAAATATATGCGCATCTTCGTAGATTGTACGATCCTGAATGATGTTTTTACCGCTGTCTCTTATTTCTTTTACCTGGCGAAATCTGCTTCCCAGAAAATAAATCTGAAGGGCAAAACTCCATTTGCTCATATCTGCGTAAAAATCTTCGAGATAAGGGTTGTGATCTACATCTTCAAACTGCGCATCCCATCCGTAATGCTTTGCCAACATTGTAGTCAGTGTTGTTTTTCCTGCTCCTATATTTCCTGTAACTGCAATATGCATAATTCGTCGAATGTTGTTTTACTTATACAATGATCACTATTAAAAACCGAGTTCCTGAATTTCGTCAGAAAGATTTATCAGATCTGTTTTTTTGGAATTTTCTTTCATTAATTCATCAACAGTTTTCTCAGTGTCATTTTTTGGACTTTCAATCACTGTATCAATGGTAGAATCACTCCTCTTTTCAAGGTTGTAAAGATAAAGTTTGTTCCCTTTGATTTCAAAATATGCCGACGAGTTTTTTTCCACAATCTGTACTTCCGGGTCTTCAAAAATTTTGGTTAATTCTTTTTCCGGGATGTATTTAAAAACTGAATTTTGAGCTATAATCAGTATAAATTCATTTTCTCTTCTCAGTCTTTTCCCATTTTCAACAGAAGCTTCATAGAGTTTTTCAAATTTCAGATTATAAATTCTGAATTGTGTTTTGGTTAAGATATACACTTTATTTTCGTAGACCAGAAGATCAATTAAATCTTCAAAACTCGAATCAAAAGGATAAGAATTAATCGTCGTGTCATTCCTGAAATTGTATTGCAGAAGACGTTTCGCACTTTCATCGAGCAACCATATCTGTTGCAGATCTTCTGCGTATGCATGTTTTATGAAGGTAAATTTCTGTTTGAAATCTATGGTTTGAATTTCATTTAAATTCTGATCTACAAACTTCATTTCCTGAGCATTTTCAGAAAATAGAGCAATTGTTAAAGGATTCTGAACCCCCTGCACACGGAAAGGAACCGTGAACATCAATTTCCCGAGCTGCTTCCCTAAAGAATCATATTTTGTAAAACTGAAATCTTTGTTTTTATATAGGTAGATACTCCCATAATCATCTGCAAACAAATCTCTTACCTCTTTGATTCTTAATGTATCAAACGGAAGAACTCGCTGCGCAGAAAATGTGCAGAAAACAAAAATGAATAATAATTGTACTAATCTCAATAAAATCTATTTTACCAATGATAGCGCCCCAAAAGGAACGCTACCAATTTACACATTATTTTATGCTAAAAAAGCTACATTCTTTTGATTATTTGATAGCAACTTCATAAATCTTCGACCAGTTTTTACCCGTTATCACCATATGATCATCTTTGAAAGCAATTCCGTTGAGCACATATTCGCTATTGGCTTTAGTAAATGGATCTGTAATTTTTGTAAAATCAAATTTGCCAACCACTTCTCCGTTAGCAGGATTTATCTTCAATATAATCGGTTTATGCCAGACATTGGCGTAGATAAATCCTTTGTAGTATTCTAATTCGTTTAGCTGATCATAAACCTCAGTATTTCCTGCTACAGAAATATATCTTACCACTTTTGAAGGATCATTTGCATTTAGAAAATACAAGTTTTTTGTTCCGTCTGATGCAATCAGGTTTTTACCGTCGTATGTTAGTCCCCATCCTTCTCCCATTACATCAGGATAAGGAAATTCAGATAATAGGCTCAGAGAATTTTTATTGTACACAAATCCTTTCTTATTCTGCCATGTCAATTGGTAAATTTTATCGCCTACAATGGTACTTCCTTCAGAAAAAATATCTTCCGGCTGCTTGGTCGATAGAATTGGTTTGGTATCGCCCAAATTATATTTCAAAATTTGTGAAGAGCCTTGCTGACCGTCACTCTCGTAGATGGTATTTCCCTCGATCTGAAATCCCTGAACAAAATTTGCAGGATTATGCGGGTATTCTGCTACCACTTCGTAGTTGATGTTTTTTACAGGAATTTTAGTAAAAACATTGATCGTTGCATCCTGATATAGGGTTTCTCCGCTTTTTGTTTTGATATTAAAAGTGACCGCATTATCTCCTAAGGTAAAATATTTTGAATCTATAACTAAATTTGAAGTTTCTTTCTCACCAAAGCTGATTGTAATATTTTCAGCATTATCTAAAACATCTTTCGGAAGATCCAGTTTATCCCCAAAGTGATAACCTTTGGTTTCCATAGAAGCATTGTAGTCGGCTAATGAATTCAATATTTTTTCATCATCTTTACAAGATACAAACAACAGAAGTGCTGCAAGACCTGTTATTATTTTATTTTTCATATTTTTTTCCTGAAATATTTCACCAAAAATAGCAAAATTTATTTCTCTTTGCTAATTTCGGTTACAGGTTGACCGAATTGTAATATATAACCGTTGTTGTCATAGATTGCAAATTCTCTCATTCCCCATTCGAAAGTTTCAATTTTATAACATATTTTGGTAATGGTTTTCAAATCCTGCCAAAGATCATTCACATCATTCACATTAAAATAAAATGAGCCCGAAAATGCAATTTTATCAAACTTTTCATGCTCATTAGGTTTTGTGATCATAATTCTCACCCCATCTTTTTCTAGAAAAGCCCATTGCGTTTCCGAATTTGCATTAGCCAATGAAAATTTTAAAATATGGATGTAAAACCCAACCGTTTCTTCAAAGTTGCGAGTCCATATCACAGGGAAAAAAGAATTGAATTTCATCATCGGTTTTTAAAATAATTTTCAGGCATTTTAACTATTATGAATGGGTAAACCCTGTAATCTTAGCTTCATCAAAATCAAGCTGCATTTCTATAGACCTCATAACATGATCATCAAATGTTTTTTCACGCTTCATGCGATGAAGTTCGTTTCGCTGTGCCTGAATCAATTGCCTGATTACATCTTTATTCTCATTCATAGCAGTGACATAATCTCCTGTAGAAGCCATACATTGTGACTTGTCCGCCATCATCAGCATCTCATTTTCGAGTCTGTGTTTTTGATGTCGCACCATGCTGTTGCTGACGGTCAATTCAGAAAAATCAGATTCTAATTTCTGTAAAGCGGTTTCTTTCAGCTTGCGCATCAGAATAACTTCCTGTTTTTCTTCCGGCAGATCACTTCCGGCATTATCCACTTTTAAAAATTTTAAGAGAGGTGTCAGCATCAGTCCCTGCCCGACTAAAGTTATCAAAATAATCACAAAAGTCACAAATAAAATAATATTCCGGTGCGGAAATGCTTCTCCGTTTGGTAAGAATGCAGGAATAGAAAGTGCTGCAGCGAGTGAAACAACCCCTCTCATCGCCGCAAAACTGATGATGAAAGGCTCTCGCCAATCGGGTTTAGGATTTTCTGACTTAAGTTTTTTAGACAAAAACCACGGAAAATACATGATTGCGTAACTGTAGAACAATCTTGTGAAAATAATGGCTCCACCAATTACAATACTATAAAAAATACCTTCTGAAATGGTATAATCTTTCATCGCAGCAACTACGATTGGTAATTCCAGACCGATTAAGATAAAAATAATGGTATTCATGAGGAAAATAAGGACACTCCAGACGTTTCCGGACTGAATTCTTGATGTATGGCTTAGATAACAGTGCGAATTATATGACATCAGTAAACCGCCTGCAACGACAGCCAATACTCCGGAAAAATGAAAATGCTCTGCACCAACGTACATTACGTAAGGAACGATCAATGTAATGATTGTATCAATATTTGAATTTGAAGGGATCAGCCTTAAGAAGAATCCGAACAATAAACCAAGAGCAATTCCTATTGCGATTCCTCCGACGGCCATGCTGAAAAAATCTCCAATTGCCTCTCTCCATATAAACTGACCGGAAATAACCGCTGCCAAGGCAAATTTAAATACAATTAAACTCGAAGCGTCGTTGATCAAACTTTCCCCTTCTAAAATACTGGTTATTTTTTTAGGGATCTTCATGTGCTTTAAAACAGAAGTTGCTGCAACTGCATCCGGCGGAGAATTGACTCCTCCCAGCAAAAATCCCATCGCCACAGTAAGTCCCGGAATTATTGATGATGAAAGATAAGCCACAACAACGGAGGTCAGAAAAACCAATCCGAAAGCCATGGAGAAAATCTGTTTTCGCCATTTATGAAAATCCTGCCATGAAGTAAACCATGCTGCTTCAAACAAAATCGGTGGAAGAAAAATCAGGAAAATGAGATCCGGCTCTATTTCTATATGGGGCATTCCCGGAACCAGACTGATAATCAATCCCGCGATCACAAGAAAGATAGGATAAGCCACTTTGAGCTTCTGACCGATCATTACGAGGATCATTACGGATAAAAGCACTGCGATCGATATGATGACGTAGGTATGAATCATGTATGCTGATTTAAATTATTGTTATTTTAATCTTTACTAATAATTTTTTTCCGCTTTGTGTCTATGTGTGTTTTATGATGAATCAATGATTTATAAATACTGCTTTTTTATCAAATTCAAAAATAGGTAAATCATATTCTTTAAGAATTTTAATCATTCCGGTTTTATTTAAAAAATCTATATCATTGTCATCAGCTAAATATGTTTTTCTATTTTCAAATTTTTCCGGTTGGTCATTTTCGAAATCATAATAAAAAACCGTCAAATCAGCAAAAACTTCGGATAATGTATTTATAATTTGTTCGTTTTCTAATTTTTTATCTAAATAAAAATCTTCCATAATATTTTGATTAATAAAATTATTACCGTGAATTTCATTAAATTCTGCTACTTTAAAGTACGATATTATTTTTCGGGACAATTGCCACAGGAAGATCGGTTTCGTCTAACATATCTCTCATGTCAATCTCTATGGTACGGCTGATCTGGGTGATAGGAACGTCATTCGGGCTTCCTTCAAACGGATTTACTGAAGCTTCACCTACAGTGTCTAATGTGTGAAAACACCAAGTCACTAAAAGTGAAAACGGTATATTAAACCACAAAGTGTAGTCTGCCAATACAGTTCCTTCTCCCATTTTATCAAATTCTCTGATCAATCCGAATGGTACGAAAATGATAAACATATGCAAAAGATATGTCGTAATGGAGGAGAAATTTCTAGGATAAGGAAAGTTTTTGATCCGTTCCGCTTTTCCCTGATCATCTGTGAATTTCACGAGCTGCTGATTGATTTGCGACCATTGAAAATCATTAATTTCACTTTTAGAATAAGCTGCAGCCAAATCTTTACTTTGCAAAGCCATCAATTGTGTTGCACGGTTTTTTTTGCTTAAAACATATTGAAGTTCTACATCGGAAAGATAGTTTTGCAATTCGGCATCCAAAGATGAAAGTCTTTCCGGAATCTCATATTTCTGAGCATATTCTTTAAACTGTGCGGTACTCATATTTTCCCAGTTTCTGGATTCCCGAAGCTGAAAACGAAGGGCTGTTAACCACGCATAATGACGTTTGAACATCACTTTTACTTTATCAGAATTTTTGTCTGAAAGAGAATCTCTTAAAATATATCCGAAACTTCGGCTGTCGTTGATGATCGCTCCGTAGATCTGTCTTGCTTCCCAAAGTCTGCTGTAACTTGCGTTATTTTTGAATCCTACAATGAAAGCAACGGCTGTTCCCATAATAGCAATAGGTTGCCATGGAAAAGAAACAAAAGTAAATCCTAAATAATAGAGAATAGTTGGGATCGCCGACATGACAAATAAAATATACAGACTTCTTCTCGTCCACATGATAAATTCTATCGGCCCGAATCTTTTTCCTGAATGCATGTTTTTTCGTTTATGGTTTTAGTTTAGTAGAATTGATATCTAATTGGTCAACGGAATATTGTTATAAAAACCAATCTGTACCTGTCCGCGGTTTCTGTTTTCCTGAATCTGATTCATATAACCTGCTTCTATTTTCATATTTTTATTAATGACAAATCCTAACGCTCCGTACACTCGGTTTCTATCAAATACCGGACTGTCGAGATGCAAGAATATTTCGTTATAAGCAGAAATATACAATGTTTTTGGCAACATTTCTTTGTTCGTGACCGGAATATTTAAGCCTAGGTAATACCGAAACCTCATTCTGAAATCATTCTGTAAAAAACGTTCTTCCAGACGGTACCGATGTTGAATATTGAGTCGTCCGAATTTTTGTTTTGTGATAAATTGCTGGAAAATTCGATGTTCTATATTTTCTCTCTTTTCACCATTCACATAAGGCTGACTTAAAATAAAACCGTATCCCAACAAAATATTATTGTTATTCTCGTTTAAATCGTATCCTATTCCGGTACGGATAAGAAGCTGCTCCAAGTCGCCTATTCCATTAAAGTTACGGTATTGAATCTCGTTGTGAAGATTTAATTTTTTACTGATTTTATTGTTCCCAAAATACATATACCATGCTCCAAGATCACTTTTTTGAGCAAATAAAAACAGAGTCAGGAGACAGAAAACAGTAAATGCGAACCTATTTGCAATTTTCATGCGTATTGTGTTAATTATTATTGTCTATCAGAAGTAACAAATTTAATATTTTAAATCAATAATAACAAAATAACCTCAAACAAAATTATTACTAAATCTGCTTATGACGCAGAGGTTTTCGCCAGAACATAGCCTTGCAATTTCTTATTTGAAGTTAATTTTCCAAAACAAAAAAATGCATTTAACATAATAATATTATTCATTCAACATAATATATTTAATGAATAAAAGTCATGTATATTTAATAATAATATAATTTTTTATTTTATTTTTACCGTTGATAAAAAATAAAATTTAAGCTATGGCATTAGACAATCTCATCAGTATTAATTTTTCTGATAGCGAATTAGCCAATCTTGACCAGGCAATTCAAAGCATCGAATCTATTCTTGGAGGAAAAACAATTAACCTTACCCCTGACCAGAGACAACAATACGGACGAATAGCAGAACAAAACAAGCTCTTTGTAAATAAGGCTAAGGATTATATGGAACAGTACACACAGCACGTTCCGGGCTTCTTGGATAAAGCGGAATTTGACAGAGACTATTCTGCCAGACAACAGGTAGAAACCAGACTGCAGAGGCTGAGTTCAATCACCGAACAATTATCTGATACGAAAGTTTTGCTTGATCATGATAATTACCATAATGCTATTACTTTTTATCGAAACATAAAATTTCTCTCGGGTGAAAATGTTCCGGGAACCAATGTGATTTATGATGATATGAAGCAGTTCTTTTCTTCATCAATCGTTCAGGTTCCTCCCTCTTCTACCCCGGAACAGTCCGATAACGGTGAATAGACGGTTCTGTAAATGGCAGCATCCCAAGACAAATCGTCACTGAGCAGTTAGATAAGTGCCGACATCCCCTTCATGAAGGGGGTATTGGTAATATATACAGTACCTCAACATATTGATAAACTGCCTGAAGGTGCTTGCACAAATTGCCATTGCCTCTTATAAAGCGGTTGCAGTTACTTAATAAACTGTCGGCAGATAGTTAGTGATAGTAAGTCTTGTCTTTTATCCCGTAATGTGAATAAATAAATAAATAAATAAAAATAAAAGGTGTTTCAAAGCAATTGAGTACTGGTATTAAGAATTCTACTAATAAAGCAGTCGAAAACTCTGTTAATGCGAGAACTAAAACAACAGTTGATAATATTAAAAAGAAAACAGATGAATAGCAAATGGCTTAAAGTGTGTCTATTACTAGTTATAATGATTTATTTATTTAGAGAAAATATTATTTATACACCAGTACTAAATATGTTTTCTAATCAAAATATAAAAGGTCAGATAATAAATGAAAAATACTATAAAAGGAGGGGACAGTTTACTAATCAATTTACATATTATTATAAATTTTCAGTAAATGGTAAAGACTATTCTAATCCGAGTTATGATGAACAATATAAAGTTGGCGATACAGTTTCGGTAGAATACAATGAAACTTTTCCTTTTATGAATAGGATAAAAAATCAGAAATAAAACCCCTCGCTCCCGCACGATTTTATCGTGTGGTAGATAAAGAAAAACCTCGCAAATTGCGAGGTCTTGGTATGCATCTAAGATTAGTATGATTAAACAGTTTTCGGAAAATAATGAGTACATGTATCAGTACAAAGATCATTTGGGAAATGTGAGGGTAGTTTATATAAAAAGATGGATGATAATTGTGAAGTAGCAGACAAGCACGATTATTATCCATTTGGAATGAATTTTATCAGAAACCCCGAAGCAGAAGCTTATTTTGGAACAGGTAGTTATAAAAATTACAATTTTCAGGAGCAAGAACTTCAAGAGACGGGATTTTATACTTAAATGGAGAAACTATATGCCGGATGTAGGAAGATTTTTTAATGTCGATCCTTTGAGTGAAAAATACGCTTACCAATCACACTATAATTTTTCTGAGAATAAGGTAACTTCTCATAGAGAATTAGAAGGTCTTGAAGCAGTTCCTGCAGATAATTTTAATAAAAACCAATCTACCTTAGTCGTTCTTGGACTTGGAAGAGCTGATGGAAGAAATGGAGACGGTGTCGGAAGTGGAACGAATACGTTATATTCTAATCTTCCTAAAAATCTTCAAACAGATGGAGCTTTGTCCAGTCTTCAAAATAATTTAGGAAGCAATATTGCAGTTGCAGCTTATACAGGAACAGACAGTGGTCTTGCTTCAACTCATATGGTTGAAACTAATAGTAATTACAGAAGCGTAAATCCTGATGGTAATGTTGTGATGATAGGACATAGTTTAGGAGGCAGGGATGTATTGAATGCCGCAAATTCAACCTCAGAAACAATAAATTTAGTTCTAACAATGGATCCTATGACTGTAAATGCAGGAGGAGGATCAATAGGGTTTGGAGATTACAGTTCAGCTACAACTAAATTAAATATTAATACTCAAAATATCATAAGTTTAAGTTCAACTGATAGTTATGCTAATGGTGGTGGATCAAGATCAAATAATAGTCAACAATCTGTGAAATCAACAATGACTGGCACGAGCCACGTTAATATCGATGATTCTGTAACTCCTTATTTAAAGCCATTGATACAGAGAACAGATCAAGGTGTAAATCCAGTAAAATGGTTTCAGAATGTTAATTGGAATAACTTTGAGGTTCAGCCAAATGTAAGAACTGGAGACCAACAAAAGAAAGGAACTGGATCGGGCTCATAAATTAGGTTAATATGAAAAAGAAATATATAATAATTATTGTAGCACTATTGGTAGTAATAGGATTTTTAAATATTAAAATAGCCTATAATTTTTCATCGCCATCTCCAATATTAGATTTAGAAACATTAACGCAAATGCCTAATCCATCAAGTTGGAAGTATATAAACCTAAGTGCGGATTATCGGGGTAATTTTTCTATATTATATTTGGAAATACTACTATCAGTAGTTATATTTATACTCACAGTTTTCATTAAAAACTCTAAATATATTTTATATTCTTCAATACTTTTATTGATTGTTTGGCTTAAGAATATGATTTTATTCAAAGGAATTATCGAACAAGATATCTATTTAAGTTCCTCAATACTATTTTTAGTCAGTCTTTTAGTATTAAATATTTTGAACTTTTATTATAAGGAAAAATCTATTGAATAAGTAAAGAATGAGAGTCTTGTTAAATCAGAATTTAAAAAAGTAATACCAACAGAAGCAGGAACAGTAACTATAAAAAATACAACAGCATATTCTTCAAAAAAAGTAGTACATCAAGTGGTAAGAGTAGCAGTAAGAGCAATACTACAAAAGCAATTTACGGAGCGGGAGACAATGGTGTAGTAGGTTCTGTGAAAGCGGAAAAGAAATCAACAACCTATTCAGGAGGTGTTCAGGCAGAGCAAAAGGTTAATGTTGGGAATAGATATATCAAATTTGGAGGAAGTGCAACATTAAATGTTAAGAGAGACAATAAATAATGAAAAAAATAGTACTAATATTTTGTGTTTTAGTATTGCATATTAGCTGCAAAAAGGAAAATGTTCAGAATAATATTCCAATCAGAGAATATGTAAAGTTTGCTAAAGATTCTGTTGAGTTATCAATACCTAAAACGTGGAAAGTTATTGATGATGAACGTTATTTATTTGGTGCAATAATGGATAAATCGGATGATAAACATCAGGCGATATTACTGTCTAATAGCACCAATTTAATTACTTTGAAAGATTATATGATAGAAGATTTAAGGGTAGTAACAAAAGAACAGCAAAGTGAAAGCTTGTCATATTACGTTTATAAATATTATGTAGAAAATAATGACTGGTGTTATATTTTAGAAACCTTTCCAAAAAATAAAAAAGGGATTTTTAGCTTTATTAGAGAATATAATGGGAATATCTATGATTTAACTTTTAAAACACCGGAAGGGCAGGATCAGATACCATTGAAAAAAGATAGTCTTATAGAAATTATCAAGACCTTAAAAATAAATAATCAATATTTATTTCCTAAAGATTCTAAAGCTGTTGTAACAGATTTAACAGGTCTTTAAAATGAAAAAAACAATATTAATATTCTATGTTTTAACATTTGTTATTAGCTGTAAAAAGGAAAATGTTCAGAATAATATTCCAATCAGAGAATATGTAAAGTTTGCTAAAGATTCTGTTGAATTATCGATACCCAAAACGTGGAAGGTCATTGATGATGATCGTTATTTATTTGGTGGTTTAATGAATAAATCTAATGATAGCTCTCAGGTAATATTGCTCTCAAATCCTACAAAAATAATAAGTTTGAGAGATTATATTATACACGATTTAAGTAATGCAATTCAATTACAACAAAAAGAGGGATTGCCGTATTATGTTTATAAATATCATGTAGGAAATAATGATTGGTGTTATATTTTAGAAACATTTCCTAAAAACACTTATGGTGGTTTTAGCTTTATTAGAGAGTATAATGGAAATATTTATGATTTTGTTTTTAAAACAGATAAAGGTTTAGAACAGATACCTTTTAAGAAAGATAGTCTTTTGAATGTTATCAAAACTTTAAAAGTAAATAATCAATATCTTTTTCCGAAAGATTCTAAGGCTATTGTTACAGATATAACAGGTCTTTAAAATGAAAATAATAATATTACCTTGTATTTTTCTTTATGCAGAATAATATTCCAATTAGAGGATATGTAAGTTTGCTAAAGATTCTGTTGAGTTGCCATCCCAAAACGTGCAAAGTTATGATGATGAACGTTATTTAAGGATGTAAAGGTTTTTTACGGAAGAAACAGCGCAGGCGTTCTTGAGATCACCAATAATGATGATTATTACCCTTTCGGGATGAATCACCTGAAAACAGGAACAGCTTTCTTCGGGCAGGGAAGCTATAAAAACTATAAGTACAATGGAAAAGAGTTGCAAGAGACGGGAATGTATGATTATGGCGCAAGATTTTATATGCCGGATATTGGAAGATGGGGCGTGGTAGATCAGTTGGCGGAGAAACATCCTGAGTTAAATCCTATGATTTACGCAAATAGTAATCCAATACGTTTTGTTGATCCAAACGGAATGGATTGGTTTGAAGCTTCTAACGGAGATATTACTTGGCGAGATGATGTAACGGCTAAAAATCATAAAGATAAAGGAGTCCTTCAAAAAGGACAGACTTATAGAGGAACTTATTATGAGCGCACTAAAACCTGGGACAATAAAAAACATAAGGGCTTAGTCTTAGAAACCTACCATACTTATAAAAAAATGGACTACTCCCGAGCAAAAGAAATGAGCGTTGAAATAGATGGAGAAATGAGAAATTCTAAAATTGGCGATGTAGATGTAAGGTTAAATGTAACATTTGAGAATGGTAAAATAAAAACTTTAGGTTCTTATGATGGTGTCGCAGGAGGTTTTGGAAACGGAGCACCAGAAAATGGTGAATATACCGTAGACTCTTATCAAGATAGAGGTCCGAAAGGATGGTACATTAAAGGTATGAATCGGGATGGAATAGGATTTAGTTATAATTTAAATCCACAGTTTGATACAGGAAGAAGTTTATTAAGAATACACGCTGATGGAAATAAAGAAGGAACACGGGGTTGTATTGGAATGTCTGGAGATAAGATTGTACTTACTACTTCTACAAATACCCGTAATAGGATGATGAAAACCGGTGGGCCGGTTTCTGCTAATATTAACATTAAAAATAATCCTAATAATAATGGTAGAAGTGGAGCAAAAATACCGAACGTTAATGAGTAGTTTTTTACTGTTATTTTTTGTACTTTTTAGTTGTCAACAATCAGAAAAAAAGGTACAAGAAAAGAAGGAAAATGAAACTGTGATTACAGAAAAATTTTCTAAGCCAGATTTTAAAATAAATCAATTAGAATTAAGAGAAGAAAATTCTTTAACTGACTTTTATTCTCAAAATATAAGATTATTAGATAACTTAAGATATTCTCCTGTAACTATTTTTACAGATAAAGAAAAAAAAGAATACTTAATTGCTTATCAATATGAAGGAGATGTAAAAAATAGTTTTAGTTGTTTCGAGTTAGGGTATTTAAAAGATGACCCTAAACTTGAGAGAGATTTTGGGAAAACTAAATATGATAATTTTAAAACGGAATCAGGACTAAAATTAGGAATGACTTCAGAAGAAATAACCAATTTAAAAGGCACTGATTTTAAAGTTGAAAAAAAATCTAAAGAAGAAATTATCAGATACACAATTGATAATCCTGATGACCCTAAAATAAAGCAATATGAAATGCCTCCGTATTTTATGGAGTTTTATCTGAAAGATAATAGGCTTTATAAAATTATATTTGGTTTTGAATATCCCTAAAAAACTACTGCCACTCGTTTGAGTGGCGGTTTTGTTTTATAATGCAGCAATATTTTTAAGTTTAGAGGCTTTGATAAAAGCATCGATGGTTGCAAAAATGTGAGCTTTGGTGTCGCTGTCAAGTTCCTATATTGCTTTAGTTTTTTCAGAGTATCGTTGTCGATCTGCTCATACTGTCCATCTTTTACGATATAATCAAGTGTAACGCCTAAAGGATCAGAAATTTTAGTCCCTCGCTACCGTAAGATTTTATTATCTGCCACAATTTTACAGACTCTTAAATGCTTTGCTTAAATCTTATGAGATAAATAAAAAACCGACAAAATCAATCTGCCGGTTTCATTTAAATTTAAAAAGACTGTTAAGAATGCTGCATTTTAGAAGGATCATCATAATTAACCATCCAATTGATGCCAAACTGATCGGTGAACATTCCAAAATACGCTCCCCAGAAAGTGTCTTCAAGTGGCATAGTAACATTTCCGCCTTGTGAGAGCCCTTCAAAAAGCCTATTTGCTTCTTCTTTAGAATCTGCATTAATGGAAACAGAAAAATTGTTCCCTACAATAAGATTTGATGACCATTCTCCGCCGGTGTCACTTCCCATCAACATGGTTTCAGAGGAGATCGGAAGAGATACGTGCATGATTTTGTCTTTATCTTCCTGAGACATTTCTTTTCCCTCCTGTGGAGGCATTTCCCCGAAAGTTCCGATGTATGGAAATTCGCCACCGAAAACTGATTTGTAAAAATCAAATGCCTGTCTGCAATTTCCGTTGAATGTAAGATAAACGTTTACTGTTGCCATAATTTTAATTTTAGTTTTGTGTTTATTATTGTTGTTGAAAGTTGAAAAATAAGTACGAAAATTCAAATATTAATTTTAGTTACTAATTAGTTATCTGTGTTGGTCTATTAAGATCATATTTCCGTCCGGGTCTTTCAGGAAAATATGTTCCGGTCCGGAAGTGGTTTCGTCAGCTTCTTTCTCCAACGCTATCTGATTTTCTCTCAAGTGTTTCTGAATTGCCCTTACATCATCAAAAGTTTCCAGATTCTGGGCATTTTCATCCCAACCAGGATTAAAAGTCAGCATATTGCCGTCAAACATTGCCTGGAAAAGCCCGATCAGTGTGCTGCCGTTTTTCATGATCAGATAATTGCTTTCCATGTTGCCACCCATCGTAGTAAAACCTAATTTTTCGTAAAAATCTTTTGATTTTTCTAAATCTTTTACACTTAAGCTGATGGAAAATGCTCCTAATTTCATATTCAATTATTTACTGTTTTTTATTTAAAGCCAATTTATATCCTGCTAAAACCAATCCCCAAACCAGAATCCCTAAAACCCAGAACCAGACAGGTGTTGGCAGCACAAACATATTGTAGATGGTAAAAGTAAGGAAAATAAGCCCGCAAATAATTGCTGCTACCGGTTTTCCGTTTTTTGCAACTTTAGTTGAGACAAATCCTGAAACTAATGCTCCCAAAGCATAACCAACAATCACCAGTAATTTTCCCAAAACAGGCAAATTTTCAACATAAGCTTTGAAGGCATCCATATCATTGGTTTTCATACCGGCAGGAAAAGGATAGAGACTGTGATTGATTGTTTCTACTGCCCAAACGCAGAGTGAGCCGGCTATAATTCCTGCGATTATCCCTAAAATTTGTCTTAACATGATTATTGGTTTTTTAAGTTGGTTTTAAAATCTAAAGTTCCGTCATAGCTTTTCCAGTTTCCAATGAGTTGGATATATGGATTTTCTATCTTCTGCGTTTTTTTATTCCATTGAAAAGTATAGATGAATTTCCCGGTAAAAACACCGGAATGCTTACCCTTGACTTCTTCTGACAATTCATAATCGCCATACACGACGCCTTTTTTCCTGCCGTCTTTGTATTGCGTGATGGTCAGTTTACCTTCAAATTTGGTCGAATTATTTTCTACCACAGTATATCCTGCAACAAAATATTGCTGGTCGTTTTTTTTATTCTGTTCAGAAATTTCTACCTTGAGCTTAAGGATTTCACTGTCTTTGCCAATGGTACCGATGTAGGGTTTTGACTTATTCAGCCAGACATTTGAGATATTGGGCATTTGCGCAGCTGCAAAATTGCATGCGAGGATTAGAAATGGTAATAATTTTTTCACCATCAATGTTTTTTTAAACTCCAAACTGAGATAAATGGTGATTTAAATGTTTTGCAAACATATTGTTCCATTCATCAGATTTTAATTTCCCGAAAGAAAGAGATTCTTTCTCATGAAAGGCTGAAGATCCCAGCTGCTGCGTCTTCTGAATAAAACCAATCAGTCTTTTTTTCTCGTCATCAAAATCTCTTCTTCCGCTGATGACAAATTGCGGAGCGGTAGCAGAATCTCTGGGATAGGCCTTCTCTCCTACTACTTTTGGCTTTACAAAAGTTTTTAAGATAAATTTTGCAATGGTTCCCGGTTTTTTATGCTTTTCGGGCTCGTACACCATTTCGTAGGTGATGCAGCAGTGTGCCAACATTTGATCTACCGTCATTTTCCCCCACAAACCATGTGTATCTTCAACAAGATTATTGATTCTATTGATATAATTCTGAGCATCTTTTGCGTCAAATACGTTTTCCATAATATCTTAAATTGTATAGAAACAAATATAATATTATTTCGGTTGATTTGATATTGTTTTGAATCTGAAGTGTGAATTAAAGTTCATCTTTTTTCATCACAACCATCAAAAACTCCCCACAAAATATGTGAGGAGTTGATTGGTATTTACTTTAAAATAAATTATTCTGAAATTTTCACAGTACTCCCTTTTGTATGCGCATTCATCTGTGGAGCATAATAATTTTGCACGGTTGTAATTCCGTTCGAAAATGTTCCTGAAGCATTGGTTACAAAATCGTATTCAAAAACATATTTTCCTTTTGGCATATATTGGATATAGAAGTTAGTAGATGCATCTTTCGTCGATTGATAATAGCCTAAGCTATTTTTCCACTGATATCCGGAAATCACATCCAAAGGTTCAAACCCGGCAGCACGCATATCTTTGATGTGAATAAATTCCATCGCACGGTCTGTATTGAGAATCATTCTTACCGTTATCTTATCTCCCACTTTTAAAGGTGATTCCGGTGAAATTTTCTGCAATTCTTCACCATTTACCGTTTTAATCTTTTTATACAGCTCTTTGGTAATCGAAATATAGTTTTCAGATGATTTTATTTTATCTAAATCTTCATAATACTGCCAAAATAATCCACCTTGAACAATTCCTGGGCCCGGTTTTGTTACAGTTAATGTGGCTAAATTTTTATCTAAAATATCTGTTTTTACAGAAGATTTTATATAACCTGTTGCCTGAGTTTGAGGCTGCAATTCTTTTCCTCCCCAAATAATTGTTGCTTTATCACTCTCTGCATTCGTCCATGATTTCCCTGAATTTAAAATGGTGAAAATTACTTCTGAAGTACCTCTCGAGCTTCCCCATGAGTTGACTTCCTTCTGCGTGATCAGCCAGATTTTCATGTCTTCAATGAATTTTTGATCGTTTGGTTTCAGCTTATTAAAAGCTTCCAATGCTCCTGCATGATTGACTACCTTCGAGCCGAACCAGCCCCAATCGTCAAGATTCTGTTTCCAGTAAATGCCCTGCGTTTTTGTATCAACAGAAGTTTCTTTCAGGTAATTTAATAATTTATCAGAAACATCTTTCAGACCGTAATCACTCAGCAATAAAGCTGCACGATGTAGACCGAAGAATGTAAAATCAGTGATTTTTGCCGTTTTTGCTTTCTGTTTTACTAAATTTTTCAGCGTTGCACCTTTTCCTTTTAAAGGATATTGTTTTTCCCAGTAATTTCTGGTATCAAGATAATCGACCGCCCAGTTTGTCCAGACGTTTTCTTTTTTTAATTCAAAATATTTGTCGATTTCATTATCAACATAATTGATTAATTTCTCTGTCAATTTTATCTGTTCCGAAGACTGATAATCTTTCACATTTTCTTTCAACCATACGTTGATTTTTCCTAAGTTTTTAAGGATGTACAATGAAGTTCCGTATGAACTAGGATACCCTTGATACCATGAGAAACCACCATCAGGATTCTGCAGTTTTTCAAATTCATCCCAATCAGTCTGAATAGCATTCCTCATCGTATTCGTATCAAATAAAAGTGAAAGTTTTGCCATTTGCTCTTCTTCATTTTTACTTTCCAGAACCCATGGAGTTTCTTCCAGCAAGAGTTGTTTCAGCTCCTGATTTTTCTCAAGATTTGAATTTAATAATCCTTTGCTTTGATATTCTTCAAAAACAGTTTTCAGTTTCGGATTGGCTTTATAGATTTCCGAAGCCAAAATATCGGCAAACCATTTATTAAAGATTACATCAGCAGAGCTATTCTGATCATTTTTCAGGCTTGGCAAAGCAAACATGATTTCCCAGATCGGATTTGTTGTCAGTTCCAACGTATTTGATACATTTGAAATCGTTGTTGAGTTTGTATTTTTAAGATTGTCAAGAACAAAGGTTTGTGTTTCTCCTTCTTTCACAAAAATTGGCAGAGCGTCTGTTACCAACATTCTGTTTGGTAAAATGGCGATTGCTTTTTGTTCACCATCAGAATATTGTCCTGCTTTTGCCACTACTTTGAAAATGATGGATGAGACATTGTGGGGAACTTTTACTTTCCATGTCAGCGCTAAGTTTCCGTTTTCATTTAAATCAAAATTCTGAGTACTTGAATTTAACCCAAATTTTGACGAAATATCTTCATTGGTAAAAGCATCCAGAATCTGAAGATTTGCTGAGCCGCTTAGTTTTTTGTCTGTTAGATTTGATAGTTTTGACTGAAGATTCAATTCATCACCTTCTCTCAAAAATCTCGGATAATTTGGTGTTACGGAAAATTCTTTCTGCGTAACAACTTGTTTTTCTAAAGTTGCGGATCTTGCGTCTTTTGTGTGCGCTAAAAACATTAATTTCCATTTAGTCAAGGCTTCCGGAGAGGTGAATTCGAAGTTGACATTTCCTTCTGAGTCGGTTTTTAAATCCGGATAAAAGAATGCGGTTTCATTGAGATTTTGACGGACAGGAATTTTATCAAGCGCTTCCTTTGGGCCTTTGATATCAATTGCATTATCTTCTAATTCCTCAACATTCTGACGATTTTCAGTAGACATCCTACTTTTACTATACCCCAAAACAACAACTTCCTCAACATTTCTTTCTTTAGAAACTGAATCTCTTGGTGCAGCCATAGGAGAAGGAGCTGCATTAGCTTGCACTGAAATGCCTGCAACTTCACCTTGTAATGAATTTAAAAAGCTATAACGGTCAAACCAATTAAACTGCGGAACTTCTACATAATTTCCGCTATAGTATTTCAATCTTTTTTGATAATATTTTTGTTCAAGATTTTGTGCAACATTATAAGAATTTACAAATGAATATGGAGTATATAACTTATTCCAAGTAAAAGTGTTCATTGCAAACTGATCCAGAGACATATCGTACATATTGGCTAAAACTTCAGCATTGATTTTTTCTTTTTCATTTCCTGAAACTTTTACTGACCATTTTTCCTTTGAATTAGGCTCAATTTTATCCCTGAAAGTCGTTGTTTCAATTTTTAAAGGCTGTTCCGTACCTTTTATTTTTAAATCCACCGTTTCTGTTTGCACATCATTGAATGCTACAACCTGAAACTGAATATTTAATGCGGTAATGCTTTTTTCTTTTGGAATATCAACAATAAACTCTAAAATTCCATTTTTAAATTGGTGTACTTCTGAATTTGTTTTTCCGGAACCGTCCTGAACAAAAACATTCACCAAAGTATCAGGAATCCCAGAATACACATATATTTTTGCCTTCTCGCCTCTCGAAAATTCATTTTTAGGTTCTAAAACGGTCAGAAAAGTTTTCTGATCAGATTTAAGTGATTTTTTATCCCAAACACTGAACTGCTGAACAGATTTTATCGTGTCTTTTCCTTCGATATTGTAAAGCTCCAACTGATAACCTCCTGCTTCCAGCTTTCCTAGATCCAGAGTTTCTTCACTTCGCTTCTCTCCGTTCAGAATGACAAAAGAAGTTTTACGGTTTTTTAATTCATCATTTTTGTCATACAAATCGTGAGGAAATTTGCTGATAAAATCCTCTTTTGAAAATTTTGGAAGATCCTGAACTTCTTCCTTGAAATTTTCCCTGAAAATTCTTTCCGGTGCTTCTAATTTTGATAATTTAACCTGATAGGATTTTTTTAGATTTTGTTCGTTATAATTTTTTGTTTCAACTTTCAGCTTTATATTTTCATCAGCAAATGTATTTTTGATGTCATCAACTTTGATATAGTGCGAAACTGAGGCAACTTTCAGATTGGTATTCGCAGTCTGCGTTTCACCGTTGATGTCTGTAGCTGCAGCATTAATCTGGTAATTATCAATTTGAATCCCATCTATTATTTCGTCTTTTTTGAGATCTAATTTTATGGTAAATTCACCTTTTTCATTGGTTTTTGCTTCACCCAAAATTGAGTTTTCATTTTCATTATCACTCGGATACCATGGGAAATATCTCCAGCGGATGTTTTGTTTTCTGATTTCATAATTTACATTTGTATTGCTTAGTGCAACCCCAGAAAACATCATTGCTTTACCTTTCAGCTCAATGGTTTGTCCGTATCTGTATTCTTCTTTTACGGGTTCAAAGGTCACTTCGAATTTCGGACGTTTATATTCTTCAACTCTGATATTTTTATAACCTTCATTGGAATCAGTCCTTATATAAAATGTGCCATTAAGCTGTCCTTTCGGAAGAATAAAACTTCCATGGTAAGATCCAAAATCATTTGTTGAAAAATCTTGAGATGCCACCTCTTTATTATTGACATCTTTTAATATTACTTTTTGTTTTAAACCTGAAACAACAGATTCTATTTCGTGATCAATTGTGGTATTGATGACTTTGAAATAAACAGTTTGTCCCGGTCTGTAAATTGCCCGATCGGTGAAAATCTGTGCTTTGGCCTGGGTTTGTTTATTCTGATCTTCTCTTTGTACATAATCTTGCCGACCATAAACTTCCATCATTTGAAAGTCATTCGTTTTAGGCTGGTGAATTAAAAAAGTTCTGTAATACTCTTTATTTGCCGTAACCGGAAATTTAAAGATTCCTTTTTCATCGGTTTTCCCGGAAGCCTTGGTTAAAGTTTTATTCTGAACAAATTCATAAAAAGTAATATTTTCACTATTGATCGGTTTTCCATTTTCAGCATTTACCAATTTCAATTTGTTCGAAAGATCATTTCTATCGTCTTTAGAGTGATAAATAATTTTATGACCAGAAACGAAAAAATAAAAATTCTGTCTGGAATCATCATCTTTTAAATCTGAGCCAGCAACAGAATATTCCGCAACATAAATTCCCGAAGGAAGAGGCATTATTTCTAATGAGGTTTTGTGCAGCTGATAGTCTTTCGGATCAGACAGATTGTAGCTTTCTTTCTTTAAAAGTGTCTTTTTAACCTTTGCAAAAGCATTGTTGTACGGGTTTTTAGCATATTGCACAAATGACAAAAGATCATCTTTTACTTCATAAATATGGATTGTAAATTCTGAAACATTTTTAAATTCAGCGACCAGATGAATCGGCAGATCGGGCTGCGTCTGCTCTTCATATTTTATACTCAAATTGGGATTTATGATCTGATTTTCTTTATTTTTTATATTTTCTAAAAAAGCAGATTTAGGATATTGCGCTTTTGCCTGACTTCCGATTCCCAAAGCTTCTTTTTGCTTATTTTTCACAATCAGTTCATTCATGATTTCTTCCATCACCAAAACCTTGTAATCACCTTCTGTATCAGATTTAATTAAATTCTGAAGCTGCTCGAGCTTATCTTTACATTCAGAAAACTGACAATTTTCAGATAATTTCTGATGCATAAAATACAGTTTTGAATTTCCTGTGTTCTGAGCAATCAATTCGTCAAAAACTGTATTAATAAGAGTTCTGTTTTCAGTCAGTTCATTTTTGGTAAACAGATTGTTGTCAGATAAAAAATTTACTTTCCTCAGAGAAAACCAATCCAGCAAAGTCGGGAAATAGGCAACATCTTTTGTATTTGAAAAAGCGTCTTTATATTTGGTAAACAAAACTTTTTTCATCTCAGATTTTTGCTGATCAAGATCTGTGAAGGTTTTGCTTAAATAATTTTTAAAATCGAGCTTACTCCATGTTTCAATTTGAGAAACATCCTGAGAATTCATATAGGTTCTGCCATTAATTTCCCAAGAATGCTCATTATAATAATCAAACATAAAACCTGACAGCAAAACTTTGTATACCAAAAGATCATCGCCTTTCAGGTTCTTTTCAGAATTTTGAAGTTTAACAAAAAACTTCGAAGCCGAATCATTCTTATCATCGTCGGTTATCTGATTAACAATACTGAATTCTGCTTTTAAGGCACGAATAAGCTGAAGCGCATTATTTTCTTTCATAGCCTGGTTTTGAATGTCTAAAACTATTGGAAGATTAGATTTATAAGTTCCTTTTTTTGCATTCTCACCTATTTTTTTCCACTGCTGATCATAGTAGTTTTGCGAATAAGCCATTGAAAAATTCAGCAACAGTAGGAATAGGACCAAAATCTTGGAATATCTTTGCATAAATATTATTTTTACTAAATGAATTGCTTAAAAGTACTGAAAAAATCTATCATAGACAGCCAGTTGTACGTCTCGTTGATGGGAACTTTCTTCGCAATATTTTTCATGCTTGAGCAAAATACATTCCGTTTCCCTTCAGTGCTTTTGATATTCATAACGTATTTTAGCGGATATTTATACACGAAATATCAGAAAACAAAGTATTTCTATAAAATTTTTCTACTGAATGTGATTACCGGAGTTGTTTCGGCGGCTTTGATTATTTTTAATCATAATGAAATACGCCTGCTAAAATGGGCAATCATTGTGATTTTGGGATTGCTTTATAACAGTTTCTTTTTAGAATCATATATCAGGAAAATCCCTCTTTTAAAAGTGTTTTATGTTGGTTTGGTTTGGGCGATGATCAATTCGTGGCTGACTTTACCGGAACTGAATGCGCCTATATTTTTTATCAGTTTCTTTTTTGTAACGGCACTTGTTTTACCTTTCGACATTCGTGATATGAATAATGATACGATACAGACTTTTCCAAAAATCATTGGAGTTCAGAATACGAAATATCTTGCTTACCTATTGGTTTTTATCTCAAGTATTTTATCTACTTTTTATCTACAAAATCATTATGCAGTCTGTTTTTTGTTAACCTCAATCTTTACATTTATTCTCATTTATTTCTCTGAAAGTAAAAAAGATGACATCTATTTTTCTTTCGGAGTAGAAAGCTGTTCGATACTTCCTTTTTTATTTTTAATAATAATGAAGTATTTTTGACGAATGATCATCAACAAACTCACTCTGTACAATTTTAAAAACCATTCTGAAAAAAGGTTTGAGTTTTCGCCGCAGATCAATTGTTTCGTGGGAAATAACGGTGCCGGAAAAACCAATATTTTGGATGCTCTGCATTACCTTTCTGTAGGCAAAAGCTTCTTAGGAAATACCGACACCAACAATATTAAAAAAGATGAGGATTTTTTCACCATAGATGCTGAGATTCAAAATGATGACAGTGAAGATATGATCAAAATTTCACAGCCCAAAGATTCTAAAAAAATCATTAAAAAGAATGATAAAAGTTACGATAGAATGGCCGATCACATTGGTTATCTTCCCAGTGTGATGATTTCACCCTATGATTCAAATCTGATTTCAGATTCCGGAGAAAGCAGGAGAAAATTTTTAGATTCAATGATTTCCCAGACCAATTCCGGGTATCTTTTTGATCTCATTCAATACCAGAAAACTATTCAGCAGAGAAATGCTTTACTAAAATATTTTGCCAAAAACAGAGTATGGGATAAAGATTCTTTGGAAATTTATGACGATCCGATCACAAAATCAGGAACTAAAATTTTTGAAAAAAGAAAAGAGTTTGTCGAAAAGCTCAATCCGATTGTTCAGAATTTTCATCAGATTATTTCGGGTGGAAAAGAAACAGTTTCTGTAATCTACGAATCTCATCTACTGGAAGGCTTCGACTCTGCTCAACCTGACAAGGCCTTTCAGGAGCTTTTAGATCAGAATATTGATAAGGACCGAATGCTGACTTATACTTCAAAAGGAATTCATAAAGATGATTTACATTTTGAAATGGATCATGTCCTTATTAAAAAAATTGGTTCACAGGGACAGCAAAAATCATTTTTAATTTCGCTAAAATTGGCTCAGATGAGTCTGATAAAAGAACTTACCGGAAAAACTCCGATTCTTCTGTTGGATGATATTTTTGATAAGCTGGATGACATTCGTGTTGCCCAACTCATAAAATTGGTTAATCAGGAGAATTTCGGGCAGATTTTTATTACCGATACGCATAGAGAACGTACAGAGAGTGTGGTCAAGAAAATCAATGAAGAAAGTATAATCTTTGAAGTGTGAGATCATGAAACGAAATAAAAAGCGTGAATTCCAATCCTCAGAACTTGTAAAATCATTTGCCAGAATTTATGGTTTTGAAGACAAGCTCTTGGCTTTTGAAATTAAAGATTTTCTTGAAGAATATCTTGATGAAAGCCTTTTCAACGAAATTGAAAGTGTAAATATCGAAACTAAAATAATTACTATTCAGATAGGTTCACCACTTCTGAAGAATGATTTTCAAATGCGCAAAAGCTTTTACTTAAAGAAATTTCAGGATAAATTCGGTGAAGAAAAAATTACTGATCTTTTGATTTTGTAGGCATTGTGTTCTGTACCATTGCAGAAGTTTTATGATCAAAACTCGAACGCAGCGGAATAAAAAACTTTAAAGGGTTTTTCAAAAAATACCTGAAGATCTCTCTGTAAATTTCACTCACTTCTCCAAGATTCATTTTTCTCGATCTGAATGCCAAAAACATTGATAAACTGAAGCTAACAAAAAAGTTGAAAAAACCAATAACAAAAACAGTGAGAAGCGCAACCCAGAATGTGTAAGAATCTACACTGAAATCTTTTCCGTACAATCCCAATGCAAAGTTTCCTGCAGCGAAAGTGATATGGCGGATATCAAGATCTAATCCGAAAAACAACCCAATCGGCGCAGTTGCTCCCAGAAAAACACCAAACCAGAAATTAGAAATTATACCTGCCCAGTTTTTAGCATAATATTTTGAAAGGCTGTTGGCAAATTTAGCCCCGAAAAACCGTTTAATGGACTGGTTTTTTGCAATTCGGTCCGGAATCTGGAAAAACACAGAATTGTTCCCGATATTTCCTGAAATAATCCCCGATATAAAAAGATAAAACCCAGCAATACATGCATGCAAAATTGCTTTAGAATTAAAAGGATCGAGATCTTTCAACAATTTTTCAGATTTTTCAACTGCCAGATTCTGGGAGAAAAATACATCTAAACCATAAATTATTGCCATCGCAACCGGAAAAGCAAGCAAAACATTTCCTACAAAAGCAATAAACTGGCTTCTGAATAGTTTTGAAACCAAATCTGCAAATTCAGTGTTATTTCTTTGGGTATTTCCCTGCTCAGAAAGTACCTTAGTCATCGTCGCAGCTGTCATTGCGGGCTGTTTTGTGGCTAAAGTAAAACCCATCAGATAAATCATCACAAATCCCATTGCATAATTTAATGAATATAAAAATGCATGGAAAAAATCACTTCCCGGCATGAAACCGTAAAGCATTTTTAATACGCACAATGCACCAACAATAATACCGCCTCCACTCGCCTTGTAAAACATGCTCATGTATTGTTTGCGGTTGGATGTAATGTAATGACTTCCTGTTTCTGCTGTATGATTGGTGATCAGATGAGAAATCATCCTTGTACTATCGTTGAAAAGCTCTGAAATATTGTTTTTATGAGATTTATAACTAAGAACATTAAACATCAATTGCTTAGACTTTATGACAATGTCGTGGTCGTCATCAATTACCAGCAATTGTGCAATTTCAAAAATTCTTTGTGTCTGTTGGCGAATTTTCAGAAGGGACTGATTGATTTTACCGGAAATACCATATTTCGACGAGTTTTTAAAGGCAATATTTACAAAATCAAGACATTGCTCTGTATAAATTTTAATCTGTTTGTAACGACTGTCTTTAGAATTTAATTTGATCTCCGGATTCAATTTAAATTCTTCGGCTAATCTTTCCAATTCGTTTTGTAATGCCAAAAAAGGATTGTCAAAATTCCGATATTCTGGGGCCATTCTTACCACTTCAACGTCTAACGCCATCCCTGTAACGCGCCATGAGAGAATATTCATTGAAAAAATGAGTTCACTTTTGACTTTTGGTTTCTGAATAAAATCTGTAAGTCCTAAAATATGAAAAAACTCATCCATCTCATTCTCAGGAAGATTCTGGAGATATTCTAAATCTTTTTTTGGTCTGAAACTGACGTTGTCAACCAGAAACCAGACGGTTTTTTCATTCTCAACAGGTGGCAAAACTTTGTTAAGAATCCTTTTTTTTAATTCCGGAAAGAAAGCATTTTCCGACAGAATATTGGCTTCAGTAAGAGATAAATTGAAAGGTCTGACTTCAAAAATGTTGTGAATATAGTATTTGAAATTTTCAGCTAAATTTAAATTTGCCTTAAAGCAATTCAGAACGTCGGTAAAATCGGCTTTCTTTATGCTTTCCAGAAACTCTGTAAAAGGCTCCAGAGAAAGGGTTTCATTCTTAAAAGAAAAATATTTTTTAAGAACAGATTCAAAATTTTTTGTACTTGAACTGAGAAATTTCATTGGTACAAAGATACTATTTCAAACTCACATTTTTCATTTGTCTTAAAATCCAGTTGTGTTTCTTTCTCAAATAAGAAGATGGGTTTTTGGGATCATATTTCTTAGGGTTGGGCAAGACTGCGGCAATCCATGCTGCATCTGAGGCAGAAAGATCTTTTGAAGATTTCCCAAAATAATACTGTGAAGCGGCTTCTACTCCGAAAACACCCTGTCCCATTTCAATAGAATTCAGATATCGCTCAAGAATAATATCTTTAGTCCAGACTTTTTCGATGATAAAAGTGTACATCGCTTCCAGGCCTTTTCTGATCCAGCTTCTGCCCTGCCAAAGAAAAACATTTTTTGCAGTCTGCTGCGAAATGGTACTTCCGCCTCTCAGTTTCTTGCCTTTTTCGTTGTTTTTCATGGCCTTTTCGATGGCTTTATAATCAAAACCGTTATGAATAAAAAATTTCTGATCTTCGGAGGCTATCACCGCTTTCTTTACATTATTTCCCATATCGTCGTAGGAAACATAGTCACGATTCAGCTTTCCATATTTGAAGAGCCCGCCAATCTGCGTGATGGTAATAGGCGGATTAAAGAATCTTCCCCAAATGATAAATACTACGTTCAGCACAAGAACGATAAAAATAAGCTGCTTTATTTTCTTCCACATAAGCTAAAAAACTACCGCAAAAATAAAAAAATCTATTGATCTATTGTAATTCTTTCAAATAAGTCAGCTTATAATCTGGCAAAAGTTCCGGGTGAAAGATCTTTATATAATCTTTTAGAATAATATCGGCACGCACTACTCCGCTTTCAAAAAAGTCATTTGATTTCTGCTTTTCTCTTGCTGTGACTCCGTAGATTTTTCCCGTATTAAACACTTCAAGTTTACTGTAATATGGGTTTATGTTTAAAAGTTCCTGTTTTGAAAGATGGTTTCCTACATTAACCCAGTATTGGGTTTTTTGGGATTTTGCGTACACTTCTTCAAAACTCATTGTAACCGCTTTTTCATCGACATTATCTTTCAGAATATAATCTGCATGGGCATCTAAAATATAATTGGCTGTAAAAGTTTTCCCTCCCGGTAAATACCAGATATCGCCATACATTTCATTGGCTAAAACTTCGGGCTGTGATTTAGATGTTGAAGCTAATTGCTTTAAATCGTTATAATTTTTTTTAATTTCTGCAAATTTCTGTTCTGCAAGCTCTTCTTTACCAAAAAGTTTACCAAAAAGTTTGATATAAGCTGTCTTTTTTAAAGGCTCCTGCTCCATGTATTCATCAAGAAATACAATATGAATCCCATTATTTTTCAAAAGCTGATAGGTATTATCGAAACTGGCAATGTAATTCGTGAAAATAGCATCCGGTTTCAGAGAAATAATTTTTTCTACGTCATATTTTTGTTCGTTTCCTACATTTTGAATCATACCCGTTTTTATTAAGGTACTTACTTTTTCTGAATAAATATATTCAGGGCTTGAAACTCCAATAACCGTGTTTTCAGCACCAATTTCGGAAATATATCCCAATAAACTGGAATTCAATAAAATAACTTTTTTAAACGGAATCTGATCTTTTTTAAACTCATAGGTGAATTTACCAGACTTTATGTAAAGATTCCCCTTGTTTTCTTTGTAGCTAAGGTTAGAGGAAAGAGAAACTACATCTGCAAGTGTTATTTTTTGTTCTTGTTTACAGGAGATTAACGTTAAAAATGCGATTACTAGTAAAAAATTAAGTTTCATCTTTCAAAGAAAGCAAAAAAGTCTTATATTTGCAAACCTTTAAATAAGGCCTCGTGGCGCAACTGAATAGCGCACCTGATTACGGCTCAGGAGGTTACAGGTTTGAATCCTGTCGAGGTCACAAGACCGACATTTGAAGTTTTCACTCTCTTATGTCGGTTTTTTTTATCTCCTAATCCATTGTTATACTGATAGATACACTGGGCGACAATGTTCATTTTTGGTGTTTGAAAACTTTTTCCGTCAAATTCGACTTTTTCGGGAAATATCAAACACCCTATTGTTCTTTTTGTCAGCAGATCGCCCTGTTGGTAAAGGTTTGCAAGATTTTCCATTGAATCAAGTGCGTTCTCTATTTTCCTTCTGATGTCAAGTTCTTTGCTTTCTGAAACAATGTGTTGAAGCTCCTGCTCCAGTTGTTCAATTTGTGATCTCGTGAGCATTTTGATGTCTTTATAATCATCTTCATCTAATTTGTCCGCAAGATATTTATCTCTCGCACTGGCCACTTTTTCGTTGAGTAAAGTGATATCTTTTGCTATAGACTTTCTTTTCGCTTCTATGTCGTAAGTGAACTGTTTATAATTATCCAGGAGTATTTCCTTCATAAGATCTTTTATAATTGGATTATATTCTAACTTTGAAATTTCCAACTCAAAAAGTTCATTTAACTTGTCAGAGTCAAATCTGAATCCGCATTTATAATGACAATGATAATAGTAATAGGTTTTAGACTTACCCTTTGCGCCACTAGCAGTTAGATTCTTGCCACATCTTGGGCAGGTCAGAAGACCTCTTAGGGGAAATCGTTCATTACCAAAAACTCTTCCACCGGGACCTTCGACTTTTCTTTTTTTGTCCATGATCTTCTGAACTTGGTTGAAAAGTCTTTCAGTTATTAGCGCCTCGTGCTTACCATCAGTATAGTAAGCTTCCTCCTGTTTATAGTCTTCAATATAGATCTTACCACAATAGACCGGATTCCTCATAGCTTTAGCAAATGCACTTCTTCCCATCGATATCCCATCTCTCTTATTCATCTGAATTCTTACGTGGTCAGCTGGAATATGGCCTTTAGCCAATTCATTGAAAGCCCATCTAATATTCGAAGCCTCTGGTTCTCTAATAGCGATGTACTTTTTACCGTCTTCATGAGCTCTGTTAATATAGCCATAAGGTGCAATACCCATTAGCCTCCCTTCTTTTTTTGCTCTTCGCATTCCATGAAAGGTATTCAGTGCCCGTCTGTCATTTTCAACTTCTGGAGTTGAAAGATAAATAGCCAACATTAGCTTATTTTCGGGGACAGACATATCCAAAGGCTGCTCAATGGCTTGAGGAATAATATGGTTTTTATGAAGAAGACTGATCATCTGATAAGCGTCTCCTGTATTACGGCTGAAACGGTCCCATTTTGTAAAGAGAACTAGACTGCTTTTATGATTTCTTTTTTTGATTTCAATCAGATATTTTTTCCATTCAGGGCGTTCAAAGCTCTTGGCTGAATGATCTTCGTAAATAACCTTGTTGACTATGATGTTGTTGTTTTCACAATATTTGCGTAGTCTTTCGTTCTGATCTCTTTGGGAATAGCCTTTTTCAGCCTGTTCATCAGTGGAAACTCTTATGTATAGATCTGCAATTATCATTATCTTGATGATTTCGTTAAAAATTATTTTAGGAGCAACTTTGAGAAAATTGGTTGCAGCAGAAATTCATCATTCTAATATGGTACTAAAATACAAATAATCAGTCAGATGTAAAAATTTCTTTTAGGGTTAATTTAATAATAATGTATAAAAACTCCATCACTTCTTCTGACTGTTCCTCGTCTATATTGCAACCTGCTTTTTTTAGAATAGCTAAAGCTCAAAGATTGATCTCTTGATATATGAGTTATACCAGTTGAAAAGTGTGGTGATTTTATTTCTAAAATTCATTAAATAAAAATCAAATATAAAATATTTCCAATAGTAGTTAGTACTAGACCTATTATAGCTTTAAACGCTTAAATCTTAGATAATTTTGAAATCGTTTAAAGCTTAAAAACAATGCCCATAAAAATATTATAATTTTTATAGGCATTTATATTAGATCTCTACAGAGATGCACATTTACGGAAATATGGAAGTTTTTATTTCTTTTTACTTCCCTTTACAGCTACATTCTTTTTAACTTTCCCGCCAGATTCCTTAAATTCAGTAAAAGCATCGGCTAATGCCTGCATTTCTTCATCCAGACCTGGTGAAAATTCTTCCGGACGCTCTGGAGCTTCAGGGATTGGGAAAGATTCCCGAGGTTCTTTAAGTGTCGTAAGTTCCGTACCATCATTAAAAGGTGATGGCCCGCTGAAAATCTGTTCCATCAAGGATCCGTCCATACGAAATGTGTATTGCTCCCTGTGCAATCCCATATCCAGCAATCTTTTAACTTCCGGAAACTGAGAAGAATCAAATTTTGGTACCGGCAAAACTTTGCCCCAATCTACGCCTAATGTCTCTAAAGCTTTTGCAAAGGCAGCCTGGTGGGCTTCATCTCTCACGATAAGAAATGCAACCGTTGCGCGCAAAGTCTTGTTGCTGCTCATTTGGTAGATTCTGCATTTTTGGATTCTTCCCGTAGCTTCCACTACCAAATTATCCATCAAATCAAGAACAAGATTTCCGTGACTATGAACATAGCTACCACTCCACGGATTTCCCGAAGCATCAACCGGTAAGGCTGCCTGAGCACCTACAATGTAATGCTGTGGATTTTGTTGTTCCTTCGCCATCTCAAGTGCAACACCTCCACCTTTACTTGGCGCCTCATATTTGTCTCCCTGATATCTCGGAGACCCATCTAATAATTGAGAAATGGTTTTAGTAATAAGCTCCACGTGGGAAATTTCTTCTACACCTACACCTTGTATCAAGTCCATGTAAGGTGTTGCTTTGCCACGAAAATTAAAACTTTGAAATAAATACTGCATCATGGTGCGCATTTCTCCGAACTGACCACCAAGCCCTTCTTGTAAGGCATTAGCTGCTGATGGATCCGGTTCGTCAGCTACAATCGGATTGATAAGATTTTGTGAATGGTAAAACATAACTTTTATTTTTTAGTGTTAATATTAAATCATCTAACTTTATGCCATACAGCTAAAATTATACATCTAAAATATTGATAATTAGAATCTTATGATCTAAATCATAAAATAAAATTAATTTCAGATAGGTTATGACTTATCCTTAATTCCTGCTGCATACAGAGCCCATATAATAACTATCAATTTAGATGTAAAGAATATGATAATCCAATCCGGGTCACCTTTCTGAAATTTTGCTAATTAGTTCTTAAGAAATAGATAATAATTAATGCCATATCTGTGGTTATTCCCTCTTTTGCAAAAAGAAAAGATCCTCTGTGAATAATTAACTTATGGAGTTGTTATAAACAAAAACATCTTGCTGTTCATTGGTACTTTTAGTAAAGCTAAAACTAATTATTTAGTTATGAAATTTAGATTTTTTGCTATACAACTAATAAGTGGTGCTAAACCAAAGGCACTTAGTTTGATAATAGATTCGGATGAGCGATAGAAAACCCAGTTATATTAATTTCAAATCTGACACCTATGCCTGGAAGCCTGATATAAACTATCAAAAGCATCCTGAAAAGTATAAAGTAGGTAAGGGTGAGCAAGGCGTTTTAATCTGTGAGCCATACAAATCAGAAATCGGACAGTACTGGCGATTTAAAAATGCTGAGATTGCTGAAGAGAGTTCAGAAAAAATTTATGAGCTTTTTTTAAATTATTTAAAAAATGACGACTTTGTCGGTGCAGATATGGCTAGAAAATATCTCCAAATGGGATTTACCAGAGCACGCCGCTATTTTAATTACAAGGGTGGCAAAAAATATGACGAAAATAAAGATTATCAGCAACTTGAACGCGGGACAGGAGATCCTGAAAAGGCCAAGGCTGCGGATATATTTTATAAAAAATGGAAAGATGCAGAGGACAATCAGAAATATTCACAACTAAAAATCAATTGGAAAGAAGAATATGGGTAGATAAATATGCGGAAAAACAGAACAGAGTATTACAACTAGTAAAAATGAATTCACCAATTACTTTCTTTCATTTTTTACAAATTTCCTTTTTTGTGAAAAACTCTTAGACTTGCGATCTTATTATTGCTAATATTAATGACGATCTCTACGGAAAAACTCGACATTCCATATAAAATAAATTTCAATTCATTTTTGTAGGTTTCATTGATTACCTGACCTTCTTCAATCACCAGTTCATACTGAGATTGACTTGGTAGATTTTTAAAATCGTAATACGATATAGACATAATGATTAGTTTTAAATTATTTGTTTTGTAGAAGGATTTGTATAACTGATTAATTTTAAGAAAACAAATCGTAAGTAACCTTATGATATTTCAGATTAACATAGTTTGCGAATCAGTATAAATATCAGGTTAATTGCAAACCTGACTTTCTACTAAATTATTTAATTAGAGACACCTTGTCATCCAATTCTTTGATGCTGGTTTTAAGTTCTTGCAGAATAGTTCCAATGTGGGTATCATTTGTGTTGTCCAGCTTATAATTTTCAGGCAAAATACCACGCACGTATTTCCAGATTTCAAGAACATTATCAAGTGGAACCTGATAAGGTTCGTAAAATGTATTATCAGCCGATACAGTAACTGACTCATTATTTTGTTCGACAAATGTTTTAAAGGTGATACCGTCTGAGGTAATAAAAATATATTCTTTACCAGATTTCAGATCCTCCAGCTGTTCCACGTATTCTCCGATAATATAAGAGCCATCAGCAAATGGCGGCATTGAATCGCCGTCTGCCAAAAAGGCTCTGTATTTAGCATTCTTTAAAAATGGAAGCTTCATTCGTGCAAGTTTTTCAATATATTCATTATCACTGTAACCTTTCAGATAGCCCATTGAAGCTTTCTGGGGAACGATCTCTATATAATTCTCTCCATCAGAATCAACAATAATTGGTAACACAACCCTATTCTCCGGAAGTTTCATCATATTATCCACTGGGTATTTACTGATATCCAAAGTGAGAAGCAAATCGATGCTGACATTAAAGAATTTAGAAATTCTGATTAAAATTTCGTAAGGTGCCTCAGAGCGCCCATCTTCGTATTTTGAATATCTTACCCTACTCATCCCTAGGCTTTCTGCAAAACTCTGTTGGGATAAATTTTTCTTATGCCTTAAAAGCCTGATGTTTTCTGAAAATATTGACATTGATACAATTTGTATCTGCAAATATAATAAAAAAGATACATAATGTATCTAATTTTGTCAAATGGAAAGAGCAATTGCACATATGGATCTGGACACCTTCTTTGTATCCTGTGAAAGGCTGAAAAACTCCGAAATGGATAAAAAGCCTGTGATCATCGGAGGTGGAGACCGCGGTGTGGTAGCCTCTTGCTCCTATGAGGTAAGAAAATTTGGTGTCCGTTCTGCAATGCCTATTAAGATGGCCCTGAGATTATGTCCAGAAGCCAGAGTGATCAAAGGCGATATGGAATATTATTCCAATATGTCGCATTTGGTTACTGAAGTGATCCAAGAAAAGGTACCGGTGTTGGAAAAAGCGAGTATTGATGAGTTTTATCTTGACCTCTCAGGAATGGATAAGTTCTTTGGCTGCTTTCAATGGACCAATGAAATTGTCGATGCCGTTACAAAAAATACGGGCTTGCCGATCAGCTTTGCTTTATCAACCAATAAGACGGTTTCCAAGATCGGAACCGGTGAATCAAAACCTACAGGGAGATTTGAGGTTAAAGAGTCCAATATTCAAAACTTTTTAAATCCTCTGTCAATAAAAAAGATCCCGATGGTAGGACCTGAAACATTCAACTTGTTCTCAAGATTAGGCGTTAAAACGATACAGACCCTTTCCGAAATGCCCATTGATGTACTGCACCAACTGGTCGGAAAGAATGGCACTGTCTTATCGAAGAAAGCACACGGTATTGATGAGACACCTGTGGTTCCCTATTCCGAAAGAAAATCAATATCGACTGAAAACACATTTTCCCAGGATACCATTGATATTCAAAATATCAGAAGTATCCTATCGGGAATGGTGGAAAAACTTGCTTTTCAGTTGAGACAGGAGAAATGGTTAACCTCAACGGTCACGGTCAAGATCAGATATTCCAATTTTGATACGGAAACCAAACAATGCCGGATCCCATATACCTCCGCTGACCATACATTGCTCAGATATGTTCTGGAATTATTTACAAAGATCTACACGAGAAGAATGAGGATACGTTTGATCGGGATACGATTCACCGGTCTGGTTCACGGATGCCATCAGATGGATCTTTTTGAAGACACGGAAGAATTGATCTCTCTTTATCAGACGATGGACAGGATAAAAAACAGATTCGGAGCTTCCAGTGTAGGAAGGGCATCCGGTTTTTTAAAATAAATAAAATATAATAGTATGTTTCTCAATTGTCATTCCTATCACAGCCTTCGGTATGGAACTATTTCCATTGATGATCTGGTTCAGCAGGCTCTTGATATTAATATTAAAACATTAGCGCTGACAGACATTAATACCGTTACAGGAATTTATGATTTTTACAAGCTTTGTCAAGAGAATAACATCAAGCCGATTGTGGGTGTTGACATACGGGTTGAAAATGAATTGTATTACATCTGTCTGGCTAAAAATGCTGCAGGTATTGCGGAAGTTAACCGGCTTTTGACGGATCACAATTGCGATCATGTAGAAATACCTAAAGCAAATCCATCTTTTGAAAACAATTTTGTTATTTATCCTTTACATAATATTCCTGATAGATTATCTGAGCATGAGTTTATTGGGATAAGGCAAGAGGAATTGAATCTTCTGGTAAGATCTGAACTGAAAAAGATGATCGACAAAATGGTTATTTTGCATCCAGTTACATTCAATACTACTGAAGAATATGAGCTGCATAGAATTTTAAGAGCCATTGACGGAAATACTTTGATCAGCAAACTTTCCGAAAATGATTATTGTAAAGAAACAGAAACTTTTGTTGACAAGAAGTTTCTTTTAGGTAAATATCAATATTATCCGGAGATCATTGAGAATACAAAAAATATCGTCAACGAATGCAGTTTTGAATTTGATTTTTCGACTCCTAAAAATAAAAAGCATTTTACCGATAGCCGGGAAAATGATTTTAAGTTGTTAAAACAGTTAGCTTATGAAGGTCTTATCAAAAGATATCCTGAGGGTAATACAGATGCTAAAACGAGAGTTGATAAAGAGTTAGGCGTTATTGAGCAGCTTAACTTCTGTGGATATTTTTTAATTACCTGGGATATTATTCAGTACAGCAACCGGATGGGATTTATGCATGTGGGGCGTGGGAGTGGTGCCAACTCTATTGTCAGCTACTGTATAGGGATTACAGATATATGCCCTTTGGAACTGGATCTTTATTTTGAACGGTTTCTGAATCTTAACCGGAAAACACCTCCGGACTTTGACATCGACTGGAGCTGGCAGACCAGAGACACGATCTTGGAATATATTTTCAAAAAATACGGTAGGGATCACGTCGCTTTTTGTGGGACCAATGTGGAGTTTAAATACAAATCCATTTTTCGGGAGGTCGGTAAAGCATTTGGGCTTCCCAAAGAGGAGTTGGATATTCTGGCTGGCAAACCGATGGATCAGCATGATAATAATTCGGTGTTCAGGTCAGTACATCAGTATGGAAAAATGCTGGAAAAATATCCCAATCAAAGAAGTATGCATTCCTGCGGTATCCTGATCTCTGAAGAACCGATCACCAATTATTCTGCATTGGAAATGCCACCCAAAGGATTTCCAATTGTGCAGTTTGACATGTACACTGCGGAAACAATCGGCTTGGAAAAATTCGACATTCTTTCACAAAGAGGCTTGGGAACGATCAAGGATACCGTTGATCTGATAAAAGAAAAGAAAGGGATCACCGTCGATATAAAGGATACTACCATATCAAAAAATGAAGCTAAATGCAATGAATTCCTTAGCATTGGTAAAACAATAGGATGCTTTTATATTGAGAGTCCTGCAATGCGCGGACTTTTGCGTAGACTGAAATGTGAGAATTACAAGGTATTGGTTGCTGCCTCGTCTATTATCCGGCCTGGTGTCGCCCAGAGCGGTATGATGCGGGAATATATTTTCAGGCATAATAATCCGACAAAATTCGAATATTTTCACGATGTCTTTAAAAAAGAACTTGGTGAAACTTATGGAATAATGGTCTATCAGGAGGACGTGATCAAAATTGCCTTGCATTTCGGCGGTCTGTCTGCCCCCGATGGGGACGTCCTTAGAAGAGCAATGAGCGGAAAAGGACGCTCTTTATCAGCACTACAAAAAGTAAAGGATCATTTCTTTGAATCTTGCAGGGAATTGGGTCATCCTGAACAGCTTTCAAAAGAAGTTTACAGGCAAATCGAATCGTTTGCCGGTTACTCATTCTGTAAAGCACACTCGGCTTCCTATGCAGTGGAAAGCTATCAAAGCCTTTATCTCAAGGTCTACCACCCCATTGAATTTATGGTCTGTGCAATCAATAATGGTGGTGGATTTTACAGGACCGAGGTCTATGTTCACGAAGCTAAAATGTCAGGCGCAAAAATCAATAATCCATGTGTCAATCTAAGCGAGTTTCAGGCTACAGTTTATGGAACAGATGTTTATTTAGGTTTGATGTTGATTGAGAATTTAGAAGGAAGATTAGCACAGTTGATCCCAGAAGAAAGAAGAAATAATGGTGTTTACACTTCTTTGGAAAACTTTGTTAAAAGGATTCCAATCGGTATAGAAACCTTACAGATATTGATTTTTATTGGCGCATTAAGGTTTACCGGTAAACAAAAGCACGAATTGTTGATCGAGGCGAGATTTCTGATGTCAGGAAATAAACCCGACAATAGACAGCTTACTCTTATTGAGGAGCCACAGAAAGAATATCAGCTTCCTAAAATAGAAAGAAATCCTTTTGAAGACGCTTTTGACGAGATTGAGATCTTGGGATTTCCTGTGTCTTTCAGTCCTTTCGATCTGTTACAGACCAAATATCGTGGAACGGTAATGTCTAGAGATCTCATTATACATCATA
This sequence comes from Chryseobacterium sp. LJ668, assembly GCF_019613955.1. Classification (NCBI taxonomy): domain Bacteria; kingdom Pseudomonadati; phylum Bacteroidota; class Flavobacteriia; order Flavobacteriales; family Weeksellaceae; genus Chryseobacterium; species Chryseobacterium chendengshani. The sequence goes on along the minus strand of NZ_CP080443.1, from coordinate 2,599,408 downwards.
AACAACAAGTGAAAATGTTAGCTTATTTGATTTCCAGAAAACACGTGCCCACTAAAAGAGGAGCTATGTTTTTTGGTACGTGGATCGATGCGGAGGGCGAATATTTTGATACCGCTCATTTTCCCAATTGTTTAGAACAATATCCTTTTCAAGGCGGCGGCTGTTATCTTTTGTTGGGAACAGTCGAAGTTGATTTTCACTTCCCAACAATAACCATTCATAAAATGGCCAAGATGCCCTTCATACCAGACCCCAGATACTCAATGGATCAATCAAAATCATTAGAGACAGCAAGAACATTGAAGGAGGATGTCAGTATGACGCAGAGACAACCTTATCCACAGGAACAAGAGATTAATTTACCAAGGCACAAAATGGAGTTATGATTAAGATATTATAATCCCAATTCGAAGAAATGAAACAATAATAAATATATAATGATGATTTTTAAGTACTTATTGTTTTTTTGTCCATACATTTATACAAGAAATTAAAAACTATGAAGAAGAAAATTGTTCTTATTCAGGATAATGAAACAATTCTGAATATAATGGATGAGGTTTTGACGGAGGAAGGTTACGATGTTACTCCATCTTTAACTGCAGTGTCAATTAAAGAAATTGACAAGATTGATCCTGACGTTGTCATTGTAGATGATTATATCAAAGGAAAAAAGAAAGGATCAGAAGTAATCGAAGAATTAAAATCTGATCCTGAAACAGAAGATCTATCAGCAGTCTTGACCTCCACATCTCCCGATTTACCCAAAAAGGCAAAAGAATGCAAAGCTGATGACTTTATAGAAAAACCATTTGATATCAACAATATGATAGAAGTGGTTAAAAAAAATTCTTAGTAGTTGCTAAAGTATTGACGGTGAATGATATATTAGTTTACCACGATCAATATTTATAGTACGCAAGCTCTTTCAAAAATATCTAAGAGGCAAAATCCTGAAATATTTCAACATATAGTAGTTTCATCATCCATACCAGTTATTAGCCAGCACATTAAAACCATTAATCAATTCACGTGATTATGATCATAAATGAGTTTTTATTTTCGTTTAAATTCGGACATTTTTATAAATTTGCGCCGTTTGAGTTAAAATAAAAGTTAATACTATTTCATAAAAATTAAGTTACATGACAAGTAAAATTATTGGTGTGGGAAGTTACTTACCTTCAGAAATTATACCCAATCCATTTTTCCAGGATCACAGGTTCTTTGATGAGAAAGGAAATAAATTAATGCAGGATAATGCTACAACTGCAAAAAAACTTACAGAAATCACTGGGATTACAGAAAGAAGATATGCATCAAATGCATTAGTTGCATCCGACTTGGGTTTTTTCGCAGCTCAGAAAGCTATAAAAAATGCGCAAGTCGACCCAGAAACAATAGATTACATTATTTGTGCTCAAAATTTTGGAGATGTTCCTTATGGAAAAAATCAATCTGATGCAGTTCCGAGTTTAGCCTCAAGAATTAAGCATCACCTAAAAATTAAAAATAATTACTGCGTTGCCTATGATGTTTTATTCGGATGTCCCGGCTGGATCGAAGGGATGATCCAAGCCCATACTTTTATCAAAGCGGGGATAGCAAAAAAGTGCCTTGTCATAGGTACAGAAACATTATCAAGAGTTTGTGATGCACATGACCGGGATAGTATGATTTTTTCAGATGGTGCAGGGGCTGTAATAATTCAGGAAACTCATGATGATTACGGCATCAAGGCACATTTGTCAGCTTCTTTCACATTAAATGAAATGGATTACCTCGGTTTCGGAAGATCATACAATATCGAAGATCAATCAGGAACAAAGTACATTAAAATGAGAGGAAGAAAGATCTATGAATTTGCACTCTCAAATGTTCCTCAAGCGATGAAAAAATGTCTTGATAACAGCGGTTACAAAATTAATGAATTGAGTAAAATATTAATTCATCAGGCTAATGAAAAAATGGATGAAGAAATTGTAAAACGATTTTACAAATTATATAATACGGAAGTACCGGAAAACATTATGCCGATGATCATTAGTAAATTAGGAAACAGCAGCGTCGCAACAGTGCCAACGTTACTGTCAATGATTTTAAATAATGAGCTGCCAAAGCATCATATTAAGAAAGATGATATCATATTATTTGCGTCCGTTGGTGCAGGAATGAACATTAATGCAATCGTATATAAATTTTAGCAGAGCTAAAATTATCTGAAACATTTGAAAAAATTGAGGGCAGATTATTGTAGACTAAACAACTTCTAGTGGATACTTTTGATAATAAAGAGTTTCCATTTGCCAAAAGCGGAGCGTTTGATTAGGTTTTTACTGGAAAAATTCTAGAGTTTCAAAGAAATTTTATCTAGTGATTTCTCTAATAACTCAGGAATAATTGAAGATGCTGAAGAAAACACATCTAAGATATGTTCAAAAAGGAAAATTTGCCACTGAATAAGCAGAAATAAGATCCAAATATTAATCAGCCCTAGAACTTGTTGAGATATAAATAAAAAAAGAGCAGATAATAAATTACCTGCTCTTCCTATATCATATGTGTTGACTAAATGAAGTTACGCTATTTTAACGTTAACTGCATTAACACCTTTGTTTCCATTTTGTGTATCGAATGTTACGACATCATTTTCACGAATATTATCTACTAAACCTGAAGTGTGTACGAAAACGTCTTGTCCACCAGTTGATGGAGTGATAAAACCAAATCCTTTAGTTTCGTTAAAGAATTTTACTGTTCCTTGTTGCATTGTATTATGTATTAAAAATTATTGTATTCTATTTTATAGGATCAATTATCCCAGTCCTTGATCTAAACCAAGACGATAATAAATTTTTGAGAGAAAAAAAATGGATGAATAGAATTTAAGAGTGAAAATCGAACTTCTTAAAAGGTAGAACACCTAAAATATTAATGACAAAATTGAGCGGCTGTTTTTGATCTCTGAGAATTAATTTAATTCTAATTCAGATTATCCAGTTGCCTTATTATTCTGCAAATGTATGCTAAATAAGTGACATATCCTACTATATTTCATTTATTTATAATTTAAATGTGGAATCATCCTACTGAAGTTCAAGAAAAATTTTCATTTTCACATTACGATAAACTCCATAAAATTATATAGACACGATTTTTGAGAGAAGGATAACAGAACTTTTGTACCGTTTTATAAAATAATGAAAATTAATACTACATTAAAGTTTCATCAATTCGAAAGAGAAGGTCATCGATGTCAAGGGTTTGGGAATAAAATGTACGGTAATAATACAGTTGCGAAAAGGTTCTTTCTGATCGTGATTGTAAGTTCTTAAAATCTTAATTTAATTTGGCGAAATTTCAAAAATATTATGAAAATAACTTTTACAAAAAACCTAATTTTGACTATTAATTATCATTATGGTTGATGCCAAAGAAATATTAAAAGAACACATCTTAAAATATGCTTCTCTTACTAATGAGCAGTTTGAATATGTCTTTTCTCATTTTAATATAATCAAATTAAAGAAGGGACGAAGCCTGATATCAGAAGGAGATTTTGTTGATCAAGAGTATTTCGTTGTTGATGGTTGTCTGAAAGCATTTTACCTTAATGACAATATGAAAATGTTTATCCTGCAGTTTGCAATGCCGAATTGGTGGGTAACAGATTTTGACGCGCTTTACAGCAAAAACAGAGCAACCATTAACGTTGACTGTGTTGCTAATGCAAGTATTTTATCAATTTCAAATGAGGATAGAGAAAAAATCTGCAAAGAAATTCATGAAGTCGAGCATTTTTTCAGGTGGCGAACGAATAAAGGCTATGTTGCTGCTCAAAAACGCCTTCTTTCCTTTATGAATAATGATGCAAAATTCAGGTATGAAGAACTTTTAGCATTATACCCTCAATTGTACAATCTAGTTCCTAAACATCTGATTGCAGCGTATTTGGGAGTTACGCGAGAGACTTTAAGCAGACTTCGTGATTAGTTCTGCAACTTCAACCATACTTTTAAATTTCCCCTATTTCGTGATCTACATCACATAACTTTTTCTTTCAATCGGCTGACATTTGTACCATCATTTAAAACAAATCAATGGATACAAAAAATTTTAAAGTAAACAGCGAAAACAGTTTAGTTGAATGGACCGGAAGAAAAGTAACCGGAGCTCACAACGGAACCATCGAAGTAAAAGAAGGCAACTTCACTTTTGAAAACAACATTCTATCTTCAGGAAAATTTGTCATCAACACAAGATCAATTAAAATTCTTGACATCGATGATTCTGAAACAAATGCACAATTCGCCAATCATTTGGCTTCTGATGATTTCTTTAACTCAGATCAGTTTCCTGATGCAGTTTTCGAGATCAGACACGCAGAACCGGGTGAAAACAATTTTTACCACGTAACAGGAAATCTTACCATCAAAGGAATTACACACTCACTGGAAACGACTTTACAGATCGTGAAGACAAACAACGCTGCAGTTTTAGACACTAAAATTGTGATCGACAGAACAAAATTCAATATCAAATTCAGATCATCCAATTTCTTCAGCAATCTTGGAGATACTTTGATCTTCAACAATTTTGATTTGAATGTTCACTTAGTTGCAGACGCAATTAACCTAAATTAAAATTAACCTTAAAATTTAACATCATGCCATTCATAAAAGTAGATGTTTTGCGCGAAGATCTTAATCGCGAAAAAAAACAACAATTAATCAGAGAAATAAGTAAAGCTGTAACAACAGTTTTGAATAAAGATCCACACTTGACACACATCGTGATCAATGAAATAGAAGACGACAACTGGGGATACGCCGGAGAACAGGTTACCGTCCTGAAAGAACAAGGATTTTCAACTGAAAAAAAGTAAATCAGACATGAAAAAACAAACAATAATCGTCACAGGCGCATCATCAGGAATCGGTTTGGAAATTGCCCGTTACTTTCTTGACAGAGGTGATAATGTGGTCATTAATTCACAAACAGAATCAAAATTACAACAGTTTACAACGAATTGGGAGCAGGCGAAAACCTTGCAATGGTTGCAGGAAGCGTTGCCGATAAAACCATTGGAGAAAAACTGGCAAAAACGGCGATTGAAAAATTCGGCTCGATTGATGTATTGGTCAATAATGCAGGAATTTATGAGAACAAACCGTTTTTAGAAGTTACGGAAGATCATTTAGACAAATTTTTAAATACCAATTTAAAAGGAACATTCTTCACAACACAATCCGTAATGCCTCAAATGCAGAAACAAAAAGATGGAGCTATTATCAATATCGGTACACCATTGGTTTATCATGCGATTGCACAATCTCCGTCAACCGCACCAATTTCGAGCAAAGGAGCAATTCACGCTTTGACATTGCAACTGGCAGCAGAGTTTGGAAAAGATAATATCAGGGTAAATGTCGTTGCACCAGGACTCATCAGAACGCCGATGCACGATGAAACTATCGACAACAATGCGGGAATTCATTTGATCAACCGCATCGGAGAACCGGAAGAGATCGCTCAAATGGTTCATGCGATTGCTAAAAATACATTCATCTCAGGCGCCATCATTAATGTAGATGGAGGAATGGGTGCTGGTCATCAATTGTAAAAATGAAAGTTCTACTATTATTTGCATGGCTGTTTATCTTTCCGGTAAGCAGCTTTGCTCAAAAAATCAAAGTCATGAAAACAGACACAGTACAAGAAACAGAAATAAGAAATGCCATCGAGCACTATTATTTTAAAGGAATCTATGAAGGAAATACCGAGCTTTTGACACAGGTTTTTCATAAAGATGCTCTTCTTTTCGGAGATATAAAAGGAGTTCCTTACTACAAAACCGCCACACAATATATTGAAGGTGTCGGAAGCAGAGTAAGTCCTCAAAAATCGGGTAAAGATTTTAAGCCGACAATCATCTCTATCGACGTGATAAACACGATTGCCACAGCAAAATTAAATGTAAAAATGTATGATTTTAATTACTATAATTTTATAACTTTCCATAAAATTGATGGTAAATGGCTCATCGTCAATAAAACATTAACTGATGTAGAACTTTAATTTTAAATTTTAAATCAAAATCATCAAAATCATGTGGAATAAAAACAGAATAACAGATTTATTGGGAATAGAATATCCAATTTTTCAGGGACCTTTTGGTGGCGGATTATCAACGGTTGAATTGACTTCTACAGTCAGTAATCTCGGTGGATTGGGCGGTTTCGGAGCTTATACATCGTCTCCCGATGAAATTTATGAAATTGATAAACAGATAAAATTAAAGACAGACAAGCCTTACAATCTCAATCTTTGGGTAAACGACCATGATATTATTGATCAGGAACACACTGAAAATCAATATAAAAAGGCGGTTGAAATTTTCAAACCTTATTATGACAGCTTAAATATTGAGGTTCCTGCGCTTCCACCTTCTTTTGAGTCGAGATTTCAGAATCAGCTGCAGGTTGTTTTTGATATTAAACCTAAAGTTTTCAGCTTTATGTTCGGGCTTTTGGATCAGGATATCATTGAAAGACTTAAAAATCAGGGAACCATCGTTGCCGGAAATGCCACAACGGTAGACGAAGCCATCGCTTTGGAAAACATCGATGTTGACGTGATTGTCGCATCAGGGTTTGAAAGTGGCGGTCACAGACCTTCATTTTTGGATAAAGCCGAGCTTTCAACGACGGGAACTTTTGCTTTGATTCAATTGGTTAAAGATAAAGTGAAAACTCCAATCGTAGCCGCAGGAGGAATTGCCAACGGTCGCGGAATCGCTGCAGCAATGACTTTAGGAGCAGAAGCCGCACAAATCGGAACTGCATTTTTAGCTACAGAAGAATCCGGAGCATTACCGATTCATAAAGAATTTTTGTTTTCAGACGCAGCAAAATCCACTACTCTTTCCAAAGCGTACACCGGAAGATTAGGACGTGGAATTACGACAGAAATCACAAGAAAACTCTTAACCGCAACAGATCAAACTTTGCCGTTTCCTTTGCAGACAACCTTCATTTCATCCATGAGAAAAGCAGCGCTGGAACAAAAGAAACACGAATTGGTTTTCTTCTGGTCAGGACAGATCGCACCAATTTTAAAACATAAGAAAGCATCAATATTAATGGAATCAATGATCAGAGATGCTTCTGAGATATTGAGTTAAAACACCATTTGTATGTTTGTCAATCTGAAATAAGCAGTAATAACTGTGATTCTAAATAAAGTCAAAATTCATACTCCACTTTCAAGTTAAAAATAAATTAAAATTAAGAAATATTTTTATGTTCATATCAATCGTACTATAAGACATTTAAAACAAATTGAAAAAATACAAGCTATGATTCGATTGGGATAAAGTAGAAATTTTTATTAGATATCTTTACCTGTCAGTACATCTTAGTGAAAACAAATTTATTCACCCTCGCTGATCAAAAACTCTCCCTTTTCAAGTATGACCTGATTTCCCCATTCGGTAATTGCTTCCAAAAGGGGAACAAAACTGTTTCCTAAATCAGTTAAACTGTACACTACTTTAATAGGTGGTTTTTTACCGTATAATTTTCGTGATATCAGTCCGTCTTTCTCCAATTGCTTTAACTGCAGACTTAATGTCATTTCTGTAACGGACGGTATTTCTTTGCGCAGTTCGCTGTATCTTTTCGGTTCATCTTTCAGGTGATAAAGAATGACTGCTTTCCATTTTCCGCCTATCAAATCCATTGTAAGACTTACCGTACAAGGATAAGTTTTGCCTTTCAGTTTCACATAATCGCCATTGCATTCTGTTTTCATATCTCTTTTTTTTGACCTATCGGTTTGGATAGTTATTGCAAATATAAATTACTAAAATTAGTTTTGCAACTCTAATTATGATAGTATAAATTAAGTATAATTCAATAAAAATAAAGACAATGAAAATTCTAATCATATTGGCACATCCGGAACCCAAAAGTTTTAACGCCGCAATGTATCATTCAGCCATAAAAACATTGGAAGAAAATGGTCATGAAGTAAAAACATCGGACCTGTACCGCATGAATTTTAATCCCGTTTCTGACAGAAATAATTTCACAACTATGAAAAACGATGCCTATTTCAACCAGCAAGCTGAAGAACATTTCGCTAACGAAAACAATGGTTTTGCAGATGACATACTTGCAGAACAAGATAAGGTAGAGTGGTGCGACTTAATGATCTGGCAGTTTCCACTCTGGTGGTTTTCTGTGCCAGCCATATTGAAAGGTTGGGTGGACAAGGTTTTTACGATGGGAAGATTTTATGACAACGGACGGATTTATGATACAGGAATGCTCAAAGGTAAAAAAGCCTTGTTATCTTTAACGACAGGTGGTCCTGAAAAGAATTACGTAACCACAAAATATGGAAGCGCTGACCAAGTTTTACATCCTATTGAAACTGGCATTCTTGAATTTGCAGGTCTTACTGTATTGTCTCCCGAAATAAACTTTTCCATTGAACGCATTACAGATGAGGAACGAAAAATGATTTTGGAAAAATGGAGCCACAGATTGAATCATATTTTTGCAGAATAAATATGCTTTAAAAATTAAAAGAGGGTAACTATGATGGTTACTCTCTTTTAAATATCTGTGAAATAATATTATTCTAATCTGTAATAAAATTGTTATCTATGACAGCATCATCAGAGGTATTAACTGATATAAATTTCTTACTGCTAACCAATTACCTCTCAGCTGACTTTTCAATAGCATCGATCAGTTTATAAAGCTTTACGCCATCATCAAATGAAGGAGCATTTCTGGTATTATTTTGAATATCAGAAGCAATTTGGGCATATATTCTGGCAACATTTCCAACCACAGAATCTGCCGGCAAACCAGCGTATAATTCTTCCGGCGGAGTCAATATCCGAAGTTCTTTTTCCAAACCATTTGCCCCTTTAAGTGTTAATAGTGTTAGTTGTCCGTGACCTATTCCACCAGTGATCTGCAAATCACCCTTTGTCCCATTAATCTCCCATAGCAAATTGGTTCCTCTCGACATTCCGGCTCGGTAATGTACTGAAATTGCCGCACCACTTTTCAGAGTTCCAGCCATCATGATCTGATCGTCTGCAGTTTTTGGCTTTATTTCTCCGTTATCTTTCAGAATCACTGTTTTAAAATGATTGATAAAATAAGATGAAAAATCATCGACGTCTCCTAACACTTTTGTGAGTCCTGCCAAAGTATGTCCCAGCGGAATCGTAAGCATTGTTGCACCATTTTCTTTGTCATATAGATAATAATTTGCCGACACCGTTTCATCACGCCAGTTTCCACCGGATCCGATCAAAGTTGTTGATAAAACATCGCCCAGATACCCATCATTAATTAATTGCTTCATATATCGGACTTCAGGCGAAACCGTCATCTGCAAACCGGTCACTGCAACCACATTTTTGCTGGCTGCCAATTCTGCAAGCTCAACAGTTTCTGCAAGACCATTACCCAGAGGATGTTCGCAATAGACGTGCTTTCCTGCTTGCAGAGCAGCTTTTACTAATTTAAAGTGATACGGAACTTTCACGGTAATCACAACAAGATCAATATGTTCTGAAGCAATGAGTGCTTCAGCATTTTCAAATGCAAAAGGAATCCCGAATGTTTGTGCTGATGTTTGCGCGCTTTCGTATGAAGTATTAGCAACACCTGTAACTGCAAAATCATCTTTTAATAATTTCAATGCTGGTATGTGCGCTTTCGAAGCCCATTGCGCATTAGGATTAAGGCCTATGAAGCCTATTCTTATTGGTTTTTTCATTTTTATTGATTAAAATTAATATTTATTGATCTCTATTTTCAGCTGAAATACTATTTCCAAATAAATCCATCAGATGCCGAAGATTATTTTCGGAATGAAAATTTTCTGTATTTCGTACACTTTCGATAGTAGCTGCTGCGGAACGTCTGAACATTTTTTCTTCATAAGAAGCAATTGCATGTTGCATCGTCTCAGATTCCTGACAACATAAAGCTTTGTAAAGATCAAATGCATCTGCCAAAGCCTGATTGGCGCCTTCTCCGGCATAAGCCGGAATTCGATGCGCTGCGTCACCAATGATTGTCAGGTTAGGCAAAGCTTCCCAATGTTGATCTGCAGGAAAATGATACCACAATCTTGGAGCCATCGTTACAGCATCACTTTGAAATAATTCCTGCCAGTTATTACTCCAGTCCGCAAATTCTCTTTTAAACCATTCTGCAACAGAACCTTTATTTCCAAGATCAATTCCTGATTCAGCCAACCAGTTTTCCGAAACTTTTAAACCTATCAAAAACGTAAGTGTGCCATTTCCTTTTGTAATAAACATAATGGTTTTTCCATCTTCCAGTGCAAACATACTTCCACCTTTTACCAGCTGCCAAAGTTTTGGGGCATTAACATCTGCATTCAATATATTTCCTTCAATGGAAGTGACTCCGGAATATTGCGGCGGAATATCTGTAATATATCTTCTAAGTTTTGAATTCGCACCATCTGCTGCGATCACAAGATCTGCGTACGCTACATCTCCATTTTCAAAATAGATCTCCCAGCCTGCGCCGAAAGTTTTTAATTCAGAAAATCTGGCGTTCCATATTATGTTTTCGGTTTTAATGGAATCTACCAACATATCTCGTAGATCCTGACGGTCTATCTCGGGACGGAAATTTTCCTCTCCGAAATCTTCTTTGGATTTATTTTCATTATCATGTTCATCCAGCAGAATTTCCATTTTACTGTTCAGGATCACTGACTTATTTGCTCCCGGACGGTATTTTTTCTTGAATTCCTCAAGCAGACCTCCTTCGGTAATGGCTTTTAAGCCGGTATGATAATGCATATCAAGCGTTGATCCTTGTTGCCGGACATATTGGTCAAAGTCACGTTCATAGATTTTTACCTCTACTCCACTGTTCTGTAATAATCTTCCGAGCATCAATCCTCCCGGACCGCCACCGATTATGGCTACTTTTTTATTTAACAATAAGTTATTCATAAATAAATATTAATCTTGATTTGGTTACAAAATTATTTATACATTTAAGATTAAAATAGCCTCATATAATACAATAATAGTCCTAAATGAAAATATCAGTTACAGATAAACATGGTTCGGGAATTATCAAAGAATTTGCAGCAGCATTGGGCACAAAAATGACAGGACACTATTTGTATATCCCAAAAAACAAAGGAGAAGGCTTTATCACAGGATTTTCCTGGAATGACAATCAATTGCGGATGATGCTGAGGAACTATCATCTGAATGAAGAAATCGTATTGGAGCGCACCAATGAATTCGCCGAAGATCAGGATGACATTATTTTTATCCTCAATGGGATTTTTCCTAAACCGCTTTCAAATGAGAAAATATTGTTCGCTGAAAAGCCAGGTGTTACCATCTGCAGACAATCCGTAACGTCAGTTGTAGAAATGCCATCTAATACATTTTTCAGAAGCATTGTGATTGCCGTTTCTAAAAAACACCTGCATCAACTTTTTGGAAATGTAGATCATCCATTGGTAGAGAGTATATTAAATGCCAATGATAATTTTGCATTTGACACTATACTGACTGCTGAAATGATCAAAACAGCGGGCGAATTGCTTAATACCTTCATTCCTGAAAGTATAGAAAGTCGTTTTAGTAAATTAAAATGCGAGGAACTGCTCTGTTACATTTTCGGTTTACTTGTTCAAAGAGATTCTTTTCCTACAAGCACTTTACATATTGCCGATATTAAATCTATTTATGCAATCAAGCTTCAACTACAAAATAATTTGGATGGTGCACCAAACATTTCTCTTCTGGCTAAAGAAGCCGGAATGAGTGAGCCTAAAATGAGAAAAATTTTTAAGCAGACTTTCGGCAAAGGGGTTTTTGAATATTTCCAATCCAACAGAATGAACGAAGCTGCAAGACTGTTGAGGGAGCAACATCTGACAGTTTCCGAAGTCGGTTATCAATTAGGATTCACCAATCTAAGCCACTTTTCCAGAGTTTTTGAGGAACATATTGGAATGAAACCGAAGAAGTATTCTTCGAATAATGCTTTGTAGGTGCAAAGATTACATATGATATCTAGCCCAAAAACTATCAATTCTGCTACCAGAAAGTTAATGAAGAATGTCACTGACAAATAAATCACCTGCTAAAAAATTTAACAAGCGTAATTATTTTTTAATAAGGATAATTAATATTTCGCTGGAGTATAAATACAAATACAATTGAAAATCAAAACTTACCTTCTATCCATTGTCATTTCTTGTTCTTCCGCTTTATAATAAAGGCGATTCTATACCTCAAAGTAAAGCAACGTAACAATCATCATCAAACCAACCTTTCCCTAAATGCTCCCGGAGTTGCACCCAGCAACTTCTTCACATATCTCGTAAAAAACGACCGGCTGCTGAAATGCATTTCATCTGCAATTTCGGAGATGTTGAGGTTGCGGTTTTCCAGTAACAAAATGATACGTTCTTTGGCGTGGCGCTGTATCCACGCTGACGCGGTAACACCTGAATGGATTTTACAAAGATGGTTGAGGTATTTTGGTGTAATGTTCAGTGAATTGCTATAATACTGCACTTGCCTCTGTGTAAGGCTGTGTTGCCGCAAAAGATTGATGAATTGCTGATATAGCGTTCCGCTTTGCAGGCTGTGACGGCGTTGTTCGTATTCGTTGGCAAAAGTGTGCCACATTTCCAAAATGAAAATTCGCATTTGAAGGTTTAAGGCTTCGTGGTAAAAGCGGTGCTGTGTTTCTTCAAAACGCTGGTTTATCCATTTAAAATTGTTCAAAATTCTTTCTTTTTCTTCAATCGTAGCAAGGTTTTTTACGGGAAAAACTCGTGAATGCAATTGGGCATTAATACTCCAGCCCTGGTCGGGAATATTATCTGTTAAAAAGTCTTTTTCAACTAAAAGGACAGTGGCTTTGAACCCCTTGCTGGTCTGTATCTGTATCAATCGGCTTTCGGCAAACCAGAACAAAAACTGTCCGGCTTTACAAGTCATCGGCTCATCATTGAACAAAAATTTGATGCTGCCGCGATGACAAAACAAGTGTGTATGATACTGTTTTAAAATACTTTCGGTAAAAGCAAAACTATCTTTTATTTCTAAAAAAACGATTTTGTGAAAGAATATTTTTGTCATCTAAACTTATTAAAATACTAAAATAAGAAATATTTGACATTATTAGCGTATTTAATAGCATAAATAAGAACTGTTTTGGACGGAATTTTGTACCACAAATTATATATGAATAAAACTGTAAACAACGTATTCAATGATTTGGCAAATGGCGAAACCGTTACGCCAAATCATCCAAAAAATTCAGAACTGCGAACATCGTCGTATGATACTATCGGTTTGTTGCAGAAAATGAACAGCAGCCATAACCCCTTAGAAATCATGCAGATTTTAAGTAAAATTACAGGCAAAATCATCGATGAAACTGTGGCTGTCTTTCCGCCTTTGTATATTAATAATGGAACGAATCTTCAAATCGGAAAAAATGTATTCATCAATTTCGACTGTACTTTTCTGGCTTTGGGCGGTATCATTATCGAAGATTATGTACTCATTGGTCCGAAAGTCTGTTTGCTTTCTGAAGGTCATCCACTCGACCCAAATCAGAGGCATAGTCTCGTGCCAGGTATGATCCGCATCAAGAAGAATGCGTGGATTGGCGCTAATGCCACCATTCTTCCCGGCATTACCATCGGTGAAAATGCAGTAGTGGCAGCAGGTGCAGTGGTTTCAAAAGATGTACCCGATAATGTTGTGGTGGGCGGCATTCCTGCAAAAATCATCAAATCAAATATTTAAAATTCAAGTATGAAAACAGCACAAATTATCCTCGCAATAATGGCATCGGCAACTTTGCTAACGTGTAATCAGACAAAAGAAAAATCATCAGATATAAAACAGGAAACACGATCCATTTTCCCGAAGGGCAAAAAAGGGCCAGTAGAAAACTTCACCGGAAATGCCTTTAACACACCTTTGGTTGAAACAGACAGTGTTTACAATACAGTTGTGGGGAATGTATATTTCGAGCCTGGCGCAAGAAGCAACTGGCACACGCACCCTGCCGGACAAATTTTAATCATCACCGATGGCGTCGGCTATCATCAGATAGAAGGAAAACCAATTGAAACAATTAAAAAAGGTGATGTGGTAAAGTGTCCTCCCAACGTAAGGCATTGGCACGGCGCAAGTGCTGATGTAGGTCTTCAACAACTCTATGTGGTACCGAACACAGAAAAAGGTATAGTCAACTGGCAAGAACCAGTGACCGATGAGCAATATTCGGCTAATAATTTAAAGAAATAACAAAGAAATATTCAGATGAAAAATAACAATCAACCATCACGCAGAAAATTTATTCTGCAGACCTCGCTAGCAGGTGCAGGACTGATGCTCGCAGGACCGCTGCAACTTTTTTCACAAACCCAAAAAATCAAAAATATGAACGCAAATATAAAATCAAAAGGATACGCAGGAAGAGATGAACAGGGAAAAATGACGCCTTGGAATTTTGAACGAAGAGCAGTTGGTGATAACGATATTTTAATCGACATTAAATTTTCGGGCATTTGCCATTCTGATATCCACACCATCAAGGGGCATTGGGGCAAGCAAATTTATCCGCAGGTTCCCGGACACGAAATTGCCGGAATTGTCACCGCAGTCGGTAAAAATGTTAGCAAATTTAAAGTAGGCGACAAAGCTGGCGTAGGCTGTATGGTAAACAGCTGTATGCAGTGCGACAGCTGTAAAAACGGTGAAGAACACCATTGTGAAACCACAGGAATGGTGGGTACTTATGGCACACCCGAGAAATCCTCCCCGACTGGCATCACGCAAGGAGGTTACGCTAACAACCTAGTCGTAACGGAACATTTTGCCATCAAAATTCCTGAAAACATCGAGCTGAAGCACGCAGCACCATTGCTTTGTGCAGGCATTACAACCTATTCTCCACTAATGAAAGCTAATTTCAAAAAAGGAGATAAAATTGGTGTTGTTGGTATTGGTGGTTTAGGACACTTAGCCGTAAAACTGGCAGTCTCAAAAGGTGCAGAAGTTTATGCATTTACCACCTCTGCTTCTAAAATAAATGATATTAAAGGCTTTGGTGCAAAAGAAGTCATTGTTGTTAATTCTGCAGAAGATCTAAAACCTATGAAAGGCAAAATGGATTATATGATCTCTACCATTCCTTATGCTTATGAAATGTCAGCCTACATTGATTGTGTAAAACCTTATGGTTCTTTTACCCAGGTTGGTCAGCCAATTAATGGTGAATTGACCATCAATAATTTCAATATGATCTTCAACAGAGTGAATTTCAACGGTTCGTTGATTGGCGGTATTCCCGAAACACAGGAAGTAATGGATTATTGCGCTGCTAATAAAATTTACCCGCAAATAGAAATCGTGAAGGCCAATGATATTAATGAAGTTTGGGACAAGGTGGTGAACAAAGAAGCAAGATACCGCTATGTGATTGATGCATCCACTTTTTAAATATCAGGCAATGAAAAATTTATTTATCATGATATTTTTAGCGGTATCATTTTCCGGTTGCTTGGCAAGCTGCGGCAAGGATGATGATGACATTAATAATGCAAATCCAACAGAAAATACTTCAACAATGGAGAACGGAAAAATCAAGATAAAAATAGGTTCGCACACATTTACAGCTACACTTTCAGATAATGCTTCTGCAAAGGCTTTTAAGGCAATGTTACCTTTAACCATCAATATGACAGAGCTCAACGGCAACGAAAAGTATTACGATTTTAAAGATGCACTACCTAGCAATGCAATCAATCCCGGCAACATAAGCAATGGCAATTTGATGTTGTACGGCTCGAAAACTTTGGTACTGTTTTACAAAAACTTTTCCACGTCTTACAGCTACACAAAATTAGGAAAATTAGATAATGCTAATGGTTTGGAAACAGCTTTAGGTGGTGGAAATGTGAACGTAACTTTTGAATTAAATTAAAAAAATAAAAACAATGGAAGAAAATATCAAAAATAAAGTAATCATTATTACAGGAGCCAGCAGTGGAATGGGTGAAGCAGCGGCAAAACATCTGGCAAAATTGGGTGCAATCGTAGTATTAGGGGCACGACGAAAAGACCGTATTGAAAAACTGGCGAAACAAATTACTGATGATGGTGGAAAAGCCCTTGGCATAGCTGCTGATGTGACCAACCGTGAGCAAATGAAAAATTTAGCAGCCGAAACAGTGAAACAGCTTGGAAGAATAGATGTGATTTTAAACAATGCCGGCGTCATGCCGCTTTCACCAATTGACAGGTTAAATATGGAGGAATGGGACACGATGATTGATGTGAATATTAAAGGTGTACTCAATGGTATTGCAGCGGTTTTGCCTTATATGAAAGAACAAAAATTTGGACAAATCATCAATACCGCTTCGGTGGCGGGTCATAAAATATTTGGTGGTTCTGCGGTGTATTCGGCTACGAAATTTGCGGTTCGTGCTTTATCCGAAGGCTTACGAATGGAAGTAAAGCCTTACAACATCCGCACAACAATTGTTTGTCCGGGCGCTGTGAAAACAGAATTGCTGGAACAAATTTCGGAAGCTGATATTCAAAAAGCCAATCAGGACTATGTGGGCGAAGTAGGCATAAGTCCGGATAGTTTTGCACGTGTGGTTGCTTTTGCTATCAGTCAGCCTGAAGATGTTGATATCAACGAAGTAATTTTCCGCCCAACGGCACAGGAGCTTTAAGTGCATTTTGTTTAACTTTAAACATATAAAAATGAAAACAGAAATCCCTCAAATAAGCGCCTTCCCAACAGGGGAAGAAAATACAGGTTTTGCGCAATATTTTACCGGAAAATCATGGTTAGCACCGTTAACAAACAACAAAGATTTGAACGTGCCATTGGCAAACGTAATTTTTGAACCAGGCTGTAGAAACAACTGGCATAGCCACACAGGCGGACAATTGTTGATTGTTGTAGGCGGCGCAGGGTTGTATCAGGAAAGAGGAAAACCCGCAAAACTTTTGAAAGTCGGCGAGGTGATAGAAATAGCACCCCACGTGGAACATTGGCACGGTGCTACGGCAACCAGTTGGTTTTCACATCTAGCCACCAATGGCAGCCCGTCTAAAAATGAAAATATCTGGCTGGAAACGGTGACCGATGAAGATTACGATTTGGCGCATCAACAAATTCAGAAATAATGAACTGTATAACATTTAAACGGATAATGCTGTTAATCGCATTTTCTCTAATAAGTATGACAATGAATGCACAGGAAAAATCAGCGCTGAATGCGCAGGAAAAAAGTCTTGCGGGCATTTCGGCCACTACCGCAACAGGCAAAATAAATGTATTGAAAATTCAGTTGAACGAAGGGTTGAATAATGGCCTCACCATCAACGAAATTAAAGAAACCCTCACACAATTGTATGCTTACTGCGGGTTTCCGCGCAGTTTGAATGCAATTAATGCTTTTTCAGAAGTTTTGAAAGATCGAATGGAGAAAGGATTAAAAGATAAAGAAGGTAAAGCCATCGCTCAAAACAGCAATCCCAACAAATACGAGCAAGGTCGAAAAACGCTGGAGGAATTAACAAAAACACCGCAAGCCAAGCCCGCCCCTGGTTTTGGAGAATTTGCGCCACGCATTGATGCTTTTTTGAAAGAACATCTATTTGCCGATATCTTTGCGAGTGATGTATTGAGTTATCGCCAAAGAGAATTGATAACCATCGCTGCCCTTGCCTCAGTGGAAGGCGTGGAAAGTCAGTTGAAATCGCATTTGGCGATGGGTAGAAACACTGGAATTACTGATGCAGAATTGAAAGATTTGAGTAGCATAATTAATCAATTAATCGGTGCAACACAAGCCAATATTTTATTGACCAACATCAGTGAACCAAATATTAAGTTTATAAATCCTGATATAATGGTTCGAATTTCCGAAATAGCAATTGTGCCTGAACATTTGGAAGCTTATCAAGAAATTCTGAAAGAAGAAGCTGCAGCATCGGTAAAAGTAGAACCTGGTGTATTAGCCATTTTCCCGATGTGGCAAATGGAAAACCCAACGCAGTTCAGGATTGTGGAGATTTATGCCGATAAGGAAGCGTACCATAAGCATCTTAAGACTTCCCATTTTCAGCATTATAAAACTACGACTTTACCAATGGTGAAAAGCCTGAAACTAGTCGATATGAAAGCGCTGGATGAAGCTTCGATGCAGACTATTTTTAAGAAGATAAAGTAAAATTATCAGTTTAAATATAAAGATTGCTGCCGCCATTTCTAATTGATTTGGCGGTCTTTTATTCAATAAAACCCAATCTTCTACGCGCTTAAATCTTTTCCTCTTTCGCCATTTGAGACTGCGACCAATCATTAAGATGCACCAGAAAAGGAATGAGTGATTTGCCTGTTGCTGATAAAGAATATTCTACTTTAGGTGGCACTTCGTAATACATTTTTCTTATAATCAAGCCATCCGTTTCAAGTTCACGCAGTGCCTGGGTCAGCATTTTGCTGCTTACATCAGGTAAAACCCGGCCTAAAGTACCGAAGCGCAGGATTTCACTTTCACCAAGATGCCATAAAATTCTAGCCTTGTATTTACCACCAATTCTTTTAAAGGCATACTCAACGCCACATTTTGAATTGGGCAATATTTTTTTTTGAATTTTTTCTTGCATTATCAAAAATATAAAAGGTTCATTATCAATATTAGTTACTATTTGGTAGCTAAGGTACAAAATAGTAGCTACTTGCCAAAAGTAAACTATTGAATTAATTTTGTGATGTTAAAAAAATGAAATTTTAAAAATTCAATTAAAAAAAAATAATATGCAAAACCTAAAAAATAAGGTTGCTTTTGTAACCGGCGGAAGTCGAGGAATCGGACAGGAAATTGTCCGCAAGTTTGTATCTGAAGGGGTAAACGTCGCATTTACCTATGCCAGCTCTGAAGAGACAGCCAATCTTTTGGCCTCTGAACTGAGCAACGAAGAAATCAAAGTGCTGCCAATAAAAGCAGACAGTTCAAATGCCGAGTCTATCCTTAATGCTGTTGAGCAGGCTCATAGAGAATTGGGAAACTTTGATATTCTGGTGAACAATGCAGGATTGGGAGGTGGTGCGACCTTATACGAAGTCAGCCTTGACGATTTCGACAGATTGGTTGCGGTAAATATCCGTGGTGTTTTTGTGGTGACTCAGGCAGTTGCAGCGTTGATGAATGATGAGGGAAGAATCATCACTATCGGAAGCACCGCCGCTGAAAGAGCGATGTTCCCAGGAACAGCGGTTTATGGAATGACTAAGGCTGCTGTTGCAGGTTTTACCAGAGGAGTTGCACGTGACCTCGCTGCCCGCAAAATCACCGTAAATACAGTTCAGCCGGGCCCTATAGATACGGAGATGAACCCTGCAGATTCTCAATTTGCAGATTTTTTACGTTCCTTCATTGCTTTGGGAAGTTACGGAACCAAATCTGACGTTGCCGAGTTGGCTGCTTTTTTAGCCAGTCCACAGGCAAAATTCATCACCGGCACCAGCATCAATGTTGATGGTGGACTTGTCAGTTAACATTTTTAATAAATATTTGAAAACCACCTAGCAGCAGATGATTGGTGGTTTTTTTTGATTTAAAAACTCCGGTATTAATTTCATTCGCCATCATCATAAAAGCATCCGATTTAAAATTCCCTTTTTATACATCAGTTTCAGTCCGTTAAAATAGGGGTCCTAAATTCGGACCTTCACGAACCGAAATCAACCTTCGCTTCCGTAATTTAACTCCTGTCTTCCGGCACAAACGGTCAGTTTTTCTTTTTCATTTTTAATGGCATCGACATCTATGAAAAAGTTTTGAAAATTTAGAAGGTCTTCATCAATCGGTCTCGGTCCGTTTTTTCTGCCATTTTCCTATGCATTTTTCAACTGCCTGAAAACTCGTTTTCTTAAACCCAAATGCAAATCAGCGTGCAATGCATATCTCTGAATTAAACAAGAATAACATAACTTGAATGCCGGTATGTACAATTAAAATCAACTTAAAATCTTACTAATTCGTAAAATTAGGTCATCTATATCAAAGGGCTTTGGTATAAAATCGTTTGGGATACACTCATAAAAAACATCCTCCAGATCAGCGTGTGCACTCATAATAATGACAGGTAGATTTTCACTTTTTTTATCATTTTTAATTTCCCTGCATAGTTCGATGCCCGAACCGTCAGGTAACATTACATCAAAAAGAAATAGATCCGGTAAGATGCTTTTATCCCTATTGTTAAATTCTGCAACTGCTCCAAAAGATTGAACCAAAAATCCTTCAGTTGTTAATAATATCTCTAATGTATCGCGAATTCCAGGGTCGTCTTCTACTAAAAATATTTTTCTCATATTTTTGATTTAGCAATAAAGAAACCAATAATATATTTTCTGACTAACTTTTTGTCGATCTACTATTTTTTTTCATATCAAGTACTGCCTAAAGATTTACCATTGTCTGAAGTCAATTTTACAGATAGCCTATTATTACAATATACTTAAGTATCAACATCTCTAGCAAAAAATTACCACTAATATGTTGCTATAGGCACCAGTATCATACTTTTCCTCTCGGGTCGTCGATATGCATTTTCGAAATATCATAACGAACTCCCTCTCTATCCAGTATTCTCAGATTTTTTACAACGGTACTTAAAGCGGTTAAAAACGTTTCCGAATTTTCGTGATTTTCATAAGCGGCTTCATCTGCCCAACCTTCCAAAAGGTGAAAGGTATTTTCATCGGTCAGATCCTGTGAAAATGCATAGTAAATACAGCCTTCCAGTTTATTTGCAGCAATCATTTCGGGGATGACGGCATCAATAAATATTTGTCTGTCTTCCGAATGAACTTTGTAGTAAGCGCTGACCGTGATTCCTGTTGTTTGTGTTTTGTTGTGGCTGTTTGATGTTCCTGGTTTTATATTATTTTCCATTTTAATTTTTTAAAAATTGTAGTGATTTCTTATTTATAAAAAGTCACAAACTCTTCCATCGGTTTGCGTACTTTTTTATTCTTCAGATTCCAGTCATTTTCTTTGTCCCGATAGCCAACTACCAAAAGCATCGAACTTCTTAGTCCTTTTGAGTGCAAATCTAAAAGTTCGTCAAGAGCCAAAGGATCAAAACCTTCCATCGGTGTAGTATCGATTTCTAATGAAGCTGCTGCCGTAATTGCCAGACCCAATGCGATATTGGCCTGTTTTGCAGCGTGATGGAAATTCTCTTCAATGCTCATATTTCCGAAGAACTGTTTGGCAAAATGCCGTTGTCTTTCATAAGATGCAGATTCAGAATGTCGTTTTAAAACGAGATGATCAAAAACGTGGTCGATCCTTTCCTTTGTATATTCATCCCAAACGGCGAAAACCAACAGATGTGATGATTCGGTGACTACGGATTGATTCATAGCAATCGGTAAGATCTGTTCTTTGATTTCAGGGTTGTTGATAACGATTATCTCATAAGGCTGTAAACCAATGCCTGAAGGCGCCAAATGAGCAGCTTCCAAAATGGTATTGATTTTTTCATCTGCCACCTTTTCGCTCGTCATTCTTTTCGCCTCATACCGCCAGTTCAAAATGTCAATAATATTTTCCATTATTTATAATATTTTTAAAATCAGGATGAATGAATAAAATAATTCATCCTGATTTGAGTTTAAAAAAGTCCTAATTGTCCCAACATAATTGTTGCTGCTGTGTAACAATGAAATGATTTTATTTTTCCATTTTCGATTTTAAAAACGTCACAACAAGGCGTCTGCATTGTTTTTCCTGTAGCTTCAATCGTTCCGGAAGGCAATTGTAGCGAACCCTTGTGTGTTCCGTTCAGAGATAATTCCACAACGACCGTATTTTCATCTTCAAGGACATATAAGTCATATAATTCTCTGTGCATATCAGGAAAAGCTGTTGCATAAACATCGACCGTTTTACCGATGTCTTCCCCATAATATTTGGTTCCGGCAGAGACATCCCAGAAGTAGCCGTCTTCTGCGAACAGGTCAACAAATCCTTTTGTATCCTGAATTTCTGCGATTCTGTACAATTCACGGATCAATGTTTCGTTTTTTGAATTTGCGTTGATGATTGAAGATTTCATAATTGATAATTTTAAATGTTATTATTGAGTAGATTTTGATTGATTTTAATTTGAAGATTATTTTTTGCTGTCCACAAAAACATAGAGTTTAACCGCTTTTCCGTTCTCGAAGACGAAAAGATCCATTCCGGTTACTGCATCAGCTTTTTCCGGTGTTCCGTTTTGCCAGAATAGTCGTGCAATATTGTGATTGACATCAATCGCTTTAATGTGAGTGAATTTGGATCCGGGCGCTTTTCTCTGCAGATCTTCCACAAAACCGTTGATCTCTTTAAACCCTTTTGCAATGAAATGACTGTCTACCATTTCGATGTTATCTGCATAAACTTTTTTCATCAAAGCTTCACGTTTCTTCAGATCACTTTCATTCCAAATGGCAAGGTGTGTTTCAACTAATGAAAGGATTTCTGATTCTGACAGAGTTTTTGAACTAATTTCTGATTTTGATGAATGAACATCTTTTGGTGACCAAAGAACTGTAGTAGGTTTATTTTTTTCGTAACCTTTTCCGTTGGGATAGGAAACCAGTTCCATTTTTGCGCCCCAAGGTGTTAAGAAATAAACCCAGGTTTCGCCTTCTGTATCGCCGGACGGCATTAGAAATGGGTCACCCAAAAACTGTACGTCTTTACTTTTTAAAAATGTTACACTTTGCTTGATGTCATCAGTGTAAAAAGCGATGTGGCTTGCACCAAGATCATCACCGCCAGGGAATTGTTTGCTGCCTTTATTATCCTGATATTGGAATAATTCGATATTGGCACCCGTTCCGGCTTTTACCATTTTGATGGTTACCGCACCAGTTCCGGACTGCATATGATTGTTCTTTTTCCAAACATCATCTAAAGGAATCGGTCCTAATGTCGTAACCGCAGAAAAGCCTAAAACATCTGTAAAGAAGTTAACTGCCTGATCCATATCCGGAACATTGATTCCAACATGATCCACTCCAAGAATTCCTGCTTTCTGTTGTGCGCCAAGACTAGAAACTGAAGCTGATACCAATAATGCGCTTGCCATTGCAGTTGCTTTGATTTGTTTTTTTAAATTGCTCATCTTATTTGATTTTTTTGTTGTTATTTGATAAAGCAAATTTCTACCATTTGACGGCCTTCTTCCATTGACAAAAGCTTGAAAAAAAAACAAACAAATGTCAATGAAATTAAATCTTATTGAAAAAAAACGATCATTTTAAATTCAACAAAAACCAAAAACAAAAAAGGGTTGAAGTAAAAATTCTTCAACCCTTTTTAATTCTTTAGAAAGTAATTAATCGTTATATTTTGCCAGCCATTTAGCTTTAAGTTCAGCTCTGGCATTGATAAATTCGAGATCTGTTCCTTGCGCAACAGCGTCCAGCGGAAAGCGTAGAGGACGGGAACCTTGTTTCATCTGTATCAATTCCAGAATTCCGTCTGCAATCGTTTGAGGATCCATATTGAACTCTTTCATCTTACCGAATAAGGCGGAACCAATGGCATTGAACTGCTCTGTCGCCACAGGATCATAAAGACTTGCAATTTCAGGTTTATCTGCATTTACTCCGGTTTTTTGACCCGTGTTTATTTCGGTCGGATAAACGCCGGGTTGGATAGAAACGTTTTCAATATTAAATTGTTTGAGTTCATCCTGCAGACCTTCCGTTATACTTTCCACACCAAACTTCGATGCAAAATAGGGAATCATAAAAGGCGATGTATGGGCGCTTGCCCCTGAACTAATATTGATAATCAAACCACTTTTCTGCTCACGCATCGATGGCAATACCGCTTGATAAGTTCGGATAACGCCGTAAAAATTAACCTCAAACATCTGACGTATTTTGTCAAGACTATATGCTTCCAGTAATCCAAAACCGGAAACTGCGGCGTTGTTGATCAGCACATCTATTTTTCCAAATTTCTCTAATGTTTCGGCAAAAGCATTGGTTACCGATTGGTCGTCTGTGACATCGATTTCAATGACGTGAATATTGTGTATTGCTTCCAGTTCTTTTGCCGCTGCTTCATTTTTACCGGTCACGCCACGCATTCCTGCAATGACGGTATAGCCTGCTTTAGCAAGTGTTGTTGCGGTTAATTTCCCAAATCCTGTACTTGTTCCTGTGATAAAAATTGTCTTGTTCATCTTTTTAAATTTTGATTGTTATTTAATAAGACAAAATTGGAACAACAGGACGTTATATTCCATTGATAAAAGCTTGAAAAAATTCCAAACAAATGTCAATGAAATAAATTTATTATTTCTTAACCTTATTTCTACGTAGTCTGGTAAGGGTTTCCGGCGTGATGCCAATATAGGAAGCAATCATATGCTGAGGGATTCGGTTGACGATATTAGGATATTTCAAAAGAAAATTATCATATTTTTCCTCTGCGGTAAAGCTGATATTGGCTAAGATTCTGCCTTGCGAAACAATAAAACTTTTCTGAATAAGCTGATTGACCAACTGATTAAGCTGTGGAATTTCTAAACATAATTTTTCAAAATCAGGTTTTTCGATTAAGATTAATTCAGTAGGTTCTATTGCATCAATATTCAAACGAGAGGGTGTTCCGTTTGTCAGACTTTCACGGTCGCCGGTCCAGTAATTATCGGGCGCAAAATTGATGATGTGTTCTGTACCATTCTCAGCAATGGAGAAAGTTTTCACCAATCCTCTACAGATAAACGCATTGTAATGCCAGACCTCGCCTTCCTGCGAGAGAAATTGTTTTTTGCGAAGCTTTTTCTCTTTGCAGACCGATTGTATCAATTCTAATTCGGTGTTGGAAAGTTCAATTTTATCGGTAAGGTATTTTTGGAAAATTTCGAACATCTATTTCATGCTTATAGTGCAAATTTAGAAATTTAAAAGGATAAATTTATTTAAACTTAAATCTAAAATAACTGCTGCATTAGAAATTATAATCATCTCATTACCTGAATTTTCGTGGGACTGTAACCAAACTGTTTTTTGAAAACATAAGAAAAATGAGAAAGGTCTTCAAAACCCAGATCAACAAAAATGTCTGATGCAGATTTGCCTTCTTTAAGAAGAAAATGAGCTTCTTTCAAACGTTTCTGTAAAATCCATTTGTGTGGCGAAGTTTGAAAAACTTTTTCAAAATCACGTTTGAATGTCGCGAGACTTCTTCCCGTCAGATATGCGAAACGGTCGAGATTGACATTGTAGCGGTAATTTTGATTCATAAACGCTTCCAAATCAATTTTGAAAGGTTCGGAAAAATCAAAAAGAATATTTTTCAGTTCTGGTTGCGACTGTAATAAAATCAAAAGAAGTTCCTTTATTTTTAAATCTATTAAGGATTGATTTTTCAAATCACTTTCAAGAATCATTTTTAAAGAAGTCATAAAATTCTGAAGAACTCCATTTACTTTGATTGGAATGAGAGGTTTTGTGGTAATTGAATGTTCAGCTTTCAATTGATATTCTTTTGAAAAATTAGTTAAATTCTCATCACTCAAATAGACATTCATACTTTCAAAAACACCATTTTCAGGTGGAATTTTGACAAACTTCACCAATTGGTTTTTTCTGATCAAATTAAAATCTCCTGAATTTGCCTTGTAATTTTCTTTATCATCTGCTAATACAAAACTACCCGAAATGTCATACGAAAGCGTATGTTTCGGAACAAAATTTTCGCCCTTTCTGCTCACATCGTGATGACAGGAATAGACAATATCAGGAGTTTCTATTTTATTGCTCATAGCGAAAATAAAAGCGCCTACTCAATATCGGAATAAAGTCAATATGTAGTTGTTAGATCTTATTACTTTTGGTTTCACTAATATTGTAATTACTCAAAAAAAATCTAACATTCTTTGAAAATCATTGAGCAAATATTTCAATATCTCTTCGGTTACAGGTACAAGACAAGCACAGCCAAAGAACGACTTACTACTCCATTGCTGATTGTTCTTAATTTTTAAAATTAAATTGCAATGGACAAAAACTAAAAAAAATTATTTGATAAACAGGCGTTTTGCAATTCTTGCTTAATTTGGCTCAATCGAACCAAATCATCGATAAAAGTGTTTGAAGATACGCTCGTCTTGGTCACCAACAGCCAAATGGCGCCACTTTAAGACAAGTGGCGCCATTTTTTTTTATTTTTAAATCCAGAATAATCCAAATTAAGATTTACAAATTTTAATATGAGCCTTTCCCAAATCCATATTTAAAATTTAAATATTAATATGCCGAAGAATCACCTTTACTCTCAAACTTCAAGTGACGGAACCTACCATTATCCCGCAATAATTCAACATCATATCCGCTTTTCTCATTCAGATAAATTTTGATTTCAGCATTCTTGAGTTGACCGGACATCAGATGTCCTGCAAATGTTCTGTCGTCAGAAATAAAATGAAAATGAAACGGAGACAAATCCACATTACTTAACAAAGAAGGTGTGAAATAGCCCACCATTGTTCCATTTATATTTTCTGATTTATACTGAGGTCTTGCTTTCATCAATGTTGCAAGTTCGGTAGTGTCGGTAGGAGAAATAGGGTCTGCTCCACCCACTGTAATGTCAGACCACTTAGCTTCTATCTTTATGGCGTACGGTAAATTTTGAGTGGACAGCATTGGTAGAATTTTTTCCTGCAATTCCTCAAAAGTTCCTGTAAAATTGATTGTTTTAACCAAATCTGCTTTGAAAAATGTGAGCGAGGTAAAAGGCGATTTCAAATTTTCCGAAGCTACTTCCACTTTTCCTGATGGCGGAATACGATAGATAATTCCGTCTAATGCAATCAGTTCTCCATTGAGATGATTGAATGTTCCCAGTCCAAAATCTCCGTGGCCTTTTAATTCTTTTACGGTATGCGTTCCTTCGTAAATACCTCGTCGCATCGCATCAATCGTAGAATAATGCCACATTCTTTCGTTTGGAGCGCTTTTTTTGTTAGCGGTTTTGATTTGTTTTACAGTACACGAAACCAAAGGCACTAATGCAACCAGCAAAGCGAGTTTTAAAAATATTTTTTTCATAATAATTTTGTAATGTTTGTTAGAATTAATTTAGATTCAAAATTATTTTTTCTCGTAATAATTGTCTTTCCCTTCAATCCAGTCTGTTCTGGAAGGAGTGAAGAAATCAATATCAATCGTATCGTCTTCCAAAGCGGTGAAACTGTGGGGTACATTGGGTGGAATGATAATTCCGTCACCCGCTTTTACGATATATTCTTTGTCCAGAATTTTCACTTTTACACTACCTTTTGTGATTAGAGAGTACTGCTCATTGATATGTTGATGCGTTGGAACGACTGCGCCTTTTTTGTAGGTAAAATAACCGATGGTTCCCTGTTCTCCGGAAATCATTCCACGGGTCAAAAGTTCATTCACGGGTTTTGAAGGCAATTTTTTTAATGTAAATGTCTGTACATTTTGTGCCGATAACATTGTTGCTGTAAGACTTGCTAAGCTTAAAACTATTTTTTTCATTTTATTAATTTTTTGATTTAAATCTTAATCCTGAAAACTTTAAAAGGCTTTTTGAATTCTTCTTTTCCATTATGAAACCAAGGCATCAGCTGAATCTGCGAATTGGAAATGTATAAATAACCATCATCAGAAATGCTGTAACTGTCTGGCCAAATCAGTTTATCTTTATCCTGAACAATGGTTTGCATTTTTAAATCCGGTGTGATTTTAACGATTGAACTTTTCTCCAAATCTCCAAAATAAAGGTTTCCTTTTTTGTCGAAAATCATACCGTCTGTTGTGATGAATTTGCCCAAATCTTCTACATTTTTCTCTAAAACAGTTTCAGGCGTTTTGAAATCTCTCAGCAAATCGGTTTTAATTCTGTACAAACGGTTATCACTTAAAGGTTTATAATAAATATATTGATTATCAGGCGTTAACGCAATCCCGTCAGAATTTACTTTTAAGAGAGAACCATCGCCTTTTTTAAGCTCGGTTCCCAACGGTGAAAAATGATAATTCGGGTCAGATTTTACCGATAGAGAATTCACTAAAACCAGTCTAGATTCTCCGCTGTTGATATTTAAAACAACAATTCCGCCCGTATTTGAATTGGTCAAATACGCAAAACCATTTTGATTATCAACACGAATATCATTGATGTAAACATCTTCACCCACCACATTTTCAAGAAATCTGTAGATTTTCTCAATTTTATTTGTGGCTAAGTTGATTTTTAAGACCTTCGCACTGTGCTGATACATTTTTCCAAGACCGATTCCCGCCGCATCTACTACCCAAAGAAACCCTTTATCATCGGTCACTACAGACTGTACCGTTACAAATTTATTTTGTCCGTCCTCACCTTTTTTAAAGCTGTTCCATTCTGCATTGGGATACGGAACAGGTTTTCCATCTTTGATTTCCACAACAGAATAGCTGTGATTGTCTAACCAATACGGATAATTCACGAAAACCCTGTTGTCTTTTGCAACTGCGACACCCGTTAATTGATACGTGCTATCAGCAAAAACTTCTTCCAACTTCGCATTTTTATCAGTTAAAATTCCGTCTCCAGGTTTACCGGAATTTTGATTGGGCGATTTATTACAGGCAATCAGCGAAAGCATCGTAATACCTATCATTGTTAAATTTTTAAAGCTCATTTCTTTAATTTTTATCATTAATAGAATTATAATGTCACTACGATTTTACCAACCGTTCTTCCCGTTTCCTGTTCAAGATGAGCTTCTCTCATTTGTTCAAAAGGAAAAGTTTTTGAAACGTGTGGTTTGATGGCTCCGATTTCCAAAAGATGAGCGATTTGTTTCATATCCTCGCCATTGGACTGTACCAAAATAAAATAACCTTTCACGCCTTTTGCTTCTGCTTTTGCCGTTACTTCTTCATTCAATCCGGTCGGAATACTGATAATGGAACCGCCTTCCTTCGTCACTTCCAGAGAATGGTCGATATTTTCTCCGCCAATGGTATCTAAGACGAAATCGAAAGTTCTTCCTGCCGATTTCCAATCAAAACCTTGATAATCGATGTGCGAATCGGCACCTAAACTCAAGACAAAATCTTTGTTTTTTGCGGAAGAAGTTCCGGTAACATTGGCACCCAAATGCTTCGCCAACTGCACCGCGATATGTCCAACGCCTCCGGAAGCTGCGTGCACCAAAACATTTTGACCCTTCTGAATATTGGCATTATGAACCAAAGCCTGATAAGCCGTAAGCGCCACCAAAGTACTTGCTGAAGCCTCTTCAAAGGAAATATTTTTTGGTTTTAAAGCCAATTGATTTGCCGGAGCTGTTACAAATTCTGCATACGCTTTTCCGTGTCCCGGAAAATTGACTATTCCGAAAACTTCATCGCCAACTTTGAAAGTTTCACTTTTACTTTCTTCCACAATTCCGGAAATATCCCAACCCAAAATCAATGGATTTTCTTCTTTGATTCTTCCGTAAACTCCTTTTCCCTGACGGCTTTTTACATCCACCGGATTGATGCTGATGGCTTTTACTTTTACCAAAACTTCTCCGTCTTTGATGCTTGGTTTTTCCAATTCAACGTATTCTAAATTTTCTACGTTTCCTGCTGTTTTTAAAACAATTGCTTTCATACTATCTTATTTAATATTAATTTTTAATCTAATTTCTTGTTGGTTTTGCTCCTATTTTCAGTTTATAAATCGTGACCGGAAATTTTACTTTATTTACCCCTTTTTGAAATGCCGAAAGACGATTCAATTGACCAGTTGGAATCCATAAATAGCCGTTATCATCAATCCATAAAGCGTCTGCCCAAAGCAATCTTTCATCTTTGATGACCAGACTTTCCTTTCCGTCAGGACTAATTTTTATGATTTGTTTGAGATTGACATCGCTAACGTAGATGTTTCCGTCTGCATCGATGGCAGTTCCGCCTGTTGATGGGGTGTTGTAGAATAATGAAACCTTTGATTCCAGTTCCGTTTCACTGATTTTGGGATTATTCAGATATTGTGTTTCCACTTTCCAAAGCGGTCCGCTTGCAGGCTGAAAATAAAGCCATTTTCCATCGGGCGAAATTTCTAATTGGTCTGCGTGAATTCTGACTTCATTTCCACCATTGTCTTTCATAATCTCTCCCTCAGCTTTTATCGGAATATTGTCAACCGTGGAGTGATATTTTTCCAGAACCCTTCTTCCCTTTCCTGTCGTTTTATCCAAAATAATTAACGCCGGTTCTCCTGCATCCGTGAGATAAATTGTATTACCCGAAATTCTCAAATCATCGATAAATGTGGAAGCTTTTGAAACTTGAGCTAAAGGAATAATTTGAACAATTTTATTGGTTTTAAGATTGATTGAAACTAATTTTGAAGCATTTCCAGCCAAAGGATTTTGTCCCATCGCCGGCGTTCCGGTATCTACAACCCAAAGCAATCCGTCTGGTCCTATTCTGAGAGAATTGGTTCTTACAAACTTTTCATTCACGTCGGCTCCCGCTTTCCAGTTGTTCCAGTTTTCATTGGGATAAGGAATTACTTTTCCGTTTTTCAACACTTCTCCGATTCTCATTCCGTTATCGCCTTCGATTCTTGGAAAATTGACAAATATTCTTCCATCTTTGCTGGTGGTAACGCCATTCCAAACG
Organism: Chryseobacterium sp. LJ668; assembly: GCF_019613955.1. NCBI lineage: Bacteria > Pseudomonadati > Bacteroidota > Flavobacteriia > Flavobacteriales > Weeksellaceae > Chryseobacterium > Chryseobacterium chendengshani. The sequence continues at coordinate 2,568,608 of NZ_CP080443.1, read as the reverse complement.
GCATTGGAAACTGCCACTTTTTGTAGTTGCGCATTTACCGGATTTAAAAGTGATAAAAATAGGCTCACTGCAAGTATTTTTGTTTTCATAATAATTTAATTTATCTGTTTCAATCATTTTGATCGGACAAATTTAGAATGAATCACCACCAATAAATAGCTCATTTCAGCGAAAGAATAGCACAGATTTCCTGAAATGAAAAATCCTCCCTTGAGTCAGGAGGATTAGTTGATGTTTGTAAAGATTTACATTAAATGGTATAAAACGATTTGGGCACATAAGAATAACCTTCCTCCGTTTTTTGAATAAAACCTAAACCCGGAAAAGGCAAATGGTCGCCAAAGAATAATTGTTTGTTTGATGATAATTTTTCCAATATCTGTTGACGGGTTTTAATACCTAATTCAAAGTCAGAATCAATCTGATTTCCCCATTCCGGATGCTCCACCAATAAAATATGCTGAAAAGTATCTGCGATATGAATCAACTCTTCTCCGTCGGATGAAATTGTAATTAAAGTATGTCCCGGAGTGTGTCCCGGTGCATTTTCAAGTTTTAAAAATCCGAATAATTCTGCCTCATCGTCGTAAAACTGAATCTCAGAATCAATCATTGCAAGATGATGTTTGGCGAACTGAATTTCAAAATCTGCAATAGCGTCCTGTGTTCCTTTTGAAAAATCAGGGTGTTCGGCAGTCCAAAAATCGTATTCTTTTTTTGAAAGATAAATTTTCGCATTAGGGAAAGCCAAAGAATCGTCTGCTTTTACAATTCCGCCAATGTGGTCGGGATGAGCGTGAGTGAGAACGATATCCGTAATATCTTCGGGCTCAATTCCGGCTAAAATCAGATTTTCTATTAATTCTCCACTGCTTGGACCTAATTTCTGTCCGCATCCGGTATCAATTAAAATAATTTTATCTTCTTTCATTACTAAAAGAACATTTCCTGCCAAAGTAAGTTTTTCGGTAGATAAAAAACGTTGTTTCAGGAAACTTTCAACTTCGGCTTGTTCTATATTTGGAGCAAAAGTCGGCTGGATATTTTCTATCACAGATTCTCCATCTGTGAAAATAAAGACCTGTAACTTGCCCAATGGAAATGTAAAATATCCTGAATTTTTAATGTCGTGCATTGTATTCATTTTTTTATAAATTTGTTGATACAAAATTAAAGTAAGTAACTATCCAAAACATATTACTATCTTTTTTGATAGCACTATTATTTAGGATATTAAATAAAATAGTATGGCTAAAGCTTCAGATAATATTGAGAAAAAAGACTGTCAGGAAATTATGCTTCCGATTAAAGATGCTTTGGAAATTTTGAAAGGAAAATGGAAATTACCAATCATTGTTTCGTTGTCTTTTGGGAGTAAAAGATTTAAAGAAATATCCCGTGAAATTTCCGGAATTACTGACCGTGTTCTATCCAAGGAACTCAAAGAATTAGAAATCAATTATTTACTGACAAGAACTGTCCACGATACTTTCCCACCAACCGTGGAATACGAAATTACAGAACACGGCCTATCGCTGGAAAAAGTAATTATGGAACTCAAAGACTGGGGCGTGGAGCATCGTAAAAAAGTTATTGGAAATTAAAAGTTAAAACATAGAAAATCCTCCAATCAATGAAAGGAGGATTTGATTATTTATTAAATATATATGACTAATTCAAATTCATATTTCTGAATTCCAGAGGTTTCATTCCCGTCTGTTTTTTGAACAATCTGGTAAAATACGAAGCATTTTCAAAACCTAATTCATAGGCAATTTCTGTAATGCCTTTTTCCTTCAGTCTTAAAAGATTTTTGGCTTCGGAAATTAGAAAAATATGAATCAGTTCCATCGCAGTTTTTCCTGTTTCCTGTTTCAATAAATCACTCAAATACCGTGGCGAAACAAAAAGCTGGTCGGCCAAGTGTGCTACATTCGGAAGTCCGTTTTTTTCCAACTGCCCTTCACTGATGTATTTTTTCAAAGCATCATTGAACTTAGAAGCAGTTTTCCCCGTCACTTGTGCACGATCTATAAATTGTCTTTTATAAAAACGTTGCGCATATTTCAGAATAGATGAAATGTGACTGAGAATAATCTCACGACTGTATTCATCAGGATTATTGAAATATTCGCCTTTGATTTTTTCGTGAAGTTCCAAAATAATCTGCTCTTCTTTTGGCGAAAGATGCAACGCTTCGGTCACTTCATAATCAAAAAAGCTGTACTTCTCTATTTCTTTGAAAAGCTCGTGACCATTGAGATAATCCTCGTGAATCATTAGCATATAGCCCGTCTCTTCAAATTCCAAATCATTCATTTCGATGATTTGGCGAGGTTTTGCGAAAAACATACTGCCGTTGTTGTGGTCGTAGGGCGTTCTGCCATACATAAAAACGCCGGATTTTATTTTCTTGAAAGCAATCACGTAACAATCTGTCGTGAATTCCCGATTTCCCAAAGTGCATTCTGACTGACAGCCAATCATACTGAAAAGCGGATGTTCAGGAGCGCTCCAGGTATTGCCCAAATGCAGTTCGGTCAAAGTTTTATAATGTTGCATTGGATTTTAATTTTAATCTAATTTAAATAATATCTGAATTTTATCTTTAAAAATCTAAGTCTTATTTTTCAAGATATTCTAAACTTAATGTCCGTGCGCCGAGGTACTCACTTCTTTCCAGTTTTCAATATCTTCCAAACGCTTTTTATAGACTTCATTGACAACGTGATAAGCAATTTTACCGAACAATAATCTCTGTGGAGGATTTTGATTATCAATAAGATCCAAAATAGGTTCTACCGTAGCTTCTGGTTTTCCCCAAGTATCGGGATTATCTCCGCTTTTTGCAAACGCTGCACGCACCGGATTGTAGTCCGCAATATCTGAAGAAGTTTGAACTGCTGATGCTCCGGCCCAATCTGTTGCAAAACCGTTCGGTTCAATCAAAGTGGTTTTAATTCCGAAATGAGCAGTTTCACTTCCCAAAGTTTCGATCAAACCTTCCACAGCAAATTTTGAAGCGTTGTACAATCCTAAAAGCGGTAAAGTCGTTAATCCCAAAAAGCTTGAAACCTGAATGATATGACCGCTTTTTTGCTTTCTCATTATCGGTAAAACTGCCTGTGCCACCCAAAGTGAACCGAAGAAGTTAGTTTCCATTTGGTCTCTCGCTTGTTGTTCAGTAGTCTCTTCCGTCGTTCCGAATAATCCGAATCCTGCATTATTAATCAAAACATCAATTTTTCCGAAATGTTTTTCGATTTTTTCTACTGTTTCAAAAACTTCTGAACGGTTGTTGACATCCAATTGTAAAGGCAAAATCTGGTCGCCATATTCTGACTTCAAGTCATCCAAAGCAGAAATATTTCTTGCAGTTCCTGCTACTTTATCGCCTCTTTTCAACAGTGCTTCTGCCCATAGTTTTCCAAATCCTTTTGATGCGCCTGTTATAAAAATTACTTTGCTCATTGTTTTATTTTTTAGTGTTATTTTATAAGACAAAGTTAGTCTCAGCGTAAAAATTTGGGTAGTCCGTTTCAGCTGAATAATAGCACAAAATGACGTTGGCAATATTTTTTTAAATTTTAAATAAAAAAAGCCCTTTGATTTTCATCAAAAGACTTCCAACTTAAACTAAACTAAACTAAACTAAAAACTGTATTAAATCGCCTGCGCCAAAGGAAAATCAATCGGAATCTGCGTATTGGCAAAAACATAATTGGTAAAACTTCTCAAAGCAATCAAGGCTGTCAAATCAATCAACGCTTTTTCATCATAACCAGCTTCGAAGAAATTTTGTAATTCAGAATCGTCGGCTGAACCTTTACTTTCGGCAATTGACTTCGCTAATTTTATGACTGAATTTAATTTATCATCTGAATATTGTGCTTTTCTGATGGCAATGGTTTCCTCTTCTGTAAATCCTCTCATTTTAGCAATCGTTGTGTGGGCTGCCAGACAGTAATCACAATCGTTGACCTGCGAAACAATCAGATTGATGGCTTCTCTTTCTTTTGCCGTAAACGATGAATTGTGAGAAAGTGTTACTTCGGTTTCCAGCATTGCTTTTAATGCTGACGAAGAATAGCCGATTGTGGCATAAAGATTCGGGATTTTACCCATTTTTTTCTCAACGGATTCAAGAATAGTTTGGGATTCTGCTGAAAGTTGTTCTTTGCCTGGAACTGTAATTGTTTTCATTTTTTTTGATTTAATGTTAATTATTATTTATTCAATTAATTTTTTATTCGAAAGCTACATCCAAAATATCGATGGTTACCAAACTGAAATCTGTATTGTAAGAGTTGTCTGAATCGTTCAGAACGTAGATATTTCTTTTGGTTCCGGTATTCACGCCATTGAAATTTTTATAATCCTCAATAATTTGTGTGGCAGACGAACCTCCCAAAACTTCCGGCCAGTAATCGTGGCGTTTCAATAATCCATTTTCATTGAAATAGAATATTTGATGTTTGCTGTGTGTCGCAAAACCTTCGGGATAAATCACTTCTAATCTGTCCAAAATTTCGCCGTTTTCATTCCAGGAATCAAGTTGGTTAATTTCAACGCTAGGAATCAGAAAATTGAATGGTGTTGTGGTGTAATTCCACGTTGCATAGCTGGAAAAATAAATCAGTTGAGCTCTCGTCCAAGGTGTTTCTACTGTATGACCTTCGAAAGATTCTCTCGGATTATTTAAATCTTCAATCAAAGTTCCGTTGTCATCAAAAAGCTGAACTTTATTGGGTTCAAAAGTAGATTTGTAACCTTCTTTGAAAATGTTTTTCCAGCTGCTTTTCTGTTCAGTCAGAGAACCTTCGAAGATGACATTCTGCAATGGATTTTCATAACCTTTCATTCCCCAAACCACACCACCAATATTGGTGCTAATTTTTACATTTTGAAATTTTGAAGCACTTTCTCCACCGTGTGCTTTCATTATTTTGTTTATTAATTCCTGTGTTGAAGTATTCATTGTCTTAATTTTTTATTGTTAATAATGATTGTCAATTGTTTCATTTTGTTGAGACAAAGTTCGGTCAACCACTCCCCGACTTCCTTGCCCATTTGAGCGGAAGAATAGCACAGAATCACGAAATATATTTTTATTTAAAATAAAACAGACACAACGAACTGCTGGACAAATAAAACCTCTCAAATTGAAGTTGATTTCATAGTCCAAATAACAGAAAACGCCACTTAATTATAAGTAGCGTTTGTGTTTTATGGGTAGAACCACTAAATGCAATTAAAATGCTTTACTTGATGGTTAAAATTAATTTAATCAATCCATTATAAAATCCTTCAAGATCTGGTAGTCAAAATAATTTTTATAATCTTTTGGACAGTAACATATTTAAAAGATTTATAGGAACAGCACTAATGCATTAACACAATAGATTGTTTTAAGAAATGATTAATGTATCCGCTTGCCAATTCTGGATATTGATGATGCGGTCCGTGCCCAGCGTCATTCATAATAATATGTTGCATTGCTGGTGCATTTTTCAATAATGGAAACCAGTTTTCGGTGGCAAAGCTGATATCGTGGTCACCTGAAATAATCAGAACTGCCGTTTTCAAGGTTCTATAGCCATTACGGAAGTTTAATTTATCTTCTTTAAATGGAGTAGAACCCGCGAAATATCTTTGGAAAAGCTCCGGTGTTGAAGGAATTAATGACTTATCCAACCGTTCAGCTATTCTATCGTGTGATTCTCTGGCTGCCTGTCTGCTTTTTTCTGAAGAGGGCTCGAAGAACAGATAATATTCGTCCTCCAAATCATTTTCTGACTTCAAAGCGTGTTCAAAAAATACAGGTTCTATAGGAATTTCATTCACTCCCGGAGGATTGGTTCCAATTAAAACAGTTTTCAAAACACGGTGTGGATTTTGGAATGTTACAGATTGCGTTACCAACCCGCCGTAAGACCAACCCAAAACGTTGAATTTATCAATTTCCAAATAATCTGCCAACGCAGGAACAGTTTTAGCCACTTCCAAAACGTCTAATGGCAACTCACCTTCCGAGCTTCCAATTCCAGGATAATCAAAAAGAATCACTGTATTTTTTTCTGCCAAAGCATCCACAAATAATGGATCCCAGGTGTCGATAATTCCTCTGAATCTGTTGATGAAAAATAATGGCGTTCCGTTTCCGAACGTACGGTAAGCGATTTTGTTTCCATTGATTTCTGCAAATTGAGTCTCTGCGTTGGATGATGTTTTCATAGTATTGATTTTAATATTAGAATTTTAAAGTTTTTTACTTTAATGATTATTCAAAGTTGTTTAAAAATTGATTGGCTTGGCTGACAAACATTTCGGGATATTGGAAGAATGAGCCGTGTGCCGAATCTGGATAGTAAGAAAGTACTGCGTTCGGAATACTTTTGAATATTTCGTATGAAGTATCAGAATCCATCATCTCGTCATTACTTCCCTGAATAATAAGAACAGGATGTTTAATTTCAGAAATATTAATGTCTGACGTTTTTCCCCAATCCGTAATTGCTTTTGCCTGTGCCATTACTGATTTTTCAGCGGTGTCTTTATCTCTGTCTTTTGATCTTTCAAACAAACGCTGCAGGGTTTCTTTTCCTTTGGAAAGGCTTTTTTCAGATTTTGTAAAAAAGATGTACAAGAACAATTCAGACGGACTCAATTGTGACCCCCGCCCAATCAAATCATAAAATTCCTCCAATACTTTTGCGCCTTGCGGTGCTGTTCCGACCATAACGATTTTTCTAACCATCTCACTGTACTGAACGCCCAGATATTGCGCTATAAATCCTCCAAGAGAAAAACCCAGAACATCAAATTTTTCAATTCCTAAAGCTTTTATAAATTTAATGGCATCTTTTGTCATCTCCAGAACATTGTCAGGAGTTTTGCCATCGCTGTTTCCTACACCTTTATTGTCGAAAATAATCACTTCTCTGTCCTGTGCCAAACCATTGGCAATGATAGGATCCCAATTATCCAAAGTTCCGGTAAAGTGCTGAAAACCTATGATTGGAATACCTGTATTTTTTCCAAATCTACGGTAAGCATAGTTGGTTCCGTTTACATTGATGTACTGTGTTGGTGCGTTTACTGCTAAATTTTCTAAAGTTCCCATAATCTATTTTTTTTAATTTTTATTCTGTAATAAAATTCTCTTCTAATAATCAGTTTAATTTTTTTTTACTGTTATTTGATAGGTCAAAGTTAGTATCCAACTGTATGTAATGGATTGTCCGTTTCAGCGGATTTGTAGCACAAAATGACGGAAATATCTTTTTAAAATTTTTAGGATTAATTATAAAGAAGACTTGAATACATCAAATCAGAGAAATGTATAAGTGTTTCCCTATAATCATCAAATCATCTACAGCGGTTTGAAAGAAATTTGTACTCAGAAATATTAAATCATTTATTATGAAAAAGACAGTATTAATAACAGGGGCATCATCAGGATTCGGAAAAGCATCTGTGAAATTGTTTCAAAACCAAGGCTGGAATGTCATTGCCGCAATGCGTTCTCCGGAAAAAGAAGAAGAATTAAAGAATATCGAAAATCTGCTTTTGGTAAAACTGGATGTTACAGATTCTTCCAGCATTAAAAATGCAGTTGAACAGGGAATTGAAAAGTTTAAAACAATTGATGTTCTCATCAACAGCGCGGGTTACGGTTTGATGGGCGTTTTTGAATCTTCGGATGAATCTCAGATTCAAAAGCAATTTGAGGTCAATGTTTTTGGTTTGATGAATATGATCAAGGTCGTCTTACCGGCGATGAGAAAACAAAAAAGCGGCGTTATCATCAACATTTCATCTTTCGGAGGTGTTACAGCGGGACCGTTTGCAAGTTTATACAACAGTTCAAAATTTGCCGTTGAAGGTTTTTCTGAAGCGTTGCATTTTGAATTGTCATCTTTTGGAATTTCCGTTAAAATTGTGGAACCGGGAAGCGTTGCAACCAATTTCAGAAACGGAATGGAGATGATTCAGAATACGATTGAAGATTACAATACCGAATTGGCAGCTTTCATCCCAAAGTTTACAAAACGGACGGAACATTTAGCCAAAGCGACTACAGAAGAAGTGGCGGAAACAATTTTTGAAGCTGCGACCGACAATCAATCCAAATTGAGATACCCTATTGGAGACGATGCAAAGTTCTATATCGATTTGAAAAACAAGAATTCAGAAGAGGATTTTTTAAGACTGATGCACGAGTAATGCCTTAATAATATTTAACTTTATCATTACAAATTCCAAGAAAATGCCGGAATCATTCATCAACATTTATTCGATTGCAGACCTTCATCAATATTACAGTCTTGAAAGTCCGAAACATCCTATGGTTACTGTAATCGACCTTACAAAAATAAAGAGAAAAGATGTGGATTTTGCGCATCATTTTTATCATCTGAGTTTGTATACGGTTGTTTACAAAAAATTCCACGGCAGCTTGAAATATGGTCGTTCAGATTATGATTTTCAGGAAGGCGCTTTGATGTTCACTGCACCAGACCAGGTAATGCAACCAAGTTCTGATACTGAAATTGATGAAGGTTGGTTTCTGGCGTTTCATCCGGATTTTATTTATGGTTCCGAATTGGGTAAAAAGATTCGGAACTATACTTTTTTTGACTACGGAAGCAATGAAGCACTGCACGTTTCTGATGAGGAAAAGAAGACGCTTGTGACGATAATTTCTACCATCGAAGCAGAATATTCTAAAAACATCGACCGCCATACACAAGGTTTGATTTTAAATAATATTGAGCTACTCCTCAACTATTGTGATCGTTTCTACGAAAGGCAGTTTTTTACAAGGTCAAAGGTGAGCAGCGATATTCTTCAGAATTTTGAACAATTGCTTAATCAGTATTTTGATGATGCTAATCTGATTGACAAAGGGATTCCCGAAGTGAAATATTTCGCAGAAAACCTTCATCTTTCATCTAATTATTTATCTGACCTTCTCACCAAATATTCCGGGAAAACAACGATTGAACATATTCATCTCAAGTTGGTTGAGAAAGCAAAAAACTTGTTGCTTGGAACTTCAAAATCCATCAGTGAAATTGCGTATGAGCTCGGATTTGAACATCCTTCTCATTTCTCGAAAATATTCAAAACGAAGACAGGATTATCGCCACTTCATTTCAGGAAAAATTAGAAATTATTAATTTTATCAAATAGTCTTAAACCTTCTCAATTTTCGTCGGACTGTACCCAAACTGCTTTTTGAAAACATAAGAAAAATGCGAAAGGTCTTCAAAACCCAAATCGACAAAAATATCCGATGCAGATTTACCTTCTTTCATAAGGAAATGTGCTTCATTCAACCGTTTTTGAAGAATCCATTTGTGGGGCGAAGTTTGAAATACTTTTTCAAAATCACGCTTGAAAGTGGCAAGACTTCTTCCCGTCAAATAAGCGAAACGCTCGAGATTAACATTGTAGCGGTAGTTTTGGTTCATAAACGCTTCCAAATCAATTTTAAATGGCTCTGAGAAATCGAAAAGGATATTTTTCAGTTCGGGTTTCGTTTGCAGTAAAATTAGAAGAAGTTCTTTTATTTTTAAATCTATTAAAGATTGGTTTTTGAAATCGCTTTCAAGAATTGTTTTTAATGAAGTCATAAAATTCTGAAGGACTGCATTGACCTCTATTGGAATAAGAGGTTTAGTAGCAACAGAATGTTCTGCTTCTAAATGATATTCTTTTGAAAAATTGATTAAATTTTCATCACTCAAATAAATGTTCATACTTTCAAAAACACCGTTTTCAGGTGGAATCTTGACAAATTTAACCAATTGGTTTTTTCTGATTAAATTGAAATCCCCAGGATTCGCCGTAAAATTTTCTTTGTCATCTGCCAACACAAAACTACCCGAAATCTGATACGAAAGCGTGTGTTTCGGAACAAAATTTTCGCCCTTTCTGCTCACTTCGTGGTAGCAGGAATAAACTATATCTGGTGTTTCCATCTTGTAATGATTATTAAAAGAAAAGCGTTATCTGTGGCGATAACGCTTTATCAAATTTACAAATTATTATTTCAGAATGGCTTTTGGTTCAAGATAAGCTTCCAAACCGTAAGCACCATATTCTCTTCCGATTCCCGATTGTTTGAAACCACCGAACGGCACCAACGGGTCGTGACTGAAACCATTTACACAGATTCTTCCCGCATCAATCTGAGAAGCAACACGCATTGCTCTATCTTCGTCCGCTGAACTGATGTAAGCCGCCAAACCATAAGGCGAATCGTTTGCAATTTTTATCGCTTCTTCTTCGGTTTTGTAAGGAATAATGGATAAAACGGGACCGAAAATCTCTTCCTGTGCGATTCTCATTTTGTTGTTGACATTGGTAAAAATGGTTGCTTTTACAAAGTTTCCTTTTTCCAAACCTTCGGGTTTTCCTTCGCCACCTGCAAGTAAAGTTGCGCCTTCTTCCAAACCTATTTTAATATAATTTTGAACTCTGTCGAATTGCTTTACGCTGACCATCGGACCAATATTGGTGTTTTCATTCTGAGGTAAGCCAACTACCATCTTTTCAGCAACTGTTTTGGCAATTGCATTGACTTCATTGAGTTTATTTTCCGGAACTAAAAGTCTTGTCGGAGCAATGCACGCCTGAGCACTGTTCATATAAGCACCGTAAACTGCCATCGGAATTGCTTTTTCCAAATCTGCATCGTCGAGAATAATGTTTGGAGATTTTCCTCCCAATTCCAAAGTGACCCGTTTCATTGTATCAACTGCCGTTTTTGCAATCAGTTTTCCGACTGCCGTGGAACCTGTGAAGGAGATTTTGGAAACATCTGGATTGCCGGTTAATTCTGTTCCAACAATATTTCCCAAACCTGTTACAAAATTGATAATGCCTTTCGGCAAACCTGCATCGTGGAAAGCTTCCATCAAAACCTGTGTCTGCAAAGCGCTCATTTCGCTCGGTTTGATGACAACGGTACATCCAGCGGCAATGGCTGTTGCTACTTTGCTGCAAACCGAACTGTTGCTGGCATTCCAAGGTGTGATGATTCCGACTACACCGACGGGTTGTAATTTTACCAATGAAGAATTGATTGTTTTTTCGAATTTATAGGTGTTAAGAACTTCAATCATACTGTCGAACCAAGCGCCCGTATATTTGTTGCTCATTGTGACGAATTGATGAGTGCCGCCGTATTCTTCAATCATTATATCGATGAAATCCTGCTGTCTTTTTTCAACTGCTACTTTTAGTTTTGTTAAATAATCGATTCGTTCAGTCACTGTTGATTTAGAAAATGTTTTAAAAGCTTCTTTGGCGGCAGCGATTGCATTTTTCGTGTCGGTTTCGTCAGCCAATGTCACTTCGCCAATCTTTTGATTATTGGAAGGATTGATAAGGTCAAAAATTTCTGTTCCGTGAGGCGTTACAAATTCGCCGTTGATGTAAACTTTATTTACTGTTTTCATTTTGATGATTTTAATGAAACAAATTTAGGACGATGATTTGTCTTTAACTTTGTAGAAAAGTTCAAATTTGGTTTGTAAAAAAGGTCATTTTGAATATTAATTTTTAACCAAATGTTCTGGAATTTCTTTGCCTTCAGATGTAGCTCTTTTGAACAACAAAATACTGATTAGCAGTAGCGAGATAATTAGTACATTAACCACGGATAAAGTCTGGATGTTTTTGATGTCAAATATATTAATCAAACCATATCCAACTACTGAACTTACCACATAAACACCTCCACCAGTCAGTCCGCTGGCAATTCCCGCATTGGTAGTAAATCTCTGTAAACTGTAAGCATAAGCATTGTTGAAAATAAATCCGGAAAGTAAATGAATTGATAAAGTAAATGCCAGAAGGAAAATTAGACTGTCACATTTTGAGGTAATGATGAGCATCAAAACCGCTATTATGATTTGAATAGAAACAGCGGTATTAATTTTTAGGAATAATCCTTTTTTAATTAATAGTTTTGAAATAATACCACCACTCATCAACGCAATTCCAGAGGCTAAAGAACTGTAGCCTGTAACTACCGGCGTATAGCCATACACTTTTTCGATAATAAAAGGACTTGCAATTCCATAAATCACTAAAAGCGAATAACTGAGCCCAATAATCAGTAAAGCCAATATAAAATCCGGTGTTCCCAACATCTTTTTATAAACAGTAGAGATTTCTTTTCGTTTGAATTTCTGAAAGTTTTTTAAAGATTCTCCTGTGAATCTCAGCTCAAAAAGCAAAACCGTTACCGTGAGAATACCTAAAAGGTAGAAATTAGATTGCCAGCCCAAATGTACCTGCAGATAACCGCCAATAAACGGAGCGACAATAGGAGCTGTAGCCCAAACGATGGAAAATAAACTGGTGTAATGTTTCAGTTTTTCGCCTTTGTACATATCTACAAAAAAGGCTCTTTTCCCGACAATTATCAACGAGACCGTGATCCCCTGAATAATTCTCATTGCGTAAATAACGTAGATATCGGGAACGGCAGCAATCGTAAAACTCGCCATTGAAAAAATAATGAGAGCAATGATATTGATTCTATATCTTCCAAAACTGTCCAGAATGCTTCCTATAAAAAGCTGACTGAAACCGGAACTGACCATAAAAAGCAGTAAAGAAAGTTGCACTTGCTGCATCGATACATTCAAATCTTTAGACATTGCCGGCAATGATGGAATATAAATGTCTGTAGTCAAACCTCCTAAAGGAATCAGTATAAATGCCAGCAAAGTGCTGCTTTGAAGATATTTTAAGTTTTGTGGTTTCATAATAATTTTCGATTAATGTTTTGGTTTCAGTGGTTACTTTTGTAATTATCCGATTGAATATAAAAAGCAAAATTTCATCAAAATCACTTCTTTACATTGAAATTGATTCTGATGAAATTCTCAGTTTCTTATATCATTGTTTGATATATTTATCCGTGTGCTGCCTCAGAAACTTCTTTCCAATCTGTCCAGGTCTGGATTTTTTCTGCATAAACACGCTCTGTTTTTGGCAATCCTAATTTTCCTAAGAATAAACGTAATGGTGGATTTTCGCTGTCGATTAATTTAAGAATTGCTGGAACGGTCGCTTCCGGTTTTCCGTAATCTTCTGGTAAAAGACCTTCCATTTCTCCTAAAGTTGATTTTAAAGCATCATAAGCAGGAATCGCATCGCCGTGAATGGCTGATGTTCCACCGAAATCTGTTGTATAACCGTTTGGCTCAATCATCGTAACATTGATTCCAAAATCTTTTACTTCGCTTGCCAAAGCTTCGCTGAAACCTTCTACAGCAAATTTAGTTGCGTTGTAAATCCCTAGCGTCGGTAAACTCCAAACTCCAAGAACACTTGAAAGCTGAATAACGTGACCACTACCCTGTTCTCTGAAAATTGGCAAAGCTGCCTGGGTTACCCAAAGTGTTCCGAAAACATTCGCTTCGAAAACGTCTTTAGTAACCTTTTCCCCAACTTCTTCAACCGCTCCGAAAACGCCGTAACCTGCATTATTAATGACCACATCTAAACTTCCGAAATGCTCTTTTGCTTTTTGTACGGTTTCAAAAACTGATTTTCTGTCTGTAATATCCAAAGAAAGAGGTAAAAATTGGTCGCCATATTGTTCAGCCAGATCTTTAAAAGCATCTGCGTTTCTGGAAGTTGCAGCTACTTTGTCTCCTCTTTTAAGAAAAGCTTCTGTCCATAGTTTTCCGAATCCTCTTGATGCTCCTGTGATAAAAATTGTTTTTTGCATTTTGTTAAAATTTTAATTGTTAATTGTTTAATTTTGATAGGACAAAGTTATCTCAACCTACTGCTGATGGTCTAACCCAAATCAGCGGAAGAATAGCACAGAAATACGAAACCATTTTCTATGCTGCCTGAAAATAATTAGGAACAAAAACTATTATCCTTTGATTTAAAACTGAACTATGGAAAAGATCAACCATTACAAAAGCATAACCGAGCTCCACGAGAAAAGCGGTTTTGAAGCACCCAAACATCCTTTATTAAGTTTGATGACCTGCAAAGAACTGATGACTTACTCGGTAGGAGAAGACAAGTTTACCGGGGATTTTTATATGGTGGCTTTAAAAAAGATCAAGTCTGGTTACGTTCTTTACGGTAAAACAAAATATGATCACAGCAATGGTTCTACGGTTTTTATGAAGCCGAGACAAATTATTGAAGTGAGTAATGTTCAGTTTGCAGAAAAAGGTTTTGTGATGTTTTTCCACGAAGATTATCTTTCCGGTCATCCACTTTTTGAGCAAATCAAAAAATATGGATATTTCGAATATGAGATTAATGAAGCTTTACATCTTTCTCCGGCTGAAGAACTCATAATGTGGGAACTGTACGATAAAATCAGAAAAGAATATGATGAAAACTCGGATGAATTCAGTCGTGAAATTATTCTTTCGCACATCGATTCTATCCTTAAATATTCAGACCGGTTCTACAAAAGACAATTCATCGACAGAAGTTTGAATGTTTCCGGAACAATGGTAAAAAAGTTCCAAAAAGTAGTGGATGCTTATTTTGAAAAAGACTTGCACTTAAAAGAAGGCTTACCCACTGTAAATTATCTGGCCGGAAAACTTTCTGTATCAACCCGATATCTAAGTGATGTTTTAAGACAGGAAACAGGTAAAACCGCTTTAGAGCATATTCATATCTATTTGATTAAAGAAGCGAAAAATCTATTGTTAAGTTCAGAAAACAACGTTGCCGGAATTGCTTATGATCTTGGTTTTGAAAGTCCTTCTTATTTTACGAGATTGTTTAAGAAGGTTGTGGGCGTGACGCCTGTGCAGTATCGGGATAAAGTCGGTATATAGTTTTAGGTTTTTCATTAAAAATCCTTTGATGTCATCTACTTAAAAATATATGAAACTCGCTATCTTCAACCAAATGTTTCGATATTTCTTGGGTTATGGACACAAGACCGGAAATGCCAATTAAAGACTTACTGTTCCAATGCTTATTGCTAACAGTTTTGGAAATTAAATTGCATTTGAACAAAAACTAAAAGAATCTGTTTGATAAAAATGAGTTTTGTAATTCGTGTTTAATTTGACTCAATCTAACCAAATCATCTATAAAAGTGTTTGAAGATACGCTCGTCTTGGTCACTAATTTGCCAAATGGCGCCAACTGAAGACTGTTGGCGCCATTTTCTTTATTAAAAATGTCACAAAACTAATCATTTTCACATGCTACAAACAAGGAGTTATCATTCTGTGTAATTTGAAAATCTGCTTTACATTGTCTATTAACCGAAATTATATAACTAGGTAATCAGTTTATTGTTTTGTTCTACGTTCATCTACCCTAAAATATAAACCATGGCAGCAATTTCTTAAGTATATTTGTCAAAATTTCAAATATTTATCTGTGAATATAATTTCAATTGAAAAAGATGTATCTCAGGAAACAATAGACAAAAATGTAGAAAATTTAAGAATCGCTCAGCTTAACCTTTCAGATTTTAACGAAAGAATGGGTAAAAATTATGATCTTGTCTGTAGATTTACCAAAGAGAATCCTCGTTTTTTCTTAAAACAGGAGCTAAGATATCCGGAAAATACGAACACCATCGCAAGTCAAATTAATTGGCTCTTGATGTGGAAAAGGGAAATCACTGATAAAACCTACCTTAAAATATTTTTTAATGATATTGCAAGAGAATTTGAAAAAATCAATCGATATAATTCCCCATACATTCAAAAAGATAAAGTGTATCATAAAATAGTCGAAGATTTTAAAAGAAAATATACTGGTTACGCACCACTAGGCTTTTTAACTAAAGATGATGAAAATTTTATAAAAGAAGAAATAAATAAAAAATTTTTACAACACATTATATAAAAATGAAAATTTTAATTTAAACAAAAAAATCCCGAATAAACGGGACTTTAAATTTCTCATATTGACAATTATTTGATCTCTACAGGAACTGAGATTTTATCCCAATCCATTGTGAATCCATTTTTGTTTACTTTATATACTAAAGTTTCCTGTGTTGCTGGTAAAGCTTTGGTTTTTACATCCACCCGTAAAGCATCTTTAGCTTCTTCATATTTATAAGCACCCCATTGTTTGGGCTCTTTGTTAAAAATCGCAGTCCAGGTTCCGCTCTCTTTAGGGATTAAGAAAAAGCTATACTTACCTGCAGGAAGTTTTTTACCCTGAACGGTAATGTCTTTATCCGTTGTGAATGTAGTTGCTTCATTCGCACCCGCACGCCAAACTTTATCATATGCTTCTAGACTACCCCATATTGTACGCCCTTTAACAGACGGACTGCTGTAGGCAATGGTAATGGTTGCATCTTTAATTTTTCCTGTTGCAGTAGCTGGAGGACTTGCTGGTTTTTTAGCTTCCTGTGCAAAGGCATTTACTGAAATTGTCATTGCAGCTACAAGTACGGTAGCAGTTTTGATCATTGTTTTCATAAAATTTTTGTTTGTTTGTTCATTTACGAATTTACTGCTTTCGGCTTATAAAACAATAATCCGATTGCCGAAAATATAATAACTGCCGCTGCACCAATGACATTCAGCCAAAGGAAAGAAACGATATCGAATTTATACACGGCAATCACCGTAATTTCAGATAAAATGGCAGACATAAATACATTCGGACCATCAATTTTTTTATAATAAAATGCGACAAGAAAAATCCCCAATATCGGGCCATAGAAAAGAGATCCTAATACATTCACCGCTTCAATAAGAGAACCCATCTGAGTGGCAAACATAGCTACGCCGATGGAGAATATTCCCCACGCCAAGGTGTGAAGTCGACTGTACTTGAGTTCGGTTGCGTCATCAGGAATTTCTTTTTTAAATATCAGATGAACATCTTTTAATGAGCAGGCCGCAAGGGAATTCAGCGCTGCGGAAATTGAACCCCAGCTGGCCACAAAAATAACAGCAAACAGTAAACCGATCATTCCTACAGGCAAGGTATTTTTTACAAAATACAGGAAAATATAATTCGTGTCGGTTTTCTCTGCATTAAAATTTGATTGATTGATAGCTTCTTCTACCCTTCGGTGTAAATCTTTTACCTGAGTTTGTGTATTTTTAAAATCCCGAATTTTTGTTTCAAGTTGGGAAGATTGAGTTTCTTTCAGCTTCAGAATTTCCTTTGATTCTGCATTGAATTTTATTTGTAAATTTTGATGCTCCTGTTCGAAAACCGCAGCCTGTTGAGGTTTTGTTTCCTTTAAATGTTGATAAGATCTTTCGTTAAAATAAATCGGAGCCGGTTTTAAAGAAAAGAATGCGAAAAGCAAAGCACCGATCAGTAGAATCGCAAACTGCATCGGAATTTTAACCAATCCGTTCAACAGCAAGCCCATTTTTGCATTGGTATTGTCTTTAGCAGTAATGTAGCGCCCGACTTGGCTCTGGTCAGTTCCGAAATAAGAAAGCGCCAGAAAAAAACCACCAATTAATCCGCTCCAGATATTGTATTTATCCTTCCAGTCGAATTCTGTGGTGATTACATTGAGCTTTCCGGATTTCCCCGCCAGATAAAGCGCGTCGTTAAAACCAATTCCATTTGGCATATTTTGAACAAGCAGATACCCTGCAAAAGCCATTGTTCCCAGAATAATGAGAAACTGTAATTTTTGGGTGTGGGCAATCGCTTTTGCTCCTCCAACATAGGTATAAATCAACAGAATACCGCCTGTCAAAACATTCGTTAAATAAATATTCCAGTTTAAAACGCTTGATAAGATGATACTCGGAGCATAAATGCTGATTCCTGTTGACAAACCTCTGGAAAAAAGAAAAAGCAGTGAAGTGAGCACCCTTGTTTTTTTATCAAAACGGTTTTCTAAATATTCATAGGCGGTGTACACATTTAAACGCTGAAAAATCGGGATGAAGGTGATACAGATCACAATCATCGCCAAAGGCAAACCAAAGTAATACTGCACGAAACGCATCCCATCTGTATAAGCCTGACCCGGCGCTGAAAGAAATGTAATGGCACTTGCCTGTGTCGCCATAATCCCTATAAGCACAATGTACCAGGGCATTTTATTATCGGCTTTCAGGTAAGATTCGTTGCTTTTTTGTCCACGACCGATGAATACGCCGTAGATCACCACTGCAACCAGTGTAACAATAAGAACTGCCCAATCTATCGTACTCATGCCCAGAATTTAGTAAAGAAATAATAAAATGCGATCTGAACTACTAATGCGATTGCTAATAGTATGTACCAAATATTCCAATTTTTAAACTGATTGTTCATTAGTTTTTCTGTGCAGATAAAAAGTTTAAAAATAAACGAGCCGCACCAACATTTCCTGCAGGTAACTGTCTGAAAAACGCCAACGGTGTATAAATAAAATTACCCTTCCCGTATTTGGCATATAAAGTTGATCCCTGCAAAGGCTCTTCAGCGGTATCATGCATTTCAAAAAGCGGTTCATACGCTGCATCCCATTGATCAGGGAAATAAGCGCCACGCTCCTGTACCCAACCTTTAAAATCATCTGCAGTAATTTTGTTTGGGAAGTTTAGTAATTTATGATTTGGATTTAAAAATTTAACCTCAGCATTTTCTTCGGTAACGCGTTTATTGGCAATACTGAAATTATACATTCCCAATTGGTTAACGGTTGTATCCTGATTCGTGTTGTACTGCATCACCAAATTACCGCCGGCTTTTACGTAAGACCACAAAAAAGGCATCCAGCGTCCCAACTTTTTCTCTGTGTTATTTGCACGAACACCCAATACGATGGCGTCATATTGCGAGAGCTTGTTTTGATTACCGTTTCCCCCGGATTCATGTAAGTTGCCATAAAAATCTTCGTCTTTCAAGACATCTACCTGAATACCTGCAATACGTAGGAACTCAGGAATGAAATCACCAGCTCCTTGTATATAGCCTACTTTTTTAACCTTCGCCTGAATATCGCCTTTCATCACTGCGACTGTTGCAGGTGCAAAATACTGTAATGAAGGTAAATGCGGATACTGAATTAATACCTGTTTTTTGTTATAAGTGACTCCATCTGCAACAAAATTGGCATCCAATTGTAATTGATTTGATTTTATTGAAGCAAGTTTAGTTTTTGGAATGACATAATCGACAGAAAGATCTTTTCCATTGATTGATTTTAAATCTCCTCCGCCTAAACGTTCTCCATTATACATCAGAATAACTTTACCATTACTAAACTGTTTATTGGAATTAACCTTAAAATTTAAACTCAAAAGTAAATCTTCATTTTCTTTAACTAAATAAAGCGGTTGTGCAAATTTCAGTTCCAATGCTGGAACAATGCGCAAGGCTTCGACCACATCGCCACGCACCGGATCTAATTTCTTGAAAGATAAAGGAAGTTTAACCTGAAAATTCTCCGAGCCTATTTTTAAACCAAGCAAAACATTCAATGGTGATTCTGCCTCAGGCAAGCCGACTAAAGTATCATTCGGAACAGAGAAAGTTGCTGCGTTCGTGGGAGATTTTGCCAACCAGTAAGGTTCTGTGAGCTCTGCATCTGCAGGAATGTGAATATCGTGCTGAATGGTAATTAAAGAATCTTTTGACAGTTTTCTGTTGAAATTTTCTGATTGACTCAACCATTTTACATTTTCTAAAACAATAGGATTTGTAGCTCTTGAAATCAGATTTAATTTGAAATTATAATGGTCTCCGGCAACAGCTTCCGCTTGATTGGTAACCACCTCGCCCATAAACCCGGCACAGCTTAAAATGATATTGTCGAGAGATTTTATTTTATCCTTTTTAAAGTCTGAATCTTTTAACGCTAAAACTTTTTTTCGCAAAACAAGCAAAGCAGGTAAACTACGGTCTGGCTCATTGAAATTGAAAGCGGAAATAATTTTATCTAATGATTGGTCAATATCAGCGTTTCCTTCTGAAGTCCACGTTTTAGTTATTCCGTCAAAAAGTGTGGATTTTGCAGCCTCACCAGCAACATGGGAAAAATATTCAGTTTTTATTCCGGCTACAGACTGTGTTCCCGCACCCTGGCTTTTATGTAAACTTCTGCTTAATCCTGCCAATTCACCATAGCCCATTCCCAATTGTGCATCATATTGTCCAACGGTAACTTTCAGTTGATTTTCGGCTGTCGTATTAACTGCACCAAACCGGAAAGTATTCCACAATACGCGTTTTGGCTGCCACACATTGACATATTTTAGTTGATCCGGGAAAGCAGTTTTATCACCTGCCAACTTAAAAGCTTTTTCCGCAACCACAGCCGAAGCTGCATGTTGTCCGTGACCTGCCGCAGCAGTAGGAGGAAAACGACAAATAATCACATCAGGACGGAATTGACGGATTACCCAGACTACATCAGCAGTAATGCTATCTGCATCCCACTGTTTAAAAGTATCAGTCGTATTTTTAGAAAACCCGAAATCAATCGCACGCGTAAAAAACTGTTGAGCACCGTCTAATTTTCTTGCCTCTAAAAGCTCATGGGTTCTGATTAAACCTAATGCAGCACCTTGTTCTGTACCTAATAAATTCTGACCACCATCACCTCTGGTTAAGGACAGATAGCCTGTTTCTACATTGTGGTCGTTAATTAACCAGGAGAGTAGTCCTGTATTTTCATCATCTGGATGAGCCGCAACATATAAAACTTTTGGTAAGTGTTTAAGGGTTTTGAGTTCACGGTAAATTTCAGATGATTTTGAGGGCCGAACCTGTTGGGCCGAACAAAAAACCGTATAAAAGCTAAGGATCAATACAATGATTACTTTTTTGAACATTTGAATTTGCTTTGCGGGGCAAATATATGTAAATCGTTTTTCTTTCAACCTTAAAAGAAAAAAAGCAATAGCAACTCTAAATATTCTATTATTATATTCTTCGTAAAATCTTTTTGTGAAAGTAAAAGGTAATCAAAACAAATAAAGATCCACTATTTCAACTTCGATTGTCTCAAATGCTTAAAATTAAATTGCAAAAGTTTAACCAACAAGAAAATTACCTGACAGAATGCGCTTGTAGTTTTTGCTTAATTTGGCTCAAAAACCAAATTACCAATAGAAGTGCTTAGGATAGACTCCTCCTGATCACAATACCGACATCAAAGTTATTTTAGTTTTTGTGTAGGTTTTTCTATTTATAACCATTCTCTTATACATTTAAAATAAGATTATTATTACATTTAAACTGTTTATTTCGTTCTTAAACCATGCTGAAATTTGAATGATATCCAATATTTCTTTTATTATCCTTCATTTTAACTTACTGATTACCTTTTACATTGTAAAAATGATTAAATTTGTTATCTAACAATTCAAATAAAAAAAATATGGTAAAAAAATTTACTTCTTTTATTTTTCTTTTGTGTTTGATGAATGTTGGTTTTATGCCACTGCTACGGGCTCAGGCTCCGGCAACATTACCTTACACTCAAGATTTTAACACGAGCAACGACTTTACTTTGCTAAGCGGAACCCAAGCCAATAAATGGGTTTACGGTGCAGCAGTAGGTAATTTAGGAAGCAGTATTTACATTTCAAATGACAATGGTGTCACTAATGGCTACACCAATAATATCATTAATGTATCGCAGGCTTACAGAGACATTGCAATACCCGCCGGTACTACGGCCGCCTCACCAGCTACATTGTCATTTAACTGGAGAGCAGAAGGTGAAGGATGCTGTGATTATTTAAGAGTATGGCTTGTTCCCTCTACTTTTACTCCTACACCAGGGACGCAAATTGCTGCAGGTGCAGGTAGAATTCAGCTTGGTGGAAACCTGAACGCGCAGGGTACGTGGCAAACTTATCTTAATACGAATATTAACCTTGCAAGTTTTGCAGGAACTAATATGCGTCTTGTTTTTGAATGGAGAAATGACGGAAGTCTGGGTACACCACCTGCCGGAGCTATTGATAACATTAATATGTTGATTCCTACATGCGCCGCACCGACTGCATTGGCTGTGAATGCAATTACGACAACAAATGCTACAATTTCGTGGACAGGCATTACACCTGTACCTGCCAATGGGTATCAGTATTACATATCTACGAGCTCTGCTTCTCCAACGACTGGTACGATCCCTACGGGGACAACTACAGGAACATCCGTTTCTTTAACTACTCTTTTACCTAGTACAACCTATTATTTTTGGGTTCGTGCAGTTTGTAGTTCTACGGATTCAAGCATATGGTCTGCAGGTCCGCAGTTTTCGACAACTCAGATTCCGGCAATTATGCCTTACAGCCAGAATTTCACAACGGTTAATGACTTTGGTTTTGTAAACGGATCTCAGGTAAACAAATGGTTTTATGGAAATGCTGCGGGAAATGCGCCAAATTCAATTTATATTTCGAATGATAATGGTGTGACCAATGACTATACCATTACATCACTAAGTGTAGTTCAGGCATACAGAGATATAGCAGTTCCTGCGGGAACAACCGCTGCTTCACCAGCACTTTTGACATTCGATTGGCTTGCACAGGGAGAATCATGTTGTGATTATTTAAGAGTATGGCTGGTTCCATCATCTTTCACTCCTACTGCTGGTACACAGATTACAGCGGGAGCAGGAAGAATACAAGTTGGAGGTAATTTAAATTTACAATCTGCTTGGCAATCTTATCTAAATACCAACGTCAACTTGGCTACTTTTGCAGGGACGACTGTACGTCTGGTTTTTGAGTGGAGAAATGACGGAAGTCTCGGAACGGCACCTGCAGGAGCGATTGATAACATTAATTTACTTATACCAACCTGTAAAATTCCTACAGCTATGGCAGTAGGAACAGTAACATCTGTTGGAGCTACCATAAGCTGGACGGCCACTACACCTCCTCCGGGAATCGGATATCAGTATTATGTTTCAACTAGTCCTACTCCTCCCGTTGGAACTACTGTTCCTACAGGAACGACTACAGCAACTAGTGTAATTTTAAATACATTGGTTCCTAATACAACCTATTATTGGTGGGTGAGAGCAGCTTGTAGTGCTACAGACAGAAGTATTTGGGTTGGCGGACCAAGTTTTACTACAACACAAATTCCGGCAACAATTCCTTACGTTCAGCCATTTACAACCAATGATTTTGGTTTTGTAAACGGAACTCAGGTTAATAAATGGGTTTTTGGTAACGCCGCGGGTAACCCTGCCAATTCTATTTATGTTTCAAATGATAACGGGGTTACAAATGCTTATACCATCACTTCGTTATCTACAGTACATGCGTACAGAGATGTTGCGGTACCTGCAGGAACTACGATTGCTACCCTTTCATTCAACTGGAAAGCTCAGGGTGAAACAACGTTAGACTATTTAAGAGTATGGCTCGTACCTGCCAGTTTTGTACCAGTAGCAGGAACACAAATTACTGCGGGTGCAGGAAGAATTCAGGTAGGAGCGAACTTTAATCAACAGTCAGCATGGCAGACATACAGCAATACCAACTTAAACGTAAGTACTTTTGCAGGTACTACGATGAGACTTGTATTTGAATGGAGAAACAATGCCTCTGTAGGAACTCAACAACCTGCTGCAGTGGACAATGTGGTGATTAGAATCTGTAAAACAACTACTCCGGTAGTTACAATTGCACCTGCTTCTATAACACATAATTCTGCTACTTTAACCTGGGCTCAAGATAACGGAGGAGCTGATTATAAAATAAGATACAGACCTGTAGGAACTACCCAATGGTTACCAGTTTCGGGACCAATAGATGTTGCATCAGTACCAGGAACTACTCAAACTTATTTACTTGGGGGATTATCTCCTGTGACTTTATATGAGGTAGAAGTTGCTGCCGTATGTAATGTTACAAACATTGGAACGTATTCACACAACGAGTTTACAACTAAATGTGATCCTACACCTCCGAATGTGACTATTACCAATGTTACTTCAACATCGGCAGTTGTTACCTGGAACCCTCTTGTTGCAAGTGCATCTTATGAATTACAATGGAGAGAAGTAGGAACAATTCCTTGGAATACTCCTGCAATTCCTCAGCCGCCTGCAAACTCATACACAATCACAGGATTGACTTCTTTCAAGACTTACGAAGTTCAAGTAAGAAGCAAATGTATCGGAGCGGCCACTCCAAACCCATGGTCAAATCCTCAGGTGTTCACAACTGTAAGAATTTGTGAAATACCACCTCCAGGATTGACTATTACTACATTAACGCCAACAAGTGCAGAAATAGTTTGGGACGCATTCCCCGGAGCAACCTATGTTTTGAGATACAGAAAAGTAGGTATTCCTAGCTGGACAAACATTCCGGTGAATGTAAATACATACACGATTACAGGATTATTAGAATTAACGAAATATGAAATGGAGGTAGCTAACGTTTGTAACGGAACGCCGGGTAACTACACGCTTCCTTATTACTTTATCACACCTACAGTATTATATTGTCAGATGTCATCTGCCAGCTTTGCAGCAGGATTTATTGAAAAAGTGACGGCCAAACCTACTGGTAAGCCTGAAATGATTAATGAATCTCTTGGTTCTACTTATACTGATTATACTGGCTTTACAGGAGTTCCGGTGAAGTATATTGAAATGATTCAGGGTTCTTCAGGAAATCAGATTACAATTGACAAAAACTTAGGCTCAGGTACAAGTGCAGGAGTTGCAGTATGGATCGATTTTAACAGAAACGGGTATTTCGACATCAATGAAAGAGTTCTTGCAGACGGACCAAATACCAACCCGACGGCCAGCGCAACATTCAGTGTACCTGTTGATGCATTTGTAAGCATGACAGATTACAAGTATGTAACGATGAGAGTTGCAATGCAGAAAGATGGAATTCCGGTAAACTGTCTAAGCTTTGCAGACGGTGAGGTAGAAGATTATACCGTAAGAATCTCTAAGCAACCTGTTGCCGGAGCAATTAATCAAACGGAAATATTGATTTATCCGAATCCGGTTAGCACAGTTTTAAATGTAAAAAATATCAGCAAAAAGGCTAATTATAAAATTTACAGTGCAGCAGGACAAATGATATCAAGCGGATTGATCGTAAACAATAAGATTGATGTCAGCAGACTAATTAACGGATTATATGTGATCGACATAGAAGATGTTAATGGTACTGTACAGAAGAAATTTATTAAAGAATAATTAAATACTTCTAAATAACAGAATAAGCTCTCAGAAATGGGAGCTTATTTTTTTTAAAATTAATAAAATAAAGAATTATTTAAATCAGCATACTTTTTCTTCCTTAATTTCAAAACCAAAACCCGGAAAGTTTTCGGCTATGATAACATATTTAATGTTTTTAGAGTCTAAATAATTTTTTGCGGCGGCTATCAGTATATTCATTAACCAGCAGTTGAGCGTCAAATGTTTATGATTAAATCTAGGAATGGCAATCCAGATATTGACAAAAGTTATTTCAGTAATATCCCTTGCATATTCTTCAGAACGCACAGCTTTTAAAGCCAGACCATAAAATATAGAACAGTACTGATCATATAGACAGTCAAACCCGTCCTTGGCGTTTTGTTGTATCAACAAGCACAATTCCTGATGTGAATATGTTTTTGCAACGTTTGTTTTCATTAAGCATTTTTACTGTCATTACCACTATTCTAACCGTTGCATTTTATTAAAATATTTAGATGTAGAATATGAAGATGATGTGATCTTGTAACTTACATGTCACACCTCTCCACAAGCGTAAAGCAAATTATATGCTAAACATAATTTTAAAACAAAATATAAATCTTTCGATATCAGACTTCTATATTTTAAAAACAATAATGATTGTGCTTTAGTTCAATAATTGAAATAAAATCATTTTAATTATCTTAAAAATTAACAAAATTTAACCATTGCAATTCCATAATTATGATTCAACTATTATCATAGATTGATATTTAAATTGTAATGTTGCACAGTTTAATTTACAGAGATTTCTTATTGAAATATCTGAAGGATCGACCGAATAAAAATCAATCATTTTAAAACCTATTGATATAAAAACATATAAACTATTTGAACTTTATATTTCAACAGGATTACATAGGAAAATTATGCTGAAATAATAAGTTTCAAGCGTGTGACAACCATCATTTCTTTGTGAATGTGAAAAGTAAATTAATTGAATTGTAATGAAGAAAAAATACATGTCAAAAAAAAATCACTAATTTTGTGCGAGAAAAAATTGTCCTTTATCGTATTATCTTTAAATTAGCTCTACCAATATCATTAAATATCAAAATAAATCACATGAGAAAAATAATTTTACTATTTGCCTGCATGTTTAGCATATCAGCGTTTTCACAAATTAAAGTTTTGAAAAATGAAACTTTAGTGGAAATCGGTAAAGAAAACTCAGTAGGCCTGTATAAAAAAGAAAATAAGTTCACATTCAATTATCAGGATATCAATACCAGTAATCTTAATACTTTCAGATCTTTTTCTTTTCTGGATGTCAATGGAGATGTATCCGGACTTTATAAATTGGTTACAGATGGTTTTATCGACGAGCCTACCGGGAATGTAATGCTGGAGCTTCCCAATGATATTATCGAACTTCATTATGAAAAAAACTATGGTCAGCCAACCGTACAGTTTATTCAGTTCATTAATAAGAACAGAAAATATGTAGGGAAATCACAGTTTCTTAATAAAAAACAGATTGACAAAATTTTTGGAATCGGTACTACCAAGGCGGCTTTATACAATAAGGCTCCGCAAAGAGTAAATCCTGTTTCAAATATGGGAAATACCCAAACCTATGTCAACGAAACACCGGCAACTGCTAAACCTGCTGTACCAAAAAAGAAATCAAGAAAATAACCGATATTTTCTCAATAATAATAAACTCATTCTCTGTGAATGAGTTTTTTTATTTTATTTTTGCACAAAGGTTAATTTAAAATTATGTCTCTACAAGTAATCAATCTCACAAAAAAATTTGCCGGGCAGACTGCACTCAACTCCATTAATATTTCAATAGAAAAAAACGAAATTATCGGTCTTCTGGGTCCCAACGGAGCAGGAAAATCTACGCTGATGAAATCTATCGTAGGCGCGCTTAAAATTGATGAAGGTGAAATAATTTTTAACGGTAAAAACATCGCGGAAAATGAGATTGAAAGCAAAAAAAACATTGGCTTTCTTCCTGAAAACAATCCGCTTTATTTGGAAATGTACGTCAAAGAATATCTGCAGTTCGTCGCCAATATTCACAAAATTTCTGAAACAAGAGTAGATGAAGTAATTGAACTGGTAGGAATAACGCCCGAAAAATCTAAAAAAATCGGTCAGCTTTCTAAAGGTTACAAACAGAGAGTCGGTTTGGCTCAGGCAATTATCCATCAGCCGGATTTATTGATTTTGGATGAGCCTACAAATGGTCTAGACCCTAATCAGATTATTGAAATAAGAAATGTAATCAAAGAAATCGGTAACCAGAAAACGGTTTTGCTTTCTACCCACATCATGCAGGAAGTCGAAGCATTGTGTGCGCGTGTCATTCTGATCCACAAAGGTAATATTTTGCAAGACTGCCCTATTGATGAGTTTAGAGGGAAATTTGGCAGTTTGGAAGAGGCTTTTGCGAGCTATACACAGACTGAAATGTTTTCTTAGTTGGCTTTAAATTTGTTGACATTCCGGTGAATAATCTAAACGACCTATAAAATGATTAAGAAAATTATATTGTGTGCATTATTACTGCCTATTTTATCACTTGCACATGTCATTGATAATAAAGTTTCATATTCAGTAGAGAAAATTACCAAAAAAAGAGATCAAAACTCTCAGGAAAAAATTCCGAAAACGGTGATTATCAAAACTAAAAAGTTTAAAATAAAAATAGACAGACAACCAAACGGAAATTATCTGTACCAATCTTGGGGCGCCAATACAAAAATCACTTCAAAACCCAGCATGATTGTTTCTGATGGAGAAGTTGTTCCCGATGGTTCTGGCGGAAATTACTACTTCGAATTTAATAATAATGGTACATTTTATCAGGTTTGGAGAAACTATCTGACCAATTCTTCAAAAAAAGCCCCTTATACATTAGTTGTCATCGGCGAAAATGGTGAAACCTTAGTAAGACAAGATGCTCAGATTGTCAAAAATTAATTTATTTATAACACTAAAATTCCTAATCTCGAGATTAGGAATTTTTATTTATAAACAAAACGAATTAAAAAAACCACAGAAAAAATCTGTGGTTTATAAAGTATTTAAAATTGAATGATCAAATTAAATATGGATCACTTCGCCATAAGCAGCTGCAGCAGCTTCCATAATTGCTTCGGAAACTGTTGGATGCGGGTGTATAGATTTGATGATTTCGTGACCTGTAGTCTCCAGTTTTCTGGCAACCACAGCTTCAGCAACCATATCTGTAACGCCTTCGCCAATCATGTGACAGCCTAACCATTCTCCATATTTTGCATCGAAAATAACTTTGATAAAACCATCTGTATTTCCGTTGGCTGTAGCTTTTCCACTTGCAGAAAGAGGGAATTTACCTACTTTGATTTCATAACCTTTTTCTTTTGCCTGCTTTTCGGTAAGACCTACAGAAGCTACTTCAGGATGGCAGTAAGTACATCCCGGAATATTGCCATAGTCGATTTTCTCAACATGCATGCCTTTGATTTTTTCTACGCAGGTAATTCCTTCCGCAGAAGCAACGTGCGCCAAAGCCTGAGTAGGGATAATATCTCCGATTGCAAAATAACCCGGAACCGAAGTTTCGTACCATTCATTAACCAAAACTCTTCCTTTATCAGTCTGGATTCCCACTTCTTCAAGTCCGATGTTTTCAATGTTTGCAGCGATTCCGACAGCAGACAGTAAAATATCAGCTTCAAGAGTGATATTTCCTTTTGCAGTCTTTACAGTAGCTACAACACCGTTTCCGCTTGTATCAACGCTTTCAACAGATGCATTGGTCATGATTTCGATACCTGTTTTTTTCAGAGATTTCTCCAAGTGTTTTGAGATTTCTTCATCCTCCACAGGAACAATATTTGGTAAGAATTCAACAACAGTCACTTTCGTGCCCATTGTGTTATAAAAATCAGCAAATTCAACTCCGATAGCACCAGAACCTACAACAATCATAGATTTTGGCTGCTCAGGAAGAGACAATGCCTGTCTGTATCCGATTACTTTTTTGCCATCTTGCGGCAAGTTTGGCAATTCTCTCGAACGTGCTCCTGTAGCGAGAATAATATTTGTTCCTGAATATTCAGTAACTTTACCGTCCTTATCTGTTACAGAAACTTTTTTACCTTTCTGCACTTTTGCAGTCCCTAAAATAACATCAATCTTATTCTTTTTCATTAAGAACTCAATTCCTTTGCTCATTTTGGATGCTACACCACGGCTTCTCTGGATTACATTCGGAAACTCAAAACTTGCTTCCACTTTGTTTAGACCATAATCTTCAGCATGATTGATATAATGAAAAACCTGAGCCGACTTCAACAAAGCTTTCGTTGGAATACATCCCCAGTTCAGGCAAATTCCTCCTAAATTTTCTTTCTCAATAATTGCGGTTTTAAACCCCAACTGTGCTGCTCTGATTGCTGTAACATATCCACCAGGACCACTTCCGATGACAATAATATCGTAATTCATTAGCTTAAAATTTTTATGCGAATTTAAGGAAAAATATCGGATGATGCATCCTGCTTAGTAGTCATTATATAAAGGATACTTTTAAAATAAAAGTATCCTAAAAAATAAAAAAGAGAACGCAAAAGCATTCTCCTTAGTAATTTATATTATTATAAACTTAAATATTTTGTAATAATAAAAAGATAGAATTAAACAATTCTTAAATTTAATTATTTTTATCTTGTAGCTCTAAGCAACTTTTTTTCGTTCTGATACCTGATATTTAATGCTTTCAACTGATCATTCTTCATTTTTTTGGTTGCCACCGGATGATTGAGAATCATTTTCTTTTCAGAATTATATCTTTTATTCAACTCACGTAATTTGCTGTTGGAAAGTTCAGTTTTTGACGGATGTGGCGGAGCTGGTGGTCTTTTCTGAGCATTAAGACTTACTGAAAATCCTATGAGTACAATTGCTGATATTAAAAACTTTTTCATGATATTTTACTTTATGAATGAGATTAAATTCATTCAGGTTTAGAATAGATGTTGCATATATCATACCACATTATTTACTGATCTAGATTTACTTACAATTTCAGATAAGATATTTTTTTGTTTTAACTTCGATTTCGGAACCTTCTGCAAGCATTACAGAAATAGGTTTTTCATGATTTAAGAATTCAAAATCTTTACCGTAGATCTTGTTGAAACAGATTTCGAGCTGATAATTTTTAACTTTGTAGCAATCCCATTTCGGATGACAGACTTCATATTCTGAGGTTTTATTGAGTCTTTTTGTAAAACCATAATAATGCTCCGTTATGAATTCAAATTCTGAATCTTTCCCCATTGGAAATGCTGTATTATCAGAAGTAATTTCTATAGAATGCCAACTTTTATCTTTCCATGAATATTTAACCATACAATTGTTTTCAGTATGCTGAATATGATTTTTCATGCGCATTGTTTTATAATTTTCATTGTAAACTAAATTTGCCACCCAACTTAAAGCCGGTTTTGGGACTATTTCTTTAATAAAAACAACACCCCGCTTCCACTCATTTCCTTCTTTTTTCTTTACATAAAATCTAAGATTTACTTCTTCAAAATTTCTGTGAAACGGAATAGGTATCCCAAGCAACTTTGTTTTTAAAAACATGAAACCAACCAAGCTTACATAACATTTATCTTTATAAAAATCTAACTCTGTGCCTGTTGGAAGGTACTCTAACAATATTTCAGGATTGACCTTGTAATTGATGATAGCTAATTTTCGCCATTCGGCTTTCAGAAAATTCATAATTTTTCTTTTTTGAATTGTTTAAGATGAAATTAATTTGTACTTCGGTAAATATTAATTTTTAAATAGAAAATTCAGCGGTCTTTTTAATCAATTTATTTCTTGTCAGGAGAAATTTGGTCAGGTAGTTTTTAAGAAAAAGACGATTAAAAAGTTTTCCAATAATTCCGAGTGGTGATTCAAATTCAAAAATATCAGTCATTATTGTATTTTCTCCTTCTTGAGAAAAAAGATGTTGATGTTTTAATGACTTAAAAGTTCCTTTCAGCATAAAGTCTGTAAATTTATAGGGTGCTTCCATCTCACTAATTTTTGAAGTGTGTGTTTGATAAATACCTAAATGCTTTGCCCGCCAAGTAACCGTCTCTCCATTTTCCATTAATCCAGAAGTTCTTCCTGCAATCGCTTTTTCACGAGTTTTAAATGCTGATTGTTGATGCAGATCGATGTCTCTGGCTAAATCGAAAACTTTGTGAATGTCTGCTTTGATGATAGTTTCAATATATATTTTAGACATATAAACAAAATTAGATTTTAATAATACTAAAACCAGGTAATAGTTATCCTACAGCTTTTTCTATTAAGCATTTATATGATTTTCTAATTTCAATTTTTCACAATCTTTATCACAAATCAAATAATAAATAATTGCAAGAAAAGGGGTTCCAAATAGACCAAAACACAATACAATTGACCATAATTCACCTAAAAACTCATTTGAAAATTCGAAATTTCTGGCCAATAAAAGTAATGTAAAACTTAACATGAAAGCCATGCTAACAAAATAATAAATTTTAAATAAAATATTTTTTGAATAGCTTTTTGAAAAAAATTTCATGTTTGAACTAATCAGATGATTTAAAGCCAATAAAAAGTAGAATATGATACAAATACCTTTCTCAAATGCTAGTAAGTCAAGAAGTAGAGCAATAAAAAATAACGTAACAAGTACAGTCTGGATATTAAAATCCAGGATTATAAATTTTTTCATGATTATTTTTTTTAAGATTAACTTTTTGAATGAATTCCGAAGTAAAATATCAGAATTAAATGAATGATTAAATTTTTCATAATGTTTATTTTGGAAAATTACAATTGGGTAGTTTCTTCAGTTTGTAACTTATCTTTAGCAATTGCGTGTTTACGACCTTTCAGGAAAAGCAGTAAATTTAAAAGCATCATTATTCCTAAATAAATAGAAAATCCGCCGATCTTTTTACTTAAGGCTACAACCAGTCTCTCAACAGTCTCGATTTGAAAAAACTCAATAATACAAAGGGCAAAACCAAAATTTAAAAGATAAAAACCTATTTTGAATAACGAATTGGTTGCCATTGCGATATCTTCTTTCTGATGAAAAATATCAATCATAAATGTTTTTGAATTTTTAAACAGAAATTGTGAAACCAGTACAGTGAGCGTAATGACAATTGGTAGATAGATCATGTACGCTGAAAGGTTATACGTTTGGGTAAGGATGGTTGTTGTCATGATAATTTATTTTAATATTAATTTTTTTCTTAAAACATAAAGCGTGAGCATATTGATAAAATGTAAAGCACAAAGAATTAAAATAATTATTCCTATGCGGTTGCAAACAGTGTAAAGCAGTTCTTCAATAGTTGAAATTTTGCCCCAGAAACTCAAACTTATGGAGATATAACCCAGATTAACGAGATAGTAACTTCCTAGAAGAATTCTGTTGACAGTAAGACAAAAATCTTTGTCTTTTATTAAATATTCCAGATATAATTTCCCTGAATTGAAGCACCTTCTGCCCACATCGACCGTGATATACGAAGTGATGGCCAGGAAAATGATATATGAAATAATATTAAACATTTTATAATTATTATATTTTCAATAATTTTTGAAATTTTGTTTTAAAAAAATTATTTCCCAGCTTTACTTTGTTGCATAGTTCTAACATTATAAAAGCCATACATTAGATAGTAAATATTAAAAAGTACGCCTCCGATACCCATGAAATTTACTACAAAATCTATTCTGGAATCACTCATCAGTACTGCGCTAAAATATAGGGCAATGAAGAACAGAATAACGCCGTAAAAATAATACCTGTGAAACCTGCTTTTACTTAATGAAACTCTCAATAAGAAGCCTACCAGATTTGAAACACCAACATAGAACAGAGCTATAAAAAAATCTGATCCCTGTGCTTTCTGATAGTAATTAATGGCAACGGGCAAAAAGAATAAAAGACTTACAACCGTTTGAAATATTACTTCTCCTTTTAAAATTTTACGTTCCATGTTTTGAGTTTTTATTGTTATTATACTTTCAATAATTTTTGAAAGTTTATTTGAAATAAAAAAAGGAAAATTATCCTTTTTTATGCTTTATTTATTTGTCTGAGATTCTTTATTTCGCTTTTGAACTTCGTTCGTAAACCTTCAGTTTATGTTCAGAATGACAACCAATTATTTTAATAAATTGGTAATCTTCCCGACCAGCCAATGATCGTCACTTTTTATGGCGAGATCCATAATATTATTTATTTTGTTGGTTACATTGCTAAAGTCGTCCATCAGTTTGATAAATTCTTTAGCTTCTGCAGAATCGTTGTCTTCGATGTTTTTAAGTTCTTCCAAAAAAGAAACAACCGGTTCGATCTCTCTTTTTCTGCGCTCTTTTGTTATTTGTTTAAATAAAAACCAAACATCTTTTTCTGCTATGAAATATTCTTTTCGGTCACCTTTAACGAACTCTTTTTTTACAATTCCCCAATCCATCAAAGCGCGGAGGTTCATATTGGCATTTCCTCTGGAAATTTCAAGCAACTCCATTACTTCATCGGTTGACAGCGGTTTTCCGTTTGCCAGAAGTAAAGCGTGAACCTGTGCCATAGTACGGTTGATTCCCCAACTGGTCGCAAATGTTCCCCAGGTCTGAATGTATTTTTCTTTAGCTTCTGAAAGTTTCATTTCTTTTAATAAGTAAGTTTAATAGTTAATCAGCTATTTAGTTTACTGATTTTCTATTACAAATATAATCATAGTTTTTGAATTTTCAATAATATTTGAAACTTTATTTTAATAAAGAAATCTCCAAGGAAATTTCTTTATTTTTTTTTATTTTTTAAAAGCCTTATATTTTTCAATAAGGTTAATGAATTCCGCGCGATAACCTTCTTCATCTTTACCTTTATTTTGCTTTGCTAGATTTTGTATCTCATCGAGATTTTTCTTTTTAATCAGTTTCGAATCTCTTAAAACCAAGCCGAACCATGCTACTGAAGATGCAAATTTGAAATCTGAACTTACTTTCGCATTGGAACTATCAGAATTTTTAACGATTTGAGAAATTTCTGCGCTCTTTGATCCCGCAGGCTTTTTGTACCGGAATTTTATGGTGGCTAATTCTTCTCCGAAATTTTTTGCTGATGAAGTTTTTGAATACTTTAATTTATTAGCTTTTGGTAAAAATTCAGAGCCTGAATCACTCGGGATGACTTCGTATAAAGCTGTTACGGTGTGACCACTACCCAACTCACCTGCATCAATTTTATCATCAATAAAATCTTCGTTTCTCAGTTTTCTGTTTTCATATCCAATCAACCGATAAGATTTCACATATTTAGGATTGAATTCGATCTGAATTTTGACATCTTTTGCTATCGTATAAATATTTCCGGCAAACTCTTTCCCCAAGAATTTATTTGCTTCCTGAAGATTATCAATGTAAGCATAGTTTCCATTGCCTTTATCGGCTAAAGTTTCCATCTTATTATCTTTATAATTCCCCATTCCGTAACCAAGACAGGTAAGGAAAATTCCTGTTTTTCTTTTTTCCTCGATAAGAGTTTCTAAATCTCCTTTTGAGGAATCTCCAACATTAAAATCTCCGTCTGTTGCCAAAATCACACGATTATTTCCACCCTTTACAAAATTTTCCTGAGCAAGTTTGTAAGCCAGCTCTATTCCGGCTCCTCCGGCAGTACTTCCACCTGCATGCAGTCTGTCTAGAGCTTCGATGATTTTGCCTTTTTCGCTCGCAGAAGTCGGTGCTAATACCATTCCTGCGCTTCCTGCATATACTACAATTGCTACCTTGTCCTGAGGTCTTAATTGATTTAATAAAATTTTAAAAGATGATTTTAGCAATGGTAATTTATTCTCCCGAGCCATCGATCCAGATACATCAATAAGAAAAACAATATTCGAAATGGGAAGATTTTTCATCGGAAGATTTTTACCCTTTAATCCTATTTTCAATAATTTATGGTTAGGATTCCAAGGTGCGACACTGTATTCTGTATTAATAGAAAACGGATCGCTATTTTTTGGCTGAGGATAAGTGTAGTTGAAATAGTTGATCATCTCTTCTACTCTTACAGCATTTTTATATACTTCATCGTCTTCGTTAATCATACTTCTGATGTTGGAATAAGAAGCATTGTCAACATCAATTGAAAAGGTTGATAACGGCTGATTTTTCGTTAATTCAAATGGATTTTCAACTAAAGCATCGTATTCTTCATTAGTATAATCTCTCTGCTTAATGATTGTTTTTTTATTAACCTTTTTAGCTCTTATATGATTATTATAGACTTTCCCTGTTGAATAAGAGCTTTCAATGTAAGAACTAGAAATTTCCATTGCGGTAACAGTTTTAGGCTTCGGACAACCATTATATTCTGGCATTCCCGGAACTGTGGGACATGCATCGTCTTTATCCAAAATTCCGTCTCCATCTGTATCCAGCCACGGACAGCCATTATTTTCAGCTGGTCCTGCAACCGTAGGACACGCATCATCTTTATCAATCACGCCATCTCCGTCATTTTCCGGCCAAGGACAGCCATTGTTTTCTACAGGTCCTGCAACATCTTTGCAGGAATCATCTTTATCGGGAACACCGTCATTGTCTGAATCCGGCCAAGGACAACCTCTATTTTCGATTGGTCCGGAAGTTTCAGGGCATTTATCCCGACTGTTCTTAATACCATCCTGATCTCGATCTTTTTTTACACTTAATTTTTTAGATTCTGTTGTAGAGTCCGGAACATTTTTGGTTTTGCAACTCCCTAACAACGCCAAAGCTAGTATTACTGTACATATTTTTTTCATATTCATTTATTTTTTAAAATAGCATCTCTGTTCTATTACAGATGCAAAAGTTTGAAAAAGTTTCAGTAATAATTTTTTTTTTGGATTATTGTTTTTTAAAACAGAAGTTATGTTGATGACAATCTTTTTTCAATTACAGATAAATTATGACTATAAATATTTTATTATCAGTAACCTACAATGCATTACTATTATATTCGATAAACAGAATTTATTTCTAAAAAATTAAAAAAAAGAAATCTCCGAAGAAATTTCTTTTTCTTGCTTGTTATTTCTGAATTGATCGATAAGTTTCAACCAAATTCATAAACTCTGATCTGTAGCCTTCTTCATCATTGCCTTTTCCTTTTTTGGAAAGCTTTTCAACCTCGATCAAATCTTTATTTTTAATTAAATCTGAATTTCTTAAAACCAATCCAAACCAAGCAACCGAAGAGGCAAATTTAAAATCTTCACTTGCCGATGAGATGCTTTCATTCGTATTATTAACTATCTGAACGATTTCCGAACTTGTATTGCCATCTGGTTTTTTATATCTGAATTTTACGGTTGCTAACTCATCATTAAAATTTTCATCACTTGTGTTTTTAGTGTATTTTAAATCATTTTCTTTTGGTAAAAACTCAGATTTCACATCACTCGGAATAACCTCGTACAAAGCAGTTACAGTGTGTCCGTTTCCCAATTCTCCTGCATCAATTTTATCATTGGTAAAATCTTCATTTTTCAATTTTCTATTCTCATAACCGATCAGTCGATATGATTTTACAAATTTCGGATTAAACTCAATCTGAATTTTGACATCTTTTGCAATTGCATACATACTTCCGGCAAACTCTTTTCCGAGAAACTTATTAGCTTCCTGCATATTGTCGATGTAGGCATAATTTCCGTTGCCTTTATTGGCCAAAGTTTCCATATGGTTGTCTTTAAAATTTCCCATTCCAAAACCAAGACATGTAAGAAAAACTCCTGATTTTCTTTTCTCTTCGATCAATGTCTGAAGATCGCCTGTCGAAGATGCTCCCACATTAAAATCACCGTCGGTTGCAATGATAACTCGGTTATTTCCACCATTAATAAAATTTTCCTGAGCGAGTTTGTACGCCAGTTCTATTCCTTGTCCTCCTGCTGTACTTCCACCTGCCTGAAGTTTGTCTAAAGCTTCAATTATTTTATTTTTCTCTTTAGCTGAAGTCGGTGGTAAAACCATTCCTGCGCTTCCTGCGTAGACTACGATCCCGACTTTGTCTTGTGGTCTTAATTGGTCTAAAAGAACTTTAAAAGATGATTTTAATAATGGTAATTTATTTACAGCATCCATTGAACCCGAAACATCAATCAGAAAAACAAAATTTGAACTTGGTAATCTATCCATCGGGATATTTTTTCCCTGAAGACCTATTTTCAGTAATTTATGTTTAGAATTCCAAGGTGCATCATTGTATTCTGTGTTGATGGAAAATGGTTGTTCATTTTTCGGTTGTGGATAATCATATTTAAAATAATTGATCATTTCCTCAATTCGTATGGCATTTTTATTGACAATTTCACCATTATTGATCATTCTACGAACATTTGAATAAGCCGCTTTATCAACATCAATCGAGAAAGTAGACACAGACTGATTTTTTGTCAGTTCAAAAGGATTTTCTACAAAAGCATCGTATTCTTCGGAATTGCTTTGCTTAATTTGCTTTGAAAGATTAATGCTGTCGTGAACTTTTTGAATTTGCTTGAGCGCTTTTCTTTCTTTTCTCGAAAGTTTTTTGGTAGTTATAACAATGACTCCATTTGAAGCACGACTTCCGTATAAAGCAGATGCAGAAGCATCTTTTAAAATATCTACACTTTTAATCTGCTGAGAATTCAACTTGGACAGAAAGTTTTGGTCTTTAACCACACCATCAATTACAATCAGAGGTTGATTATTCCAATCTAAACTTGCAGCGCCTCTGATGAGAATATTTTGTGATAGAATGCCCGAAATTGTATTACTTGGTATTTGTCCTTGAAGATAATTTACTGGATTATTGTTGTATGATTGATTATAAAGCCACCCATTATTATTACTATTATTTGAAATTTTAATTCCTGCAACACTACCTTGTAAAGACTGAATTACATTAGAATTTGAAATCTGAGTTGAGGATGATATCACATCTTGTCTTTTTCTAATTCCTAAAGCACCCGTTACAACAACTTCTCTCATGTCTTGCGGCTCATCATCTTTATCTAAAACTCCGTCATGATCTGGTTCCATATAATATGGGTTACTTGCAACTCTGTAATCTCCTTGTTGTGGAACTAAAATAATTGGAGCTTTTACTGGTTCAGGAACTACATTTGAATAAACTAAAACTTGATTTTCTTTTTGAGAAGGTACAACAACAATTTCCTTCTCAATATTAGATTTCACAATACTGTTAGTTACTTCAACCTTAGAATTCACTTTTGCTGAAACAGTATTCTGCACAAGATTAGGTTTTGAAATATCAACAACATCTTTTTTATCAATAAAATAAAACGCTCCCAAACCAATAATTAAACTCGCAGCAATTCCGTAAGAAAACCAAATAGGAATAACTTTTTTCTTTTCTTTATTATCTAATTTTATTTCAACTTTTGCCCAAACTTTATCGAAACCCGGAAAAGTCGCAGGTTCTTCTACAGACTGAGAAGCGTCATTGAATTTTTTATCTATATCGTGATTGTTTTCCATTTTTGTAAAGTTTAAATGTTATGATTGACCAAAAGTTCCTGCAATTTTTTTCTCGCAAAATTGAGTTGTGATTTTGAAGTTCCTTCACTAATTGAAAGCATTGTCGCAATCTCTTTGTGCGGATAACCTTCAATTGCAAAAAGATTGAAAATCGCTCTGCAGCCTTCCGGAAGAAAATTGAGCAGCTTCAAAATATCCTTTTCAAAAGAAATACTGTCCGTTGGTAAACCCGTTGATTCTACCAACTCTTCTTCTAAAGAAATGTCGAGAGCTTTCATACTTCTCAGTTTCTGCAAACACTCATTTACTGCAATTTTTCTTGCCCAAGCTTCAAAAATGTCGTGATTTTGCAGTTGATTCAGCTTTGTGAAAATCTTGTAGAACGTATCGGCCAATACTTCTTCGATGTCTTCATCATTTTTCAGATAGCGTTTGCAGACTGCGTAGAGCTTTCCCGCCATTTTTTCGTAAACCTTCCGCTGAGCATTGCGGTCGTTCCGTTGGCATTCTAACAGTAATTCTTTTTCCATAGTCAGGCTTTATACTCTTATAGATGCAGAAAATTTCAGAAAGGTTGGAAACATGGTAAACTTTATTTGAATTTAGTTTAAAAAAATGAAATGTGTAAAGTAAACTTTTCTTTTAAGGTTAATATGAATTATCAAAAAAACCGCTTCAAGAAATTTTGAAGCGGTTTTTTGAATTTGAATACCAATTTAGATGAACTTTTCAATATCTCATCAATTTAAAAAATTAATTTGTTGGAAAAGGAATAAGCGGTCTTATTTCTACCGAACTGCTTGGATATTTCAAAATTGGACATGTTGTACTCCATTCTTGTACTTCTTCCAAACTGTCTGATTTACAGATTAAAAAACCTGAAACTAAAACACGATTTGTTTCCTTATATGGACCGGCAGTTATTCCATCATTTTTTATAATTAAGGCTTCGTATTCTATGGGTGCTGTATGAACCAATTTGCCCTGCATAGCGATGTTACCAATCCAAGATTCCCATTTAGGCATATCTTCTGCCATGTCTTGAGAAGTTGCCAAGTAACCATTTTCGTTGCTTTCATTGCGAAATAATAATAAGTACTCTTTCATTTTGTAGAATTTTAATTGTTAATAATGAAGCAAAATTCATCAATTAAAATTCTTTGAATGATGACAAAAATCGATATTTTACAATTTAGCTTTCAATCTGCTAAAAACATCTTTGTTAATACCCAGGTAAGATGCAATAAGTTTGCTGGAAAGTCTCGTCATTAAAGTGGGTCTGTTATGCATGAGCCATCTTATTCTGTCTAATGCTGAAAGTGACACAAAAGTATTGATACGATAAACAGAATTCGCGTAAGACGCTTCAAGAATTTGTTTATACACTTTATCAAACTGAGGAATGGTTTCCATCATGGTCTGAAAAGATCTTCTGTCAATGGCAAAAAGTTCACACGGCTCTACTGTTCTTATATTTTCATTTGCTGGATTACCGCTGCCGAAACTAATCAATTCTGAACACCAATTGTCTTCAATCACAAGGTCTCTGGTAGTCTCGTTAAAATCTTTATCATGAACGTAAACTTGCAAACATCCTTTCGCAACAAAATAAACATATTTACAAATCTCACCTTGTTGTAAAAGCTGCTCGTTTCTTTTGGTTCTGATATAAGTAAAATTAGAAATGACCTCGTCTAGATTGTCAAGGTCATTTCCTAATTTATTTATAGTATGATTTTTTAAAACTTCTAACAATTTTTTATGTTTTGAAATTTTTTATTTTAGAAAAAACATATAATTTGAATCTCAATTAAAATATCGCAGGATATTTCTGAGGATTTGTTTCATTAAATAAAGCATAAATTCTTTCAACCATATCATCAGAAGATGGCTTGCTGAAATAATCTCCGTCACTTGCATACGCAGGTCTGTGATCGTTTGCCGCAATCGTCACCGGATCAGAATCTAAATATCTGAACGCTTTTTGCTTTTCTAAAATCTGCTGAAGAATAAACGCTGATGTTCCACCTTCCACATCTTCGTCGATCACGACCAAACGGTTGGTTTTCTTCACAGATTCAGCTATTTCATGCGTTAAATCGAATGGAATTAATGACTGAACGTCAATAACTTCCGCAGAAATTCCTAGTTTTTCAAGTTCTTCCGCTGCTTCCATGACAATTCTCCAAGTCGAACCGTATGTTACCAAAGTAACATCTTTTCCTTCTTTTGTAACCTCAATTTTCCCGACAGGAACGGTGAATTCGCCTAAATTATCCGGTTGTTTTTCTTTCAATCGGTATCCGTTCAAACATTCAACAATCACAGCAGGATCGTCACTTTGAAGCATGGTATTGTAGAATCCGGCAGCTTTGGTTAAGTTTCTCGGAACTAAAACCAAAATACCTTTTGACAGGTTTAAGATCCCCGCCATCGGCGAACCTGAATGCCAAACACCTTCCAGTCTGTGGCCTCTCGTTCTGATAATTACAGGAGCTTTCTGACCGCCTTTTGTTCTGTACTGAACAGTTGCCAAATCATCGCTCATTCCCTGTAAACAGTATAAGATATAGTCTAAATATTGGATTTCAGCGATTGGTCTTAAACCTCTCATCGCCATCCCGATTCCCTGACCAAGAATAGTCGCTTCACGGATTCCTGTATCGGCAACACGAATTTCACCGTATTTTTCCTGCATTCCTTCAAGACCCTGGTTGACGTCACCGATATTTCCGGCATCTTCACCAAAAACCAAAGTCTGAGGATATTTTTCAAATATTTTGTCAAAATTATTTCTTACCACCACTCTTCCGTCTACATCTTCAGAAGTTTCAGAATAGATGGGCTTGATTTCTTTAATGTTTTCAGCCTTCCATTGAGACTGCGAATATAAATGAGAAGAATAATTGTCTTTTTCAACTTCAAAAACTTCGTTGTATTTGTTCATCAACTGAGTTCTTTCCGCAGATTGAGTCCCTCTTGTTGCTAATAACGACTTTCTGATTAAATGAAAGACATCTTTTTTCGCTTTAGAAACTAATTTATTGTATTGATTTACAAACTCTTCAATTTCAGAATGTTTTCCTTTTAGATTTTCAACCAGAGGTAATACTGAAAAAGCCAATTCAGTCAGTGATTTCTGATAATTTTCCCACGCAGTTTTCTGTCCGGCTTTTACTTTTTTCTTTGCTTCTTCATCAATAGCGTCTAATTCTTCAATGCTTGCAATAATTTCCTCGTTTCCTTCAATTTCGATGGAATAATTTAAAATCCACTCTCTGAATTTTACCAATCCGTCAAAATCAGCTTCCCAAGATAAACGGTCTTCATTTTTATATCTTTCGTGCGATCCTGATGTTGAGTGACCTTGAGGTTGCGTAACTTCAATAACGTGAACAACCACAGGAACAGATTCTGTTCTTGCAAAATGTTCAGCTCTAGCATAAGCATCCAATAAAGCCGGATAATCCCAGGCTTTCACCTGAATGATTTCACAACCCTGATTTTCGCCTTCTTTTCTTTGGAAACCGCTCAACATTTCAGAAATGTCAGCTTTTGCTCGCTGCTTCATCGTCGGCACCGAAATTCCGTATCCGTCATCCCAAATCGAAACGATCATAGGAACCTGAAGCGCACAAGCGGCGTTTAAAGTTTCCCAAAAATGGCCTTCTGCTGTTGAAGCATCACCAATGGTTCCAAAAGCAATTTCATTTCCTTCGTTGGAAAACTTATCGGAACCGTCAAATTTTACTGATTTGTATATTTTTGAAGCCTGAGCCAGACCTAATAATCTCGGCATTTGCCCTGCAGTCGGAGAAATGTCTGAAGAAATATTTTTCTGAGCCATCAAATCTTTCCAGCTGCCGTCTTCGTTTAAACTTCTTGTGGCAAAGTGGCCGTTCATCTGTCTTCCTGCAGATGCTGGTTCTCTTTCGACACTTGTATCTGCATATAACTGAGCAAAAAAACTTTCAACCGACAAAGCATCTACAGCAAGCGCAAATGTCTGATCTCTGTAATATCCAGAACGGAAATCTCCGTTTTTAAATACTTTCGCCATGGCTAACTGAGGCAGCTCTTTTCCGTCTCCAAAGATTCCGAATTTGGCTTTTCCGGTAAGCACTTCTCTTCTGCCCAGATAAGACATTTCACGAGAAATTCTTCCTAATTTATAATCTTCAAGTATCTGATTTTTAAAGTCTTGAAAGGATATCTGCTGAGTTTCAATATAGGTTGTCTGCATAGCCAAATATTAAATATTTTTTATTAATGAAGTATTTTGCTAATATACACTTTTTATATTAATTTTAATTTTCAAGAATGATTTTTATAAATTTGATAATGAGAAAAAATGTATTTACTTTGAATAAAACTATGTATTATGGCAAAAAAGTCTACTCATATTCTAAATGCATCGACTAATCTTCTGGGATTTTCTATGATCATAATCACCTCATTAAAAATCACTAAAACGAGCCATCATACATTTTTAGACGAATTTGCGGCGATTGCATGTGTGTTTTTTGCCTGCAGCAGTTTCTTTTCGTTTATGGCCATACGATCAAAGAAAGAAAATCTGGAAAACAGATATGAGAGTATTGCGGATTATTTATTTTTAATCGCTTTATTTTGTATTGTTCTGTCTGTAATTATTATAACAACGACAATAATTGACTAAAATTTTCTTTCAATTACATAATCCAACATCATGTGTAGTGATTTTCTTACTTCAGAATCAGGAAATTCATCAAGAATATCTTTAGCTTTCTGCTGAAAATCTTTCATTTTTGTCATCGCGTAATCTAAACCTCCTGAACTTTTCACAAAAGCGATCAGCTCTTTTACACGTTTTTGGTTGTTATTGTAACGTTTTATGGTATTGAAATAGTATTTCCTATCTGTTTCGCCGGCAATTTTTAAAGTATGAATTAAAGGCAAAGTCATTTTCTGCTCTTTGATATCAATTCCAACCGGTTTTCCGATAACATTTGAACTTAAGTAATCGAATAAGTCATCTTTGATCTGGAAAGCCATTCCTGTGTAGGTCCCAAACTGCATCATTTTCTTGGCTAAAGCTTCATCTGCATCGTTTGAGAGGGCCCCAATCTCGCAGCAGGCAGCAATTAACGTAGCTGTTTTCTGACGGATGATTTCGTAATATACATCTTCGGTGATATCGAGTTTTCTGGCTTTTTCCAACTGGAGAAGTTCACCTTCAGACATTTCTCTGATGGTTCTAGAAATGACGGAAAGTAGATCGTAATCTTTATGGTCTGTAGAAAGCAAAACTGCTTTAGATAAAAGAAAATCACCTACCAAAACAGCAATTTTATTTTTCCATAAAGCATTGATAGAAAAAAAATCACGTCTCTTAAAACTCTCATCAACCACATCATCATGCACCAAAGTTGCCGTGTGAATCAGCTCGATCATTGAAGCTCCACGATATGTTTTTTCATTGACTTCTCCTGTAAGTTTTGCACACAAGAAGACAAACATCGGGCGCATTTGCTTTCCCTTTGTCGTAACAATAAAACGGGTAACTTTATCGAGTAATGCGACTTTGCTCTGCATAGATTCATAAAACTTCTGTTCGAAAAGTTTCATTTCCTCATTGATCGGTCGTTTGATTTCTTCTACAATGTTGGCCACTATCTGAGAATGATGGGTGAGTATTTATTATTCTCACAAAGATAATTTTTTTAAACCAATTTTAACAAAAATTAAAATTTGAGTTTTTCTTTAGGAATAAAATATAGAGAAGGCTGTGTCCTCTTGATTGG
Source organism: Chryseobacterium sp. LJ668 (assembly GCF_019613955.1). Lineage (NCBI taxonomy): Bacteria > Pseudomonadati > Bacteroidota > Flavobacteriia > Flavobacteriales > Weeksellaceae > Chryseobacterium > Chryseobacterium chendengshani. The sequence goes on along the minus strand of NZ_CP080443.1, from coordinate 2,524,097 downwards.
AGAATTAAATTTTTCCCCGGAAATATACACTCCGTTTTCATCCACCGCAATTCCTTCAATCTGCCCTACTGAAAGCGCACTTCCCAAATAATAATGTGTGGGGTTTTTGGTAAAAAAGATTCCCGGTTCGGTTTCGCTGAAAATATCTAAAAATACTTCGGTTTTTTTTGTATAGCCGACTATATAAAGTTTTTTATTATAATAACATGCATCAGTAACGACAAACCCTGTCTTGTAAGATTCTACTTTTTGAGCAACCTGATTTTCAAATTTTTCAGGATCAACTATGTAATGACTTGTCGCTTTTGAAGCCCATTCTTTAGTGAAAATATGAATTTTACCATCGAGATAAATCATCGATTCCAAATCATAATCTGTTGAAATATTTTTTGATGTGAAATCCTTTTGTTCGGGATAATAAAATGAAATGGTTTTCATCAAATCATTTTCCAATTGATTATTCTGAAAAGGAATCTTATAAATTTTTAAATCTTTTCGGGTTCCTGCGTTATTGCCAAAATCTCCGATGTAGAAATTTTCTCCATCATTGGTTAAAGCTTCCCAGTCTTTATTTTCAGTATTAACTTTTAAAGCTTTGAGAATTTTTCCTGAATTTTTTTCGATTTCATACAATTCTGCAGGATTTCCGCTGTCGTTGAAAGTGTAGAGTTTTCCATCAAAGAAATTCAATCCGGAAGTTTCCTGAATGGAATCATTTAAAACTGAAACTCTGAATTTTTTAAGCTTAAAAATTTCTGCCTGTTGAGAAAAAGCAGTTTGAAAAGTAAAAATGATCAATAATTGAAAAACCTTTTTCATATCGCAAAATTAGGAATTTGGGTATGAATGGATTATTAATATTTAGAGATAAATTAAAGGAATTATTCAGCGTTTTTGTTGGCCAACTGACCACAAGCTGCATCAATGTCACCGCCACGACTTTTTCTAACCATTACTGTAATTCCTGCTTTTTCAAGTTCACGAACATACTTTTCTTCAGCAGCAATACTTCGATGATCAAATTTTCCTTCCCCAATCGGATTATATTGGATTAAATTAACTTTAGAAGGAATCTGTCGGCAATATTTAATCAAAGCTTTGATATCTTCATCTTTGTCATTGATTCCTTTCCACACGCAATATTCAAAAGTAACAACAGAACCTGTTTTTTTGTACCAGTATTGAAGTGCTTCCATGATATCCGTCAGAGGAAATTTATCTGAAAACGGCATAATCTCATTACGGGTTTGTTCAACCGCAGAATGTAATGATAAGGCGAGCTTTACTTTTAACTCGTCATCAGCCAGCATTTTAATCATCTTGGGAATTCCTGATGTAGAAACGGTAATTCTTCTTGGTGACATTCCTAAACCTTCAGGTTGAGTTATTTTTCTGATGGCTTCAACTACATTTTTATAGTTCATCATCGGCTCACCCATTCCCATAAAAACAATGTTGGTAAGCGGACGGTTATAATATTCTTTACTTTGTCTGTCAATTAAAGCAACCTGATCTACGATTTCTGCAACCTCAAGATTTCTCATTCTTTTGAGTTTTGCTGTAGCACAAAATTCACAGTTTAACGAGCAACCCACTTGCGAAGAAACACAAGCTGTAGTTCTGGTTTCTGTTGGTATAAGAACAGATTCCACCATAAGACCGTCATGAAGCTTCACTCCATTTTTTATCGTTCCGTCTGTAGATTTCTGAAATTGATCTACTGCTGCAGGATTCATGATAAAGTCCCGGATAAGATGCTCTCTCAGATCTTTTGAAAGATTCGTCATCTCTTCAAATGAATGAAGATTTTTACTCCAGATCCAGTCATAGACCTGTTTGGCACGGAAAGGTTTTTCACCAATAGTACCAAAGTAATCTTTGAGTTGGTCGAGTGATAATGTACGGATGTCTTTCATTTGTAAGGTTGTAGATGTTAGGTTGAGGGTTGCAGGCAAATTAAACCTGCAACCCTTCGCCTTATATCTTATTAAAGGATCAGCATTGCGTCACCGTAAGAATAGAATTTGTACTTTTCTCTTACTGCTTCTTCGTATGCCTGCATTAAGAAATCTTTTCCTGCAAACGCTGCAATCATCATCATCAGAGTAGATTTTGGCGTATGGAAATTGGTGATCATAGTATTGGCAACTCCAAAATCGTGAGGCGGATAAATAAATTTATTCGTCCAGCCATTAAATGCAGATATTTTTCTGTTAGAAGAAACTGAAGTTTCAATTGCTCTCATCGTTGTAGTACCTACTGCACATACTCTTCTGTTTTCCTGAACAGCTTTGTTAATGATTTCAGCATTTACCTCATCGATAATGATTTCTTCAGATTCCATTTTGTGTTTTGAAAGATCTTCTACTTCGATCGGGTTGAACGTTCCCAAGCCTACATGCAGCGTTACTTCAGCGAAATCAATTCCCTTAATTTCAAGTCTTTTCATCAAATGTCTTGAGAAATGCAGACCTGCAGTTGGCGCCGCAACAGCTCCTTCTACTTTTGCATAAATCGTCTGATATCTTTCAGCATCTTCAGGCTCAACATCTCTTTTGATATATTTTGGAAGCGGAGTTTCTCCTAATTCTTTCAATTTAGTTCTGAATTCTTCGTACGAACCGTCGAATAAAAACCTTAGCGTTCTACCTCTTGAGGTGGTATTATCGATTACCTCAGCCACTAAAGATTCGTCTTCAGTAAAGAATAATTTATTACCAATTCTTATTTTTCTTGCAGGATCTACCAAAACATCCCAAACGCGGGTTTCTTTATCAAGCTCTCTTAAAAGAAAAACTTCGATTTTAGCTCCTGTTTTTTCTTTATTTCCGTAAAGACGTGCCGGGAAAACTTTAGTATTATTGAAAATGAACAAATCTTTTTCATCAAAATAATCTACAACATCTTTGAATGTTTTGTGCTCTATCGTTTGAGTTTTTCTATCAAGAACCATCAGCCTCGACTCGTCTCTGTGTTCAGACGGATGTTCTGCCAATAATTCTTCAGGGAGATCAAAATTAAAATCGGATGTCTTCATTTTTTAAATTACGGTTTAAAAATTATAAAAAATTACGGATGTAATTTTCGGATTGCAAATATACAACATTCAATACCCCTTTGTCAAGTCTTTATTTTACAATCGTTACTGGAAGGGACCCCAAAGCATGACATTTTTTTATTCATAAAATTATTTGGAAAAAAAACAGTATTTTAGTCTGATAAAAAATTACATTGATGAGCAAATATTCTTTAGAAGAATTCGTAAAAGAAACGAAAGAAAATCCATTTGAAAGAGACTATTTCGAACTGGAAAAACCTGCACTATTAGAAATTAACCTCAACAATCAGGCAGTCTGGACAAAAACAGGAAGCATGGTTGGATATATTGGAAATATTAATTTTGAAAGACAGGGAATGCTTGCCGGCGGACTTGGAAATCTCTTAAAAAAAGCACTCAGCGGGGAAGGTTCAAAACTGATGAAAGCTGAAGGCACCGGCAAATTGTACGTTGCAGATTCTGGTAAAAAAGTCAGAATTCTTTATTTAAATAACGAAACGCTTTTCGTGAATGGGAACGATGTTTTAGCGCATGAGCAAAGTATCAAAAGTGACATTACCATGTTAAAAAGCATTGCAGGAATGATGTCTGGTGGATTATTTCAGGTAAAACTTTCCGGAACAGGACACATTGCAATCACTACCCACGGCGAACCTTTGACTTTAATGGTTACTCCAGATGCTCCTGTTTTTACTGATCCCAATGCAACAGTTGCCTGGTCTGGAAATTTAAGTCCTGAACTAAAAACCAACGTTTCTTTTAAAAGTTTGATGGGAAGAGGAAGCGGCGAAGAATTCCAGATGAAATTTTCCGGAAATGGATGGGTGTTGATACAGCCTTTTGAGGAGATTTATGTGGTGGCAAAGTAATAATCTTTGACATCTTTAATTATAAAATAAAAGCAAGGAATTAGATCCTTGCTTTTTGATTTAAATAAATTCTAAAATCTTTTTCCAGTCTTCTAGTTTCTTTTCAAAGGAAACCGTGTGAAGCGGACTTGTTGAGGGCAATAAATTCATTGGAATTTTAAAATTTTTGCCTAAAATCTTCTGTAAATTTTTATAAGACTTCCCACCATTACAAAAGATTGCTTGTATATTTGGATATTCTTCTAAAAGTTCAGCGATCTGATTGGCTTCTTCATTTTTAATTTCAGAATCCAGGCTTCCTTTTCTTTCACAAGAATCGATGGTGTCCCAAAGTGCAAGATGATATTTCTTTAAAACAGCAATTCTTTCAATGTAATCTTCAGTAAATTCTTCATGAAATAGTTCAAAAATAATTTTCCAGAATTTATTTTGAGGATGACCGTAATATTGTTGTTTTTCTAAAGATTTCACTCCGGGAATAGAGCCTAGAATTAATATTTTAGAATTCGTATCAATTATTGGCGGAAATGATGAGATTCTCAACTTATATCTTTTTTCAAATTATCAATATAAATTCTAGGGTTTTGTCCTTTAACAACACTATCAAATGCTTTATTTGCAATGATACTTAAAGGCAAACCTACTACTAATCCTGCTGGACCTCCTATTAAAAAGCTCGCAGAAGTGGTTAAACCAAAGACACTAAATTCTTTAAAGAGCTTTCCTTTATATGATTCCCAAAATGATTTTGAGCCAGTTGCTTCTTTAATATACTCTTCGGTTAGTTCTTTTGAATCAATTTCTTGATTAAAATTATTGATCCATTCTCTAAATAATTTCGCATTCTTTAAATGTCTCAATCTGAATACATCATCAATATCATATTTTTTTAAAAGATAAAGTTGTTTCAAATCAGGAACATTCTCAACATTCAATATTTCAGTGGTATTCTCAGTAATTTTATATGCTTTTTCAATACCTTCATATCCTTTCTTTAAAATTTCCAACTCATCAAAACTATTCATACTTTTGTAATTATTTTCAAGAATATTTGATGCATTTAAAACTTTTCTACTAACGTCAAATAACCTTCTCCTTTCATCAAGATTCAACATATTTTCTTCTTTAATAAAAGGTAAGCCTAAATCTTCTAATAAATTATTTCTGTAAGAGTCGATAATTATTTGAACAGTATTTGCTGCAAGTTGATTTTCTTTAACATTTACATAAGCTTTTGATATATCTCTAATTAATATTCTCTTATAGTTTCTTTGAAAATTAAAATTTTCTAATGCTTTTGCGACGTTATTTTCAGGATCAAAGTCAGATTCACTTAAACTTCCAGACGCCAAAGGAGGCCTTCCCAATAGTTCTTTTTCAAAATCTGCTTTCCTTACCCCTTTTTTTCCTTCAAGTGAAAAAATTAATGATTTACTAACTTCAAATTTCAAATAATCATTCTTTATTAACCTTTCTATAGTTTTAATTCCTAAATTTTTGATTAAAAAATATAACGCAAAATTATCCTTATCAGTACTAACTATTATCTCATCGAATATTAATAATTGTTCGAAAAAACTGCTTAAAAGTTCATCTGTTTGTTGTTGTGACAGCCTAGGATAACCTTGATTATCTATAACAATTGGTGAATTTTTAGTTATTGAATTATTAAAAAGTCTGTTCATAATTTTTCTTTACAAAGTTTCTTTCAGCCAATCAAAGAATTCTCTCTGCCAAACAAGACCGTTTTGCGGGTGAAGAACCCAATGATTTTCATTTGGAAAATATACCAATTTAGATTTTAAGCCTTTCAATTTTGCCGCTTGGAAAGCTTCCTGACCTTGCTCGTAAGGGACACGGAAATCAATTCCGCCTTGCACAATCATGATCGGCTTATTCCATTTATCAACAAAATTACTCGGATTAAAATCTGTGTATGCTTTTGGAAGAGGCTTTTCCCAAGGCGAACCCAAATCCCAATTGGCAAACCAAAGCTCTTCTGTTGTAAGATACCAAGATTTCATATCAAATAACCCGTCGTGAGCAATGAATGTTTTGAATCTGTTGTTATGAACTCCAGCCAGCATAAAAACACTATAACCCCCATAACTTGCGCCGACAGCCGCTACTCTATCACCATCCACATACGGTAAGGTTTTCGCAAAATCTGTTGCAGCAAGATAATCTCTTATTGGCTGGCCGCCCCAGTCTTTTGAAATTTCTTCATTCCATTTTGTTCCCCAACCCGGCATTCCGCGACGGTTGGGTGCTACGACAATGTATCCATTCGCAGCCATTAAAGCAAAGTTCCATCTTGTACTGAAAAACTGCGTTAGAGCAGATTGTGGACCACCTTGACAATATACCAAAGTCGGATATTTTTTATTCGGGTCAAAGTTGGGTGGATAATGAAACCATACTCCCATTTGTTTTCCATCCGAAGTTTTTACCATCTTTAATTCAGATTTTCCCTGAGCCAATTTCGAATACATATCTTTATTAGCTTCTGTAACCGGCATTAGCTCACCGGTTTTAAGATTTACAGAGAATATTTCTGATGCATGATTGATATCTGTTTTTGAAACTAAAAGTGAATTTTTTTGGTCAGCAAAAATCTCATTAACATCAAAATCCCCTTTTGTAATCTGCTGAACTTTTGAAGATCTAGTATCTACAGAAAACAATTGTTTTGTCCCTTTGAAAGCTGCCGTGAAATAAATATTTTTGGAATCCCCGCTCCAGAAAACATCTCCAGAAACGCTTTCGTCCCATGTTTTTGTAAGGTTTGATAATTTTCCAGATTTCCAGTCCATCAGTTTGATGTCATTTTTATCCGCTTCGTAACCGTCTCTTTCCATACTTTGCCAAAGCAGAGATTTTCCATCGGGGCTGAATTTCGGATTTACGTCATATCCTTTATTGGTTTCCGTTAAATTTTTCGTTGTTCCTGAAGCCAAATCGTAAGCAAAAATATCGGTATTCGTGCTTGTTGAATACTCCTTTCCACTTTTTGGTTTTGTTACATATAAAAGTTGTGTAGAATCTGGGCTGAAAACGAAATCTTCCGCTCCGCCGAAAGGCCTTTGAGGAGAATCCCATGTTTTTCCTTCCAGTAAATCTTTAGCAGAATCGATATTTGAAGAAGTATCAACTAGAAAAACGTGATTGTATTTTCCTTCATTAAAATAGTCCCAATGTCTGTGATTCAAATCGGTATAAACCTGTGCCGTGGTTTTTGGAGTATCTGAATATTTATCCTTGCCCATCAGTTTTTCAACCAAAACCTGCTTGCTGAATGCTATTTTCTTTCCATCAGGAGAAATTACGACGTTATCAACCTCGCCGATTGTGTAAAAGTCCATCCAGGTTTTTCCGCTGTCTTTCGAAAGATAGATTTTATCATCTTCCTGAGCATACAATCCATTTTTATCCCATTGAATTAATGCTTTTTTGCCTAAATCAATTTTAGAAGACTGATTATTGAGTACGTTCAGAAAATAATTTTCGTTTTTCGTCTTTTCAGTTTTTAAGTCAACTTGTCCAACTTTATAAATTAGTGATGACCGATCGGGTGAAACAGCCTGTACTCCGACTTTTTTTAAAGTCCAAAGAATCTCTGGGGTCATTAATTGTTGTGCATTCATTAAAAACGGAGCTGCCAAAGCGAGCAGACTGTGCTTAAGTTTCATATATGATTCGTTTTTACGACTTCAGAATTGTATATCTTAAAGTCTTAATTTAATTCAAAGATTGCCAAAGTTATGTAAATGTGTTTATATTAATTAATGAAACCTTTATAATTTTTTATTAATTTCGTTTCTTACAATTAAATTTCTATGAAAAAAAAATTATTTTCTGTATTCATTTTCATTTCTATTTTCTGTTCTTCACAAATCAATATGATTCCTGCTGGGACGCATTATGACAATGCTTATCCGGTAACTATTTCCGGAAACGGAACAATTTATTACACGACAGACGGAAGCACACCGACATTCAGTTCCAGCTCAGGAACAAACAATGTGCAGATCACTATTAATCAAAATAAAGAAATTAAAGCATTTTTGATGGACGGACAGGGAAATGTTTCACCTGTGTTCGCCAGAAAATATTATACCGGAACTCTCCCACTCGCTACCATTTACTTTAAACCTCCTTCTACATGGACTAACGGAGCTTGTGTAATAACTGATATGGTGAATCCCAATTCTGTAAACGGAGGAGTTGTTGATATTTTCTGGCCCGGACCCCAAATGCAGAATACAGGATGTGACGGTTGGTATAAGTTTGGAGGTTATTATGAAAATGCTAATTTGACTTTTACCAATTGTTTTATGATGAATATTCCTCCAGCAGCTATCAGTACCAACACAATTCCTGCAGGAAGTATAATATATTACGACTTTACTAATGGAGCAATCAGCAATCCGCCTTCATGCTTATTTTTAAGTACCTCAGAAAACAAGAGCAGAAATTTTATGATGGTTAAAATTTATCCAAATCCAGTTACAGATATTTTAAAGATCAATTCTAATATAGATTTTAGAGCATATGAAATTGTGGATATAAGCGGAAAAATCATTAGTTCAAACAAATTTTCTTCAAAAGAAATATCTGTCACCCATATTATTTCAGGAAATTATTTTATAAAACTGAAGGATGGAAAAGGAAATGAAACTTTACTGAAATTTCTGAAAAAATAAAAAATCGCCAGCTAAAAACTGGCGATTGTATCTAGAATATCGAGTTATTTATCTCCATCGGATATCATTGAATTGGCCAATGATGTGATTACAGAGAGTAAAATACTGAATAAAAATGCCCACCAGAAACCATCAACAACCATGCTGTTGATAAAATAATCTGCAATGAGAATAATCAGAGCATTAATTACTAATGCAAAGAAGCCCAATGTAATGATGGTCAGAGGAAGACCAAAAAGATTTAAAATGGGTTTTACAATTAAATTTAAAAGTGCCAAAACAACTGCGAAAATGATGGCTGTGGAAAAACCATCGAAATGTACTCCCGGTAAAAGTTTGGTCAGTAAAAATGCTACAATAGCAGTGATCAGCAAACGAAATAGTAAATTCATAGTGTTAATTTTTTAATGTTGCTAAAGAAACAAAACTTATTCCAATGCAACTGAATTGTTAGTGAATAAGAATTTTATCTAATTTTCATCATCGTCACCAAAGAAGTTGCCACATGGCTTTCTGAAGTACGATCGTTGCTCACCGTATAAATTTCTGTTCTGATTACGCTGATCTTACTTCCGCCTTTTACCACATACGCTTTTGAAACTAATGCATCACCAATTGCAGGTCGCAAATAATTTACTTTTAATTCAACAGTCACCACATAGCAATCCTGTTCGTAATGACTGACAGCTGCATAACCAGACGAAACATCTACCAATGAAGCAATCATTGCACCATTGAACATTCCTGCGGTTCTTGTCATCATTTCCATTTTTGGGATTTTAATGGAGACGAAATCGGTTTCCACTTCTAAAAGTTCGGCGCTGTAAAATTTCAAAGTTTCTGAACGGTTGAAACTGTCGGTCATGAGTTTTCTTTTTTCAGGAGTCATGGAATTTAATTTGAGATTTGAAAATAGGGTCAGAGATCCCATTTCTTTTGGCTAATTTAATCAAAATCTTAGAGCAATGCTTCACTATCAAAATTTTGGAAAGTCAAAAGCAGTAGCACTGCTTCTTAACTAATGATTTTTTTCTAAAGAGATTTTATCTAATATTTTCAAGTCGTTGTGATAGGATTTTTTTTATATTTGAAAGCTAAGCAACTTATAGTTTGGATTTACACATTCTGTAAAGATAAAGTCTGCAATTTTCACATAAATAACAAAATTTAAAAATTTGGAAAAAAATTTATACAAAGAATATTTTAAAACTCTAAAATATTATCTTACAGTCCTTAATATTGATAAAGATAAAGGATTGATTGGTTGTTCAGAGGAAGAAATAGATAGTATAAAATCTAAAAAAGATAATTTCCCACTTGCATATGAAGAATATTTGCGAAGTATTGGAAAAAAATTCCTGTTTGAATTTATGGATGCAGAAGATATGGCATTTGAAGATTTAGATTATATAAATGAATTTGCAAATGATGTATTTGAAAACAATTCTCTGAGATTAGAAAATGAATTTTTAGTACTTTCCGAAAGAAGAAATGATTATATTTCTATAATCTTTACAAAAGAGGAAAACCCTGCAGTTTGGATTATGAGTGAATATTGGGATGAAAGTAAGGGAGAAAATTTATCTATTAGAACAAAATCATTTACTGATTTAATGAACGAATTTTTTAGGCAAACGTTACAAAACCATACATCATCTTTTCATTTTGTATCAAGTAAAATAAAAGATACTGAAAAATATATCGAGAATAAATATATATCTTGGGTAAAAGGACTAAATGAAATAAAGCAAAAAATTGATGATGATAAAATTGAAAATAATCTCGTTAATCAACTTAACCAATATTTTCTTGATTATTATATACCAAATATAAGCGCTTTTACTAAAATTTTGAGTGATAGTAAATCTAAGCAAAATAATAAACGAGAAGAAAAAGATATTGCGGAAGAAAACAAAAGACAAGTTAAAGAGTACATTCCTGAAAAAAAACAAACACTTTTAGAAAAATTTTTTAATCTTTTTAAATAAAATCTGCTGACAACAAGGTATTGCTAAAAGTGAAACTAAACCGCGACGATTGGATATTGTGGTGCCGTTTCAACTTTTCATTTTCGATTCACCTTTTGCTCTAAAATCCCAGCCTTCGGTAATAGTTGAAACGTTTAGTTCTCTTAGCTTATGTATAAACGATCAACAAAAATAAGTGTTTTTAAGGCTATTTAAAAAATCCCCTACCTTTGCAAAATGGAATTAGAATCTATTTACAAAAAACTGCAGATTCAGGATATGAATCAAATGCAGAAATCTACATACAAAACTACGGAAAACAACACAGATGTTGTTTTACTTTCTCCTACAGGTTCAGGAAAAACACTTGCATTTTTATTTCCGGTTCTTAGAAATCTTCAAAAAGAATCTACAGGAATTCAGGCTCTGATTGTGGTTCCGGCGAGAGAACTGGCTTTGCAGATCGAGCAGGTTTTCAAATCAATGGGAAGTGATTTCAAAGTTACGGTTTGCTACGGTGGTCACGATAAAAAAATTGAGATCAACAATCTTAAGGAAGCTCCCGCTGTATTGATCGGAACTCCGGGAAGAATCGCCTATCACATGAGAAATAAAAATCTTGATGTGAAAACAATCAAAAATTTAGTTTTAGACGAATTTGATAAGGCTTTAGAATTAGGTTTTCATGATGATATGGAATATATTATTGAAAATATGTACAATCTTTTTCAGAGAATCCTGACCTCAGCAACTTCAATGGATGAAATTCCGAAGTTTACGGGTCTGAAAGATGAAAAAATAGTCGATTTCTTAAAATTAGGCGAAAATAAACCTGATATTCAATTAAGAAAAGTAATGACGATTTCAGAGGAAAAACTCGACACTTTATTTCATTTAATCTGTAAAATCGGGAACAAAAGAACCTTGATTTTTTGCAATCACAGAGAGACCGTTGACCGTATTGCTGATCTGCTTTTAGATAAAGGTATTGCGAGAGAAACCTTCCACGGCGGTATGGAACAGGATGAAAGAGAGCGCGCTCTTTTGAAATTCAGAAATGATACCGCGAGAGTTTTGATCACTACGGATCTGGCTGCACGAGGTTTGGATGTTCCGGAAGTTGAGTCGATTGTACATTATCAGCTGCCGACAACAGAAGATGCATTCATTCACAGAAACGGCCGTACAGCAAGAATGAACGCCAAAGGTTTTGCTTATTTGGTGATGACGGAAGATGAAAAATTTCCGTTCATTAAAAAAGATACTCCTGAAGAATCTGTAAAAGAATTTTCTAAAGTTCCCGCTAATCCGCCATTTCAGACGATTTACATTAGTGCCGGAAAAAAAGATAAGGTGAATAAAGTGGATATTGTAGGATATTTATTGAAAAAAGGCGAATTGCAGAAAGAAGATTTAGGTTTGATTGAAGTGAAAGATACGACTTCTTATGTTGCTGTTTCCAGAACTAAAGTAAGAGAATTATTGAAAAAACTGAGCACTGAAAAGCTGAAAGGTAAGAAAGTGAAAATGGAGGTTGCATACTAAATTCTGATGGAGCTAAGTTTGAGTTGGAAAAATTCAAACTCAACCTTAGCCTCAACTTTAAATCATTTTATTCTACCCGTTTTTGTTGGTAAAATGTAGACTGATTTTGAAGCGGTGATAAATAAAACATTATTTTTTTCTCCGCCAAACGTCACATTTCCTGTCCAGTCTTCAGGAATTTTGATGTGATGAACTTTTTCACCTTTTGAATTAAAAACTATCACACCGTCTCCTGTTAAGTAGACATTTCCTTCTTTGTCGAGCGTCATTCCGTCTGAACCCATTTCGCAAAACAACTTTTTTTCTGAAAGTTTTCCTTCGTCTAAAATATCGTAAACATAGGTTTTTCCGGCATCAATATCTGACACGTACAATTTTTTCAACTGAATACTTCCGATAATTCCATTCGGTTGTGTAAACGTTTCCAACTTTGAAATTTTGCCGTTTTTATTTCTGTAATACAGATTTTTCTCAGGAATTTCAACCTTGAAATTTTTCCAGTAATCTCTTTCATATAAAGGATCAGTGAAGTAAATTCCGCCATTTCCATCAAGCCAGAGGTCGTTGGGGCCGTTTAATCTTTTACCTTCAAAACCTTTAGATAAAACTTGAATAGACTTATCTTTAGAGATTTTCCAGATTTCGCCGTCGTTGTCTGAGCAAGTAATTAAGTTATCATTTTGATCGAAATATGTTCCGTTCGCACGGCCTGTTTTATCTAAAAATAAAGATATTTTGTTGTTTTTCCAATCCCAGAAATAAATTTTATCATTCGGCTGATCGGTGAAGTATACATTTCCTTCTTTATCAGCCGAAGGACCTTCCGTAAACGCAAATTGGTCTGAAATTAATTTTGGTTCTGTATTTTCAAACATAGCATTATAATTTTGTGATTTGCAACTGAGAAATGCCAAAACCAAACCAAGAATACCTGCATTCAGAATATTTTTCATTCTTATAATTTAAAGTTTACAATTTACGATTTGCGAAGTGGTTTAAAAAATATTTATCTTTGAATTTTCAGGATCATCTATAATGAAGACAAATTTACCCGACAAACTGTATTATTCGATAGGAGAAGTTGCCAAGGCCTTCGACGTAAACGCTTCATTATTGCGATATTGGGAACAGGAATTTCCAATTATCAAACCTAAGAAAAACAAAAAAGGAAACCGATATTTCACTCCGGAAGATATTAAAAACCTGAAAATCATTTATCATTTGGTGAAAGAAAAAGGTTATACCCTGGATGGAGCGAGAATTGCACTCACTACCAATTCGAAGATTTCTGAAACCGTAACTTTAATCGACCGACTGGAGTTTGTAAAAGCAGAATTGATAAAGCTGAAGGATTCTTTGGTAGAAAAAGATTCAGAATAAAATCAATAAATGATAAAAATCGAAAGAAAATATCTTTTTATCATGAGTGGGATTATGCTTATTTTGCTGATCCTTGGTTATATTTATGATGCCAATACAATTGCGATGAGTGCTTTGATAGGATTATCAGCAGGTTCTTTTATACAGTTATTTGTATATAATAACAGAAGTAAATAAGTTTAATAATTTTCTTATAAATCATTTTTTATTATTAAATTTTATCTTTAATTTTACTAAATGATGAAAAAAAATTATTACCAGAAGCTGGCAATACTTGGTATGCTGCTTCTCATATTGCTTGCATTTCAAAAATATACCGAAAAATCTGATAACTCATTTCCTACTGTCACTTTTATTTCTGAGAGTTTACCGTTAGAATCATTATCTGAATTTGATCCAAACGATTTAGATGAAAACCAATGGCAAAAGCTTGGATTCTCTGAGAAACAAACCACAACTATTTTAAAATACAAGAAAATTGTCGGCGGAAAATTTCTATCCAAAGAACAGTTTAAAAAATGCTATGCAATTTCTGAAGAAAAATTCTCGCAGCTTGAAACATTTCTTTTGCTTCCCGAAACGAATTCTGATGCAAAACCGGAAAATTTAGCATTTAAAAATTACGAAAAGAAATCTTTAAACATCACAAAGAAATTTAATCCCGATCAGCTTTCTCAAAATGATTGGGAAAAGATGGGATTTTCTGAGAAACAGGCCGCAGCGATTTTAAAATACAAAAGTTATCTCGGCGGAAGTTTTGTCAGTAAAGAGAAATTCAAAGAATGCTTCATCATCAGTGAAAAAAATTATGCCACACTCCAACCTTATCTGCTTCTTCCAGCTAAAACTCCGGATAATTTTAATTCTTATGCAGGAAAATCTCATTCATTTAAATCTAAAGCTCCGCAAACTTCTTTTGACCCCAATACTTTGGATGTGAATGGCTGGATGGCTTTGGGATTTTCTGAAAAGCAAGCGAATGTGATTGTCAATTACCGTGACAGAAATCTGAAAGGAAGCTTTAAAACTTTAGAAGACATTAAAAACTGTTTTGTGATTTCAGCAGAAAAATTTGAAGAACTGAAGCCATTTATCAGATTAAATTCTTCCACCATGGCAAAAAATTCTGCTGATAAAAAACCTGAGCCAAAACAAGAAAAAACAGATTTCTCCAAGGTTGATATGAATTCAATTACATTTAAGCAGCTTATTGAATTTGGTCTGGATGAAAAAAGTGCCGGTTCTATGATTGGTTTCAGAAAAAAACTGGGTGGTTTTATGACGAAAGAACAGATTCTTGAAACCTATAATATCGACAAAGAATTAGTTCAAAAATTGTTAGCCATCGCTCCGCTTGACAATTCTAAAGTCGAAAGATATTCTTTGGTGGATGCACCTGAAGAATGGCTTAAAAATCATCCATACTTTAAATATTCTGCAGATAAAATTATTTTTTACCGGCTAAGCAATCCTGATGATAAGAAAATTTGGAAATTCCTCAAAACAAAACCTGAGTATGAAGCGAGGATGAGGCTTTATATAAAGTAGGATGTTGGAAGCTGGATGATAGATGTTTGATAAGGATTATTGTCATAGGTAGCCCAAAGCTTTCACTATTTGAACAATCTCTGATTTGATGTCTAAATAAACATCCAGCTTCAGACATCCATCTTCCAGCCAATTAAATTAAGACTGTCACAAATTCAGGAGAAAGCGAAACAATTCCTTCAGTTAAACTTTCAGGGTGCGTGGTAAAACCTTTTAATTTTGAGGTTTTTCCTTTTAAAACCAAATCCATTAGCTGTTTATCGGAAAGTTTTTTTCCGAAAATATCAAATGAAACTTTAAAGCCGCAATTTTTAAAATCTGAACATCCGACTGCGGTTTTTCCCTTCATCAGATGGTGTTCTTTGCATTTCGGGCATTTTGTTTCTTCCCAAGACTGCAGTTCTTTTTTTACAGCCGGTTCACGTTTTTTCTTTTCTTTGACCTCATCTTTTTCTTCGTGTAGAGTGAAAACTTTTGCTTTTCCGTCAACCACTTTTTTGGTAAGTTCTCTGATCATCTGAATCAATTCGTCTTTGAATTGATTGGCTTCATATTCACCACTTTCGATTTTACGAAGCTTTAATTCCCACTCCCCTGTCAGTTCCGGGCTTTTCAGCAACTCATCTTCAATGGTGTCGATCAGCTGAATTCCTGTAGAAGTCGCCACAAGATTTTTCTTTTTTCTTTCGATATATTTTCTCTTGAAAAGCGTTTCGATAATATTTGCACGGGTTGAAGGTCTTCCGATACCGTTATTTTTCAACATTTCACGAAGTTCTTCATCATCGACCTGTTTTCCTGCAGTTTCCATGGCACGAAGCAAAGTTGCTTCCGTATACGCTTTTGGTGGTGAAGTTTTTCCCTGATGAATCATCGGTTCGTGAGGACCTGTTTCTCCAACTTTAAATTCAGGAATCGTCTGTTCCTCTTCCTTATCCTTTTCTTTATCGGTCGGTTCTTCTTTGGCGTCTTTGGCATAAACGGCTCTCCAACCAGGTTCAAGAATCTGTCTACCGCTTGTTTTAAACGCAATCGTTCCAACTTGCGCTTCTACCAATGTATTTGAAATTTTACATTCAGGATAAAAAACGGCGATAAAACGTTTCGCAATCAGATCATAAATCAGTTTTTCTTCTCTGATTAAATTCTGAGTCGGCGGAATTTCAGTCGGAATAATCGCATGGTGATCTGTCACTTTAGCATCATCAAAAACCGCTTTAGATTTTGGAATCGGCTGTTCAAGCAAAGGCGAAATCAATTCTTTATAAATGACCATACTTTGAAGAATTCCACCAATTTTCGGATATAGACTTTCTGATAAATACGTTGTATCAACACGCGGATAAGTGACGTGTTTTTTCTCGTAAAGACTTTGAATATATTTTAAAGTGCTGTCTGCAGAGTAGCCGTATTTTTTATTGGCCTCCACCTGAAGTCCGGTCAGATCAAACAATCTTGGATTTTTTTCTTTCCCTTCTTTAATCTCAAATGAAAGAATTTCAAAAGGATTGACTTTTAAATATTCCAAACCTTTTTCTGCACGATCTAATGTTTTCAAACGATCGATTGCTGCGTTGAAAATAACATCACGGTACTTGGTTTTCAATTCCCAATATTCTTCGGTTGAAAACGTATCAATTTCTTTCTGACGCTGAACGAGCATCGCCAAAGTCGGAGTCTGCACTCTTCCGATGGATAAAACCGCTTTATTTCCGCCAAATTTCTTCGTAAAAAGTCTTGTGGCATTGATTCCCAACAACCAATCTCCTATTGCTCTTGCATTTCCTGCGAGGTAGAGATTTTTGTAATCTTCGGCAGGTCTTAATTTTTCAAAACCTTCTTTAATCGCTTCTTCAGTCAGGGAGGAAATCCACAAACGCTGCACCGGTTTATCACATTTTGCTTTCTGCAAAACCCAACGCTGAATAAGCTCTCCTTCTTGTCCCGCATCCCCGCAATTGATCACTTCATCACATTCTGCAACCAGTTTTTCAATAACTTTAAACTGATTTTCAACGCCTTTGTTTGGAATTAATTTAATCCCGAAATTATTTGGAATAATCGGCAGCAAAAACAGATTCCATGATTTGTATTGCGGACCGTAATCGTGAGGTTCTTTGAGGGTACAGAGATGTCCGAAAGTCCATGTCACACAATAGCCATTCCCTTCCATATAGCCTTGTTTCAGCATGGTTGCGCCCAAAACTTTGGCAATATCTCTGGCAACACTGGGTTTTTCGGCAATACAAAGCTTCATGAATAATCGGGTTATAGAAAGGGGTGCAAAATTCGGGATTTTTTTTGACTTAATGGTGTGGGATTTGAAAGATTATCAGTTAATATTTCTAATTACAAAAGTTTTATGACTTCATTACATATAGAAAACTCTCTTCGAATAGCTTTTTTAAATTTTCATTTTTAAGAAATTAAATACAACAGAAATATTGATTAATTTCTTAAAATAAACATCTAAAAATCAAATACTTAAAAAGAAATCATTAAAAAGTCTACTAAAAAAGTAGACTAATAAAAATTTATGTTTTATATTTGCAACCGTAATCAGGTTTGGAAATGAAAATGAAAACAAAATTCAGATACAATTCTATGAAGAAGATCAACATCATGCATATGATGATGTATTGCTGTATGCCTTTATATATATATTTTAGTGGATGACCTTACTTTTATTATGACATATTTTTTAAAGGCTTTACCACGTTGTAGAGCCTTTTTTATTTGAAAAAACAAGTGAATAAAACAATATGAAAACAACTGATTTTAAAAACAAGTGGCTGGTTCCCGTAGCCTTTGCCAACATTTATATCATCTGGGGAATTACTTTCCTCGCCATCTCATTCGGATTGACAGGATTTCCGCCCTTTATACTTTCGGGATTCAGATTCTTTGCTGCCGGAATTTTACTCATCGGTTATCTTACAGCAAAAGGTGAAAAAGCAAATTCACTGAAAAACTGGTGGAAAAATGCAGTAACAGGAATTCTGATTCTGACCGGAGGAACAGGTCTTGTTGCGTGGGGTGAACAATACGTTACTGCTTCCGAAGCTGCCATCGCTATTGCAACCGGACCGTTTTGGTTCATTGCCATCGACAAAAAGAACTGGAGCTATTACTTTTCAGACAAATTTATTCCGATTGGGTTACTGTTAGGATTTGCAGGACTGATTTTATTTTTAAACGGAAGTGTAAATACTCATACTGCAAATGCAAATGCCTCTCTCAGAATAATCGCCTTTATTGTTCTCGCATTAAGTTCGGTAGCATGGGTTTTGGGATCTTTATATTCAAAGAAAAACCCGGCCGATCATTCAACCTTTATGAATATTTCGCAGCAGTTGATCATTGCAGGTCTTGTTGCATTTCTTGTTGCATTTTTTAGAAATGAATGGACCGGTTTTTCAATCACAGCAGTTCCCCTTTCGGCTTGGTTAGGTTTATTATTTTTGATTTTCTTCGGATCTATTATTGCGTATATATCTTATATCTGGCTTTTATCAGTAAAACCTGCAGCCATTGTTAGTACGCATACTTATATCAATCCGATCGTTACCGTTATTTCAGGATTTATCATTGCCAATCAGACAATCAACGGAAATCAGCTGTACGGATTACTTATCATCCTAATTGGAGTTCTTTTAACGAACGTCACCAAATATTTTAAACTTTCTAAAAGATCAAAAACAAAGATCAGAAGAGCTGTAAGACAGTTTAACAAAATCAGCAGACCTTATCAACCCATGTAATTAAAATAAATAATGATAGAAATTATAAACATTTCAAAAACATTCCATCAGAAGAAACAGTCTTTCAAGGCTTTGGATGACATAAGCCTCAACATTGAGGAGGGAGATATTGTAGGAATCATCGGTTTTTCCGGAGCTGGAAAAAGTACATTGATCCGAACCGTCAATCTTTTGGAAAGACCGGATCAGGGACAAATCATCATCAACGGAACAGATTTCACAACATTAAATTCAAAACAACTGGCCAAAGAGCGTAAAAAGATCGGGATGATTTTCCAGCATTTTAATCTGCTTTCTTCAAGAACAGTTTTTGAAAATGTAGCGCTTCCTTTGGAATTGGATCAGCTTAAAAAAGATCAAATTCGTGAGAAAGTCAATGAACTTTTAAAAATTGTCGGGTTGGAAGATAAAGCTAATGATTATCCTAAAAGTCTGTCGGGTGGACAAAAACAGAGGGTTGCGATTGCGAGAGCTTTAGCCAATGATCCTTACTTGCTGCTTTGCGACGAAGCGACGAGTGCACTGGATCCTGCAACAACGAAATCTATTTTAGAACTTTTAAAAGACATCAATCATCGTTTAGGAATCACCATTTTGCTTATTACACACGAAATGGATGTTATCAAAGCCATTTGCAACCACGTTTCTGTCATTGATGAAGGAAAATTGGTTGTAAAGGGAACACTCAAAGAGATTATCTCAAACAGAGATCATCCGATCATCAAAAAATTTATAAACTCAGGAAACATGACAATACCTCAGGAATTCACAAAAACACTTCAGAAAGAACCACAGGACGGCTTATTTCCATTGGTTGAAGTTGAACTTAACGAAGACATAAGTGTAGAAAATTTGCTTTCGAAAATATACAACGAATATAAAATTCCTTACCAGCTTTTGAAAGCAGATGTGGAATATTTGGGGAATGCAAACATTGGAACGCTATTGCTTCAATTAAAAGGAAAATACGAAGAAAACCAAAAAGCATTCTATTATTTCAATCAAAATAAAATTCAAAATACACTAAGAGGATATGCTTAATGAAAACGTGATTTCCCTTTTATCTAAAGGACTTTGGGAAACGATATACATGACTTTTGCTTCGGGATTATTTGGTTTTTCATTAGGATTACCAGTAGGAATTCTTTTATTTTTAACTAAAAAAGGCCAGCTTTTAGAGAATATTATTTACAACAGAATTCTGTCTGTTTTAGTGAATATTTTCAGGTCTATTCCTTTTATTATTCTTATTGTGTGGATGATCCCTTTCACCAGATCTTTAGTGGGAACTTCAATCGGCGTCAATGCTGCATTGGTTCCTTTAAGTATCGGTGCGGCTCCTTTTATTGCAAGATTGGTTGAAAACAGTCTGCTCGAAATTCCGCAAGGCTTGATTGAAACTGCAAGAGCTTTGGGAGCGAGTCCATTTCAAATTATCAGAAAAGTTTTATTGCCAGAAGCATTACCATCGCTCATTAACAACGCGAGTATTACGCTGATTACATTGGTGGGTTATTCTGCAATGGGAGGAGCAGTCGGTGCAGGTGGATTGGGACAGATCGGCTATCAGTACGGATATATCGGTTATGATGCTGTGATTATGAATCTGGTTCTAGGTCTTCTCGTGGCTTTGGTGTTTATCATTCAGTTTGCAGGGGATCGCTTGGCAAAGAGGTTTGATCATCGATAAGTTTACTGCAGTTTTATAGTTATATAGTTAAAAAAATAATTTACAATGAAAAAAATAAAAATTCTAAGTTTTGTAGCAGCAGGTTTGCTTTTATTGAATGCGTGTAATTCGCCAAAAAAAGATAATCCGAATTATATTAAAGTCGGGATCACTTCTGGTCCTGAGCAGGAAATTGCCGAAACTGCGAAAAAAGTAGCCAAAGAAAAATATAATCTGGAAGTAGAACTCATCTCTTTCAATGATTATGTAATTCCAAACGAAGCACTTAATAACGGGGATATTGATGCAAATGCTTTTCAGCATGTTCCTTATTTAAACGAACAATCAAAACAGCGTGGTTATAAATTGGCTGTGATTGGAAATACTTTTGTGTATCCAATTATCGCTTATTCAAAAAAGATTAAAAATATTTCCGAGCTTCAGAATGGAAGCACAATCGTGATTCCAAACGATCCGACAAATGGGGGAAGATCCTTGCTTCTGCTTCAGAAAAACGGTTTATTAAAGCTTAAAAGTGAAGTTGGCTTATTACCAAAAGTGACTGACATTATTGGCAATCAAAAGCACTTAAAGATTTTAGAAATTGAAGCACCTCAACTGCCGAGAGTTTTGGACGATAAAGAGGTGGTAATTGCTATTATCAACAATAATTTTGCTGCGCAAGCAGGATTAGATGCTGATAAATTTGGACTATTTAAAGAAGATAAAGATTCACCATACATGAATGTGGTGGTTTCTAGGGAAGATAATAAGAATAATGAAAATGTTAAAAATTTTTTAAAATCTTATCAGTCTGAAGAAGTTGCTAAAAAAGCCGATGAAATATTTAAAGGTGGTGCAGTGCGGGGGTTTTGAAACAAAAATTTGTTTCGAAACCTATTTATTCTTAAAAAAAAGCTGTCTTTCTTAGACAGCCTTTTTATTTTATCAGATTGACATTTCAGGAATATCGCCTTCAATAATTAAATCTGCTTCTGTAGATTTGATGATATGCTCTACCGAAACACCTGGAGCTCTCTCGACAAGCTTGAATCCGGCTGGAGTTACATCTAAAACAGCCAGTTCTGTAACTACTTTTTTCACGCAGTTGATTCCTGTAAGAGGGAGTGTACATTTTTTCAGGATTTTACTCTCGCCGGCTTTGTTGACATGCATCATTGCTACGATAATGTTTTCGGCAGAAGCTACCAAATCCATGGCGCCACCCATGCCTTTTACCATTTTGCCAGGGATTTTCCAGTTGGCGATATCTCCGTTTTCTGAAACTTCCATGGCTCCGAGAATAGTCAGATCAACTTTCTGGCTTCTGATCATTCCGAAACTGAATGCAGAATCGAAAAAGGAACCGCCTTCTAAAATGGTAATCGTCTGTTTTCCTGCGTTAATGACATCTGCATCTTCTTCACCTTCGTACGGAAAAGGGCCCATTCCTAAAACTCCGTTTTCACTTTGAAACTCTACCGAAAGATTATCCGGGACATAGTTTGCCACTAAAGTCGGGATCCCGATTCCTAAGTTTACGTAATATCCGTCTTTCACTTCTTTTGAAATACGTTTTGCTATATCTTCTTTACTTAACATTTTTTTAAATTTGATTTTTATAATCCTGAATTTTCGGGACAAGCCTTTTTTAGATTGATCCTGCTTTTACGTTCGCAAAGGCTTCCCACTCAGCAAGTCATACAAATTTTATTATTCAAATTGTTTAAATAATAATTCTTAATTATCTTTCTTTCTGACAGTGCGCTGCTCAATTCTTTTTTCGAATTTTTCTCCCTGAAAGATTCTCTGAATCATAATTCCGGGAATGTGAATCTGGTTGGGATCTAATTCTCCCGGAGCTACTAATTCTTCTACTTCAGCAATGGTAATTTTCCCTGCACCCGCCATCGGATGGTTAAAGTTTCTTGCTGATCCTTTGAAAATTAAATTTCCGGCATGATCTCCTTTCCAGGCCTTTACAATAGAATAATCGGCTTCATAAGCATGCTCCAAAATATGAGGTTTTCCTTTAAACTCTTTTACCTCTTTTCCCTGTGCGACTTCTGTTCCGAAACCGGCAGGTGTGTAGAAAGCAGGAATTCCGGCTTGTGCGGCACGGCATTTTTCTGCTAAAGTTCCTTGTGGTGTCAATTCAACATCTAATTCGCCCGAAAGCATTTGTCTTTCGAATTCTGCATTTTCTCCTACGTAAGAAGAAATCATTTTTTTGATCTGCCTTTTGTGAAGCAATAATCCTAACCCGAAATCATCAACACCTGCATTATTTGAAATGCAGGTCAGATCTTTTACATCACTTTCTACCAAAGCATTAATTGAATTTTCGGGTATTCCGCAAAGACCAAATCCTCCAAGCATAAGGGTCATCCCGTCTTTGATTCCTTCAATAGCTGCAGCAGCATTTTTTACTCTTTTATCTATCATGAAATATTTGAATTTTTTCAGTTTTAAATTTAAACATTTTTATTACATCCGCGGTATTTCAATTTAATTTTGAAACAGATTAAAAATTTACACTGTATTGATTTAATTTTCGATAGGATTAAAAACAAAAAAGCGGAAACAAGTTCCGCTCTTTATCAGTAAGTTGTGAATCGTATTATTCGACAATTAATTTTAGAGTAAATAATTTTCTGGTGTATACTTTTACAAAATAAACGCCTTTCGGAAGGTTTTCATTTACTAAAGAAAAACGCTGGTTTTGTACGTTTTCAGATTTGTATAGCAGTTGACCTGCTGCCGATAACAGCTCAATCTTTTCAATAGGATAGTCACTCTTAATGAAAGTTGGCTGTCCCGGTTTTGTCGGGTTGGGATATAACACTACATTTTTCTCAGTTTTATTTTTCGTTTCTTCTGTTCCTAAAGTTCCTGAGGTTACCTGAAACTGTACTCTGTTTGAAACTTCTGTGTAAGAATCGTTGGTAAACATCACCATGTAATAATTACCTGCAGTGGTTGGTACTCCATTTACATTTCCTGTAATAGTTTTTGTACCTTGAGTAACCCCATCAAAATAGGTATATGAAACAAAATTATCATCCGGAACTGTAACACTTTGAGGATAAATACCTAACCAATCTTTTATAATTCCCGGAGAGTCCGTCCATGAGGCAGTAATATTTTCACCTAAAGTATACACCGGCTTATTGATCCATAACTCTGTAACAATATCGCCCACCTTGAAAAAGACCTTTTCTCCCACGGTTGAATAGCCGTCTTCAAGAAAATACTGCGCATAATAATATCCTTTCGGAAGTCCCGTAAAGCTCAATGTTCCTGCTGCAGTCGTTACATAACTCCATTTAGCGGAAGGAGTCGGCCCCGGAACCTGCCCCATTTTGTAAATACCGATCCAGTCTTTTACTAAATTTGGTCCGTTATTAAAATTAACTACAACTGTCCCACCTACCGGATAAGCATCAGCGGTTGTCTGAAGTACAACTTTTGGCCCTACGTAGAAGTTTTTCTTAGGTGCAATCTCTGTATAACCATTGTTAGCAAAAAATCCTGCAAAATATTGGCCTTTAGTAGGTAAACCGTTTGCAAAAGTTTTTACTCCTGAAGTTTGTCCGTTGGTATAAACAAAACTTTGAGAAGTAGCAGTTGCCGGGTTTTGACCTTTTTTGTAAATCCCTATCCAATCTTGCTGGTTTCCTGGTCCGTCATTGAAAGTAGCTGTGATCGCTTCGTTCTGTAAATATTCTGTTTTATCTAAAGAAAAACTAGGGTTTGAAACTACACTTCCTATGACCTGAAATTGTTTCACATCGCTCCAGTCGCTCCACTCCATATTTCTGTCTCTGTAGCGGGTTTTCACATAATATGTACCATTGGTGATTGAATTTGCTGCAAATGTAATTTTCGTAATATCAACACCAGCGTTAAGATTTTTAGTAAGATCCGGATTCCCGTTTCCATCTTTTCCGAACCAGTTTTCATAATCCCTATAAAAATCTTTTTCGATCACTGAAAAGTCAGCGACTTTACTCACTAAAAACTGAGTAGTATTTAAAAGTTCGTTCGCCGGTGAAGAGAATGTACTTCCATTCAGCGTTAAAGGTAAAGTAACAGGTGCTGTAAAAATGTTGGTAATTGAGGGCTTCAGAGGTTTTGGCTTGTTTTTATAACGGTGGAATGAATCTATCAAAACGTTGTCTTTTTGGGTATAAATACCTCCGATAGAATAACTTTCGATATCTACTTTTCCGTTGGTGACATCGACCTCGATGATCTGATATGTCCAATCTGTCAAGGTTTTCTGCACGTCGTCAAAATCCTGCTCAGTTGACATTCCCCAATATTGATCCCAAGCCGTTCCACCGGAAATGATCTGATAATTCGGAGTGTTTTTTAGCTGTCCTCTATGATAAAGGTGATGATGCGCTCCTACGTGCATCAAATATTTATCAGATCCTGCTAAAAGGGGCACTGCATTATTCCTTACCCATGTAGAAATATCCCCTACATATTGCTCTGCCTGATATGGTCTGTGACTCAAAGAAATAATCCAGTCGACTGTAGAATCGGTATTGGCTGCATTTAAAATCTGCTGAAGCCATGTTTGCTGTGCTGCACCGGTGTGCTCTGAACTTAAGCTGATAAATAAAACGTTTCCGGCTTGCTGTGCGTAATAGTTTTCGTTACCGGACGTGATATTTTTATAGCTGATTTCATCAATATTAAAATGTGCGTAATAAGAATTCATTCCTAAAGTACCATATGTCTCGTGATTTCCCACTGTGGTCAAAATCGGAAGATAAGGTGACAATTTTCTATTTTTTTTGAAATGAACATTTTCATAATGATCGAGCGTTCCTACATCTACCTGATCTCCCACCATAAACGTTAAAGCAATATTGTCTGAAGGATCTGAATTGACTCCAAACTTTTCCTTTAGTTTTTTATACGCTTTGTAATTTAACGAATCGTATCTTGGTTCTGCTTTGATCTGGTTGTCTCCCATGATCAAAAACCTGATTTTACCATCCAAAGTTACCGGCTGACCGGGAAGCGGAAGAGTTCTAAAATTATATACATCAGATTCGCTGGTTCCCGTTTTTATTTTATAATAATACTTGGTATTTGGCTGTAGGTTGGGAATCTTTGCTGTGTGATAATAATAATTGTTGTTATATCCTGTATCAGAAAAAATATTGGTAGTTCCTGTTACTGTTACATTAAGGTTTGTCGGAGAATTTCCGTACAGAACAGTGGTTTCGCTGTTTGAACCTGTCTTCCAATTGACAATCATAGAATTATGAGCAGGATTTTGTAAATAAGGGTACAAAACCTGAGCATAAGTAATCTGGACGACGAAAAAAAAGAATAATAGATAATGCCTCATGGTAATTTTTCTTGAGTTAATTTTTTAAGAGTGATCATTTACAATGCGGCAAATATAAATTTCACTTATAAACTGAAAATGACTTTAATGATAAACAACTATTAACTTTTTGTTGAAAGGGTCTGAAAAACACATTTTAACGATGTAAAATTGTTTGGGATATTCAAAAAGTATTCATATATTTGCAACCTGTTATTCAACCTCTGACGAAGTCCGTGTAAGTTGCTTAGCGTAACACATTTTATTTTATTAATAATGGATTTATTAAAGTACGTACAAGACAAGTACATTACAAAAAAAGAATTCCCAGAATTCAAAGCTGGTGATACCATCACGGTGTATTACGAGATTAAGGAAGGTCAAAAAACAAGAACTCAGTTCTTTAAAGGAACTGTAATCCAATTGAGAGGAACAGGTTCTACTAAGACTTTTACAATCAGAAAAATGAGTGGTGATGTAGGGGTAGAGAGAGTTTTCCCTATCAACATGCCAGCTCTTCAAAAAATCGAAGTTGACAGAAGAGGTAAAGTTAGAAGATCTAGAATTTACTACTTCAGAGACCTTAGAGGTAAAAAAGCGAGAATTAAAGACGCTGCTTACAAGAAGAAATAATTCAGACAACAACACATACGAAGAGAGACCGCTAATTTTAGTGGTCTCTCTTTATTTGGAGTGTGTTTTTGTTTTTAAGGAGCTTTTTCCCGCTTTTCGTTGCAATCTTTTTTTTCAAAAAAGGATTTTCTCTGCAATCGGGGCTAGGAAAAAGAAGACGATTTAAAACCACCCCGGCAAAAATTCTTTGAATTTTTGCCACCCCTACAAAGGATGAGAATTTTTGTTGGGTTTATAATATTTGAGTAATGTATCTTAAACTTGAATTATTTTCAAGATTATAGATTTCCAGCACCCAGCTTCCATCTTCTATCCTATTTAATAAAGTCATATAACGCGTTCCAAAATTTGTCATAAACTTCAATATGAGGAAGGTGACCGACATTATCTAATTCAACCAGTTTTGAGCCAGTGATTTGATGTTGTGTCATTTTGCCTAATTCCTGATACTGTCCCATAGTTGGCTGAATTTCTTTGGGAGCACGGTCTTTTCCGATCGCTGTACGATCTCCTGTGCCGATAATCAGTAAGGTTGGAGTTTTGATGTTTTTGAATTCATAGACTACAGGCTGATTGATGATCATATCACTCGTTAGTGCCGCATTCCATGCAACTTTTGGATAGTCTTTGTGTAAAGTCCAGCCGGCAATGAGATCAAGCCACGGCTGATATTCTGCTTTCCATTTGTTGTCATAATAAAATTTTAACTGATAATTTTTATAGCTTTCTGCTGTATTTTTTAATTCAGATTGATATGCTTCGTCAACAGTTTGATATTTTGCTAAAACTTTGTAGTCTTCTAATCCGATCGGGTTTTCAAGAATTAATTTTTCTACCGATTCAGGATACATTAAGGTAAATCTTGTTGCGAGCATTCCACCCATTGAATGGCCTAAAACAATCAATTTATCAATTTTTAGATCATCTAAAATTGTTTTGGTATTTTCTGCCAACTGCGCAAATGAAAACTGATAACTTTGCGGTTTTGAAGATTTTCCGAAGCCAATCTGATCAGGAATAATCACTCGACAACCTTTATCTGATAAATTTTTTGCCGTTTTTTCCCAATAGGCTCCGTTAAAATTTTTCCCATGAAGGAGCATGATTGTTTTGCCGTTGGATTTTTTTGGAGCAACATCCATATACGCCATTTTGAGACTTTGCTTTTGAGAATTTAGATTTTTATAATAAACCTCAAAAGGATATTGGTAGTTTAAAAGCATTGCATCTAAAGGTTTTATCTGAGAAAACACGGAAATTGATGCAAATGAAAAAAACATGATAACTGCAGTACTCTTTAGATATTTCATGAAAATTTATTTTAGATATAAATTTAAAAAAACCGCTTCAAAGGAAACGGTTTCTGTTATTATTTATGATTTAATTATACTTTTTAAGAAAGTTCTGTTGCAATGTTTTGGCTTTTCGGAGGTAAGTTCATCAAAACAATGGCAAATAATATCAATACGATCCCGAACCATTGGATCATAAGCACCTCTTCTCCTAAAAGAACGTAAGCCATCGTTACCGAAACAGGAAGCTCTAAAGACGAAATAATACTACCCAATCCCAAACCTGTACTCGGAAAGCCTAAATTAAATAAAATAGGCGGAATTATGGTTCCGAATAAAGCCAGAACAAAACCATACGTCCAGAAAATCGAATACTCAAACGGCCGAATATGCTCTGTATTTTCGGTAAAATTTAAATAAAATGATTTTAATTCATCAGAATAAAGAGGGCCGATCTGCGCAAAAAATAAAAATAAAAAGATAATAACCGAACCTCCCGAAAGCATAATAATACTTTTTCTAAGTACCGGCAAACCCGTTGCCAGAGTATTGGATGTAAACATCGTCATCGTGAATGAAGCTGCAGCTAAAAGCCCCCAAAATACACCATGCCAGTCAATCTTTACTTCCAGATTGATTATATTGGTTGCTAAAATCGTTCCCAGCAGCACTATACAAACTGAGATTACTTTTCTAAGATTAGGTAATTTTTTGGTTAAAAAACTTTCGGCAACAACACTGAACCAAACGGACTGCATCAGCAAAACAATAGCAATAGAAACATTGATATATTGCACTGAAATGTAGTAGAACAGACTTGTACATCCCAAAGAGGTTCCGGCTAACATCAGCATCTTAAATTCTTTCCGGCTCGGTGATATCAATGTTTTTTTTGATGTGATGGTCTGTATGAAATTTAAGATCAATAAACCTACAAATCCCATCACAAACTGTGCGGTTGTAACTTCAGAAGTTGTAAAACCATCCTTGTAAGACATCTTCACAAAGGTTGCCAACATACCATAAATACTTGCTCCGACCCCGACAAATAAAACTCCTTTTAAAATATTCTTCTTCCCCATACCCTATTTTTCAGCCGGCAAAGTTACAATATAAAAATTTATCGGAATCAGTTTCAATATTAAATTAAATCAACCTAGAAATCTGAAATGATAAAATCGCAGAATCTTTTAAGCCTTATTTTTTGACAATTATTTTCGAAGTAATATTAATTCCTACTCCCTCTAATTTTACAACATACACTCCATTTTCAAAATCTTTTGTAGAAACAGGAATTCTAGAATCGGGAGAAGATCTGTTTTCAGACAAAACCAATTTGCCTGACATATCATATACCTGAACATGAACATTCCCTATGGTATAATCTTTTAGATAAATAAAAAATTCATCTTTTGTAGGATTAGGATAGATTGCTATCAAATTTTTATCAACAGGTATATTTGAATTTCCATCAGTACAGTCTTTAGGAATCGAAAAATCTTCCACCTGATCACTGATATTCATTTTGTTTCCCGCTAATGCATTCAGGCCTAAACCTCTTTTTGCAAAAGTTTTCCAGATCACACATCGGTCTTCACCTTTCGTGGTAATCATTTCAGCGGATAATATCGCGTTACGACCATCAATAAATGTAGGATTACAAGCCTGAAGTTTGAGAGCATTGGTTATCAACTGTAAGACCCGTGCGCTTCCGCTGGTCATATTTGAAGTTACATCAGACGAATAACCATATTTCGCCGCATATTGCCAATGCAAATCCCAAAGCATACTTGCCCAGACAAATCCTATTCTGTGAACATCGGGCACAATCTCAGAATCTTCTTCAATCTCCATTCCGTTTGTATCACCGTAAGTGTAATCATTGATTGAAAAATCCGGAGAGTACTTTGCTGGCCTAAATCCCATACCACCAGGCAGCTGTCCGCTTGTATAAGATCCGATACTTCTCGGAACATTGGCATTATCGCCAGGACTGTTGGTCAACATCAATGCAAAAAAATCTGACCAGCCTTCCCCCATTTGTTCTTTGCTTTGAGATTTTAGAAGACAAGTAGATCCGTTTCCTGTCAATCTGTTTGAAATTCCGTGACCGTATTCGTGGGTGATAATTCCGTTATCAAAGCTTCCATCTGGTTTAACTGCAGTTGCAGGATCACTTTTTAATGTTACATTTACTGTTGCCGAATTGTTTAATTGATTTTTAATATATTCTCCTTCATCATTCGTAATCAGAACAGAAGGTATTGTTATCGTTGCATCTATTCCGCCCATTGAAGAAGGGAAATTGATAGCAGCAGGGTTATTATAAATGATCGCCGCAACAGCTCCCGCATTCTGAGCATTTTTTACTTTAACAACAAATGTGCAGGTAGAAGGACCACCTCTTTCAATAAGGCCAATTTTTCCGGATAAAGATCCTGCTGGTAACGGAGAGCAAGCATTGATATTACCCGCTAAAGCAACATCTGCTGTCACTCCTGTTCCATTAAGTTGCGGACCAAACTGAGCGGGATTTGCCTGAGGAACACGTAAAACCGCTGATAAAGGAGCATTGTAGAAAAAATATCTGTTGGCTGTTGACCAAAGATACATCTGCATCAAAGGTCTATTTCCATCGGAAGGTGTTGTAAAGTTTGCATTGTTTAAACCACCGCCGTCCTGTGCTTCAGCTTTTACATAATCATTTCCTGCACCACCTTTACCAAAATTGTTTTGCTGAAAATTTCTTGCAGACTCTGTGAACCCGAATTGATAAAAAATATCGTGTACCCTGTTATTGACATAAAATAAATTGGTAATGGCTGCATTTTGGTTGAACAGAGGAGTGCCGTTAACAGAAAAAGGGAAGTTGAAATTTCTGCTTAATCCTCCGTCAGGAGAATAACCGGGCTGATCTGAGTTTGCAGTATCTTCGTATGCATAGACATTATTCCCTCGGGTGCTTGTGTAATGATTTGCTCCATCAGAATGCCATCCTTCAGGAGAAGAGGCTAATATCCATGGATTCATAAGAACTGATCTGCTTCCGAAAGTGGGAGCTTCTATAGGAAGAGGAAATATATTGTAAGAAGCATTATCAGGTAGAAAAGTTGGTGATGTGTATGTTTTGTCTGAAGGATCAGCCAAGTTTTCATTTGAATGATCATGACCATATGCTCCGGGATGAAAACTACATGAAACGGTAAGATTATCTGTATTTAGAATTTCTCCTGAATGCGCATCAACCAAAATATTCCAGAAATTCTTAGAATTTGGTTCTTTTAGGGAAAACTGGTAAGCTAGTTTTAAATTATTATTGATTTCTACAAAAGTCAAGTTTTGCCTCGCAAAATTTTTATGTGTAGGTTCGGCTTCAGAATTTTCGATGATTTGAAATTTAGCCACATCTTTTTTATCTAAAGCTGACGCAATTTTTTCAAGTGCTTGTTCCTTACTTACTATTGCAATATTTGATGTTGAAATATTGTAATTTTTAATAAAAGAATCTGAAAAATAAACAATTTTTTCATTTTTAATTAAAGCTGTTCCGACTGCATTGTATATTGGGAAGCCTTTAAATTTTTGCTGAATTTTTACAATTTCACCGTTTAAAGATTCTGATTGATCTACATTATCAATTTCGAAGTCTATCAAATCTGATTTTTTAAAATCCTGAATTTGATTGGTAAGAATATAATTTGTAATCAATCGCTTATGCTGTTGAGAAAAAACAAAAAAAGGAATTAAAAGCACTAACAGAATTTGAATGCTTTTTGTTTTTATTTTATGAGTAAAATTATCATCCATGATTTAATTGTTAATACTTTATAAAAATAGGAACATTTTTGTAAATTTTGTCTAAATTTTGATCAAATATGATTGTTTAGTAAAAATATTAATAAACCTAAAAACAAAAAAGCCACTCTTACGAGTGGCTTCATATGTATCAAAATGATTTGAGATTATTTACCTCCTTCCATTTTTCTTTTCAATTCTGCTAATACATCGATATCACCAAGAGTTGATCTTTCTTCATTATTTGATGAAGAAGATGTGTTACTATTGTTGTTATTGTTAGATCTATTATTAGAAGCTTCTCTTGCATTCTTTTTCTCTTCGTCTCTGAAGATACCTGTGTGAGAAACTACAACTCTCTTGAATTCTTTGTTGAATTCGATTACTTTGAACTGAGCATCTTCACCTTTTTTGATTTTAGATCCATCTTCTTTCTCTAATAATCTTGAAGGGCAGAAAGCTTCTACTTCAGCATCTTCGAATTGTACAGAAGCACCTTTATCGTGCACTTCTACAGCTTTACCAGCGTGTACAGTTCCTTCAGCATATTTAGTTTCAAATTTATCCCATGGGTTTTCTGTCAATTGTTTGTGACCTAGAGATAATCTTCTAGCCTGGATGTCTAGTTCAAGAACGATAACATTCAATTTATCACCAACTGCACAGAATTCTGATGGATGCTTGATTTTCTTAGTCCAAGAAAGGTCTGAGATATAGATCAATCCGTCGATACCTTCTTCCAATTCTACGAATACACCGAAGTTTGTAAAGTTTCTTACAGTTCCAACGTGCTCAGAACCTACCGGATATTTAGCTTCGATATTTTCCCAAGGATCTTTAGATAATTGTTTCATACCTAGAGAGATTTTTCTGTCTTCTCTATCCAAAGTAAGTACTTCAGCTTCTACTTCATCACCTACTTTTACGAAATCTCCTGCACTTCTCAAATGAGTAGACCAAGACATTTCAGAAACGTGTATTAATCCTTCTACACCTGGAGCGATCTCAACGAATGCACCATAGTCAGCAAGAACTACTACTTTTCCTTTTACTTTATCACCAACTTTCATATCAGCAGAAAGAGCATCCCAAGGATGAGCTTCTAATTGCTTCATACCCAATTGGATTCTTGTTTTCTCGTCATCAAAGTCAAGGATAACCACTTTCACAGTTTGTCCGTCTTCTAAGATTTCAGATGGATGGTTCACTCTAGACCAAGAAAGGTCTGTAATGTGGATCAATCCGTCTACACCACCAAGATCTACGAATACACCGTAAGAAGTAATATTCTTAACAGTACCTTCAAGAACCTGACCTTTTTCAAGCTGTGCGATGATTTCTTTTTTCTGACCTTCGATATCTGCTTCGATCAGTGCTTTGTGAGATACTACTACGTTTTTGAACTCAGGGTTGATTTTCACAACTTTGAACTCCATAGTTTTACCTACGAACTGATCGTAATCTTTAATTGGCTTAACGTCGATTTGAGAACCTGGTAAGAATGCTTCGATACCGTGTACGTCAACGATCATACCTCCTTTAGTTCTAGATTTTACAAAACCGTTAACGATTTCTCCAGTTTCGTGAAGTTCGTTTACTCTATCCCAAGCTTTAAGCGTTCTAGCTTTTCTGTGAGATAATTGTAACTGACCAGTTTTGTCTTCTCTTCTGTCTACCATTACTTCAACATCATCACCTACTTTAAGGCCTGGGTTGTAACGGAATTCGTTAAGAGAAATAACACCTTCAGATTTGAAATCGATGTCTACGATAGCTTCTTTGTCAGTCAATCTTACAACTTTACCAGTGATAACGTCGTTATCATTTAAGCTGCTAAGAGATCCGTTATAGATTTCTTCAAGATCGCTTTTTTCTTTTCTAGCATCTGCATCAAGACCAGATTCGAAAGAATCCCAGTCAAATTGTTCTGGTGCTACGTTTTGGTTAAGAATAACCTCTGCTGAATTTGTCTCTTTTGACATTTTCTAATAAAATTTGTATTCCAATTCTTACAGACTTCGGCTTTGCTGTGAATCCTGAAAAATATGGAAGTTGTTAATTGTTAATGTTTTACTTCGCCGAAAGTACGTTCACAAAAGTGAGTGCAAAAGTACGAAATTTTCATCAAATAACAATATCAAGAATTTTAAATCTGAATAAAGTTAATTTCTTTTTTTATTTAAAAGATTGAGGTATTATGTTTACAGTATTTAAACATACTGCATTGTACTATCTTAGTCAAAAGTTTTTGAGGATCCATCAAGCATGTTGTTAAGTTCTGATAATTCTTCAGAAGTCAGCTCTCTCCATTTTCCTAAAGGAAGATCAAGTTTAATATTCATAATTCTTATACGTTTCAGTTTTTTCACTTCATAGCCCAGAAATTCACACATTCTTCTGATCTGTCTGTTCAAACCCTGCGTCAAAACAATTCGGAAAGTCATATCATCAATTCTCTCAACCTCACATTTTTTGGTAACGGTATCTAAAATAGGCACACCGTTTCGCATTTTTTCAAGAAATTTTGTATTGAGTGGCTTATCAACTCTTACCAAATATTCTTTTTCGTGATTATTTTTTCCTCTAAGAATTTTATTTACAATGTCGCCGTCATTCGTCAATAAAATCAAACCTTCACTTGGTTTATCTAATCGTCCGATTGGGAAAATTCTTTTAGGATGGTTAATATATTCAATGATATTATCAATCTCACGTTTCGTATCTGTAGTACAAACAATTCCTACAGGTTTGTTGAAAGCAATATAAATTGGCTTTTCTTCGGATTCACGGATCGGTTTTCCGTCAACCTCCACAACATCTTCGTCAGAAACTTTCGTTCCCATTTCGGGAACTTTTCCGTTGATCGTTATTCTGCCTTCTTCCAAAAGTTTGTCGGCCGAACGTCTTGAGCAGTAACCAACTTCCGAAAGATATTTATTGATACGTGTTTTTTCCATTATTCTATTCCTTCTATCGTATAATTTTTATTACTGAAAATCGTAATTCCGTAGCTTAATCCTATAAATACAGCACCAGTATTTCCAAGTTGAGCTCCCTCTAAAAACAAACCGCCTTCCTGACTTAGTCTTTTCGAATAAGAAACCTGAAGACCCGCTTTTAAACTCCAGAAATCAGCATTTGAAACCACAGACTTATTAAATTGTTTTCCGTAAGTAAAATCAATAAAAAAAGCCTCGTCTCCCGGATTAAAAATAATTTTTGGCTGAATCATCCAATACATGATATGAAAATTGGGATCAATATAACTGTATTTCAATCCCGTTCCGATTGCAAAGTTAGGAAGAAATTGATAACCTCCTACTGCTGAGATTCCGTAAGTAAAATCATTTGGTAGAAAAGGAGCAACATTCTGCTGATAATCGTAAGAATCTTTGTTTTGATTTTCTTTAATTCTGTTTCCCAAATTATATCCAACATTAATGTTTGGATTAAAATAAAAATTCATTTTTGGCTTCTTCGATTGATCGACCTGTGAAAATGATTGTAGTGAAATCAATAAAAATGACAATAGTAATAAATTTCTCATCATAAATTTTCGAATCTGTATTCGTTTTCTAAAAAATCTGTAGTAGCATCTTCTACTTTATAATCACCGATTTTTGTTCTTCTCAATTGTGTTAAATAAGCACCAACTCCTAATTCCTGACCAATGTCATGAGCAAGACTGCGAATATAGGTTCCTTTTGAACAGCCAACCACAAAACTAACCAACGGAAAATTAATTTCTATCTCTGTAATGTAATTAATTGTCGTTTTTCTGGATTTCATTTCAACCTCCTGTCCAGCTCTCGCCATATCATAAGCTCTTTTCCCGTCGATTTTAATGGCAGAGAAGATTGGTGGAGTCTGTTCGATTTCACCTAAAAATTTTTCTAAAGCTTCTTTAACGTTTGTTTGTGTAATGTGAGAAATATCCTGCTGAAGAATTTCAGGTTTTTCGGTATCGTAAGATTCTGTTCGTACTCCGATTTTAATTTCTGTCCAATATTCTTTTGGAGCATCCTGTATTTCCGGAATTTTCTTTGTGAATTTTCCTGTGCAGACAATCAAAAGACCGGTTGCTCTCGGATCCAAAGTTCCTGCATGACCGATTTTAAATTTTTTGGGAAGACCAAACTCACTTTTGAGCTTGTATTTCATTTTATTGACCGCCTGAAAGGAAGTCCAGTCCAGAGGTTTATCTAATAAAAAAATATGTCCGGTTTGTAATTTTTCTGATGTCATGATTTACCTATTTCGTCAATTTCATCTTCTTTAGCAATTTCACTTGATACTAGTTTATTTTTATTAATTATAACTAAGAAAATTATCATCAAAATAGCAAATATGATATCTTCAGGTTCATAAATATAATGAGTAGAATAAATTTTTAATGAATTAAATATTACTGAAATAATTAATATAGGCAACAATACATTTATATAAGTAATTGCATTTTTTTCTTTTTCAAATAATTTGATACAGACAATTATTGACAAGATTGCCAAAACTGATAAGTATAAAAAACTAAATAAAGAGAAATTTTCACCAATTTGAATTGCTAAATTTGTAATTAAGACTAAACTGGAAAGACTAAAAAAAACAACAGAAAGCAAATAGACGATTCTATTCTTAAAGATTATTTTTTTCACCTTTAAATTTTGAAAAAGTAAAAATAAACCAATAAAGCAATTCCGACGATAATTCTGTACCAACCCCACGGTTTGAAACCATATTTGTTCAGAATACCAATAAACGCTTTGATTGCGATAAGAGCTGTGATAAATGCTACAATATTTCCAACAATAAATATCATAATGTGATCTTGAGATTCAAGAATCATCTGGTAACCTTTCATTGGATTAGGAGTTTCTTTGCCCCAAGTTTTCACAAAAACTGAATAAACTGTAACAGCCAACATCGTAGGAACAGCAAGGAAAAATGAAAATTCTGCGGCTGCTTTTCTTGTTAAACCCTGCGTCATTCCACCAATGATAGAAGCTGCACTTCTGCTTGTTCCGGGCATCATTGCAAGACATTGCCAAAAACCGATGATTACCGCCTTTTTTATTGATAATTCTTTTTCGTCGTGAATGACAGGACTTTTGAACCACTTGTCTGCAAAGAGAAGAACAACTCCGCCGAGGACTAAAACTGACGAAATTGCAATCTGATTTCCTAAAACTGCCTCAATTTTGTCATCAAAAATATATCCTAAAACCAAAGCCGGAATCACTGCAAAACCCAATTTAAAATAAAACTGAAGATTCTTAATGTCAAAAAACATTTTCCAATACGCTACCACAACCGATAAAATGGCTCCAAACTGTATAGAAACCTGAAACATTTTGAGAAATTCTGTTTCCTCTAAGCCCATCAGACTAGCCGCAAAACCCATGTGCGCTGTTGACGAAATGGGTAGATATTCTGTAAGTCCTTCTACAATCGCAATAATGATTGCTTTAATTAAATCCATAATTTATGTATGATTAATAATGCTTCTCAGCGTTTTAACTTAAATAAAAAGTCAATTGATGAACAATCGACTTTTATCTGAACCATTCATATGGTTCTTTTTAATTTATGTTTTCTTATTTCTTTCTTTTCAAAATTGCATACACTTCAATTATAAAACCGATCACGATGAGTAAAGGTGCGATTCTGATTCTTCTGATCGAAAAAATATCGTCGTTCCAGGAATTTGGATCCAGCTTTCCGTCAATGGTGTTGGCATCCGAACCCATCATTAATAGAAATCCTACAACGATGCAGGCCAAACCTATTAACATCCATTTATAATTCTGCTGTCCGAAGTAAAAAGTCTGTTCTTTTGAAACTTCTCTTTCCGTACCAAAATCTGATGCGGAAAATTCACGTGTTTTTTTGCCCATTTTTAAGAGTAATATAGGTCGTCAACATTAGATCTCAAGAACCTCCATGTCGCAACAATTGTGCTTAATATTGTGATGAAAATACCTACTCCGAAAATCAAAAGTACTAACCAGAAATATTGGTTGGTATCTTGTACAAAAGGAGTTTTTATTGTAGTGGTAAAATAGTACCAAAGTCCTGATAAAGCCAGAAGAGCCAATACTGCTCCCAACAGACCCAGAACCAAAGCTTCTTTAATAAAAGGAGTCAGAATAAATCTTCTCTTCGCTCCTACCAGCTGCATGGTTTTGATAATAAATCTTTTTGAGAAGACTTTCAGTCTTATAGAATTGTTGATTAAAACAATCGCAAGCACTAAAAACAGTACACAAAATGCCAAAATCCATTTTAGAATTTTATTCAGTTTATCATAAATTTTTTGAGAATCTGAATCATTTTTTACATCTACAATTCCTGGCACCGATTTGATCTGCGTTAGAACTGCACCAATTTTTGTAGAGTCAGTATATTCCGGTTTTAAAGCAATTTCTACAGAAGCGGGGAAAATATCATCTTCAAAAAGCGCTTCGCTGTTTACGCCCAGACTTTTTTTAGCCTCAGCCGAAGCCATTTTCTTTGAAATATACGTTGTACGTTTTACTGATTCTAATTTTTGAATCTGCTGAACCGCTTCGGTTTCCTGCTTTACAATTTTTGCCGAATCTTTTTCGTCGTAATTCTCGTCAAAGTACGCATTCACAACGAGTTGTTCTTTAAGATAATCAGAATATTTTTGTGCATTGATCAAAATCAAACCCATCAAACCCAACAAAAATAACACTAAGGCAATACTTATTACTACAGTAATATTGCTAGACCGAAGTCTTTTCTTATTAAACTCTTCTACAGATTTCGCCATTAATATTAAAATTTTTGGCTAAAATAGAAAAATTCTACCGAAATTTGGAACGAATAAGAGAAAATCATTGTTAACGAAATCATAAATAAACTTTGAGTGTAAGAGCAAAAAAACATCTGGGTCAACACTTTTTGACTGATGAAAACATCGCAAAAAATATTGTAGAAGGCTTAAGCTACGAAAACTACAACAACATCATGGAAGTTGGTCCCGGGATGGGTGTACTCACCAAATATCTTCTGGAAAAAGAACAGACCGTATATCTGGCAGAAATAGATACTGAATCTATCGATTATCTTAAAAAAAACTATACAAAAGCTACCGAAGAAACCTTCGTGGGAGACTTTCTGAAACAGGATTTTAATTTTATCAATGGTGAGCAAATTGCGATTATCGGGAATTTTCCTTACAATATATCGTCACAGATTTTGTTTAAAATTATTGATTATTATCAGCTCGTTCCGGAAATGGTAGGTATGTTTCAGAAAGAAGTTGCCGAAAGAACTGCTGCAGTACCAAGAACCAAAGATTACGGAATTCTTTCCGTATTGGTACAGGCATATTATGATGTAACTTATCTTTTTACCGTTCATGAAAATGTGTTTAATCCGCCGCCAAAAGTAAAATCAGGTGTTATCAGATTGACCAGAAACCCAAAAGAAGGCTTGGCTGGAAATGAAGTGCTTTTTAAACAAATTGTGAAAGCCGGGTTTGGTCAGAGGAGAAAAAAACTCTCCAACTCATGGAAAGTTCTCAATATACCAGAAGCTTTAAAAACCCACGAATTTTTAGATAAAAGAGCTGAAGAACTTAGCGTTCAAGATTTCATAGCATTCACTCAACTCTGGAAAGAAAATATGTAACTTGTACTTCTTCCATTTACTTTAAATAAAAAAGCCTTTCAGATTTTGAAAGGCTTTTTATTTTATAAATCTAAGATTATTCTCTATTCTTCAACATAATCCAACCAGATCTGTTCATTTGTACTTTAGACTTCTTGTACTCGAAGTTAAATTTGTACCAGTAAGTTGCAGTGGGCAATCTCTTACCTCCTACAGTTCCATCCCAGATTGGCTTTTCTTTTGAGAATTTAAACATTTCTACACCATATCTGTCATAGATTGATCCTGTGAAATTATTAAAATCTCTTAAGCCCGAAAGATCCAATACATCATTCACACCATCCTGATTCGGCGTAATGATATTGTTGATCTGAAGGGTAAAGAATTCAACACCTCCGATACACGTTGTTCCTTTGATTCTCACCTGAACATTGTATGTTGTATTATCCAGCAAATTGGTGAAGATATTAGATTCCTGCCAGTTTGTTCCGTCAATAGAATATTCCAGAGTTCCGAAGATATTATTGATAGAAGGATTGGTTGCAGTAGCTGTTAACGTATTGTTTTCATAGCTAAGATTCGTAAAGAATGGTGAGGATGCGCCAAGAACTTTCACTGTAAAAAGCTTCTGACAAAAACCATTATCAATCACAACTGTGTAAATACCCAATTGGGTTGCTACAATTGTCTGAGTTGTAGCTCCTGTGTTCCACAGATAGGTATAATTGGTACCTGTACCACCTGCATCAAGCGTAATTTTATCACCGATACACATTTCTACATCAAGCAATGGAGAAGTTATAGCCGGAACTACCTCAACTGTGATTTTAGCCGGCAATAAAGATTTACATCCTAATGCTCCAATAGCATACACTGTGAAGGTTGTTGTTTGATTTACAGTTACTGTTTGCGTATTTCCAGATCCCGAAAAATTATCCCATAGATAAGTTACACCTCCAGATGCAGTAAGCGTTACAGATTCGCCCGGGCAAACTCTTATTTTTGAAGAGGTAATACCCGCAATAGGAGTTACTTCTCTTGTAAGAGTCAATTTAACAGTTTTACTACAGAAACCACCGTCAGAAACTACAACATACAAAATCTGTCCGTTCGTTCCGTTATAATTGGCAACATTCTGA
Organism: Chryseobacterium sp. LJ668; assembly: GCF_019613955.1. NCBI lineage: Bacteria > Pseudomonadati > Bacteroidota > Flavobacteriia > Flavobacteriales > Weeksellaceae > Chryseobacterium > Chryseobacterium chendengshani. Next base: position 2,483,759 of record NZ_CP080443.1, on the reverse strand, counting down.
ATAAAATTACCGTTTTGAGCTATCGCATCTGCCTGATTTACATAAAATCTGAAAGTTGCAGTTGTTGTCGGACTGATTAGTGGCTTTGCGTTATTCAAATCAAACGTAGTAATATCCGGTGTACTGCATAAACGGAATGTAGCATCTTGTGCTACAGGTGTCGTACCGCCATTAATTTTTATTGTTGCTGTCCCTGGACAAGGATTTCCCGGCACACTTACTTCAATGGTATAATTTCCGGGCTGCACAGCTGTAATTACATTTGTAGTTGCTCCAGGAATCGGGTTTCCGTTAAAAAACCATTGATAAAGCAAATTAGGATCACTTACTGAAGACGTGATTACTTGTGGAACGTTATCACATACATTAATTTCAGCAGGAAGCGTACCACCTGATGGATCTAACAATTCTACCCCAATGTTGAATGAGCCACCTTCTAAAAATACAGCGGTATCATAAGAAGAATCGGCTCCACCAGGACCAAAATCTGCTACTACCATCTTGAAATGATAAGACTGACCAGGAACTACTGTTGCCGTTGCCTCAAGAGGAATGGTTCTCCCATAAAAATTTGTTTCAATATTTCCTGTGTTATAACCTGCAAAATATGTTGGATTAACGGCTCCACAACTTCCAGCGATCGCAGGATGTATATTTGTAACACTTACAGGGCCAGCTCCTGCAGGTAAAACAGCCATATTTACATAAGGCCCGCCCGATGAAGGACGTAAAAGCAATGCAAAACCATCTGCATAACTGCAGGGAAATGAACCGGTATACTCTTCTGATGCCAATAAATAGTTAAATTTTATCTGAGAAGTAGTAGGTGTAAAATCAAATTCTAAAATTGCAGCATTAGTAAGTACTCCAGATGCACCGATTGCAGTAGCCAAATCGGGATCACTTCCACCCGTATTACTATCACTTAAAGTAAATGCTTCTGCGCTATTTCCTGCCTTTCTGGCAAATCCTGAAGACAAAACGATTCCATCTTTGAAAGGGAAATTTGTAGTCCCTCTGTGAAAATATCCCCACGCTCTATCTGCAAATGTTACCGCTTGATTGGGAGTAACGACAACATTAGAAACAGTGGGTGTTACACAAGTATTAGTTCCTGATGAAATCAAAACATCTTTCACCAATTGTAATGGTGAAAAAGCAGATTCGGGATATGTGGGTGTATTAACATCAATAAAGACACCTGCCTTTTTTGATTCGGCTGAAATTTTTTCTTTTTGTGGTGTCCTGGTTTGTAGTGTTTGTGAATAAACACTTGTAGAAGCTAGAAATAATGAAAACAACAGTAGATATCTCTTCATAATAATTTTGTTTCAACAAATTTAGTTTTTTTTTACATAAATAATATAAATATGTCAAATTTTTAATATAAAAAAAGTCTCCAAAATTGGAGACTTTTTTATTTAGTTTCTGTTTTTAAGTAAAATCCAACCCGATTTTAATTCGAGCTTTTTGCTTGCAGGATTTTCCCATTGTACCTGATACCAATAGGTAGCAGTAGGAAGGTTGATCCCTTTTAATGAGCCATCCCATATAACACTCGATTTATCTGCTCTGAACAAAAGTGCCCCGTATCTGTCGAAAATAGAAGCTGCAAAATTTTTGTAATTACTGATCCCCGTAAAATCTATAAAGTCATTTACACCGTCACTGTTCGGAGTAATTGCATTGCTGATCACAAATGTAAAGAATTGTAACGTGTTACCACATTTTGCATCCTTCACTTTAACCATCAAACTGTAATTGGTATTATTTAAAATATTATAAAAAATATTAGATGTCTGCCAAGTGATACCGCCGTCAATAGAATATTCTAACACTCCACCCGATGGATTGGTAGCCGTGATTGTTAATACATTGTTTTCAAAGACAACGTTGGTAAATTGCGGAAGGTCTGGATTAATTAGCTGAGCAGTAAATAGTTTAGAGCAGGTTCCGTTACTGATGGTTACACTATAAGATCCCGGGATATTTGTTGAGATTGTTTGTGTAGTAGCACCAGTGCTCCATAAATAAGTATAGTTCGGTCCCGCGCCTGCATCTAGAATTCCTGCATCACCAGCACATGCATATACATCTTTTAATGTAGAAACAATTGCCGGAACAACTTCAATAGTTATCGTTGCAGGTGTGGTTGATACGCATCCGTTTCCTCCCAATGCAAAAACTGAATACGTAGTGGTAACTGTTGGTGTAACTACTTGTGTATTTCCGTTACCCGGTAATCCTACCCAGTTATACGTGAAACCTCCACTCGCTGTTAAAGTAACTGATTCGCCGGCACATATTTTACTTTTAGAAGCAGCAACGATTGCTGTTGGCGGACCCACGACAATGGTTATAGACGCAGGATTGGTAGAAATACAACCATTGGCACCAACTGCAAAAACAGTGTATATTGTAGTAGTAGCTGGTGAAACAGTTTGTGTAGGCCCATTTCCTGTAAGACCATTCCCCCAATTATATGTTGCACCTCCTGAAGCCGTTAAGGTAACAGATTCTCCCGGACAAATTTGCTGGAAAGTAGACGTTAAATTTGCAACAGGTAAAACCTTATCCTGTATAACTGTTACCGTTGCCGTAAATGTACATGTTAAATTTGCGGGTTGAGTAACATTAGTTACTGTTAAAGTATACGTTCCTGCAGCATTAACGATAGGGTTTAGCGTATTCGCACCAGATACGATGTTCCCTCCTGTTGTCGTCCACACCACTGTAGATCCTGCAGGGATTACAGATGCTGATGCATTTAAAGTCACCTGAGCGGTTGTACATGTTATTGTTTGTGGTGCAGCGATGGTCAATGTTGTCGGCGCAGTTGTCAATAATTGTAACGTAACAACATATTTACATCCTCCATTTGTTACAAGAACATAAATTGTTTGGTTTCCTGCACTTGAGAATGTTGTTGGGGTCGTTATATTATTTGTGTTTCCGGCATTTGCATCAGCCTGGTTTACATAATACGTAAATGTTAATCCGGATGCTGTACTGATCTGGCTTTGTGCGAAAGTTAAATCATATGTAATATTTCCCTGCTGAAAACATTTGATAAGACTTGCATTCTGAGCGGTAAACGGTTGAGAAACCTGAATGGTTACTGTAGCCGGTGTAGTCGAAACACAACCGTTAGCACCAACTGCGGTTACTGTATACGTTGTGTTTGCTGTTGGTGTTACAATCTGGGTTGCACCATTTCCGGGAAGTCCGCCTCCCCAATTGTACGTTACTCCGCCAGTAGCGGTTAAAGTAACTGTTTCTCCGGAGCAAATTATTATTTTACTTGCTGTAAGCCCAGTAGTTGGCGGCGCGCTGTTTCCTGTCACTGTGACATTGGCAACACCGGTACAGGTTACGTTTCCTGCAAACGTATTTGAGATCGTTAATGTATATGTTCCTGCCGCATTAATGACTGGGTTTAGAGTGGTTCCACCCGATACTATATTTCCTCCTGTCGTTGTCCATGCAAATGTAGATCCTGCAGGATAAACAGATGCTGAAGCATTTAATATGATCTGAGAATTGGTACACGTCAATACTTGCGGCGGTGCTATCGTAGCTGTGATTTCAGCAGCTTTGACCAGCTGTAACTGTGCAACTTTAGAGCAGAAACCATTTTTAACTAAAACATAGATAGTTTGATTTCCTGCACTGGAAAAGGCAGTCGGTACAGCAATTGTACTTGCATTTCCTGCGTTGGCATCAGCCTGATTGACATAATATGAAAATGTAGCTCCCGGCGTTGTACTTATAGAAGCTTGTGCTGAAGTTAAGTTAAAAGTCACATTGCCTGCAGCATAACAGCTCGTCAATGTAGCATTCTGTACAGTCGGCGAAGTTCCGCCAACAATTGTCACTGTAGCTTTTCCGGGACACGAATTTCCAGGAATGGTAACCTCAACAGAGTATACTCCAGGCTGAGTTGCAATATAAGATGCACTGGTTGCTCCAGGGATTGGCGTTGTTCCTAAAAACCACTGGTAAGTAGCATTTGGAATCTGAACTGATGCCGTGAAAGTCTGCGGAGCATTATCACAAACATTAATAGACGGCGGAAGCTGAACGCCAGTAGGTCCTAAAATTTGCACTCCTATGTCAAACGAACCCGCTTCTAAAAATACCCCCGAATCGAAAGCAGCATCTTGAAAATCTGCCAAAACCATTTTAAAATGGTAAGTCTGGCCAGGAATTACGGTTGCTTGTGCTGTTAATGGAACCGTACGGCCACTGAAATTCGTCTCGATCGCGGCATTATTATAGCCTCCGAAATATGAAGCATTCGCCGCTCCACAGCCAAGAGGTGTGCCGTCAAATTCATTAGCAGGGTGAATATTGGTAACACTTACAGGTCCTGCTCCACCAGGCAATACTGCCAAATTAATATAATTAGGGTCTCCAACTTTTTTCAGCAATAATGCAAAACCATCACCAATTGTACAAGGATAATTATTTTCATACTCCTCTGAAGCAAAAAGATACCTAAATTTAACTTCTGTGGAACTCGGAACAAAATCAAATTCTATGTAAGTTGCATCTTTTAAATTGACATTAGAAATACCAAGAGCTGTTGCCAGATCTGTATCACCTTGGGTCGGGACACCATCACTAAGTTCTGATGACTGAAAAGTATTTCCAGCTTTTCTGGCATGACCTGTTGTGAGAACGATTCCTTTTGCAAACGGGAAATTGGTAGTTCCTTTATTAAAGAAACCCCAGGTTCTTGCCTGATTGCTCACTGCTAAATTAGGTGATACAACAACATTGCTTACATTCGCTGTAGAACATGCTGAACCGCCGGCAATAAGAACATCTTTTACCAATTGGGTTATACTATATGAAGACTCCGGATAGCCGGCTGTATTTACATCAATAAAAGCGCCTGCTTTCATTGTCTGAGAAGAAGCTTTCATGATACTCTTACCTTTTTCCCTGTTCTGAGAAAATGTAAAATTTCCAAGAAGAGCTAAAAATAAAGCCAAAAATAAACTTCCTGCACTTTTATTAAACATTTTGTATTATTTCTAACAAAAATACTATTTTTTTTGATTTAAATTTAATTCACCCATACATATATTACTATTAACATAAATTGTATATTTTAACAGCAACAATTTCTCTAAAACAGGAAAAAAAAGACCGATAAGCTATCGGTCTTTTAAGGTATACTGAATTATATTTTCTATTCAAAATTCTTTAACAAAATCCATCCTGTTTTTACAGTCAGTTTTTTGCTTGCAGGGTCTTCAAATGTTACCTGATACCAATAAGAAGACGTGGGTAATTTTTTTCCCTGGAAATATCCGTCCCAGAAAGGTCTTATTTTTTCTGCTTTAAATACTGCTTTTCCGTAACGGTCTGAAATTACTGCCTGGAAATCTTTAAGATCGCTGATTCCTCTGAAATCAATCATATCATTTACATTATCACCATTTGGAGTAATTACATTTTTCATGATGAAAGTAAAATATTCTACGAAACCTACACAGCTCGTGTTTTTCACCCTAACTCTGATAGGAACAATAACATTTTTAGGAACGTTGGTAAAGACATTTGAAGACTGCCAAGTCACCCCGTTATCAATAGAATATTCTAATTGTCCGTTACTAGGATTGCTTGCTGTAATGACCATGGTTCCGCCCTCACTGTAATCTACATTGATGATCTCTGGAATTATCGCTAAAATAACCTGCGTTGTAAAGACTTTAGAACAAACGCCATTACTAATAGTCACAGAATAAGTTCCCGGTGTTGCTGCAGCTACTGTTTGTGCTGTTTCGCCGTTGTTCCACTGGTATGTATAATTCGGTCCTGCTCCTGCATCTAAAGTAATTCTGTCACCTAAACAGATAAATCCGCCTTTAAGATTTGAAGTAATTGCAGGCACCACTTCTACAACAACTGTTGCCGGCTGTAAAGATTTACATCCCTGAGCTCCGATGGCATATACAGTATAGGTGGTATTTTGTGTTGGTGAAACCGTGCGAACCGCTCCTGTTCCTGTAAAGCCATCCCATTGGTAGGTTGCTCCACCTGATGCTGTGAGGGTTACAGATTCTCCTGAACATATTTTTAATTTTGAAGCTGCAAGAACTGCTATCGGCGTAGCTTCTTTTCTCAATGTAAGTGTAGCCACTTTTGAACAGAAAGCTCCATTTGAAACATTTACATAGATAATCTGCCCGTCGTTTCCATTAAATGCAGTTGTATTGGTTATATTACTTGCATTTCCTGCTATTGCATCTGCCTGTGCCAAATAAAATTTGAAAATGGCTCCGGTTGTTGTACTAATAAGTGGTTTTGCAGAATCAAGGTTGAATGTAAAATTACTTGGTGTTGTACAAAGTTTAAGCGTAGCATTTTGAGTAACCGGACTTGTACCTCCAATAATGGTAACTTTAGCCTCTCCCGGACAAGCTCCGCCTGGTACTGTAACTTTTACAGTATAGACACCCGGTGACGTCGCTGTATATGTAATACTGGTAGCTCCCGGAATAGCTATATCGTTTTTAAACCACTGAAATGTCATACCAGGAGTTGCAACTACCTGAGCTTTTAAAATCTGTGGGGTATTATCACAAACATTCAGGGTTTCCGGTAACGGATTTCCTGCACTGTCAACGATACTGATTCCGATATCAAATGATCCGGCTTCTAAAAAAACAGCTGAATCATGAGTTCCGTCATTATCATCGGCCATTACCATTTTAATATGATAAGATTGTCCCGGTATTACAGTTGCCTGGGCTGTTAAAGGAACTGTTCTTCCAAACAGATTGGTTTGATTAGTAGGTGATGAAGTCTCATAATATTGTGCGTTGATCGGACCGCAGGTAAAACTGGCAGGTACAATGTTAGTAGCAGTTACAAGCCCCGCACCACCCGGCAATACTGCAAGGTTGGTATATGTACTTCCAGGTGTATTGGGTTTCAAAAGAAGGGCAAAGGCATCTTCGTACCCTGAACAAGGAAATCCGCCATCATATTCTTCCGAAGCAAAAATATAATTAAATGTCATCTGTGAACTGGATGGAACGAAATCAAACTCTAAAATAACCGCATCCTCCAGATTAAGCGTGCTACCTATTAAAGCTGTTTCTAGATCGGTATCAGTACCAGTGGTAAGATTAACACCCAATTGTCCCTCCGGATTATTTCCCGCTAAACGTGCTGTCCCCGTAGTTAAGACAATACCTTCTGTAAAAGGAAAATTTGAAGTACCTTTATGAAAATACCCCCAAAATCTCTCGTTATCTGTAACAGGTTGTACTGGTGAAATCACAACATTTGAAATATTTGGAGTTCCACAAGAAACAGATCCTCCCACCAAAACATTGGTAACTAATTGAGCGGGCGTATAAGTAGACCCCACGTAAGGAGTGACATTTACATCTATCAGATCACCAGCTTTGGCTGAAGAAGATGGAACTTTATTCTTTGCTGATTCTGATCTTCGCTGCTTTAAAGTTTGTGCGGAAGAAAAAGTACTCAGAAGGAATAATAATACAAGACTAAATCTAAAGTAATTTTTCGATCGATATTTTAACATTTTGTAATTGTTTGTTCAAAAATAATAAAAATAATTCTAATTGCTTGAGGTTTAATCAATAGATTTCTGAATTAATAATAAATCTGTACTATGATTCAAAATAATTAAAATCAATTTAAATTCTTAAACTTAATCTTTTTTCATCTGATCAATCATATTCTGAAGCTCCTGAATTTTATCTTTTAAAAATTTAATTTCATTTTTGTTTGAATTGACATTGCTTTTCAAAATTACATTTTTTGCCCTCTCAATATGATCTTCATCATCCTCATCCTCATTGATTTCTTCTATATCTTCCTGAATATCTTCAATATCTTCCGTTATTTCCTCAATATCTTCACTTATTTCTTCCAAATCCTCTTGGATATCTTCAATATCTTCGCTGATTTCCTCAATATCTTCCTGAATATCTTCAATTTTTTCATGGCTTTTATTCACTGACATCTGGATGAAAATAGCTAAATAAATGGCTTCCAATGAAACAACCGTCGTCAAAATCAGCAGCATCTTATCAAACTCAACAATATGAAGTGCCGGAAGAAGGAATGAAGTGATAAAAAACAGAGTATGAACAACCAGAGACGGTATAGATCCGATCCACCATGTGATTCCGTTTGCTATTTTTTCTAAAAGCTCTAATTTTTCGTGTGAGGTTTTCATGAATACTTTATTTAAAATAATTCTTTTGTTACGCCAAGACCAAACAATGCAAAATCATATTTGGCAGGATCTTTATCGTCAAATTTCCTAAGGATTTCATCTAATTCCAAAACAGTTTTCCAGTCGTTTTGCGTCCGAGAAATCAATCCTAATTTTCTTGAAATATTTCCGGTGTGAACGTCTAAAGGTATTGATAAATATTTGGGATCTATGTTTTTCCAGATTCCAAAATCTACACCACGATTATCATTCCGTACCATCCAACGCAGAAACATGATGATCCTTTTTGAAGATGAATTTTTATACGGCGAACTGACATGCTTATGACTTCTGTGTTTTTCAGCCTGCAAAAAATCTGCCCTGAACCTTTCTATAGCATGATAGAAGTTTGCCTCAGGATTTTTAATGATAAATAAGTCTTCTAAACTTTCATTTTCTTTATATATTCTATTAAACTGTCGGATAAAATATGCAAAATCTTCACCGTTGAAAGTTCTGTGAATACTTTTTTCTTCAATTGATTTTAAATCGTTTTCAGAATGATTCATCACAAAATCATATGGAGAGTTGCCCATCATATCGAGCATTTTGTCAGCAGATTTAATAATGGCTTTTCTGTTTCCCCATGAGATGGTGGCCGCCAGAAAGCCTGCAATTTCTATATCCTGCTCTAAAGAAAAACGATGCGGTATCTGTACAGGATCATCTTGAATGAATTCCGAACTATTATAGACATCAGTCTTTTCATCCAGAAAATCTTTTAATTCTTCAAAATTCATATTCAATTATATTTTTACAACTTCCAGGGCTTTTGGTAAAAATGTATTTGGAAAAACCGTTCTTGCTTCGTCTGTGAAGACCGTCAAATCACTATATCTGTTTGAGAAATGACCCAGAATCAGTTTTTCAACCTGTGCTTTTCTTGCAATTCTCGCAGCTTCCAGTGCTGTAGTGTGGCCTGTGTAATCTGCCATTTCTTTTAAATCATGTAAGAAAGTAGACTCATGATACAGAACCGTCACATTTTTAATGATTGATACTACAGACTCCAAATATCTGGTATCACTGCAAAATGCATACGAGACCGGCGCTGCAGGTTCTGTTGTTAAAATTTCGTTTTTAAGGATGTATCCGTCACTTAATTCAAAATCTTTCCCTGCTTTCAAATGATGATAATCGCAGGTTTCAATTTCTTTATATTTTGAAATCTCTTGCATATTCAAATGCCTGTCTTTTTGCTTTTCTTTAAAAAGATAACCGTTGCAGTAAATTCTATGGTCTAATGGAATTGTGTATACTTCTACTCTGTTGTCTTCGTAAATTTTTTCGGAATAATCTTTGTCTAACTCATGATAAACGATCTCAAAACCACGATGGGTTTCAGTAATTGTAAAAATGGTTTCGAGCATTTTTTTTATTCCTTTCGGGCCGTATACATGAAGCGGAATATCTCTTCCCAACAAACGAAAAGACGCAATTAGCCCCGGCAAACCAAAGCAGTGATCGCCGTGAAGATGGGAAATAAATATATGATTGATTTTTGAAAATCTTGCTTTCGCTTTTCTCAGCTGCACCTGTGTTCCTTCTCCGCAATCGATCAGAAAACATCTTTCTTCCATTTCCAGAAGCTGAGATGTGGGTGAAGTATTAACGGTAGGAATTGCTGAATTAAAGCCTAAAATGGTTAAATAAGTACTCAAATTAAAAGTTTATTACCGGCAAATGTACGATAAAAGGTTGAGGCTGATGTTGAGATTAATGACATTATTTTGTGCGATTTGCATCATCTAAATTTTAATCTAGCACTAAAGATCTTCTTTCAATTTTAGGAACTTTAGAAACAAATCCAAAGCCTGTTTTCTATGACTGATTTGATTTTTATCTTCAGGATTCATCTCTGCAAAAGTCAGTTCATATCCTTCCGGAACAAAAATAGGATCATAGCCAAACCCTTTTTGGCCTTTATTTTCTGTAAGTAAATTTCCGGGAGCTCGGCCTTCAAAATACTGTGCACCATTTTCGTCGTAATAACATAAAACAGTAATGAAATAAGCTTTTCTGTTTTCAACATTTTCCATTTCGCTTAAAACTTTTTCAATATTTTTTGCAAAATCATGATCTCCGGCATAACGTGCAGAAAAAATTCCCGGTCTTCCGTCAAGAGATTCTACAACCAAACCGCTATCATCGCCCAAACTTGGAATTCCTGTTTTTTCAAAGCAAAATTTAGCTTTAATTAATGCATTAGCGTGGAAAGAATCACCATCTTCTACTATTTCATCGTGTATATTATAGTCGGTCAGGCTTTTAACGACAAAACTATCGCTTAAAATCTGCTGTATTTCTTCTTTTTTATGTATGTTGTGTGTAGCAACTAATAATTCCATGATAGATTTTAATTTTTTTTATTTCAAGTACAGACTGAAATGATTTCATACAAATTACATCATCAATTCTTTGTGAAGTTTGTATTAAATTAAATTTCAGAATAATGCACTTTATATTTTTTCATAAATAAATAATAGAACAGAGAAAAAAGTACGATTCCTATGATCAGTATAATGTAATCTGCAACTTTAAAGGCTTCTCCAAAACTTTCATTTTTTGTATACAATATTAAAATTGAAGAGCAAAGATTGTTGAAACCATGAAGCAGCATTGGTAACAGCAGAGATTTGGTTTTATAGTATACCAAACCCAGCACACAACCTAAAAGAATTGCGCCGACGAACTGCCAAGGATTTCCGTGCACCAGACCGAAGATTATCGAGGCTATGACGATTGCTTTCCAAGGTTTAACACCTTTATTGATCATTCCTTTCTGAATAATTCCTCTGAAAATAATTTCTTCAAATATTGGCGCCATAATTACTGCTGTAAGAATCATAACAACAGGATTATCAGTCAGTTGACTCATCAAATCCGTAAAAAAATCATAGTATTTCCCGAAAAACGGGCCTGTAATTGGAATTTGAGAAGTGACAAATTCGCCAATGAACATCATCCCAAGCATCATGGGAAATATAAGGAAATATGTATAAAAATTAGTAGGAGAAAAATTGAAATTCAGTTTCTTTTTGGTAGTGATTCTGACAACAAAAAAATCAAAAAAAGCTATAGAAGACAAAAATACAACTGCATTAGAAGCCATCAGAAACCAGTCTTTATACTGCAGGTTTTCTTTAAAAACCAACATCCAGAAAACATTAAAAAACCCTACTGCCACGGAACCTACCACAAAACCTGCGAATAAAATAAGACCTCCAAGCCATGTGAATTTGAAGTTGGGATATTTGCTGCTTTCCATGTTTAAATTTATGGAACAAATATAATTGATTTTATGAATATGATATAGTAAAGCTACTTCAAATCTTTGGTTATAAATCTTATCTATTAAAACTTATAATCGGTTTTAAATGATTTTTCCGCAGTATCTTTGCACCTTAATTTTTATGAATATGAGTTATGCAGCCAAGTCATCAAATGTTAATTTATCTTTATTTTCTTACGTTGGTTTCACATTTTTAGGATATTTCATTATCGGTTTATCGCTGTCTGTTTTACCGATTTTCATTAGTAAAAATCTAGGTTTCAATCTGGTTATTGCAGGACTTGTTATCAGCTTACAATATATTGCAACATTTTTTCTAAGAGCTTATTCCGGAAAAATCATCGATGGAAAAGGTCCGAAACCTGCTGTCTTATTCAGCATGATTAGCTTTTCAGTAACCGGCATTTTCCTAATTTCAGCATATTATTTTAAACTTTCACCATTGATTAGTTTAGGTTTTCTAATTATAACACGACTGCTGACTGGTTGCGGAGAAGGAATGATTGGTGCAAGTCCTATCAATTGGGCAATTATGGCCTTAGGCGAAAAGCATACCGCAAAAATTATTTCGTACAACGGTGTTGCCTGTTATGGTGCTTTGGCAATCGGAGCTTCATCAGGAGTCTTTATCGAACAAAAATTTGGTCTTTATGGCATTGGAATCATTTCTATTCTGATCGGAATTCTTGGTTATGTTTTTGCCAAAATGAAATTAAACTACACCAATTCTCATACTCATGATTCTCAATCGTTTTGGAAAGTTCTAGGTAAAGTTTCTCCTTTCGGAATTTGTCTGGCTTTAGGTGGAATTGGTTTTGCAAGCATCTCAACGTTCATTACATTGTATTACAATTATTTTCACTGGAATAACGGAGCGCTTTGTCTCACCGTTTTCGGAGGATTATTTGTTGCAGGAAGGTTAGTTTTCAGTAATGTAATCAATAATTTCGGAGGAATCAAGGTTGCTATTGCCTGTCTCGTAGTAGAAACAATCGGACTTTTAATCATTTCACTTGCCACCAATTCTGAGATGGCACTTTTAGGAGCCGGAGTGACGGGTTTAGGGTTTTCTTTAATTTTCCCTGCGCTGGGAGTAGTTGCTATTAAAAGCGTTTCGCCATCCAGTCAGGGTTCTGCATTGGCAGGTTACGGCCTTTTTATTGATCTTTCGCTGGGTGTTGCTGGTCCGCTAATTGGTGGTGTTGCGGATATTTGGGGTATGAGCTATATCTTTCCATTCAGTACAGTGATGGTTGTGATCGGTTTATGTGTTGCTTATTATCTTAAAACCATCACCGGTTTTAACAAGTCTCAAATCTGATTTTCAGAATCCGATAAAAATAACGATTTTTGCAAATTCAAAATACACTATGTCAGATTTACTCAAAGAAATAGAGAAAAGAAAAACATTCGGAATTATTTCTCACCCCGATGCAGGAAAAACTACACTTACAGAAAAGTTGCTTCTTTTTGGTGGAGCTATTCAGGAAGCAGGAGCTGTAAAATCGAATAAAATTAAAAAAGGGGCTACCTCCGACTTTATGGAAATCGAAAGACAGAGAGGAATCTCCGTTGCGACTTCCGTATTGGCATTTGAATATAAGGGATATAAAATCAATATTCTCGACACACCCGGCCACAAAGATTTTGCCGAAGATACTTATAGAACTTTGACTGCCGTAGATTCTGTAATCGTTGTGATTGACGTTGCTAAAGGTGTTGAGGAACAAACCGAAAAACTGGTAAAGGTTTGCAGAATGAGGAATATCCCGATGTTGGTATTCATTAATAAGCTTGACCGTGAAGGTAAAGATGCCTTTGATCTTTTGGATGAGGTTGAGCAAAAATTAGGCTTAAGAGTGATTCCTCTTTCACTTCCGATTGGGATGGGAGCTGATTTTCAGGGAATTTATAACATCTGGGAAAACAATATTCAGTTATTTTTAGAGGAAAAGAAACAAAAAGTTGGTGAAGCAATCAAATTTGATGACATCAACGATCCTACGATCGATGAAATCATCGGTGCAAAAGCCGCACAGAATTTAAGGGAAGAATTAGAATTAATACAATCTGTTTATCCGGAATTCAGCCGCGAAGATTATCTGAATGGTGATCTTCAGCCTGTTTTCTTTGGTTCGGCTTTAAATAATTTTGGGGTTCGTGAATTATTGGATGCCTTCATTGAAATTGCTCCGAAGCCACAGCCTAAAGAAAGCGAAACACGTATGGTAAAACCTGAAGAAAATGCTTTTACAGGATTTGTTTTTAAAATTCACGCCAATATGGATCCCAAACACAGAGACCGTCTGGCTTTCGTAAAAATTGTTTCAGGAACGTTTAAAAGAAATGAAAATTATCTTCTGGTAAGAGAAGGTAAAAAGATGAAATTTTCATCTCCGAATGCATTTTTTGCCGATAAAAAAGAAGTGGTAGACGAAAGTTTCCCCGGAGATATTGTCGGACTTCATGATACGGGGAGTTTCAGAATAGGTGATACTTTGACGGGGGGTGAAAAAATAAGTTTCAAAGGAATTCCGAGTTTCTCTCCTGAACATTTCAGATATATTAATAATAATGATCCGTTAAAGGCTAAACAATTGGCGAAAGGTATCGATCAGCTGATGGATGAAGGTGTTGCTCAGTTATTTACACTTGAAATGAATAACAGAAAAATTATCGGAACAGTAGGTGCGCTTCAATATGAGGTTATCCAATATCGTTTGGAGCATGAATATGGAGCAAAATGTACTTATGAGCCACTTTCTATGCATAAGGCTTGCTGGATAGAAGCTGATGAAAAATCTGAGGAATTTAAAGAGTTTGCAAGATTAAAGCAGAGATTCATGGCAAGAGACAAATACAATCAGTTGGTGTTTTTAGCTGATTCTTCTTTTACGATTCATATGACACAGGAAAAATTCCCAAATGTGAAGTTGCATTTCATCAGTGAGTTTAAACAGAATTAATATATCAATTTTTAAGCATAAAAAAAACCGTTCACTTGAACGGTTTTTTTATGAATATTAATGTACTACTTCTTATGCAGCATCAATAATTTTTTAACAATCTTCTCGTCATCTACTGTTACATGAATCATGTAAGCTTCTGTTGGAAGAGTTCTTAAATCAATTTTCTCATCAGCTCTGTTATCAACCGTTCTTGAGAAAATGTGTCTTGTTCTCATTGGCACAACCAATCTTCCGTCCATTGCATAGATTTCATACGTCACTTTGTAAGGACTAGGAAGTCTGTTTGCATCAAATTTCGGAGGGAAATCTGTTTTAATGTATACGTATCCGTCATTTGAAGGAACCGGATAAATCATCATACCCTGGAAAATTGGAGATTGAGGGCTTCCAGGTGTACCTGGACTTCCTGGACTTCCTGGACTACCAGGACCGCCCGGATTACCACCACCAGGATTACCACCGCCTGGATTACCACCGCCTGGAGGAATAACAACTGCCGAAGAATTGATTGTGAAGTTTTGTGAATTAACATTTAAAAACACATTGTCCACTGCTTTCACCATAATTCTTGCATTATTAGTGACTGTACCAAGCCCACCCGGAACCGTATAGCTATAGCTTCCACTATTGGGTGTACTTGCCACTAAAACAGTAGGGAATGTAAGACCACCATCTTTTGATAATAATATGGTTACATTTGGCGTACTTACGGGAGCTGCGGTTGTATTAGCAACGTTCCAAGTAATTGTTTGTACCTGACCTTCATTCCAGACAACACCTGCAGTATTTTGCGAGGTAACAATAAAAGGTCCTGCAGTATCTACTACTGTAAGTTTTACATCGTCACGCCCAGTTTGTCCTCCTACCGGATTATTATCTCTTACCAAAACTGAAAAATTAAGCGTTCTTGCTATAGATGAAAGCACCTCCCACGTAGTTACCTGAGCAGGATTTACAATCGTTGACAATTTCGGGAAATATCTTAACGGAGAAGTCGTAGGACTCAATGATCTGAATAACGGACCCACAGTGTTTGTAGAAACAGGAGGCATCGTAGCAACACCTGCATCAATTTGTTCCCAAGTATAAGTAAGTGGATCATTATTAGCATCAGTTGCAGTAGCTGTTAATACAAATGGTGTGCTTTTAGGAATACTTTTATCCAAACCAGCATTTACAATCGGCTCTACATTCGTTGTTGGGGTTTTTACACCACAGACCGCTGTAGAACCTGTAGTTAGTCTTATGTACATTTCGTTGATACTTACTGCATGGAAATAAGCATCACTATTATTTTGAACATTTGGAGGACAGATACCTGCATAACCCATAATAGAACTTGCGCTTCCAGGTTCTACCGTGGTAGGAACATTTCTGTTACAGTTATTATTCTGCGTATGCATCGCTCCAAACTGATGGCCCATCTCATGCGCAACAAAATCTATAACAAAAGGATCCCCTACAGGAATTGCTGAACCTGTAACTCCACCAGCTTTACTATTTCCGCATATTGAAGGTGTAGCCGCTAACCCATTGTCATTTCCTGCAGTTGCACGGAAAAACAAGTGGCCAATGTCATAATTTGCAGCACCTATAACATTATTGGTAACTGTTATATTTTCATTAAGCATCTGGCTTGCATTCAGTGTATCAAATGTATCGGTGCTTATAAAGAATAATGTATCTGTATTGGCAATAAGCTGCAGCTTTACAGAAACATCTTTTTCAAAAACTTCGTTCAGACGTGTAACAACTAAATTGACAGCTGCAAGAACTGCTGCTTTTTTCTGAGCATCTGTTCCTGTTCCTACACCGGCTTGTCCTGCAATATAAGCAGTATATTCGGTTGTTGTGGAAATTGCTAATCGATAGGTTCTTTTAAGGCCGTCAACCACCGTTTTTTGTGCATTGACAGCATCTTTTAACTCACTATTTCCATTAAACAGACAGTCAAAACGGTCTAAAGATATAGCATTTTTTCTGTCGTATACTTTATAAACCTGATTGTCAGTAGTATGAGAATCTATATAAGAAATTCCATCATCATTTCTTATCATCCCGTTAAATCCAAAGTAAGGATCAATGGTAAATCTGATCATTGATGATTGATCTCCTTTTTTAAATCCTAAGTAAGATCTTACTTCAGAATATCTGTTCTGAAGATCAGGATGCATTGTGGATGATTCATATACCTCATAGGTGTCGAAATTTCCCGAAGCATTCGGAAAACTCAGAAGGACACCTTTTGTTGACGGGTATGCATTTCTATCCGGAGCATTTTTAAGCTGATTTTTGATATCAGTGATATTGAGTGAAAATAGAGAAACTCCTGTTATTCTAACATTATTCTCACGAACTTCACTCTCCACTTGTGACGTAAATTTCGTCCAGTTATTTTGCTGGGCAAATCCTGCAGCTGAAAATACAAGCAGGGTGCTCAGAAGGAGTAGTTTTTTCTTCATATTTTTTTTAATTATTTTTATTTAACACAAGTTTTGCAGACAAGGGTACTTTTCCGCTGACTCTTAGTATCAGTATAGGGTTCTTTTGTTTGTTTGAAATATATTCGCTGTTAGTTACTTCTTTATAATATATATTCAGGATATTATTTTTAAGCTCCATTTTCATTACTTCAACATCTCCGTATTTTTCTTTTTTCAATTTCGGCTTTAATACAAGAAAATACTCATCATCAGATAATGTCGGTACGGGTTCAGATCTTGAAAACTTTTTTTCGTCCAGCTGACTGTATAACTTAACGGTCTCACTGAAATCTTTAATGATTGAATATTCACCTAGATTGACACTACGGTTGGCTCTCCTCACTTCTGAAAAACTGATTGTATTACCTTGCATTTTCCGGGATGATTCTGGTTTAAGCTCACCTTTTGTCATGGGAACATTTCTGCAACTGAATCCAGTAGCAGATATTAAAAATGATAATACCAGCAATAAAGTGCATTTCATTATTAAAGTCTCAATAGGCAAAGGTAATTATTATTATATTTCCAAAGAATATTTTTTTTTAACTATTTTAACATTTAACTAAAATTTTTGTAAAATTAAAAAAACAATTTTACAAAATACTGATTATCAAACTGATAAAAATTTACTCGAATCATACATTTCTTTTACAAATTAAGAATCTTCCAACTGTCTAATTTTACTTCAACAAAAAAATAGTCTTATGAAAAAGTATTTTTTATTAGTTGCTGTATCAAGCACTTTTATCATGTGTAAAAAAGGAGAAGCTACCCAATCTCCGGTGGAAAACATGATTAACTCGGCAGACAATACAGTTGCAGATGTAAGTAAAAAAGTAGACGCCGTTCAGAATAGTGCAGAAGCTGTTTTCGATTCTGCGAGTATTAAAATTAAAGATTTCGAAAAAACAAAAACCGAAGTCACAGAAAAGATAGAGTCTACTTCAAAAACTATCGATTCTTTATCAGATAAAATAACCAACATGAAACTGGAGTCTAAAATTGAGAAAAAGGATTCTTCAAAGAAAAATTCAGAAAAGATTGTCGTAAATATTCCTTCTCCCAAAATCATCAAAGAAACTAAGGTTATCTATAAAGACTACCCGAAAAAGGATAACTTCGAAACTAAAGTTTCGAAAAACAAGATGACTAAAACCGGACTCTTAGAATTGATTGTTGACGATGCTGAAACTGCAAAAGAAATCGTGAAGGACCAGGTACAAAAATATGACGGTTTTATAAAAAGTGAAAATATTTCTTTAAATAACAACGATAAAAAAATTGCTTATCTCAAGGTAAAGGTTCCTATTCAGAAATTTGATTATTTAATGGAAGATTTGAGCCAACACATAGGAAAGGTAGAAAACAAAGGGATTGATGTCTCTGGCCAGGATTTTATCAACAATACTTTATGTGATGTTGAAATTACACTGTACGGAACTGATGAAAATTATATAATAAATAATAGGCCTCAAAGTTTCGGGTCAAAATCGTTGGCCGCAGTCTCTTCAGGATGGAGTGTCATCACTTCAATCTTTCTTTTTATCCTCCCGCTTTGGCCGTTATTCCTGATTGCAGGTATCGTTTATCATTTCTATAAAAAGAAGAACAAAAATCTGCCCGGAAACGAGTAAATACACGGAGAACTATATCAGAATTTTTTTTTAAAATCAAAGCATGATTTAACTTCGGAAAAAAATTGTAATCAAACGATAAAGAAATTAGTATTTCATATATTAATATTTGTGATTTGGTGTAAAGTAAAAGGCTATCAATGCGAGAGCCTTTTGCGATTATTTCATATTCACTATTTTATCCACTACAAACTTAGTATTTCCTCTCCATGGCAAACTTCCGTTGTATTCCTTCTAATGGAGGTCGAAATTTTTTCCGCTGTTTAATTCCAGTTGTTTGAAAACTTCAGCATCTGATACTGAAAATTCAAATTCATAACTCGTAATTGTTCCGCTTTTGCCTCTTCCGAAGCCTTCTTGAATCAATTTACCTTCATATGTTTTGAACACATATCCTTTTTTGATAGCATAATTTAAATATCCGGATTTTACACCTTCTCCGAAAACGAAGAAAAATTTGTACCAGACAAAAACTCCTATTAGCAGTAAAACTACACCCAAAGAGATTAACCAAGTTTTTTTCATGTATTGATATTAGTGTTTTTTTTAATTTAAAGAAATTACTTTGCGATACTTCTGGAAATCACAATTCTCTGAATTTCAGAAGTTCCTTCATAGATTTGTGTGATTTTCGCATCTCTCATCAGTCTTTCAACGTGATATTCTTTTACGTATCCGTATCCGCCGTGAATCTGAACTGCTTCAATCGTAGTATCCATAGCAACCTGAGACGAATACAATTTAGCCATTGCTCCGATTTCAGAAATATCTTTCCCTGCATCTTTTTCCACAGCAGCTTTAAAGCAAAGCATTCTTGCAGCTGTAATCTGAGTAGCCATGTCTGCCAGTTTAAAAGCGATTGCCTGATGATTAATAATTTCCGTTTTGAATGCTTTTCTGGTTTTAGCATATTTCAAAGCCATTTCGTAAGCTCCCGAAGCAATTCCTAAGGCCTGAGAAGCTATACCGATTCTGCCTCCATTCAGCACAGCCATTGCAAAGTTGAATCCGAAACCGTCTTCACCAATTCTGTTTTCTTTAGGTACTTTTACGTTGTTGAAAAGCAAAGAGTGTGTATCACTTCCTCTGATTCCCAATTTGTCTTCTTTCGGCCCGATTTCAAATCCTTCCCAGCCTCTTTCTACAATAAAAGCGTTGATACCTTTATGCTTTTTCTCAGGATCTGTCTGGGCAATAACGATATAATAAGTAGCTGTTCCACCATTCGTGATCCAGTTTTTCACACCGTTTAGAAGGTAGTAATCACCTTTGTCTTCAGCTGTAGTCTTCTGAGAAGTTGCATCAGATCCAGCTTCTGGTTCAGATAATGCAAATGCACCAATTACTTTACCGCTTGCTAATGGTGTAAGATATTTTATTTTTTGTTCTTCAGAAGCATATTTTTCTAGACCGGCGCAAACCAATGAATTATTTACAGACATCACAACAGCTGCAGAAGCATCAATTTTTGCGATCTCTTCCATTGCCAAAACGTAAGAAACACTATCCATACCTGCCCCACCGTATTGTGGATCAACCATCATCCCTAAAAGTCCCATTTCTCCCATTTTCTTTACCTGCTCAGTTGGAAACTTCTGATCTCGGTCTCTTTCGATTACTTCCGGTAATAGTTCGTTTAATGCAAAATCTCTTGCTGCCTGCTGAATCATCAGCTGTTCTTCGGATAAATTAAAGTCCATAAAAATTATAATTAGATGCCCGTAAATTAACACTTTTTACTCAAATCTGAAAAAATATTTGTCAATTGAAAATTGTAAATAGATTTGCGCTATTTTTACAAAAATGCTTATATTTAGAATTCTTTATTAAATATTTAACAAATTATGACCATCAAAAGATTATTCGATATACCCCACTACGCTTTAGAAAAACTCCCTAATAATGTAATGTTTGCAACAAAACATCAGGGCGAGTGGATAAAGACGTCTACTCAGGAGTTTGTCAACCAGGGAAACAAAATTTCTAGAGGGCTTTTAAAACTAGGTATAAAACCAGGCGATAAAATTGCCTTGATCACCACCAACTCTCGTACAGAATGGGCTATCATGGATCTCGGAATTTCACAGATTGGCGTTGTCTCCGTACCCGTATATCCAAGTATTTCTCCCGAAGATTATGAGTTCATCTTTAATAATGCCGAGATAAAATACTGTTTTGTTTCAGATAAAGAACTTTTAGAAAAAGTGATGAAGATCAAGCACAATGTTTCTTCTCTACAAGGTGTTTTTACCTTTGACAATATCACTGGTGCTGCCAATTGGAAAGAAATTTTAGATTTAGGAGAAGATGATTCTACGCAGATTGAGGTGGAAGATCTTTCAAAAGCAATTAATGCAGAAGATTTGGCTACTTTAATATATACTTCGGGAACTACCGGAAAACCAAAAGGTGTTATGCTGACCCACGAAAACATCGTTTCGAATGTGTTAGGTTCTCTTCCTAGGATTCCGAAAAGAAAAAGTTTAGACTATAAAGATACAAGAGTGCTGAGCTTTTTACCGATCTGTCATATTTTTGAGAGAATGCTTTTTTATCTTTTCCAATACAACGGATTTTCAATCTATTTTGCAGAGAGCATTGAAAAAATGGGTGAAAATGTAAGAGAAGTAAAACCGCATTACATGAGCGTTGTCCCGCGACTGGTAGAAAAAGTGTATGATAAAATCTATAACACAGGTTCATCAGCAGGAGGGTTTAAACAAAAAATATTTTTCTGGGCATTGAATTTAATTCAAAAAAAGAAAGAAGTTACAAAACCTTCGGGTCTTTCAGAAATTATTGCCGATAAACTGGTTTTCAAAAAATGGAGAGAAGGTTTGGGAGGTGAAATCATCACATTGGTTTCCGGTTCGGCTGCTTTATCCAAGAGATTGAATTTGATGTTCCAAAATGCCGGAATTCCTATTCTGGAAGGATATGGTTTGACGGAAACTTCGCCGGTAATCTCTGTAAATTCATTTGGTAAAATGAAAGTAGGAACCGTAGGTCACCCTTTGGATAATTTAACTGTAAAAATTCAGGAAGACGGTGAAATTACAGTAAAAGGGCCTTCTGTATTTAAAAGCTATTTTAAGAACGAAGAACAAACCAAAGAAACATTCACCGAAGACGGATTTTTCAAAACCGGAGACATTGGTCATATCGACAGTGAAGGATTTTTACAGATCACCGACCGTAAAAAGGAGATGTTTAAAACATCGGGCGGAAAATATATAGCTCCACAAACCATAGAAAATTTAGCTAAGGCTTCCAAGTTTATTGAGCAGGTAATGGTAGTTGGTGATGGTGAAAAAATGCCTTGCGCATTCGTACAGCCAGATTTTGAATTTGCTAAAAACTGGGCCCTGAGAAACAACCTTAACATCGGTTCTAATCCGCAGGAAATCGCAAAAAGCCCCGAACTGAAAGCGAGAATTGAAAAGGAAATCGACGATATCAACGAGCATCTAGGAAACTGGGAACAGATTAAAAAAATAGAGCTTACGCCAGAAGTCTGGAGCATCGAAGCTGGACTTCTGACTCCTACTTTAAAATTAAAAAGAAAGGCAGTAAAAGAGAAGTTCAAAGACTTGTATGATAAGATGTATGGTCATCACGATTAAAAAAAATGAACCGTTTCAATTTTGAAGCGGTTTTTTATTTAAATACTGTAAGCTCTTACCACCCCGTCAAAAATTCTTTTGAATTTTCGCTACCCCTCATTGAAATAGTGTTGTATTCCTGAAATTAAAGCATAAAAAAACGGCTCCAAAATTTGGAGCCGTTTTTTTATTATAGAGAGGCTGTATTAAAATTTAATGACAGCATTCATTTTTTCTGTTTCTTCATTTACCAATTCGTCGTCAACAAGAATTTTTCCTGAATGTTCGTCGATGATGATTTTCTTTCTCTGAGCGATTTCCATTTGCTTTTGCGGCGGAATTGTAAAGAAAGATCCTTTTGGGGCACCTCTTTCCAAACCTACCACTGCAAGGCCGGTAGAAGAGTTGGCTCGTATTCTGTGGTATGATGCTAATAACCTTTCGTCAATTTTAGAAGCAAATTCTTCAGATTTTTTGATCAGATAATCTTCTTCTTTCTGAGTTTCAGATACCAAACCTTCCAATTCTTCTTTTTTGAATTTAAGGTGATTTTTAAGGTCATCAATTTTAGAGTTCAGCTCGTTTAAAGTTTCTTCTTTATGACCGATTTTTGCTCCAAATTCTTTGATTCTCTTTTCAGAAAGCTGAATCTCAAGTTCCTGATATTCAATTTCTTTTCCTAAAGCTTCGAATTCTTTATTGTTTCTTACGTTGTCCTGTTGAGATTTATATTTTTCAATTAAAGTTTTTGCATGATTGATCACTTCGTTTTTGTTGCTGATCTGATCATTCTGCTCTTTAATCTCTGCATGAAATTTTTCCGCTCTTTTTTCTAGGCCTTCAATCTCGATTTCAAGATCTTCAACTTCGATTGGCAATTCTCCTCTTGTATTTCGGATCTCGTCCAATCTTGAATCGATGATTTGCAAATCGTATAAAGCTCTTAATTTTTCTTCGACTGAAATTTCGGTGATTTTTGCCATATCTATAGGAAATAATTTACTGGGTTTGTTTTTTCACTAGATTTTAAGATTGCAAATGTACTAAATTTTTGTGATAAAATTTCAAATAATTGTTGACTCACCAATTGCTCAGATTCGTAATGCCCAATATCGCAAATCAGCATTTTAGATTCTGCCAGGAAATAATCGTGGTATTTGAGATCTCCTGTAAGATAGGCATCACATTTTTTCGATAATGCCGATTTTATTCCGCTTGCTCCGGAGCCTCCCAAAACTCCTACTCTTTTGATTTTCTTTTGATTAAGATCTGAATGTTTGATGATACTTACATTAAATTTTTCTTTCACAAAACCTAGAAATTCTTTTTCATCCATTTCAATTTCAAATTCGCCATACATTCCTAATCCGGAATATTGATTTTCATTTTCCAGACTATAAATCTGATGAGCGACTTCTTCGTAAGGATGAGCCGACTTCATTGCAGCAACAATCTGATTTTGCTTAAAAGCTTCAAAAATCACTGAAAGCATATCTTCTTTTGCGTTTTCACGTACATATTGCTCTCCTGAAAACGGATTTGAACCTTCAATAGGCCTGAAAGTTCCATTTCCTTCTACTTTATAACTGCATTCGTCATAAAATCCAATATTTCCTGCTCCGGCAGAGAAAAGTGCTTCTTTCACATTTTCAGAATGATCATTCGGAACGTAGACATTTAATTGCTTAAGATTATTTTTTTTAGGCTGTAGGATTTTTAAATCTTTCAACCCTAAAAGGTTACAGATTCCCGCATTAACTCCCTGAAAATCATTATCGAAAGCGGTATGTATGGCATAAATGGCTACTTTGTTTTCAATGGCTTTTAAAACTGCTCTTTCCACATAATTTTTCCCGGTCAGGGATTTTAATCCCGAAAAAATAATCGGATGAAAACATACAATAAAATTACAATTTCTTTGGATCGCCTCATCTACAATATTTTCTAAAGCATCGTGACATATCAGCATTCCTGATACATTTCGTTCCGGCAGACCGCACAGAAGGCCGACATTATCAAAGTCTTCAGCCTGCGGCATATCGATGAGCTTTTCTATTTCTGAAATTACTTCGCGTATTGTCATTTTATTCTGTAAGTTTGTTACGAAAATAGGGATAATTTGCTAAATTTAAAAAAAACTCTGATCATGGAAAGAGAACATAATCTTGTTCCCGGAGACAAATTCTGGAAAAGATTTTTGTACCGTATCATTTACCGTTCTGATACAAAGCTCGGAAAGTTATTTGATGTGGCGCTTCTCTCACTGATTTTGGTGAGCACTTTTATCATCATGATGGAAAGTGTGCCTAAACTGGAAAAAAAATACCATGTTTATTTTATCATTGCCGAATGGATCATCTCATTGTTTTTTTCAGCAGAATATTTTATGCGGATTGCCGTGTTGAAAAACAAAAAACATTATATATTCAGTTTTTTCGGAATTATCGACTTCCTCTCCCTTGTTCCTTTTTATCTGAGTTTTCTTTTTCCTGTGACTAAGTATTTCCTGATTTTCAGAATGCTGAGAATGCTTAGAGTTTTCAGGGTTTTTAATCTTCTTGATTTTATGAATGACGGTTCTGTCATCGTAAAAGCTTTGAAAGGAAGTTCCCGAAAAATTTATATTTTCCTGTTATTTTTAGTTATATTTTCGGTCATCGTCGGTTCGCTCATGTTTATGGTAGAAGGCGGAAGACCTGGTTTTGAAACGATTCCGCAATCAATATATTGGGCGGTGGTTACGGTAACTACGGTGGGTTATGGAGATGTATCACCAATTACGCCGATGGGAAAATTTTTCGCAGTAATTTTAATGCTTGCGGGTTATTCGATCATTGCTGTTCCTACAGGAATTGTAACAGCTGAGATGAGAAACAAAAGACAAAACTTTGAATTAATCTGTGAACGGTGCGGAAATGAAGATATTGACGATGATGCACGATATTGCAAACAGTGTGGCAAGAAATTAGCATAGCATATTTTATCAATAATCTATTAATCAAATACCCAAAAAATCATGGAACCACAAAAGAAAAACACACCCAATATCTGGATCATTATTCTCTTTAGTCTAATCCCGTTAATGATAATCATTTATTTTATATTAGTAACATTTTTTCCTGGTGTATTTTCCGGTATGACTACAGGAGACATTCAGACCATTTCACCGAATAAATAAGATTTTATGTATATTAAAAATGGACAACCTGAATAGGCTGCCCATTTTTTATGCTTACTTTTTGATTATTTTAATAGTTTGTCGCTTATGGTCTTTCATCCATAAAGATAAAATATACACACCGGATCTAAGATCTTGCAAATGAATCAGCGAAGTAGGATTTTCAATTGTTTTAATCAATTTTCCGGACATATCAGTAATGGTTGCCGACTCAATATTTTCAACACTTGAAATATTCAAGACATCCGTAAAAGGATTTGGATATATTTTTACTTTGCTTCTGATTGTGGAGACTGTTGATTCTGTCCCCAAAGTATTCGTTAAAATATTAATGCTGAAAATATCTTCCATCTCATTATCTGAACTATCATAATGACCCACATTTACGTAGTAAGTAGTTCCTGAAATTGTGGGTATTGTGAGTATTTCTGATTCACCATCTCCACCATCGTCCTCTGTTTCTACACACGCCAATGAGCCACAGCTTCCGGTAAAAACTCCGACTTGCGGATCAAAACTGCTTCCTGAAGGCATCGTAACAATAATATCAAAATTGCCACCATTTCCAACAAAGCTGAACCACGTTCCGTCATTCATACCATCTGTACAGGTGGTTAAAAACCCCGAATTGTTAGTTGCTCCAGATGCATCAAGTTGGGTATATGAGTATGGAAAATTTGTTGCCGATATAGCACCTGTACATGCATCATTTGCAGGCGGCGGCGGGATACTTCCAACACAAATTGTAAAACTCTGGTTGCTTCCTGCACCATTATAACTGTATACTCTTAGATAATAGGTTGCTCCTACCGTTAATCCTGAAACCAAAGAAGAAGCAGGATCTGAACACAAAATACTTGTTAAATTACCACAAGACCCACTAAAAACCTGAAAATATAAATCTTCGCTAAAAGTGGTTCCTACCGATGCAATATCCGTAAGTGAAATCTTGTGAGTTGCAGCCGTGGCTACAAATTTAAACCAGACATCGTCGTCAGGATTTCCGTAACAAGGGCTCGCAACCAATCCTGAACCTGTAGCGCCTAAAGTATACCCTTGAACTGAAGATGCACAGACAGCGTTTGGATTTACAGTAAGCGTTATGGCATTTACACATTCATCATTTACCGGCTGTCCGGGGGCTGTCCTAAACATGATATTTGAGCAACCTTGTGATTCTCCCACAGCATTTAGAGCAGTAACTTTTAAATAATAAACGGTATTTGCCGTTAAAGTTTGAGGAACTAAAAGACTGCTTGTGCTTACCAATTGCTGATTGATAATATCTGTACCACCCGGTACTGTACCCAATGAGACCTTATATCCTGTAGCTCCTGAAACGGCATTCCACTCGATTGTTGGAGATAAAGGAACAAATGATGTATTGTTGACGGGGTAAATCACATTGGGACATGCAATCGTAGCATTTGCAGTCAGACCATTAAATGTAATAACAGATTTTTGATCATCCCGAACTCCGTTTGGCGGAAAGAGCGGATTTGGGTTTGTGTTATCGCTCTGGTAATATAAGAGAGAATTTGCAGCAGAACCAAAATTGTAAAATGCGTTGGCAAAACCGTTCTCATCATATCCCGGAGCATTTTCTTCTGCAGCAACTATTAAGTTATTTAAATTGTTATAAGCAAATGGTACAGGTAAAACGACCGTAACCACACCATTAACATTGGTAACAGTTCCTGAAAAGACCTGTGTAAGCTGAGAAACAGGGATCCAATCTGAACTTGAAGTAAAGCCCGTTTTTGAAGTTGTACCTAAATAGATAACCCAATTTGAAGAATTTGCAATTACAGAAGATGGATTTAAGTAAAATTTAAGTCCAGTAATGTTGCCCGCAGCATTTGCATTAATTTCATTCTTTGTAAATATCTGCTGTACGTAAGAATATCCGTAATATGTACTTACGGGCGCTGTCCCAACGGTTGTATTTCCTGCACCTAAAGTGATCTGGGCATTTAAAACCAGATTTAGTAAAAAAAGGCACGCAAGTAAAAGTTTTTTCATATATCTAAATTTTTAACAAAAATTTTATGCAAATTTATAACATTTTAGTAGTTATAATTTTACATTTTTAATAATAATATGTTACAACTAAAAATGGCGACTTAAAAAGCCGCCATTATAAGTTTAAAATTTAAATTGATTATTTTTTAATTGCTTTAATTGTTTGTTTAGAACCATCATTCATGTTCAGTATAACCATATAGAGTCCAGATTTCAATTCTTCCAAATGAAGAGCTGAAGCCGGTTTATCTATTGATTTCACTAATCTGCCGGCAATATCCACTACTGTTACTGACTTCACATTAGTTACATCTGAAATATTCAAGACATCTGAGAATGGATTTGGATAAGCTTTGATGTTATTTCTAACATAAGAAACCTCAGAAGTTGCAAGAGATATTGGCTCAACAATTAAGTTATCGATAAAGAAATCGACATCATTTGTATCTGCCACACTTCCATTGGTCGCATAAAATGCAAATTTGGTGTTAGCTCCCATGTAAGAAGTTAGATCGAGTGAATATTGTGTGGATGTATTTGACACTGCACTAGCTTCGTTCCACGTTTGTAATACCGTCCAAGTAGTACCGCCGTCTTGGGAAACAACAAACTGCACCACATCATCTGATCCCATTGTGCCAGCTGTTGTATCTCCATATTGAGTCAATCCGTAATCAAACTTTACTCGATACCCTCCTGCAGAAAGATCAAATACCGGTGTAATTAGCCAGGAATCAAATGTAGTAGGAAAAAATGAGCTTGTATACAAATTAACTTTCATTGCACCTGTATATCCGTTATTTAAGAATCCATCCTCATACCAATTTGAATACGTTCCTGAAGGACCAGTTGCTGGTGTTCCTGTATCTGCATTTGACCAGCATACATTCACTCCTGATGCAAAATCAAATGTAAAATTTGGTACCACTACACCACATAACGTAGTGAAAGATGCTGCTGAAGACCAGTCGCTTTTTGTAGTTGTGGTACAGACAGATCTTACCCAGACATAATATGTAGTGATAGATGATAATCCGGATAATGTTGCAGTAATGGTAGGACTAGCCACCGATGCTGTCGCTGCAGTAGTAGAAGAAGGTGATGCACTAGAAGTAGAAAGATAATATTCATATCCTACACCCACCGTTGAAGTGGGAGCAACCCAAGATAGTGTGGCAGAAGTAGAGCTCACAGCCGTTACTGACAAACCATTGGGAGCTAAACAACTTGGTGCTGCGCCAATATTTACTGTATAATCATGTGCTTCCCCATATCCGTCAATATTACATGGAATTGGCGCAGTGTTATACCGATCGGCAACCCGCATTCTATGCAGACCTACAGGAGCGGTAGCAGGAATTGCAATTGAACTGTTGGTAGCTATGTTTGAACCCGAAACACTGCTTCCAGTTGCCACTAATTCCGTGGATGCATCGAACGTACCGTCATTATTGAAATCAATCCATATCGCTACATTCTGACTACCGTAATCATGAGTAATTGAAAACGGATAATTTACACCAGCATTCATACTTATGGTCTGAGCGGTAAAATCACCGTAAGCACCGGTAGAGCAACCGGTATCTAAGTGGCTGAAGTTTGCATTTGGAATTTCAAAACTGTCGATCTGATCTCCATCATTACAACCGCTAGAAAATTCCGGCACACAATACGTCTGAGCAGATGTAATTAACCCGAAGGCTAAAAAACCTGTTAGTAAAACTTTTTTCATTATATTAATTTATGATTAAAAGTCTAAATTAACTATATATTACAATAACAACAATAGATTTTTAATAAATTATCAAAATTTAACACAATGTTGATCAGGTATACATAAAATTACAAGTTAGTTCTTACTAAATTTTAATCTATTTTGAAATTCACTAAAAATTGGAACGTACACATTCTAGTTAAAAGTCAAAAAAATAGCGACCATAAGGTCGCTATCTCAATTTAAATTAAAAAATCTACTTTTTAATTGCTTTTACTGTTTGTTTAGAACCGTCATTCATATTCAGGACCACTATATACATCCCAGATTTCAATTCTCCTAATTGAAGAGCTGAACCTGGTTTTTCTATAGTTTTCACTAATCTTCCTGCAATATCAATAACAGATACTGATTTTACATTTTTCACATCTGAGATATTTAAGACATCTGCAAATGGATTAGGATAAACTTTTATTCCTTTTTCATTAGAAATAATTTCGCCTGTACCAAGCGCAGAAGCTATTTCTGCATAAGATAAATAACCTGTGTAACTAGCAGTTGCTAATGCAGTTGTAGATTGTGTAGTATTTGGTGTACCGGCAGCAAAAGTGCCTGAAGTACCAAATAAACTATCATATACTCCACTTGCAGTTGGTGCGATTACCGGGAAATTAACATTTGTAATTGCATTATCTCCTAATCTTACATTAATTGTAGTGAAAGTACCAGATACTAAAGGTGCTTCCCATCTTCTTGTTGTAGATAAATTTTGAATCGTAGCAGTAGATGCAGTTCCCGAGTTAGTATCGAATGCTTCTGCCTTCATATTAGTTACCGCAGTAGTTGCTGGTGCTAAAGAAATTGGAGCATAAGCTGCTTTACCTACAGGATATAGGATATAACTTGTATTCGTATTAGCAGAAGCAATCGTTCTTGCAAACGGCCCCACTACATAGGCATTAGCACTACCTCCTGATAACGTACCTGCTGCTGTTGCTGTACCTAAAGTTAACAAATTAGTTGTAGTTGTATTTACTTTACCTGCTGTAAGTGTTAAAGTTCCACTTACGGATAGCGGTACATTGAGTGTTACCCCTGCTAAACTTGTATTATTTACAGTAAAACTACTTAAACTAGCTGTAGGAGAAGCTGTTAAATTTCTAAATATTCCAGTTCCTGAAATTGTTTGAGCAGTAGTTGCTGCTGAAGCAGCAGCATTAGTCCAAGTAGCAAGGTTTAATGTACTAGTACTTGATAGCGTACCATTATTAATAATATTACCTGCTAAGTAAGTGGCTGAGGCCAATCTATATTCTCCTTGATTAACCACCAAATTACCTAAAATACCTATACTGCTAGTAGTACTTACAAAACGATTGGTTGCAGTGGCTGCATCTACCAATACATTTCCTAAGCTGTAATATCCAGAGCCAGGAAATAAATATATACCAAAGCCACCTGTATTACCTCCTGCTGTAACAGAGGTACCATCTCCAAATTTAACTGTGTGGTTAGTACCAGCTACAGCTCCACCAGATGGCACATTTACACTTAGTGCATAATCACTTGTGCTAGTACCAGCATGAGGGTCTACTATTGTTAAAATACCTCCAGTAAGGTTAATATTAGATGCAGTAGTAGCTGTAACTCTCACTAATGGCGTTCCTGTAATAACACTATTAGCTATTGTACCATCACTACCATCAACATTAATATTACCACCACTTTGGTTAAAAGTAGATCCTGAATTATTCATTAAATTTCCATTAATATTCAATACTCCTCCAGACACAGTCAGTGTTCCGTTGTTAGTAAGGAAATTGTTATTTAATGTACAACCTACTGTTAAATCTCCCGAAGCATTTACTAATGTTCCACCCGCATTGATAGTGATGTTTTTAGAAGCATTGCTTGTTGAGTTTACCGTAACCGTAGTACCGGCTGTAATTTGTACCAAATCAGTACATGACGGTACAGCACCTTTATTCCAAGTTGCAGCGTTATTCCAGTTTCCGTTTACTATAGATGCAAAAGGAATATCCGAAGCTGCAATACCTAGATAATAAGTGTCAGCTAAATTAGCCAATGGAACAACTGTTCTCTGTGCATTTACATAACTTGTTCCTGCCTGGTGCGTTCCCAAAGCGGGCGCTGATGCCAAAGTTATTCTACTGTTACCAGTAGCTGAAGGATAGATATTCTGTGCGTTTATCGCCATATTATATGTAGGCGTTCCAGTAATTCCTGATTGAGAAACAACCCAATTAGATTTTGCTTGAGTATCTACAGTATAAGTTCCGTCTACGATGTTCACAGTATTTGTTCCTGCTACATCATTGTATTTTACAGCAATTTTTCCACCTGTAGTTGCAGCTGTTGTTTGGTTCAAGTAAAGATTTCTTGCAACAAAAGCTGTTGATGTTCCTGTAGCAAAAGGATAAGCTCCTGTTGCTGGTGATGATGCTGTAGCAGTAGTAGTAGATGCTGCAATAGAAGTTCCCCCTGTTGCAGTTCCCCACCATCTGGTTAAAGTAGATCCTGTACTAAATCCACCAGCAGTATAGCTTAATGAACCTGGAGTAGCAGCAGAAATTCCTAATATAAATGCATTCGCTCCTGTGTTTACAAATCCTGTTGTCAATGTTAATGTTCCTGATACAGTACCAGTATTCGTCCCGTTTAATAAAGAATTTGCGTCTGCAAATGTTACTCCTGTTGAAGAACTATTATTGATCGTTACACTTGTAAAGTTAGCTGTCGGAGAAGCTGTTAAATTCCTGAATACTCCAGAACCACCTACAGACTGAGCTGTCGTTTGTGCAGTAACTGTAGGAGTTGACATATCAGCTTGGGCAACTTGTCCAAACACTAAAGTTCCTGTATTGGTTAAAGTACCACTGTTAACAATATTTCCACCAACAACTTGGGTAGTAGTTCCTCCTCTATATTCCCCTGCAGTAACTGTTAAATTACCATTTATAACTACCGCTGTAGAACTTGAAGCTACAAAAGCATTTGCAGATGATAAAGAATTAACAATAACATTACCAAAATAAAATCTGGTGGCTAATGCAGTTTCGAAACCTTTAGTACTGTTTGCAACTGTTGAAACACCATCTCCAAACTGTACGGTATGTGCATTAGTAATATTTGGATAAGGGGTTGTAGTTGGTACATAAGTAATTACTCTATCAGCTGTTGCCGTACCAATATGGCCCGCAACTATGGTTAGTTTTCCACCAGTAAGATTTACGTTGTTAGACTGAAACCAAACCAATGGTGTCCCAGTCAATACTGATGTCGCAACTGTTCCTGAATTCCCATCTACAACAATTGATCCTGCTGTTTGATTGAATGTAGAATTCGTAGCATTGTTAATATTTCCATTTACATTTAATGTTCCGGAAACGCTTAGAATACTGTTGTTATTCAAATAATTATTTTTATTTGTACAACCTATATTTAAGGTAGATCCCGTAGTGATATTCAATGTACCATTGTTTATGATAGAAGAAGCATTTGCTGAAACGGTTGTTGCGTCTAAAGTAACTGTATGTCCAGCAGATACTGCTACAATATCAGTACACGTAGGCGCCACTCCTGTTGACCATATCGCACCATTTTCCCATTTACCGGAAGCGATTGTTGATAATGGAAGTTCTGTTCCTATCACCCCTAGTGTATAATTTCCAACTATTGATGTTGCAGGAACTGCAGTTCTTTGCCCAAGAGGCAAATTTGTACCTGCTTGATGGGTACCAACTAATGCTGATCCTATTAATAGTCTAGCATTCGCAGTAGTTGCTGCATAAGCTCCTTGTGCTGAAGCTGCAAAAGTATGGTCAGCTGTAGCTGCGTAACCCGCAGATGTAGATACTGCCCATTTGCTATTAGTTTGTCTATCAAAAGTCAAAGAATTTTCAGTTACAGGTGTAATAGCTACAGTTCCTGTACCCGCTGTAAATGTTACAGCCATTTGACCAGCAGCAGTTAATGCTGTTGTGGCTCTATGAAAATGATTGGCATTGTATGCTCCTGCTACACCGGTAACAAAAGGATATGACCCTGCACCAAGTGTAGGATTTGCAGCAGCGGTAATTGAGGTTCCTGTACCTGCTGTACCAAACCATCTACTAAATGTTGAACCTGAGCCAAAACCTCCAGCTGTATAACTTAATGTACCAACTGTAGTTCCGCTAATACCCAGTAAAAAAGTATTAGAACCTGTATTTACAATACCATTTGTAAAAGTCAATGTTCCCGAAACTGTACCTGTATTTGCACCACTTAGTAATGAGTTAGCATTTGCAAAAGTAACACCTCCAGCACTTGAATTATTGATCACTAATGATGTAAAATTTGCTGTTGGCGAAGCTGCTAAATTTCTAAAAACCCCACTCCCTGATAGAGTTTGAGCGTTAGTTGTTGCACCAAGAGTGGTTCCAGTGGTTCCTGTCATCAACCCTAATCGAAGTCCTGACGTATTGCTCTGAGTAAATATACCATTATTTGTAATATTACCCGCTACAGAAACTCCTTGCCCTGCATTGGTAAGATCTAGTAATTCAGCTCCAGAAGCAATATTTAAATTACCACTGCAATTAAGTCCACCACCACCAGAAACAGCATTTGTCTGAACAGCAAAAGAACCAGTACCTCCATTAATATTTACATTTCCAAGCATTAAAAGTGCACTACTTACATAACAGTCTACGAAATACCCGAAGGCAGCAGTAGATGCCTGAGTTGCAGGACCGAATGTTGTATTGTGAGCAGGCCCAAAAGTTCTTCCAGTAGTGCTGCCTCTAAATGCAAATGCTGCACCACCAGAACTCGTAGCTGTACCCGCAAAATGTGGATTAACGATAGTTATGCTACCTCCTGTAACTGAAATTGTTCCTGTTGAATAGTTTGTAGCACTTGTACCAAATGAAAATAAATCAGTTGAAATAGGTACACTAGTAGCAGATGCTCCACTATTTCCATCTACAACTATAGACCCACTTGATTGATTAAAACTACTTCCTGAAGCAAAAAGAATACTCCCATTCACATTCAGAGTACCCCCAGAGATAGTTAATGTTCCACCATTATTAATAGTAAGATTCGAATTATTTGCACTCGGTATACTAACTGTAAGCATATTTGCCGCAACAGTTAAGCTTCCAGAGTTAATTGTGAGTTGCCTTACTGATGCACTTGATGGTAGCGTCATTGCAGCACCATTTTGTACAACAAAAATGTCTGCATTGCTAATGCTCGTGGGTAAAGTGCCTGTACCATCTGTAGCAGTACCCCAACTGCTTACAGCTGTAAAATCCGTGGCCGAGGCTTTAGAATAATACGTGGTTTGTGCTTTCATTGATGCAAAACAGCAGAGCAATAAGAGCCAAAGATAAGTTTTTCTCATACTTAGTTAAATTAAAATTAGGGGGTAAAATTACTAAATATTTGCAATACAATTCAAAAATTGTCTTAATTTTTTATACACATTATAATAAAAACGCAAAATAATTAAACATATATCAAACAATCATTTGAATATGTATCAAACTTATCTGAACTTAAAAAAATAATATATTGATTATCAATATATTAATACAAAATAATACATTTTGATCAATATTAGAATTCTAGAATTAAAATTGCAGTTTATAATTATTATAAACAAAAAGTGACCTTGAAGTCACTTTAAATTGGTTTATTTTTAATCTAGTTGAGATAAAACTCATATTTATTCAGCAGCTGAATTTCCTTAATCAGATCTCCGTTCAGATCAACAGAATATTTCATTGATTGTAATTCAATATAAGAATTTTCTTCCGGGTTTTTAATGAAAATTTTAAATTTCTGATCGCCTTTATTCTGGTCAAGAATATTTCTGAAAAATTCCAGGTCCTCCTTTCGGAAATCCATAATATCCATAACCAAAGAGATGCTTTTCGCAAATTTTTCAAAAGCTTCCTGAAGTTCAATAACATCTACAACGTTTACAAAAACACGTCCGTCTTTTACCTGCGCAAATTTTATTTTTAAAATTACAAAACGTTGAACTTCAAGTTTTTCCTTCAGCCGCATATAATCCCGGTCACCCAATCTGAAAGAATAGGAACCCGAATAATCCTCAAGCGTTAAAAATGCCACTTTTTCACCACTTTTAAACCCATCTTTCACCACATATTCAGTGATTAAGCCTGCTACGGTATATTCTTTTCCACTACCACCATTTTCTCTTTCTTTTTGTAACGTCTTCCAGTCTTTCTTTTTTTCTTCAAATAGTTCCGGTGGCTTATTGGCAAATGCCTGTTCTTTGTATGCATCTACCTCATCAAGATTTAAAAATCCAAAATGGCCTCTTGGTTCTGCTTTTTTCGCTATTTCTTCTATCATCTCTTCTTCTCCGATGATAACATCATCAGAAATAATTTCCGTAATATCTACAGTATCGTCTTTATCATCAACTTCTAGAATCGGAACGTCATCAATTACCACTTTTACCTCTTCTTCTTTCTCAAGAACTGCTTTTTTCGAAAGCTTACCCTGCATAAACTGGTAATGATATTTGAATTCATCTAAAGGATGCGCAGAAAGATAAAAGCCAATGATTTCTTTTTCTTTGTTCAGTTTATGCATATTTGGCCATTCCGGGCAGGGAGCTAACTTTGGCTGCTCAATCTGAACTTCATCAGCAAAATCTGCAAAAAGAGAATTTTCCATCTCATTTTTACTTTCCTGAAAGCTTTGTCCGTACCTGATCAGGCGTTCCAGATTGGTTCTTCCTGCCATATCAATGTCAAAATATTGGCCTCTGTGATACATGCTGAATTCATCAAAAGCACCTGCAAGTACCAGACTTTCAGCTACCCTTTTATTCATTTGCGAAGGCGGAATTCTTTCAAAAAAATCATAAATGTTTTTAAATCGTCCGTTTATTCTTTCTTTCGTAATTCCTTCACTCGGGCCCTCGCCAATTCCTTTAATGGCACCCAAACCAAAACGGATCTGTCCCTTTTCGTTTACTGAAAATTTATAATGAGATTCATTGACGTCGGGTCCCAGAACATCAACGCCGATACTTTTACAATCTTCCATAAACATGGTGATTGAATCGGTGTTATTGATGTTATTGCTCATCACACTTGCCATATATTCTGCAGGATAATTTGCTTTTAAATAGGCTGTCTGATAAGCTATTAATGCATAACAGGTAGAGTGAGATTTGTTAAAGGCATATTCTGCAAACGCTTCCCAATCCTTCCATATTTTGTTTAGTTTAACTTCATCTAGATTATTTTCTTTTCCGCCATTCAAGAATTTCGGAAACATCTTATCCAATGTCGGCCGGTCTTTTTTACCCATCGCTTTTCTCAAAGTATCGGCTTCACCTTTCGTAAAATTGGCTAATTTTTGAGACAGAAGCATTACCTGTTCCTGGTAAACGGTAATTCCGTAAGTCTCTTTTAGATATTCTTCCGTTTCAGGTAAATCATAAACGATTTCCTCAATTCCGTGTTTTCTGTTGATAAAATTTGGAATATATTTAATAGGTCCCGGTCTGTACAAGGCATTCATGGCAATTAAATCTGCAAATACCGTTGGCTTCAACTCTCGCATGTACTTCTGCATTCCCGGGCTTTCGTACTGGAAAATCCCAATCGTTCTTCCTTCTTTAAATAACTGATAAGTTTTGGTGTCATCCAGAGGAATTGTATCCGGATCAATATCTATATTGTGCCTTTGCTTAATTAATTTTAAAGCATCTTTAATAATGGTCAGTGTACGTAGACCCAAAAAGTCCATCTTCAAAAGACCTGCACTTTCCGCCACAGAGTTGTCGAACTGAGAAACCAAAATATCAGCATCTTTTGCAGCAATCGTTACCGGAACAAGATTACTTACATCTTCAGGTGTAATGATGACTCCACATGCATGAATCCCGGTATTTCTGATGCAACCTTCCATTTTTTTTGCACTCACAAGCACATCAAATCGAGGATCATCAGAATTATCTAAAATAAACCTCATTTCATCAACCAGCATCTGGTCTTCAGGTCTCAGCTTATCATATTTTGCCAGTGCTTTAGCAATGTTCATTCCCGGACTTGGCGGAATGAGTTTGGCAATATTATTTGTATCAGGAATCGGTAAATCCAAAACTCTTCCGGCATCTTTAATCGCTGACTTCCCTCCCAAAACCGAATAGGTTATAATCTGTGCTACCTGGTTTTTACCGTACTTTTCAACGACCCATTTGATGATTTTATCCCGTCCTTCGTCATCAAAATCGATATCTATATCGGGCATCGAAACTCTTTCAGGATTCAAGAATCTTTCAAATAGTAAATCATATTTAATAGGGTCAACATTGGTAATTCCTGTGCAATAAGCAACTGCAGATCCTGCAGCAGATCCTCGACCGGGACCAACCCAAACTCCCATATTCCGGGCTTCGTTACAAAAATCCTGTACGATCAGGAAATATCCCGGATATCCTGTGTTGGCAACAACTTCTAGCTCAAAATCCAGACGTTCTTTAATTTCAGTAGTAATTCCTGTCTCAGCATATCTTTTTTTCGCTCCTTCGTAGGTCAAATGTGTCAAATACGCCATTTCGCCACGTTTTCCTCCATCAACTTCATCTTCTAAATGAAGAAACTCTTCCGGAATATCAAATTTGGGGAGCAATACATCCCTTTTTAAAGTATAGGGACTGAATTTTGCAAAAAGTTCATCATATGCATCAAACGCATCGGGATATGCTAAAAAGGTTTCCTTAATTTCATGAGCATTTTTAATGTAATATTCTCCTGTTGCCAAACCTCTTCGCTTCCCAAAACCTTTTCCAACAGGCGTTGTCAGCTTTTCGCCATCTTTGATACAACTTACAATATCCTGAATATTAGAATCGTCTTTATTGGTATAATAGGTTTGATTTTGCGCTAAAATTTTAACGTTATATTTGTCTGCAAAATGTAAGAGAACATCATTCAGGTGTTCCTCTTCAGGCAGTTTATGGTTTTGAATCTGAACATAAAAATCATCTTCAAAAGTATCTTTCCACCATTTGAAAAGCTCCTCTCCTTTTTGCTCACCTGTATTTAAAATCGCATCCGGAATATCTCCGTTGATTCCCGAAGTCAGAGCAATCAATCCTTCTTTATATTCAGAAATTAATTCCCGGCTAATCCTCGGAACTCCGAAATAGAAACCTTTTAAAAATCCAATACTTGAAAGTTTGGCTAAATTTTTATAGCCGTTAAAATCTTTCGCCAACAAAACAACCTGTGCTCTTCTGTCGGGATCGTCTTTGGTAAACTGTTTCTGCTCATAACGGTCTGAAATGAAAAATTCACATCCTACAACGGGAATCAACGGTTCGGAAATTGGTTCAGCTTCATTAAATTCAGTTCCGTTTTCTTCTGCTTCCTGTTTTTTGGTTAAAAATTCTTTATGCTTTTTAGAGCGATCCGAGTTGGTAGATTCTACAGCTGAAACGAATTTAAAAGCTCCCATCATATTTCCCAAATCAACCATTCCGACTGCAGGAAAATTGTCTTCTGTAGCTTTTTTAATTAAATCTGAAATGCTCGAAGTCGCTGTCAGCGTTGAAAAAACACTTTTATTATCGAAATTGAAATATTTTCCTAAATCAATATCATCAATGCTCCCAACATCAGATTGTTTTTTCTTATTGTTAAAATCTGCAACCTGCCTTCTGATAATGATCCCAAAAGGTTTTATAGGATTCGGATGCAGTGTCTTGAAATAGGCCAGCTGATCTTCAGAAGTTTTCAAAATCTCAGCAGGAATGATCCCAATACGCATCATTTCAAAGAAAACCTGAGCCGTTGCATTTACATCAGCTGCAGCATTGTGCGCTTCATCAAACTTATGACCGTATAATTTTTCGTACAATTCTTCGAGTTTTGGCGATTTGTATTTCCCGCCTCTTCCGCCTCCGAGCTGACAATAATCTGTTCCCAGAATCATCGTATCGGCTTTTGGTTTTTCCTGAAGATTATCTTTAATATTTTTTCTGAAAAATTCGGCTCCCACAATGTTGTAATCAAACTCAACATTGTGCCCGGAAACAACTCTTACTCTTTCTAAAACTTCAGCAAATTCTTTTAAAATCTCTTCAAGATCTCTACCTTCATCATTCGCAATTTTGGTTGTAATTCCATGAATTCTTGCTGCGTTAAATGGTATATCATAACCTTCCGGTTTAATTATATAATCCTGGTTTTCAAGCAAATTACCATCATCATCATGCAATTGCCAAGCTATCTGAACCATTCTTGGCCAGTTGTCTGAATCTGAAAGCGGAGCGTTGAAATTTTTTGGTAAACCTGTGGTTTCTGTGTCAAAAACTAAATACATAAATATTGTCTGACTTTTATTTAAAAAAATAATGTAAAGTTAGTGTAATTTTTGCTGTTTTTAGCAATTTTTACGCTCCCAAAA
Source organism: Chryseobacterium sp. LJ668 (assembly GCF_019613955.1). Lineage (NCBI taxonomy): Bacteria > Pseudomonadati > Bacteroidota > Flavobacteriia > Flavobacteriales > Weeksellaceae > Chryseobacterium > Chryseobacterium chendengshani. The sequence continues at coordinate 2,444,138 of NZ_CP080443.1, read as the reverse complement.
TCAATTGAAACAGTAAACATTTTAATGGTAAGGCTTCATTAAAATTAAAAGACATTATACCCTATCAATTGTTAGGCATTTGTTTTTAAAAATCTAAAATATGATTATCTTTGCTTTCTATGGAAAATACACTTCACGAAAAAGTTTCTCAGGATATTTTACTTAAGGCTTATAATCACATGATGCTTGCCAAAGCAATGGCAGACATTTATGAAGAGAACAGAAATGTTTGCAAATATGTACACAGTACTTCGCGAGGGCATGAGGCGATTCAGTTGGCAACGGCTTATCAGCTGAAAAAAGAAGACTGGGTATCACCGTACTACAGGGATGAAAGTATTTTGCTGGGAATTGGTTTTGAGCCCTATCAACTGATGCTTCAGCTGCTGGCAAAAGCTGATGATCCTTTTTCTGGTGGAAGATCGTATTATTCTCACCCTTCGAGCAGAAATGAAAATATGCCGAAGATTATTCACCAAAGTTCAGCAACCGGAATGCAGACAATCCCTACAACGGGTGTTGCTCAGGGAATTAAATATATTCAGGATTTTAATCTGGAGCATTTTGAAAACAATCCTGTTGTCATATGCAGTTTGGGAGACAATTCAGTAACTGAAGGTGAAGTAAGTGAAGCATTGCAATTTGCAGCTCTGCATCAGCTTCCGATTATTTTCCTGGTTCAGGATAATGAATGGGGAATTTCAGTAACTAAAGATGAAGCGAGAACTTGTGATGCTTATGATTTTGTTGCAGGTTTTGTAGGTCTGGGAAGAATGAGAGTAAACGGAACCGATTTCGTCGAAAGTTTTGAGGTAATGAAAAAAGCTGTTGATTTTGTGAGAACCGAGAGAAAACCTTTGGTTGTCTGCGCAAAAACAGTTTTGATCGGCCATCATACTTCAGGAGTGAGAAGAGAATTTTACAGAGATGAGGAAGATTTAAGCAAACACAGAGCAAAAGATCCGGGAGAAATCTTGAGAAATCAATTGCTGGAATCTGGAACTGATGAAGAATTATTAAAGCAAATTACTAAAAAGGCAAGATTAGAAGCTGAAGAAGCTTTCGACAGAGCTCAAAAAGCGGAAGATCCAAAGCCTGAAACTGTAATGCAGCATATTTTTGCTCCAACTCCGATTACAGAAGAATTGGGAACGCGTGAACCTGAAGGCGGAGAAAAAATAGTAATGGTTGATGCAGCTATTCATGCCATCCAAGAGATTATGTGGAAACATCCGGAAGCTTTATTGTACGGACAAGATGTTGGCGAAAGAATTGGCGGAGTTTTCCGTGAGACGGTGACTTTAGGTAAAAAATTCGGAAGTAAGAGAGTTTTTAATACCGCAATTCAGGAAGCTTATATCATTGGTTCTACGACCGGAATGAGCGCAGTTGGTCTAAAACCGATAGTAGAAGTTCAGTTTGCCGATTATATTTATCCGGGAATCAACCAATTGATCACAGAGATTTCCAAATCAAATTATTTAAGCAACGGGAAATTTCCTGTAAGCAATATCATCAGAGTTCCGATCGGAGCTTATGGCGGCGGAGGACCGTACCATAGTGGAAGTGTTGAAAGTATTTTAGCTAATATTAAAGGAATTAAAATTGCTTATCCGAGCAACGCAGCCGATTTTAAAGGTTTGTTAAAAGCAGCATATTACGACCCGAATCCTGTTGTTATGTTGGAACATAAAGGTTTGTACTGGAGTAAAGTTCCGGGAACTGAAGATGCAAAAACCATAGAACCTGCAGAAGATTATATTTTACCTTTCGGAAAAGGAAAAATTATTATCGAAGCTGATGAGAATGAAATTAAAAAAGGAAATACAGTTGTAGTAATAACTTATGGAATGGGTGTTTACTGGGCAAAAGAAGCTGTAAAAAACTTCGGTGGTAAAGTAGAAGTGATTGATTTGAGAACCATCATCCCTTTGGATGAAGAATTGGTTTTTGAAAGAGTAAAAGCACATGGAAAATGTATCGTTCTGACTGAAGAACAATTAAATAATTCATTTGCAGAAGCTTTTGCACACCGTATTTCTAACAACTGCTTCAAATATCTGGATGCTCCGGTAGAAACAATGGGATCGCTTGATACACCCGCAGTTCCAATCAATTTAATTTTAGAAAAAGAAATGCTTCCTAACGCCGAAAAGCTCTCGAAGAAAATCGACGAAATGTTGAAATATTAAAATTTAAAAACCTCTAAAATATTTTAGAGGTTTTTTTGTACAGTTTTTGTTAACTTGGATTTATCAATTCATTAAAATGATTACAACAAAATATTTTAATTACAAACAAATTGCTAATCTCGCAGGACTGCATCTGGTGTGGCTTACCGCATGGAGCACATTCGTAGCCGCCATTTATTATTTTTTTCAATGGCAGTGGATGACGATTCCGTTAGTTCCGTTGACGTTGGTAGGTACAGCTGTTGCATTTTTTGTAGGTTTCAAAAGCAATCAGGCCTATGACCGGCTTTGGGAAGCAAGAAAAATCTGGGGAGCCATCGTAAACTCCAGCAGATCATTTACTTCTATGCTCTATGCTTTCGATACAGAAAAAGGGGAAATGCATTATATAAAAGACTTTAAAAAACAGCTCATTTACCGTCATATCGCGTGGTTGTATACTTTGAGAGAGCAGCTTTTGATCCCGACCGAATGGGAACATATAAGTCTTGAGAGACATTTCGGAGAGATCAACACCAAAAGAAACCGTCAGATAAAGGCGGGTTTTCCTGATTACGTAAGGACCCATCTTTTTCAGCAAAAGTATCTCACTGAAGAAGAGTTGCAACTTCAGGAAGATTATAAAAACTTTGCAACTTACCTCAATTCAAAACAGGCGAAAGATTTGAATTACTTAAAGAATAAAAAAGTCATTACCGACTTTGATCAGATGCAGCTCCAGAATTGTCTGAATGATTTTTACGATTATCAGGGACAGGCAGAAAGGATCAAAAAATTCCCTTCGCCAAGACAGTTTGCCAACTCAGGATTTATCTTTATCGTCATTTTCATTATTCTTTTACCTTTAGGTTTGGTAAGTGAATTCAGCAAATTAGGCGATTGGGGAATATGGACCTGTATTCCATTTTGTGTGATTGTTGGCTGGATTTATATCATCATGGAACTCGTCGGCGATTATTCTGAAAATCCTTTTGGCGGACTGATGTTTGACATCCCAATGCTGTCAATTTGCAGAACAATTGAAATTGACCTTCTTCAAATGATTGGTGAGCATGATGATCTTCCGGAACCGATTGCCTCTAAAAATGGAGTTTTAGTTTAATTAAATAATATAAAAAAATGCTGTTGAAATTTCGACAGCATTTTTTATGTTTAAATTTAAAGATTTAGTTAAGTTGAATCATTATGATTGTCAGCTTAAAGCGAAGCTAACTTAATATTTTAAACTTCTTAAATGATTTCTTAATGGTTTAAAATATTAATTTTTATGAAAATGTTTCGGAAAAGCATCTTCCGGTTTCATCCTGAAAACATTCAGTAACATCCAGGATTTGAGAAAACCATAGCCGTAAGAAAACATCTGAATATAAGTAGAAATAACTGCCATTCCTGCGATTGCAACATTCCTGGTAACGATCATCGCATGAATTAAAACCATAAATGTATACAGACCATAAAATGCAAGAATAATCCCTCTTCCTAGAATGAAATATTCTATAAATCCCAAAATATATCCTAAAAGAAACAAAGTAGGAAATGCAAAAGAGATTTTCACATATTTCGGATGTCTCTGATTCAAAATAGGTCTTGCACAACCGAACTGATATACCTGCTTTGAAAACTTTCCGAAATCTACACGTCGTTTGTGATAAACCGCAATATCATCGAAAAATGCAGTCGTAAAACCGTTTTCCCATAGTGTCATCGATAAATCCGGATCTTCACCAATTCTCATTTCAGAAAAACCGCCAACTTTTTCAAAGACGCCTTTCTTCACCCCCATGTTGAAACTTCTGGGCTGAAATTTTGAAACTGCTTTCTTATTCCCTCTTATTCCGCCGGTTGTAAAAACGGAAGTCATCGAATATGAAATTGCTTTCTGCATCAGATTAAAACCTCTGTGCGCTTTATCGGCGCCACCAAAAGCATCACACGGAATTGTAAGTAGGTCTTTTTTAATATTTTGAATATAATCTTTCTCTACAATCACGTCGCTGTCTACGAAAACAAGCCATTCGTTAGAGGCTCTTTTTGAAGCGTAATTTCTTGACAAACCTGGCCCTGAGTTGTCTTTTCTAAAATATTTAATATCTAAAATCCCGTCAAAATTTTGAATTGTTGGCTTCAGATCGATAAGAGAACCGTCATCAACAATAATGATTTCAAACGCTTTATCTGTCTGAAAAGTCAGCGAATTCAAAAGCTCAAAAAGCTCGTCTTTTCGGTTAAAAATGGCAACGACGATGGAAATTGTTGGATTCAAATTGAAAGATTTAAGTAAAAAATAAATTAGACCTATAATAAACACATAAGATTACCGCAACAGAAAATACAATTACTGAACAGCTAAGTAATAGCAATTTAAATAGACTTTTAAAGTAATATAATCCTAAATGATACAGTGCAAAAAATATAACAAAAGAAATAACACAACCAATTAAAATACAAACAAGCAAAGTTTGTAAAAAATTTTCTATCGGTAGCGGATCTTTAAAAACTAAAAAAAATAGAATGGAAGATATTAAAAGTAAACTTCCACTCCACCATTCTACATAATATTTTACCTTCTTCTTTGGCTTATCTTTTTCATAAAATGATGTTGAATCTGAAGAACTTCCTAAAAAGTCTACAAGATCACCAATTATTCCTAAACCATCAAAAAAATCAAAAGGCATATTTAATCTTCTTTATTATCCAGTTTATGCAGCTTTTTCGTTCCTTCATACATTTCATACTGCAAAAATCGGGTTTCCAGTTTTCCGTTGAAGAGCTTGATTTTTCTTGAAGGCCGCAATCCGATTTTCTTTGGAGCATCAAGGTCTGATGAAATAAGCCAAGCTAAAGTATTTGGATAATTTGTTTTAAATGTATCCCCTATTTTCTTGTAAAAATCGTCATCATTGATAGAAATTCGCTCATCATAAGGCGGGTTGAAAACCATTAACAAAGGAAACATATCTTTCTTGGTGTTAAAAAAATCTTCTCTTCTTACTTCGATTACTTCTTCCATTTCGGCAGATTCTACATTGGTTCGTGCAGCATCAAGCATTCTGCCATCGATATCATATCCAACGATTTTTCCGTGAAATTCTCTGATTCTGTCTACACGATGTTGCTTTATCGTCGCAAACAGATCTGCATCGTAATTTTTCCAGTTTTGGAAGGCAAATCTTTTTCTGTAGAGCTGTGCCGGCAAATCCATGGCAATCATCGCTGCTTCAATCAAAAGTGTTCCGGAACCGCACATCGGATCAAGGAAATTTCCTTTTCCATCCCAACCGGCTAGTTGAAGCATTCCACTTGCCAAAACTTCATTGATAGGCGCTTCACCCTGCTCTCTTCTGTAACCTCTTTTAAATAAAGCATCACCCGAAGAATCCAAAGAAATTGTCACCAGTTCTCTGTCGATGTGAAGGTGGAATTTAATATCCGGAGATTTCGTTTCAATATTTGGTCTTTTCCCATATTTATTCTGGAAATAATCTACAATAGCGTCTTTCATTTTGAAAGTCATGAATTGAGAATGACTGAATCTTTCGGAATTTACCGTAGAATCGATGGCAAAAGTCTGGTCAACATCCATAAATTCATCCCATTCAAATTTGAATAACCTGTCGTAATATTTTGTTTCGTTGTATGCTTTAAACTCATCAATCGGAACTAAAATTTTCAAAGCTGTTCTTGCAGAATAGTTAATTTTATAAAGAAAACCCAGATCGCCTTCACAATTGACTGCTCGATTTTTTAGCTCAACGTTTCTTCCGCCCAGCTTTTTTATTTCTTCACCTAAAACGGTTTCTAACCCGAAAAATGTTTTTATCTGAATTTTAATATTTTCTGTATCCATTTTGCAAAAATAAACATTTTTGACTGGATGGTAGATGATTGATGGAGGAAGCTTTGATCGTATCCTAAAAAAACATCTATCGTCCAGCATCAAACATCATTCAAAAATCTTATTTTTGCAGCATGGAATGGTTTGAATCTTGGTTTGATACACCTTATTATCATTTGCTTTATAATAACAGAGATTATACGGAAGCAGAAAACTTCATTACAAAGCTCACTCAGGAGCTTCAACTGCCTCAATCTTCAAAAATAATTGACCTTGCGTGCGGAAAAGGAAGACACTCGGTTTTTTTAAATAAATTGGGCTATGATGTGCTTGGTTTGGATCTTTCTCAGCAAAGTATTGAATTTGATAAGCAGTTTGAAAATGAAAGCCTTACTTTTAAAGTACATGATATAAGAAATGCTATTGACTCTGAACCAGTAGATGCTGTTTTCAATCTTTTTACCAGTTTTGGTTATTTTGATAATGAAACGGATGACAGAAATGTTTTTAAATCAGTTTATGATGCTTTAAAACCAAATGGTTATTTTGTTCTGGACTATCTGAATGAAGAATATGTAAGAAAAAATTTAGTTCCCGAAAGCACTGTTCAGAGAGAAGGAATCAATTTTCACATTTCAAAAAAAATAGAAGGCAGACATATTATTAAAGATATCCGCTTTGAGATCAACGGTGAGGCAAAACACTTTTTTGAAAAAGTAAAGCTCCACACTTTAGAAGTGATTGAAAACTACGCTTCAGAATGCGGCTTTGAAAGGATAAAAATCTGGGGAGATTATCAGCTGAATGATTTTGAGAAAGAAATTTCGCCTCGTTGCATCAATTTATTTAAGAAGAATAATTGAAAATTAAGACTTTTTTATAATGGTTTTCAACAGTATTTATTTAGTTTTAACATTGTTTTCAATTTATTTTGGATGGAAATTTGGATTTGGTAGCAGTCATACACCTCCACTTCCGTTTGTCGTTTCTACAATATTGTCAATTATTGGAGTAATTTTAATTTTTTTGAAAAAACTTTTCAAAGATAAATACAGCTATAAAATTCATTTAGGACTAACAATTATAAATTTCTTAGTTGTTATAATTTGTTTACTATTAACTTTTATTTAAAATGATTTTCATCCTATTAATATTAAGTGTAGTTGCTGGTGTTTTTCTCGGAAAACTTTTTGGCAAAAAAGAACAGTTTGCAAAAAATCTATTGATTTTAAGCGCCGGTTTTTTGATAACTATCTGCTTAAATGAAGTTTTCCCACAGGTCTATACTTCTGATGTAAGTGAAAATCTGGGAATTTTTGTCATTGGCGGCGTGTTGCTTCAGATGATTCTAGAGGCTCTTACAAAAGGTTTTGAACACGGGCATTTTCATCATCATAACGACAGCAGCAATATCTTACCTGCCGCTTTGATGGTCGGGCTATTTATCCATGCATTTATCGAGGGAATTCCTTTGGCAAATGCGACCGATCCGCTTTCACCTTACTTATTAGGAATTTTATTTCACAATCTTCCAATTTCGTTTATATTAGGGGCGTTTTTGTTTAATAGGTCAGGTGCAAAAGCTTCTTATCCTTCGTTATTAATCGTTGCTTTATTTGCTTTAGCTTCACCTATGGGCATGCTCCTCGGAAATTATTTCAATCCTGAATGGCAGCCGTATTTTCTGGCGATTGTTGGTGGTATTTTTCTTCATATTTCATCAGTCATCATCTTTGAAAGCAACAAAAATCACAATATCAACTGGTCAAAAATCGGTATGGTAATTTTGGGAGTTTCCCTAGCTTTAGTTATACACTTATTTCACGTACATTCGGAAGGTCATCATCATTAATTAATTATTACTTTTGGTAGTACCATTTAATATAAATTTAAAGTTTACTGATTAAATCATAAAAAGAAAGGCTTCGAATTACTTCGAAGCCTTTCTGTATGTTTAAATAAAAAATTTCTGATTAGAATTTCCAACCTAATGTAAGGAAGAAATTGTTTCTTACATTTTTCACATCTGAAACTACTGAAGATGGAGTTGTTACATCAAAATCTCCTGAGTAATATCCCGTATTGTAATTATCAAATTCATATCCTGCCAAAAACGGATTTTTGTATTCTGAAGTGATGTTTTGATATGCTGCATCGATATAAAATTTACCAAAGTCATATCCGATACCTGCACCGATTGTATTTCTATCACCTAAGATAAAATTGCTGTAGTTGTTATCAGAAACAGTTCCTGTATTAGAAAATGAACTAATCGTAGTGCTATCAAACGGACTTGATGCATACGAATACCCTCCTCTTAAACGTAAGGCTTTGATTCTATATTCTGCACCAACTTTAATTTCAGATAAGTTTTTATAATTATCATTGAAGACCGCATTGAGTTCTGATTCAGCTGGACCTTGCACTTTATATCTTGGCTTCGTTAAACCTAAAGTGTAATCTACGTTGATTGCAAAATTCTTATTGGGAACAAAAGCTCCACTTAAAGTAGCTTTCATAGGAGATCTGAATGTACGGTCTTCTACAAAATTGTCGTAATAAATTCCGTCTCCACCATCATAATAATCTCTGTATGCTCTATCAATGGTCCACCATGTCGGAGTTTCGATTGATGCACCTAATCTTAATTGATTGCTCACTTTACCAATTACCCCTAAACTTCCGGAAAAACCGCTTGATTTTTCAGAATAAGGTGTGTATTGCTTATCAAAGGTAGTGACAGAGTTGTCTAAATCCAATCCCAAAATTGCACTGTCATACTGTTCCATATCTACGCCATGCATATTGATGCTCGCTCCGAAATATACAGCATTGTTATAGTTTGCCCCCACACCAATATTGAATTGAGTTTGTGTACCATATCTATTGTAAGCATGACCCAAATAAGAAAGGTTTCCTACTACATTGTTACCGTCTTGATCTACAAGATTTTTTGCAATAGAAATATCTGAGTTTCCAGGTGATTCTATATAATTTTCGATGGATGTCGTAGAAATGTTGGCAGCCACATTGATGAACTTCCACGGGCTTTCTGTCATCAATTGAAAGGTAGCAACACCATTTACATTGCCAATATTAGCTTTATTAATATTATAGTCAATTGAAGAACCGGCTAATGAAGCCGTATTTTTATTATTTATAACAGATAAAGTTCCTGAGATATCACCCGCAATGGCAACGCCGATACCGGCTGGGTTGGTCATCAGAGAGGTTCCGTCACCACCTAACGCACCATTTGAACCTGCCATTGCATTAAATTTGGAAGAACCTATCATCGGTGCATTTGAATACACATCAACTGAATTTCTGATCACCGAAATATCTTGAGCCTGCACAAAAAATGCTGCAGAAATACTCATTATGACTAAAGATTTTTTTAACATTGTTTATTGATCGTTATTGAGTTTTTAAATTATCTACCACCTGATCGGAAACCGCCGCCTCCGCCGCCTGATCTCATTCCGCCACCGCCAGAAGAACCGCCTGATCTGAATCCGCCTCCGCTGCTTCCGGAATTAAAACCACCTGATCTGAAACCTCCGTTATCGTTAGATCTTGGTTGAGATTGTTGTTGGTTATAATTTGGTCTTGTTTGCTGTGGTCTGTAATTGTAATTTGGTCTCTGCTGACCATTAGAATTTCTCATACCGGACTGATTTCTGAAACCTCCATTTGTAGTTCCCTGTCTAAATCCTCCGTTAGAAGATCCTTGTCTGAAACCGCCATTGTTATTTCTGAATCCTTGGCTATTTCTCATCCCGGAAGTACTATTTCCATTTCTGAATCCAGAACTGTTTCCATTATATTTACCTGAAATTGTCGGCGTATTTCTGAATCCTCCTCCATTCGCCCCGCTTCTTCTGTAAGTCGGCACATAATAGTTTCCTCCCCAATATCCGGCACCACCATAACCCCAGTTTCCATATCCGTAATATCCGCCCCAGTAAGGATTATACAATCCCCAATAAGGTGAGTTCCATCCCATGTTCCAATAGGGGTTATATCCGCCCCATCCCCAAGAACTTCCCCAGCCGAATGACATTCCTATGCCCCAGCCGGATCCTATTCCCCAATAAGGGCTATAACCTCCATACCATCCCCAAGGTGAACCCCATCCCCATGAATTGTCATAGATATTGGTTTGACTTCCTGCAAAACTACCCCAATCAGAATCTGTAGCATTACCATTATAGTCTGCCTCGCTCCAAGAGTTGTATCTATTATCATATTCCGACGAATTGATTTGAGCATTTTCAACAATGCTAGATTCAGGGTAATATTCATAATTTTCACCTACTCTGTTTCCCTGATCACCATTGATGATTACTCCTTCCGGAAGTGTATCTTTATTCGGATCATAATATACTCCGTCTGTCTCACTGTAACCGCCAACCTGAGCACCGCAAGACATTAACAATAAACCACTTGAAACCGCTAAAACCCCTTTAGATTTTAGTATCCCAAGTAAATTTTTATATATATTTCTTTTCATGATAATGTAAAAATTTTTAATTTAAATTATATTTGCAATCTGTACCAAAAATATACCAATTTACATTGGTTTGAGATCTATCAAAAATAGATTTTTATTTTTAGATTACAATACTATAGAAAAGTTAAAAAAAATAAAAAAAATAATGGCAAAATTAACCTCAAGAAGCGAAGATTACAGCAAGTGGTATAACGAATTGGTCGTAAAAGCAGATTTAGCTGAAAACTCCGGAGTACGAGGATCTATGGTTATAAAACCTTATGGATATGCGATCTGGGAGAAAATGCGTGATGAAATGGACAAAAGATTCAAAGAAACCGGTCACGTAAATGCTTATTTCCCGCTGTTTGTTCCCAAAAGTTTATTTGAGGCCGAAGAAAAAAATGCTGAAGGTTTTGCCAAAGAATGTGCTATTGTTACCCATTACCGTTTGAAAAATGATCCGGACAATCCTGGCAAACTGATGGTAGATCCTGATGCAAAATTAGAGGAAGAGCTAATTGTGCGTCCTACTTCCGAAGCGATTATCTGGAATACCTACAAAGGCTGGATTCAGTCTTACAGGGATTTACCCATTTTAATTAACCAATGGGCAAATGTTGTTCGATGGGAGATGAGAACTCGTTTATTTTTAAGAACATCCGAATTTTTGTGGCAAGAAGGTCATACTGCTCATGCTACTAAAGATGAAGCTTTGGAAGAAGCAGAAAAAATGAATAATGTTTACGCAGATTTTGCCGAAAAATTCATGGCAATGCCGGTAATAATGGGTGTAAAAACTCCATCAGAAAGATTCGCTGGAGCAGATGACACATATTGTATCGAAGCATTGATGCAGGATGGTAAGGCTCTTCAAGCAGGAACCTCTCACTTTTTAGGACAAAATTTCGCTAAGGCTTTTGATGTAAAATTCACCAACAAAGAAGGAAAAATAGAACACGCTTGGGCAACTTCGTGGGGAACCTCAACCCGTCTGATGGGCGCTTTAATTATGACGCATTCTGATGATTTCGGATTGGTATTACCTCCTACGCTAGCGCCAATCCAGGTGGTTATTGTTCCTATCTTTAAAGGAGAAGAGCAATTAAACCAGATCAGCGAGGTTGCTTTGAAAATTCAGAATAAATTAAAATTAAAAGGAATTTCCGTAAAGTTTGATGATGATACACAAAACAAACCAGGATGGAAATTTGCTGAGTACGAATTAAAAGGTGTGCCTCTAAGAATCGCAATGGGTCAAAGAGATTTAGAAAATAAATCTGTTGAAATTGCAAGAAGAGATACTCTTACTAAAGAAACACGCCCTTTGGAAGGATTAGATTCTTACATTGAAGATCTATTGAAAACTATTCAGCAGGATATGTATACCAAAGCTTTAAACTTTAGAAAAGACAATATTACAAAAGTTGACTCCTATGAAGAATTTAAAAAGGTTTTAGAAGAAAAAGGGGGCTTTATCTATGCACATTGGGATGGTAGTGACGAGGAAGAGGCACAGATCAAAGAAGAAACCAAAGCTACCATAAGATGTATACCTATGGATGAAGATATCGAAGAAGGTGTCTCGATGATATCCGGAAAACCATCTAAAAGAAGAGTTCTATACGCTAAGGCATATTAAAATTTTACATAATAATATTACTAAATCTTCAAAAATTCATATGATTTTTGAAGATTTTTTTTTGAAATGTGTATTTGGATAGATTTTTGTTTAAATTTATGTAACATTAATCTCAAAATAATTATTATGTCATTAAACATCATTGATTTAATTAAAGGACAGCTTGGTTCGGCACTTGTAACTCAAGCCGCAATGCAACTAGGCGAAAGTGAATCCGGTATTTCTAAAGCTATCGGAGGACTGTTACCTGCAGTAGTAGGAGGATTGGCTAACAATTCGGATAATCCGGCAATCTTAGACGCTATCTCAAGTGCTCCATCTCAGGGAGTTTTGGGAAATCTCTTAGGATTTTCTGCCAATGACAGTTGGGTATCTAATCTATTGACATCTATTTTTGGTGATAAACTAGGTGGTTTGATTAATTCTATTGCAACCTATGCCGGAATCAGCAATAATTCTTCAGCAACATTGCTTAACTTAGTAACAGGAGCAACAATAGGTTCTGTAGGGAAATATGCTACGGACAATAATCTGGACAAATCTGAAATTTCAAATTTATTGAATGATCAGAAAGGGGTTGTGTCAACATTATTACCTACTGGTCTTTCTTTAGCATCTTTAAATATCGGAGACTGGGATAAAGGGTATAAGTTTGATAACGATAACGACACCATCAAGCAGACCACTCACGAAGAACCTAAAATAGAAGTGACAAGGAGTACTGCAGAAGGCGGAACTTTCCCAGACAGAGCAACAACGACTTCAGACGGTGGTTCCATTTGGAAATGGCTTTTGCCATTGTTATTACTCATTGCTATATCATATTTCTTATGGAAACAATGCGAAAAGAAGGAAACAACAACTACAACCAGTGTTGCAGGCGATTCTTTAAGTACTATAAATGATACTGCAGCGGTGCAGAATGACACTACAGCAATGACAACAGCAAGAACTGATGAAGATATTGATCTTAACGGTACAATGCTGAAAGGTTACAGAGGAGGAATGGAAGATAGGATGATTACCTTCTTAAAATCTGACGGTTACAAAAATGCAGCGGATGATGCTTCTTTAAAAGATGGCTGGTATGATTTTGACCATGTAAATTTCAAAATGGGAAGCGCAAATGAATTGGAAGCCGGTTCTCAGGGACAGCTGGATAATTTAGTTGCAATTTTAAAAGCGTATCCAGATGCTAAAATCAAAATCGGTGGATACACTGATAAAACCGGAGATGAGGCTGCCAATGTAAAACTTTCAACCGAAAGAGCAGCATATATTAAAGACTGGTTGTCAAAACAAGGTTTACAATCTCAGGTTTTAGGGTCTGAAGGTTACGGAAGTAAGTATGCGACTGTTGATGCAAGTGCGTCAGATTCAGAAAGAGCTATTGACAGAAAAATGTCAGTTAGATTCGCAAAATAATTTTTTTCTTATATTAAAATTAAATCCCGAAAGATATTTTTCGGGATTTTTTTATCAATATGGCATTCATTTCATTTATTTAATTAAATTTGTTAGTCATTTCTAACAAATGAAACTCAGTATGAAAAACGCATGGCGAAAAGATAAAACCACCCACTCATTACCAGAAGTATTTTCTTCGATTTCCGTACCCAAAGGTTCAGGCTTTTGGCGAAAATATTTAGCATTTGCGGGACCAGGCTTAATGGTTGCCGTAGGCTATATGGATCCCGGAAACTGGGCAACAGATATTGCAGGAGGAGCACAATTCGGGTATACATTGCTATCGGTAGTTTTGATATCTAATATTTTTGCTATGATTCTGCAGCATCTATCAGTAAAATTGGGTGTAGTAGCAGAGAGAGATCTCGCGCAGGCTTGTAGAGATCATTTTAAACCTACTACCAATTTCATCCTCTGGATTTTCTGTGAAATTGCCATTGCAGCCTGTGATCTTGCTGAAGTTATCGGCTCTGCAATCGCTTTAAATCTGTTATTTGGAATTCCGCTGACATGGGGAATTGTCATAACCACAATTGATGTCCTTATCATTTTGTTACTACAGGCAAAAGGCTTCAGATGGATAGAAAGTATTGTTGGCGGGTTAATATTTATCATTCTCGCCTGTTTCGGATACGAAATTATCATCTCAAAACCTGAAATCAATGCTATTTTGGGAGGTTTAGTTCCTCAAAAAGAAATCATTACCAACCCTGCAATGCTTTATATCGGGATCGGAATTTTGGGAGCAACCGTAATGCCGCATAATCTATATCTGCACAGCAGTATTGTACAAACAAGAGATTATACACGGGATCGGGAAGGAAAAAAAGAAGCGATAAAATTTGCCACTATAGACAGTACTGTCTCTTTATTATTAGCATTTTTCATCAATGCCGCCATCTTAATTCTCGCTGCTGCAACTTTTCATACCACAGGAAATGATCATGTTGCAGATATTCATGATGCATACAAAATGTTGACCCCAATTTTAGGTGCTTCTATGGCAAGTATTGCTTTTGCAATAGCCCTTTTAGCATCCGGGCAAAATTCCACACTGACTGGTACGCTTGCCGGACAGATCGTAATGGAAGGGTTTTTGAATATCAGATTAAAACCTTGGTTGAGAAGGCTAATTACGCGATTGATTGCCGTAATCCCGGCATTGATCGTTACAATCATCTATGGTGAACAAGGCACAACAGATTTGCTGGTTTTGAGCCAGGTCATCTTGTCAATGCAGCTGAGTTTTGCTGTGGTCCCTCTCGTAATGTTCACCAACGACAAAGCGAAAATGGGTGAATTTGCCAATAAGCCTTTTCTGAAAATATGTGTATGGCTTATTTCTCTTGTTATTATTATTCTGAATCTTTATCTTCTGTTTCAAACATTTTTTTCAGAATAGAATTGATTAAAAAATGTCTTTATAAGAAATTAGCATTCACAGATCACCATTCAGATATTGTGAGCTCCGTAGGAGCGAAACGTTTGTAAAAAACCATTGCAGACTAAAGGAAATTAAGAGTTCTGAAATTTCATTATTTAATTTTATAATTTAATTTCATTTAATTCTTCTGCCTAAATGTCCTGATTTTTTCTTTGGCAAAATCTTTGACTAACAAGTTTTATAAAAGTTATTGAAACATGGAAAATCAGGATATCAACGAAGAAAATATCAATAATCAGGACGAAAGTAATCCTCAAACGGAAACAACAACACAGGAAAATGTGACAGAAGTACCCACTGCAGAAGAACTTTTGGCAGAGGAGAAAGACCGCTACATAAGACTGTATGCAGAGTTTGAAAACTATAAAAAAAGAACTTCAAAAGAGAAAATGGACTTCTTTACTTACGCTAATCAGGAGATGATGGTTTCTATGCTTGGCGTTTTGGATGATTTTGAAAGAGCATTAAAAGAAATTGCTAAAAATGGAAATCCATCTGATCTTCAGGGTGTTGAATTAATATATCAGAAATTCAAAAGTAAGTTGACAGAGAAAGGCTTAAAGATAATGGAGGTAAGAGCTGGAGACACTTTCAATGTAGATCTTCACGAAGCTATCACTCAAATTCCTTCTCCTTCCGAAGATCTGAAAGGTAAGATAGTAGATGTTATCGAAACAGGATATACCTTGGGTGACAAAGTGATTCGTTTTGCAAAAGTTGTAACAGGAAATTAATTATCAGTAGTGGGTAATAAGTAATCTATGATTGCTTATTACCCATTCTTATTACTTATAAAAATATGTCAAAAAGAGATTATTACGAGGTTCTTGAGGTCAGCAAATCTGCGAGTGCCGACGAAATAAAGAAAGCATACCGAAAAATGGCAATCAAATATCACCCGGACAAAAATCCTGGTGATAAAGAAGCTGAAGATAAATTTAAAGAAGCTGCAGAAGCATATGAAGTCTTAAGTGACGACAATAAGAAAGCTCGTTACGATCAGTACGGACACGCCGGTATGGGCGGTGCAGCCGGTTATGGCGGTGGCGGTTTCGGTGGCGGAATGAATATGGAAGACATCTTCAGCCAGTTCGGAGATATTTTCGGAGGTGGCGGTTTCGGAGGGTTTGGCGGCGGCAGCGGCCGTCAGCAGGTAAAAGGTTCTAATTTAAGAATCAGAATTAAGCTGAATCTTGAAGAGATGGTCAACGGAACACAAAAAACTCTTAAAGTAAAAAAAATGAAGATGGCAGAAGGTGCCACTTCAAAAACGTGCCCTACCTGCAACGGTGCCGGTGTTCAGATGAAAGTAATGAATACCATGTTCGGACAGATGCAGACGCAGACTACATGCGGAACATGTCAGGGAATCGGGAAAGTTGCCGATAAAATTCCTGCCGGAGCAAATGCACAGGGTTTAATAAAAGATGAAGAAGAAATTTCTATAAATATTCCTGCAGGAGCCAGAGACGGTATTCAGCTGAATGTTCGAGGTAAAGGAAATGATGCTCCGTTTGGAGGAATTCCGGGAGATTTGTTGGTTATTGTAGAAGAAGAAGTAGATAAAACCATCAAGAGAGAAGGTGATAATCTGCATCAGGAACTTTATATTTCCTATGCAGAAGCTGCTTTAGGAACTAAAAAAGAAATCCCTACCGTTGGTGGAAAAGTGAAGATCACCGTTGATCCGGGAACGCAATCAGGAAAAATTCTGAGACTTGCCGGGAAAGGTTTGCCGAGTATTGACAGCTATGGTAAGGGAGATATGTTTATTCATATCAATGTTTGGACTCCTCAGACTCTGAATAAGGAACAGAAAGATTTCTTTGAAAAGCAAATGGCAAGCGGCGAAATGGTTGCAGAGCCATCCGGAAAAGAAAAAACTTTTTTCGATAAAGTGAAAGATTTATTTAACTAACATACTAGTGACGTAATAGAGACTTTTTTTAAGTCTCTTTTTTCACTTTAATCCAATTTTATATTTAATTTTATATCTTATTAAAGGTAGCAACTCAAAATGAACTATCAACTTCAACTACGTACACCAGATTCTCATGGGAATCTTGTTTTCAATACAATTATTTTTGATGCATTCAAAGTAAATATTGTAGAGAGATATTATGGTCTTGTTCCAAAATCATGCGATGTTCTATTCAAAGTCAGAACTTTAGATGATCAATTGATCAAAAGAAAAGACGGGCATGTAAAGATTCGGATCAAAGACGAAGATTATGAAACTTATAAGAGATTGCTGAAAGTTTTCAGTACTTACGAATATAAAAATAAACTCATCAGCAGAAATGATGCACAACAAGACTTTGTACATTTTATCTTAAGACTGGTAATTCTGAACTATAATTTAAATTAAGATTCTCTCGATTTCCCTTATAGCATCGGAAATTTCTAATTTCTATATCATTTAGTGCAATCGTTTACGTAAATAAAAGTCACATAGAACTTTCAGATAAACGGATTTCAACATGAGTTATCATGCGTTAAGTGCATAATCATATCTAAAGCAAATATTTTAATTTCTTATTAACATACACCAACGCAAAACTTAACGGAATCAAAACCGATAAAAACATGAGTAATTTAAAGGTTTTGATATCTGCATAAAAATCAGATTTCATAATCAACGGATGTACGACATAAATTGCTGTGGATAGGTTAGCCAGAATCTTTGAAGTTGTTTTAATGTATATTTTTTGGAAGTATAAAAACACCAAAGGACAGGCAAAAAGTAAAGAAAACAATACATCTGCACTTTCTGAGCTTATATTACTATAATTGAAAAACGCTTCTGCAACTACACAAGAGACAGATAAAATAACTAATAAATACGAATTTTTATATCTTGATAAATCAAAATCGTGTCTGTTAATCAAAAAACCAATCGTCAAAAAAGGGAAACATACGAAAAGAAAATTGCGATACATCAAATACATATTAAGTACAAAATCCTGTTCTCTTTCAAAATAATGGAGATTTCCCAAAACCTGCACTACATATCCCAGGAAAAATAAAAACACAGCCAAAGTAATCAGCAGTTTAGAGCTTTTCCTTCTCAATAAATAAAGAATTATTCCCGAAAAAAAAGTTCCGATCAGGTACCATAAATGATGGTATCCAAAAATGACAGTCAGTAAAATCTGTCCGTTATCTTTCCAATGCGTAATATAAATGGCCATCCATATCGCATATAGCAAAAACGTTCTGAAAAGCCATTTCTTCAGCTTTTGCAGGCTATTGATATGTAAGAAATAAAACCCGGTAATAACTAAAAAAACAGGCACTGCAATTCTAAACAATCCATTTACCAGCAAATAACTTAAAAAAGGCTGAGAATCTCTGAGAAAATTCATGTGCAGAAATACGACAAAAAATGCCAAAACAATTTTTAATAAATCAATGGTTAAATTTCTACCCATAACTTTGCGAAAACGAGGCACAATGATGCTTCAATTTTTGCAAAAGTAAATGAAAATTTTAACTTTTAATAAAAATCCTGCTTCGATCAAATCAAGCAGTAGGTTTTTTTTATATTTAAACGAAATTATTTTTTAGTAGCTAAAGTATAGATTTTCTTACCTCCGGTAATTAAAACCAAAGCAATCAGTCCTCCCAATATACCAAAAAGAGCTTGTTTTAGAGTCTCGGGCCACGTCGAAAGTATATGGTGAAGATAATCAATGTTATGATCAAAAATTCCGCCTGCAACCAAAATCAACGCGATTGTACCGATTACTCCCAGAGATTTGATCACAAAAGGAAGAGCTTTAACAAGTAAGTGCCCTAATTTTCCAATAAAACCTTTATCGTTACTTTTTTTTATCAATTTGAAGCCTGCGTCATCCATCCTTACAATTAACGCTACAATTCCATAAACACCAACAGTAGCGATAATCGAAACCACTGAAACAGTGACAATTTCCACAAGCAACGGATTAAATTCTGATTTCAAAGCATGGTAACCATCTTTTGCAGCAGCCAATGCTATAATAACAATTTCCAGAGATAAAATAAAATCAGTAGTAACAGCAGATTTCACTTTGTCTTTCTCAGTATCCTCACCTTCTTTTATTACATCATCAGATTCTTCGATTACTTCGTGTCCTTCTTTTTCTCTGTGAAATAAAAATTCAACAATTTTTTCAATGCCTTCGTAGGCTAAATAGAATCCACCGAAAACTAAAATAATCTTAATTGCCGGTGAATACAGCCACTCAAGAAGGAAAACAAAAGGAACGATAATCAACTTATTGATAAAAGAACCTTTCATGATTTTCATCAGCACAGGGATTTCCCTTGAGGAAAGAAAACCTGTGGCTTTTTCTGCGTTCACCGCCAGATCATCCCCCAAAATACCTGCAGTTTTTTGGGTTGCAATTTTACTTGTAACTGCAACATCATCCATTAAAGCAGCGATATCATCTAAAATCGCAAAAAAACCAGAAGCCATAGTATTTTAATATTTTTATAGTCGTTAATCACGACAAAAATAATGTTTTAATTTGATTTTCAAATTACATCTTTAAAGATGACGCAATGTTTAAGCCATTTTTAGTAGCTAACATCCAAAAAATTAAACAACAGACGATTTTAGAAAATTTAAATTTCAATCTTCTTCCAAGGTTTGTCCGTCATCGCTTCGTCATGTCTTCGTCTGCTTGATTTTATTATTTAACACAGAAATAAATTAAACAGACTATAAAAATCATATCATCCATTTCAAATCAAAATCAAATTCTTCATACCTTTACTCTATGAAAAAGCTGATTCTCAATTACCATTTCTTTGTTTTAGGATTGATAGGATTGGTATTAAATTCTTGTAATACAAAATTCAGAGTTTGGGTGGGAAAAGACAGTCAGAAAATTTATAATTTAAATTACGGCGAACACAAGCGACAGAAAATGGATATTTTTCTGCCTGCAGAGTATGCTCAGGATTCACCTGTTGTCCTTATCATTCACGGCGGCGCCTGGAAATACGGACGGAAGGAACACATGATTAAGATTCAAAAAATGCTTTATGCAAATAATATTCCGAGCATTAATATGAATTACCGTTTGGTTTCCAAACATTTTACTTACAAAGATCAGCTGGACGATATCAATACTGTGATTGAAAAATTCAATTCTCTGTCTGAAAAATCTGAACTTCTCCCTAACAATTATATTCTGTTGGGCGAAAGTGCAGGCGGACATCTGGCTTTGCTTTACGGCTACAGAAATTCAGATAAAATCAAAAAAATCATTTCTTTAAGCGGCCCAACAGATTTTTATTCCCCGGAATATCTCAATTCATTTTACTCAAAATACACCTCAGGAACGGTTCAGAAAATGGTAGGAACTCGTTTTGACAGGAAAAATTTATCCGAAGAATTTCAAAAAGCCAGTCCGATTGCCAATATTACGAATGTTCCTACTCTCCTGTTTCAGGGAAATCAGGATTTCTTAGTGAATCAGAAACAGGGGTTGGCTTTAGATTCTGCACTCACAGCAAAGAATATTCCGCATAAATTTATTTTTATGGATAATACCGGTCATGCCCCCAGATTTTTCAGCAAGGTGAAAAGAGAAAATATTATTTATCCCAATATTCTGGATTGGATAAAAAAATAACCCGCTCAGAGAGCGGGCTATTATATTTTATAAATTGTTATCTTATTTTTCTTTATCAATTAAATCATCTAGAGTTTCATCTTCCAATTTTGGATTTTCTTTTGGTGCTCCTAGCATAAATTTAAGTACAACAGGTAAAGTGGTGATCAAAACAATTACGATGATAATATACTCTAATTTTTGCTTCAGATCTATCCCGAATTGTACTGCAAACAGCTCATTCAGATAATGACCTGCAAAAATCAGGAGAAAAGACCATAATATACCACCGATGATATTGTCTCTTAAAAAGTCTTTTTTGTCCATCTTTACAATTCCTGCAATGATAGGGGTAAAAGTTCTTACTACAGGTAAAAATCTCGCCATAATAATAGCTAAAGCTCCGTTTTTTTCAAAAAAATCATGTGCCTGATAAAGATATTTCTTTTTAAACAAAAAAGTATCTTTTCGTTTGTATAATGCAGGTCCTGTTTTATATCCAAACCAATACCCTACCTGATTTCCTATAATTGCTGCCACTGCAACAGCCGAAGCCAAAATAGTGGTATCCAGAAGCTCGCTTCCTGTAGATCCAAAAGTTTCTTTAATGATTTCTACTGCATAAATTCCCGAAACAAAAAGCAGAGAATCTCCCGGAAGGAAGAAGCCTACAAATAAACCTGTTTCGGCAAAAATGATAAATAATATCAGCCAAAAACCACCCATTTTTATATAAAATTCTGGGTTTAATAAGTCTCTCCAACTATTGAAATCTTCCATAAATAATGATAAGTAACAAAAATAAGCTTAATAAAACTCAGACGAAAGTATATTATGATTTTTTAACAGAAATGTAAACATGATATTTTATAGATCTAAATCATCATCTGAAACCGCCGTTCCGTCAGCCATCAAAAATGCTTTGAGAAAAGGAGTAAGATTACCATTCATTACGGCATCAACGTCTGAAGTCTCATGGCCGGAACGTACATCTTTTACCAATTTATACGGATGCATTACATAGTTTCTGATCTGGCTTCCCCACTCGATTTTCATTTTACCGGCTTCGATTTCGGTACGGGCTTTCAGTCTTTCTTCCAGTTCCATTTCGTACAATCTGGATTTTAATAGCTGCATTGCTTTTTCTTTATTCTGAAGCTGCGAGCGTGATTCGGAGTTTTCAATGATGATTCCGGTAGGAGCGTGTCGCAGACGAACCGCAGTTTCTACCTTATTTACGTTTTGCCCGCCCGCACCAGAACTTCGCATGGTTTCAAATGAAATATCGGCAGGATTAATATTAATTTCAATCGTATCGTCAACCAAAGGATACACATACACCGAAACGAAACTCGTATGGCGCTTTGCATTAGAATCAAACGGTGATATCCTCACCAATCTGTGAACACCATTTTCACCCTTCAAGTAGCCGAACGCATATTCCCCGTCGATTTCAAGCGTCACAGTTTTCACACCGGCAACTTCCCCTTCCTGATAATTGAGTTCTTTTATTTTATAATTCTGCTTTTCTGCCCACATCGTATACATTCTCATCAGCATTGCTGCCCAGTCACAACTTTCAGTTCCGCCCGCTCCTGCTGTAATCTGAATGACTGCAGAAAGCTCATCACCTTCATTGGAGAGCATATTTTTGAACTCGATATTTTCTATTTTCTCCATCAGAATAGGAAAGCTTTCATCGAGTTCTTTTTCAGAATCAGGATCTTCTTTAGCAAATTCCAATAAAACCTGAAGGTCTTCAAACTGAGTATTTATTTCTTCATAATCTTCTACCCACCTTTTTTTTGAACGGAGCTGCTTCAAAAAAACCTCAGCAGCTTTAGGGTTATCCCAAAATTCAGGCGCGGCAGTTTTTTCATCATCATTGGCAATTTCTATCTTCTTTTTATCGATTTGAAGATATTTGTGAAGGTCTGTAATCCTGGATTGAATTTCTTTTATCTGGTCGTTGTTGATCAAAATTGTAAAATTTGAGGTGTAAATTTACGGATAAAATCACTAATCATGGATCAGGAATTGTTGATTAAAATTATCAACTGCTTAATCGTAATATCCTGTCGTTTTCTGAACTGATTTAATGGCATTATTTTCAAAAACAATCAAATAATGTTCACCTTTCGTCATCGAATATTTTGCAAATGGATTTTCTAAAATATCAGCGCGTAAAGAATCCTTTTTAACTTCCGAAAAATAAATATATTTTAAGGGTCCATGAAAATGTTTAACATCTTCAGGTTTTAAAACTCTTTGATCACTGTCTTTTCTCCAGTTCGATTTTGAGTATTTTTTAGAAAGTTTTACAATTTCAGTTTGGTGATAGGAATTTTCGATGGTAAAGTATTCACTTCCATAAATAGAGTATTTTTTCAAAATAAAAACCTTTGGAATTATTTTAATACCGGAAGCGTCAGAATTATAATCTTTTAAAAAAGGTTGTAGTTTATTTTCTTTTCCTGCTAAAGTTTTGTAGGCAAGCTCATATTTTGAAAATTTGAATTTAATTTCTCGGGATTGTTTTTATGAGACGAACAGGAAAAATTGAATACATAAATAAATAATAAGTATCTTAATTTCATTTGTTTATATATAGAAATTTAAAAATATCAAGCCTCACTATTATCGTCTTCATTATGCTGAAAACCAATTAATTGTCTCGGTGTCTCGACTACCCGGTAAGTTTCCAGTTCAGTTTTTAAATTTTTGATTCTTACTTGAAAATCGTCTATATTATTGGTAATAGCGTCAGCCAAAAACCGGGCAATCTGCTCAAGATATTCTTCGGTAAGTTTACTTGCAGCATCCCTCAAAGCAGCATCTAATACTTTCTGATCAATTAACAGTTTTTCGTTTCTGTTTTTACGATACAGATTTTTTAGCCTTTTCTTTAAACTTTGGGTGAAATCGATCAGCATCGTATTGCTGAAGACTTTCATTTTTGAAGCAATTGCATTCCAGAACGGAATTTTATCAGCCTTATTATTTTTAAGAATTTTATATAGAAGAGAATCTTCTTCAAGGCCTTTGGTCATCATATATAAAATGATTTCAGACCTTTCAGCTGCATTTGGAGGAAAAACGGGAACCAAAACATCAAATCTTCCCGGAGCGAGAATTTCTTTGTCAATCTCAGAAACAGATTTTGCAGAACCTATCATCACAAGATCTTCTTTCTCAAATTTGCTGATATAATGAAGAATAATTTCCTGCGTTTCGAGATTGCATGAGGCTACATCCTTCTCTGCATTTCTTTCGGTCATAATTTCATCAAAATCATCCAGAAAAAGCAAAACTTTATCTTCGTTCATCATAGTAACAAGAAAATCGTTAAAATCAGTTTTGTTGCCATCAACGAATGAGGTACCCAGATAATGTTTTTTTACTTCTTTAAAATGGTAATTGATGATTTCGGCAATTTTGTTTGCCCAGAATATCTTTCCGCTGCCGGGAGGACCATACAAAATAATTCCTGCAGGCTTATGAATTCCCCAGTCTTTTAGCTGGCTTTCATTTAAAAAAGGCTCCAAAGCTGTAGATATATAGAAAAATAAATCTCTGTACCCAATAAAATCTCGCTTTTGGAGGCTTGTTTTATATCCAAAGTAATCATAGACAAACTGATAATTGCCCCCGAGTTTCTGGTCAATCCCAAAGCTGGAAATTGATGAGCGGAAAAAACCGTTATCAAAAATATTCTGGTCTTTCTCTTTAATTGCTTTTTCTATTTTTTCTTTGGGCTGGTTGATGGTTTTTGCTATTTGATCGACCGTTTTATTTTTTTCTAAATCTTTTTCATAATCTCTCAGAAAATCTGCGTTTTCGCGGGCAAATTTCTCAAAATCTTTCTTCACCTCAAAATTTGTTGAAATACAGTCACTTAAATCAAGATCAAAATCCTGAATAAAATACTTAATACTTTCTGCCGATATAGCGAGCTCTTTAGCCAATTCTGTTAGCTTCATAAATCATCTTTGATTCAAATTTAATGAAAATTTTCAGAAGAGGGGTGTTGGCTGTTGATGAGGGTATTTAATTATATAAAGCTTTGTACTAAAAATTTTTTTTGAAATAATTTATCGTTCATGAACCCAAACAAACCTCCATCATCCATAATGCAGTAAATTTTAAGCAAAATTCATCCAACCTTGTAACATTTCACGAAAAAGAGAAACCTATTGCATATACAATCAAATTACATGGAAAAAGTGTTATCTGTCAAAAACCTGACTAAAAAATTTAAAAGAGTCGTTGTCAATAATATTTCCTTTGATGTGGAAAGAGGCAATGTATATGGACTTCTTGGTCCCAACGGAAGCGGAAAATCTACTACTTTCGGAATGCTTCTCTCAACTATCAATCCTACAAATGGTGACTGGTTCTGGTTTGGGAAAAAGGGAACCGATTCTGAAACGCTTAAAAAAATCGGGGCAATCATTGAGCAGCCTAACTTTTATCCTTATTTAAGTGCAGAAACCAATCTAAAAATTGTTGCAGAAATCAAAGGAACTCCTTATACAAGAATTGATGAAGTCTTGGGTATTGTCGGTCTTTTAGAACGAAAAAAAGATCCTTTTAAAACTTTTTCTTTAGGGATGAAGCAGCGTCTGGCGATTGCCTCATCATTACTGAATAATCCTGAAGTTTTAATTTTAGATGAACCAACGAACGGTTTGGATCCTGAAGGAATTATCCAGATCAGAGAAATTATCGGGTCGATTGCAAAACAGGGTATTACCATCATCATCGCAAGCCACTTATTAGATGAAATAGAAAAAATCTGCAGCCATGTCATCGTTTTAAAGGAAGGAAACTCAATTTATTCTGGAAGTGTAGACGGAATGACGACCAACACAGGATTTTTTGAATTAAAAGCGGATAATAATACAGTGCTTTTAACTGCTTTGGAAGAGCTGCAGTGGTTTACTTCGGTAAAAATTGATGGCGAGATCGTTAAAGCCCAGATCCGTGATGACGCATCGATTTCTGCATCGAGTTTAAACCAGAAACTGGCAGAGAAAGGAATCTTCCTGTCTCATCTGGCCAAGAAAAAACAATCGCTTGAAACTCAATTCCTTGAACTTGTAAAAAACACTCATTAATCATGTTGAAATTATTAAAACTCGAATATTACAAAAACCTGAATTACAGACCGTTTAAAGTTTTCACCATCTTATATTTTGGTATAATAACACTATTCCTTTTCATTGGTTTGGTTAGCTTTGATTTATTTGGAAAGACAATCAATTTAAAAGAAGAAGGTATCTACAACTTTCCTGAAATCTGGAATTTTACAACATATATCGTTGGGGCTCTAAAAATTTTCTTGGGATTGATTATTGTGTTTTCAATTTGTCAGGAATTTACCAACCGAATGTTTAAACAAAATACAATTGATGGTTTAAGTAGAGAAAATTTCATTGGTTCAAAACTGATAACAATTACTTTGTTTACTATTATTTCTACAATTGTAGTTTTTGGTATAACAATGTTTTTAGGATATAAATATTCAACGACAACAGAATCTGCGAAAATTTATGCTGAAATATTTTTTATAGGAAATTATTTTTTAAAACTTTTTAGTTTTTTCTGCTTTTTAATGTTCCTTTCAATTTTGTTAAGAAAATCAATATTTGTATTTCTTGCCTTATTTGTACTTTGGTTTGCCGAATTTATTATTGGGATTACTGAAGTTCGTTTAAAATTATCCGGACTTACAACAAAAGAACAAATGGAGAATGTACTTCAAAATGATTTTTTCTTTTCTAAATTATTCCCACTGGAAAGTATGTCTAATCTAATCCCTAATCCTTTAGTTAGGCTAAATACAGCAAAATTCATTGGTCTGAAATATGAATTTACCTACCCTACAGAAAGCTTAATTGCTTGCCTTGGTTGGTGTGCAATCTTCATTATCGGTTCATACTGGATTTTAAAGAAAAGAGATTGGTAATTTTATAATTATCAGATATAAATTATTCAGATACGAAAGTGATTCATTATTGAGTCACTTTTTTTATTTAAATTTAAACCAATGATTTCAGGAAAGAAAATATACTATGTTCCCGGGTTGATAAGTGCATTATTGATTCCTGTTTTGTTTTGGTATTTGGGGAATCGAAAACTAAATGAGCCTATTTACAACATTATGGATTTTGGAATTCCGGCAAAATATGATCCTAAAATCCCGATTGACAGACAAAATACTCTTGAACAAATAAGAAATTGGAACTATCAAAAAATAGAAGTAAAACCCAATGAAGCTCGTCAAAATTCTAAATTGTACATTTCAGAAATTAAAAAACTACAGCGAGATAACAAAAAAGAATCAGGAATTGAATTCATTTTAAATAAAGAAAATTCTTACGATGATTTTATTTCTTTAATTAATGATATGCATATTTCCAAACAAGAACATTATGGTATTGACTTAGAAAAGACCGGTCATTTTTTTGTTGTTCATTATTATAAAGACTCAAATACGGAAGAATTTGCATATGATTGCTTACTTTGTTACGATGTGATTCGTAATGAATATAAGCCAACAGTATTCGAAGATTTCCAATTTTTCCTAAAACAACTTCCCAAAGAAACTTTCTATTTAATCTTCAGCTTCTTAATCTTCATGAACATTTCCATGTTCAGCATTAAAGAAAGGTTTTTAAACTAAAAAAGTTGCCTTTCGACAACTTTTCAATTTTATTTCTTCGCTTTTGGCGGGTTTGCTTTTCTGGCTTCTTCAAAAAGTCCAGGTTCAATGTGACAGTATCCACCCGGATTTGCGTTCAGATAATCTTGGTGATAATCTTCAGCTCGGTAGAAATTCTTCAGTGTTTCAACTTCTACAACAACAGGTTTAGAATAGTTTTTTGACAATTCTTCAACTTCATTTTTCACAATTGCTTCAGTACTTTTATCCGTAAAATAAATTCCGCTGCGATAATTATCTCCGACATCATTTCCCTGTCTGTTTAAAGTAGTAGGGTCTATTGATTTAAAATAAAGTTCAATCAGCAGTTTCAGATCTACCTCATCTGCATCATACTTCACTTTCACCGCCTCCGTAAAACCTGTTGTATGACTTGTCACTTCTTCGTAAGTTGGATTTTTGGTTTTCCCATTGGCATAGCCTACTTCAGTTCCTACAACGCCTCTTACTTGTTGAAAAAGATGTTCTGTTCCCCAGAAACATCCGCCTGCAAAATAAATTTCTTTTACATTTCCTGCTTCCATAATTTTTTCATTTTTATTTTCAGTTTCTCTTGGCTTAATTTTGCCGGCATCTCCACAACTTGCTGCAAAGACAGCTATTCCCAGAAATAATCCGAACAATATCAGTATATTTTTCATTTTTTGTTTGTTATGCTTAATCATTTGTTGATGTAATTTTTAGAACACTTTTATTAGATGCAAATTTCACGCTAAAATTAAATTGAATCTTTGTGAATCTTCATTTAATAATTTCTTTGATATCATATACGAAAAAAAGTAAAAAATGGTTTGTTTTAAAAGGTTTACGAGATAATTTTCATTAATTCATTACAACTCTATTTCGCAATCACTTAAAAATATTAAATTTGCATCCTTATCAATTTTTTTGATATTTAAAGCTATAAAAAATGACCTCACAGGAAATACGCCAACAGTTTTTAGACTATTTTAAAAGTAAAAACCACCTTATCGTTCCATCTGCACCCATCGTGCTGAAAGATGATCCTACGCTGATGTTTTCCAACTCCGGAATGACACAGTTCAAAGATTTTTTCTTAGGATATAAAACCCCTACTGCACCAAGAATTGCCGATACCCAAAAGTGCCTGAGAGTTTCGGGAAAGCATAACGATTTGGATGATGTAGGCCGTGATACGTATCATCACACGATGTTTGAAATGTTGGGCAACTGGTCTTTCGGTGACTACTTTAAAAAAGAAGCCATTTCCTGGGCTTGGGAATTGTTGACAGAAGTGTACGGAATTCCAAAGGAAAATCTATATGTAACCATTTTTGAAGGTGACGAAAAAGAGAATCTGGAAAGAGATACTGAAGCTTATGATTTGTGGAAACAATTTGTTTCTGAAGACCGAATAATCAACGGGAACAAAAAAGATAATTTCTGGGAAATGGGAGCGAGTGGACCTTGCGGACCTTGTTCTGAAATTCATGTAGACTTGAGAACTCCGGAGGAAAAAGCTAAAATTTCCGGTTTGGAATTAGTGAATAATGACCATCCTCAAGTGGTTGAAATCTGGAATCTCGTATTCATGCAGTTCAACAGAAAAGCAGACGGTTCTCTTGAAAATCTTCCTGCAAGACACATTGATACGGGAATGGGCTTCGAGCGTCTTTGTATGGCTTTACAGCAAAAAGAATCCAATTATGATACTGATGTTTTTACCCCTTTGATTGCTAAAGTGGAAGAACTTTCAGGTAAAAAATATACAGGAATTTTAACGGACGAAAAAGATATTGCGATCCGTGTGGTGGTAGATCACATCAGAGCGGTTTCTTTTGCAATTGCAGACGGACAGTTGCCTTCCAACGGTGGTGCCGGTTATGTGATCAGAAGAATTTTAAGAAGAGGAATTTCTTACGCATATCGATTTTTAGACAGAAAAGAACCTTTCCTTTTTGAATTGGTCGCTGTACTTCAAAATCAAATGGGAGAATTCTTCCCTGAACTGGAAAAACAAGGAAAATTAGTTACTGAAGTCATTAAAAGTGAAGAAGAATCTTTCTTAAAAACCATTGAAAACGGTTTATTAAGAGTAGAAAAATTAATTCAGCAGACAATTGCTGAAGGTTCTAAAGTTTTACCAAGCGTAGAAGTTTTTGAACTATATGACACTTATGGTTTCCCTGATGACTTGACGAGAATTATTGCGGAAGAAAAAGGTTTGACCATCGATGAAGCTGGTTTTGAAGCTGAAATGGCAAAGCAAAAGCAACGTTCTAAAAAAGACTCAGCTTCTAAAGTTTATGACTGGGTAGTTTTAGAAGAAAAACCTGAAAATTTTGTAGGTTATGACCAGATTGAAGCCGAAACTTACATTACTAGATACAGAAAAGTAGAAAATAAAGACGGCGAATTTTATCAGGTCGTATTGAGCAACTCCCCTTTCTATCCTGAAGGTGGTGGACAAATCGGTGATAAAGGTGTGTTGGAAAATGCAGTTGAAAGTTTTGAAGTTTTAGAAACCAAAAAGGAAAACGGGTTGATTATTTCTTTAATCAACGGACTTCCGAAAGATGCAGGAGCTATTTTTTACGCTAAAGTCAACGCAACCGAAAGAAAAAATTCTCAGGCAAATCACTCTGTAACACATTTGCTGCACGAGGCTTTGAGAGAAGTTTTAGGAACTCATGTTGAACAGAAAGGTTCATTTGTTGGTCCGGATTATCTGCGTTTTGACTTCTCGCATTTCAGTAAAATGACGGAGGAAGAATTGGCTTTAATCGAAGAAAAAGTCAATGCAAAAATCAAAGAAAATATTGCTCTTCAGGAGTTCAGAAACATTCCTATTCAGGAGGCGATTGATAAAGGTGCAATGGCATTGTTTGGTGAAAAATACGGTGATAGTGTGAGAATGATCCAGTTTGGAAGTTCAAAAGAATTGTGCGGGGGAACTCACGTTAAACATACAAGCGAAATCGGTCATTTTAAAATCAATTCTGAAAGTTCTGTTGCGGCAGGTATCAGAAGGATTGAAGCAATCTCCGGAGACAAATCTGAAGAGTATTTCACGAGTTTAGAAAAGCAGATTATTGAACTTTCTCATTTGCTTAAATCAAAAGATATTGTAAAATCGATTGAGAAATTAATGGAAGAAAATTCAACTCTAAAATCTGAAGTTGAATCTCTGAAAAAAGAAAAAGCAAAAGGCGAAATCGGCGACTGGAAAACGGCTTATGAACACAAAGGAGATAAACAGCTTTTAGTGAAGAAAACCTCTCTGGATGCAGGTTCTGTGAAAGACATTGTATTCCAGCTTAAGAAGGAAATTCCGACTTCTGTAACAATTGTTTTATCAGATTACGACGGAAAACCAATGATTACTGTAGGAATTTCTGATGACCTGGCTTCAAGCTATCAAGCAGGAACAATCGTGAAAGATTTAGCAAAAGAAATACAAGGCGGAGGAGGAGGAAATCCCGGCTTTGCAACAGCAGGAGGCAAAAATCTTAATGGCCTGGAAAATGCGTATCAAAAGGCTTTAGAGATCTAATTCATTTTAAATATTTAATACAAAACAGAAACTTATGTTTCTGTTTTTTTATTATCTTTCTCAAAATATTATTTATGAAAAACATACTCATTATCTTTTTAACTTCGTTAATGCTCGTTGCATGCAAAACGAAAGAAGACAAAGTACAGGATTTTGTCAAAATGTATAACGGCAGCTCTTCAATGATGATCAATCAGATGATCAGGTCTACCAGCGCAAGCTCTACATCACCCGATCAAATCAATATTGATGTCAATACGACTTATCAAAGCAACGATATAGAGAGTGAGTTGGTCAGCAAATCTCTTCCTGATCTCATTGCTCAGGCAATTAAAAGTGAAAAATTAGGAAAAGAACTTTTTGAGAGCGGCGTTAAATTTAATCTGAAAGTATACAGTGCAGATTCGAAGGTGATTATTGACAAAATGATCGATAACAAAAATGTAAAGGAGTCTGTAGATTTCAAAGCTATCGCAGCAGGTGAGAAACCAAACTCAGATGAATTGAACCAAATTCTGGAAGCATTTAATAAAAACCTGCCTATTGTAGATCAAACTACAGGTACAAAAATTGTCAGTATTAAAGCAGACGAACACAAAAACATCATTTATACCAATGAGGTTCCGGACAGCTATATTCCCATGTTGAAAGTTGTAGGTGCTGACAAGCTGATGAAAGATGAGATGGTAAAAACTCCTCAAATCCGACAAATTTTCACTCAAACATCCAGATTGGGTGTTAATAATCTTAAATACCTATACACAGACTCTGAAGGCAACATGATTAAAGAAATTGTGATTTCTAAAAATGATATAAAATAAAACATATCTGTGGCAATTTTATTTGAATCTACACTCCGGAATTTAGTATTCCGGAGTTTTTTTGACTGGTAATGACCGATAAAATGGACATCGAAAAAGCTTTTTTGAAAGAAGAAATATCAGTAATTTTGTTGCAGATTTTTTTCATGAAAAAAGGGCTTGTTTTAATGTTTCTGTCGTTGTTTGTTTTTGGTTTTTCACAATCAAAAATTACAGTAATCAATGAAATCAAAGGAACACCCATTGCCAATGCAACAATTTCCTGTAACGATAAAATTTTAGGAAAAACAGATGACAGCGGCTATCTTGAGTTTAAAACAAAATGCAAAAACATCCAGATTACAGCAGAAAATCATTTTAGAGAGAGCGCATTGGTTGAAGATGTAATGACGGTCACGCTTATCAACGCCTCCTCAAAAACCAAGTCTATAGAAACGGTCATCCTTGAAGACAAAAGTGATCCTCAAGCGCTTGAAATTCTAAGAAAAACAGATCAGCTTTTCAAAAGCAATTCGCCAAAGAGTTTAGATTCTTATGCCTATAAATCTTATGAGAAAATTTCTTTAGATATTGATCAGGACAGTATTTCGGCATTTAATGAAGCTTTTAATAACAACTTTAATCTTTTCAAAAAGCAGAAAACAAATGATTCCATCAGTGATGTTTCAGCAAGGAGAATATTTTCAAAAAGCAAACTATTTCTATGGGAAAGAGCTCAGGAATACCTATTCTCTAAAAAATTAGGAGAGAAAGTGAATATTCTTGACAACCGTATTTCAGGCCTCAAGCAGCCTATTTATGAAATGATTGCGCTACAGGGTAACAGAGACAAAGTCCCGAACCAGATCAAACCGGAAAACCGGGGTTTGTACAGATTTTATCTTACTGACACGATCGAAATCGACGGCAGGAAAAATTTCGTGATCCGTTTTCGTGAAGTGAGCTATAAAAAAACAGTAAAAAAAAGGAAATTCAGCGGATATCTTTACATTGATATCGATACTTACGGTATAAAAAAAATAGAGAGCATCAGCAAAGATAAAAATGTAGGAAATATTGCAAGCACTTGGATTTTTTTTAACAACAAATGGTTTTTATCCGAAGAAAGTGTAAAACTGAGAATGAGCCGAATGATGATGGATAATACAGAACCCTCATCTGATGCCGTAGAAAACAATTCAAAAAGACACAAAAAAAGCTTTGGAACGTATGCATACCTGAGTTCAAAGTATTTTGACTACCAATCGCCGATCGTAGAAGATCCTAAACATTTTAAAGGCTATACTTTCACGGTAAAAAATGCCGACGGAAAAACCCTTCAGAAGTATCGTACAGAACCTTTGTCAGAAAGAGAAAAAAACACTTATTTCGTTATCGACAGTTTAGGAAAGAAATATAATATCGACCGTAAGGCAAGAATTTTAACCGGCTTGATTAACGGACAGGTTAGGGTCAGGAGTTTTGATTTTGATATTGGGGAAGTCATTAATTACAATTTATACGAGGGCTTCAGATTTGGCTTAAAAGCAAAGCTAAATGAGAATTTCAATCCCTATTTTTCGCCGGATTACTATTTTGCGTATGGCCTCAACGATGAAAAATATAAATACGGAATTGGTATCGATATCAAAACCACGCTCGATAAAAATTCTTTTTTCAGGATTGAATATGATGATGACGTCAACTCATCCGGTGAGTTTTACCGCAGACTATGGACTTTCAGAATGCGCATGATGAATTATGGGAACAACATCAATAATGACAAATATTACCGTTACCAAGGTGTTACGGTTTCTTATCTGAACGATGTCTCCAATGGTCTTACACTGGCTTTTGCAGCAAAAAGAAATACCGAAGAAGCAAAATTTGATTACAGTTTCAGAAATAGCGGTGCCGCTTTTGAAAATTTCAACACACTGGTAACTTTGAAGTATTCTCCAAATTCTACCAACATCATGACACCGCAGGGGAAATCTCTGATTGATCAGAAATACCCTGAATTGTATTTTAATTTTGAACAAAGCTTTAAAGCTTTGGGTGGAGATTTTAATTACACTCGATTCGATGCACTTTTTGTACAGAATTTCAAAACCCGTCTGGGAACTACCGGATTACGATTATACGGCGGAGTGGTTTTAGGCGAAGCTCCTATTTGGAAGCATTTTACGATGAATGGTCTGGCTTCTCCAAGCCGGGATATTAATTTTAACCTCACCTCCTATCTGGGATTTGCCACATTAGAAGGCAGAAAATTCTATAATGACAGGTTTGCGGCATATTATCTTACGCATAAGCTTCCCTGGTATTTCAAAAGCATCGGGCAGAATGTTTCGAGCTTAGATTTTGTATTGCGGGGAACTATTGGTGATATGAAACATCCTGAATACCACGATTTCAGATTCAGGAAATTAGATCATTTGTATCAGGAAGTAGGTTTGGAATGGAATAACTTTCTTTCGTCTTATTTTAATTTGGGCGTTTTTTACAGGGTCGGATATTATACAACATATAGTTTTAAACAGAATTTTGCCTTTCAGTTTAAACTTAAATTATTAGAATTTTAGCATGAAAAAAATAGAAATAAAAGCAGAGCAATTTTTTGAATTATTAAGGTTAAAAGACACTTCAATGTGGGCCATTTTCTCTCAGATGATTGACGGTGAAGAGAAAGAAATGATATTTTTAGACAATGAAGATAAGGTTTTGTTCAACTATATTTTACCTGGCGATAAAGAAAAGCTTGAGGAAGACAGAATACAATTTTCTAAAGAATTTGCCGAAAAACAGGCTCATCTAAATTGATAAATTAAATATCTTAAGGATTATAGCATCTGCGGCACTTTTTTTGCCATTGCTGGTTTGGTTTACATTATATTATTTAAAAGAAAAATAATTAATAGAAACCATTAAACCGCTCTAAGTTAGTCACTCTCTATGAAAAAACTATATATCCTGCTGTTGTCATTTATTTACATCAGCTTTTTTTCGCAATCAAAACTGATTGTTAAAAACTCTGCAGATCAATCGGTAATTCCGAATGCTTCCGTTTCCTGTAATGATAAACTTGTAGGGAAAACGGATGCTTCCGGTGTGCTCAATTTTAGAACAAAGTGCAAAAAAGTTGAAGTTTCGGCAAAAGGTTTTTTTGAAGATGATGTGGTTGTAGATAAAGTCATGGAAGTTTTTTTAAGTAAAGCCGATCCCAAAACTCAAAATATCAAAACAGTATTTTTAGAGGATAA
Organism: Chryseobacterium sp. LJ668; assembly: GCF_019613955.1. NCBI lineage: Bacteria > Pseudomonadati > Bacteroidota > Flavobacteriia > Flavobacteriales > Weeksellaceae > Chryseobacterium > Chryseobacterium chendengshani. The sequence continues at coordinate 2,409,159 of NZ_CP080443.1, read as the reverse complement.
AAGTGATCCTAGAGCATTAGAAATTCTCCGAAAAATAAACGAAAATTACCATCAGAATTCACCGCTGAGCTTAGATTCTTATTCATTTAAATCTTATGAGAAAATCTCTCTTGATTTTGACGAAGACAGTATTAAAGCATACAACGCATACATTGCCAACCGAATTGATTCTTTAAAAAATCTTCCGCAGCAGCCGATGAAAGCTCAGGAAAGAAAAGATTCGTTGGAATCTGTAAATCTTATGAAACTCGTTGGAAAAAGCAAAATGTTTCTTTGGGAAAGAGCTTCACAAAGCTTGTATTCAAAAAAATATGGCGAAAAAACCAATATACTAGATAATAAAATTGCCGGTTTAAAAGAGCCTATTTATGAATTAATGGCTTTTCGTTCCAACAGAAATGTAGTTCCAAAAGAAATTCGTGAAGAAAACAGAAATTTATATCGCTTTTTTCTTACCGATTCTATAGAAATTGACGGCAAACAAAATTATGTGATCCGTTTTCGTCAGGTAGACTACAAAGAAGCCGTCAACAAAAGAAAGTTTAACGGATATCTTTATGTAGACAAAGAAACTTATGCTCTGAAAAAGATTGAAAGCAACAGCAAAATTAAGAGCGAAGGAAGCATTACAAGCATTTGGAAACCCATTGAAAATAAATGGTTTCTGGTAAAAGAGAACTACAAACTCAAAATGGGTACAACAGCTTTTGATACCGAGGATAAATCTGATAAAAATAAATCCAAAGAAGAAAAAGAAGCTGATAAAAACAACAGAAAGAAATTTGGAAGCTATGCTTTTGCAACAGCCGACTATTTCGATTTTAAAACTCCAATCGAAGAAAAACCTCAAGACTTTAAAGGCTATACTATCGGAGTGAAAAACTCAGACGGAAAACTTATCGATCAGTATAGAACTGAAAATCTGACTGATCGTGAAGTAACAACGTATACAAAAATAGACAGCTTAAGCAGTAAATACAAACTCGACCAGAAAGCAAAAGCACTCACCGGTTTACTGAAAGGAAAAATAAGAGTAGGTATGGTAGATTTTGATTTGGCCCGGATTATAGGTTATAATAAATATGAGCATTTCCGTTTTGGAGCAGGAGCGAAACTGAACGAAAAATTCAACAAATATATTTCTCCAGATGCGTATTTTGCTTACGGAATTTATGACAAAGATTTCAAATATGGAGCAGGTATTGATGTTCGCACGACGTTAGAAAAAAACTCTTTTTTCCGTGTCGAATATTTTAATGATGTTATGGCTGCAGGACGGTTTTCAGAAAATTTATGGAATTTTAGAATGAAAATTATGAATTCCGGAGTTGCGCTAAATAACGGAGTCTTCTATGGTTATGAAGGTTTTAAAGTAAGCTATGAAAATGACATTACCAATTCGCTGACTATAAATATTTCAGCAAAAAAAACAGAGGAAGAATCTAAGTTTGCTTACAACTACAGAGGTTTAGGAAATCAGTTTGACATTACATCTTCTACGATCACACTAAAATATTCTCCCAACTCAAAAAACATCATGACTCCCACCGGGAAATATACTTACGAGCAAAATCTTCCTGAATTGTATCTGAATTATGAACAAAGTTTTAAAACTTTTGATGGAGATTTTAATTTCAGCAGATTTGATGCGCTTTTCGTACATAGTTTCAAAACAAAACTGGGCGTTACCGGCATCAGAGCGTATGGTGGAATTATTACCGGCGAAGCACCGATCTGGAAAAATTTTACAATGAACGGTTTGGGTAACGGACATGGCGGTTTAAACTTTAATCTAACCTCATACCTTGGTTTTGCAACCATGGAAGGTGGAAAATATTATAATGATAAATTCGTAGGTGCCTATCTTACCCATCGATTGCCTTGGTATTTTAAAAGCTTTGGGAAAAATGTTTCAAGCTTTGATTTTATCTACAGAGGAACGATTGGTGATATGAAAGACAAAGAATTTCATCAGTTTGAGTTTGAAAAGCTTGATCATTTATATAATGAATTAGGATTGGAATGGAATAATTTCCTATCCTCACAGTTCAACCTCGGGTTTTTCTACAGAGTCGGACATTACAACACCCCAAAATTTAAAGATAATTTTGCCATTCAGTTTAAACTAAAATTGCTCGGATTTTAATATAGTAAGGAGTAATTATAATTAAACGTCTGACAAATAATTTTATAAAAACCTCCGACAAACTAGATTTTGGGAGGTTTTTTTAGAAAAAATTAATTATTTAGAAAATGATCAATCGTTTTTTTCGCTTCGGCTACATCATGAACCCTTAGAATTTTTGTGCCTTGTTGTAATATCGTCCTATGAAATTTTTGCGTCTCTTCGTTGATATCCAAAGGTGATTTTCCTAAAGGTTTATAAATAAAAGATTTTCTTGAAATTCCAACCAGCAAAGGGAAATTACCAAAGCCTAAAAACTCAACTTCATCCATCATTTTCATCTGATCTTCCACTGCTTTCCCGAAACCAAAACCGGGATCAAGTATAATGTCTTTAATTCCTTTTTTCAATAATTCATCGGTTTTCTTTGAAAAATATTGGTTGACTGTTACAATAATATCTGCAAAAAAAGTTTTTTCGTGCATGGTTTGATAAGACGAATTCACATGCATCAAGATGTAAGGAAGTTTTGTTTCGGCAACTGCATCAAGCATTTCTTCATCAAACTGTCCACCTGAAATATCATTCACAATATCAATTCCTTCATCAAAACCAAACTTTACCGTTTCCGCATAAAAAGTATCTAAAGAAACCAAAACTTCCGGAAATTCTCCTTTAATTTTAGAAATCACCTTCCCTATTCTTCCAATCTCTTCATCACTGCTTAAAAATTCCGCTTTCGGGCGTGTAGATTGTGCACCAATATCAATAATTGAAGCACCATCTCTCAATAATTTTTCAGCTTGCTGCAACGCAGATTTTTCATCATTAAATTGTCCTCCGTCAGAAAAAGAATCAGGGGTCAGATTCAGAATTCCCATAATTTTAGGAATTTCTAGACAGATTAACTTTCCGTTGCAGTTCAGCGAATGAGATATTGTTTTAGACGGATGATTCATGTCACAAATTTAAAAAACTAAACCTAATTCCTGCTACCTAAAACCTAATTCGTATATTTGGACTATTAAGAGAATGTATGTTAAAAACTTCAATGCAGTTCGAAAAAATCATCAGCGAGTGTCGTGATCTTTTCAGTAAAAAATTACAGGATTATGGTGCGGCTTGGAGGGTTTTGCGACCGAGCTCAATTACTGATCAGATTTACATTAAAGTCAACAGAATCCGCACTTTGCAGATGACAGATGTGAAAATGATTGATGAAAGCGAAGAAAGTGAATTCATCGCTGTTGTCAATTACTCGATCATCGGATTAATCCAATTAGAGAAAGGATTTTCTAATGATTTTAATGAAAATAAGGATGAAATTTTACATCTTTACGATAAATATGCGCACGAAGCCAAATCTTTAATGGAAAGAAAAAATCACGACTATGGCGAAGCATGGAGAGACATGAGAATATCATCCATAACCGATCTGATTTACCAAAAAGTTTTAAGAACAAAACAAATAGAAGACAATCAGGGAATTACTATCGTATCTGAAGGTTTGGATGCCAATTATTTTGACATGCTAAATTACGCAGTGTTTTGCCTGATTAAATTTTCTGAGAAAGAAAACCATTTTGAACATGAAATTATTTAAATATGATTAAAGGTTTATTACGTTGTATCATCGCTATTATCTTCATCCTTTCAGGATTTGTGAAAGCGGTTGATCTGGTCGGGTTTTCATTTAAAATGGAAGAATATTTTGAACCTTCCGTTTTCGACATGCCTTTTTTTGTGAAATTCGCTTTACTTTTTTCGATTATTGTCGTAGTCCTGGAACTTTGGTTAGGTTTCATGCTGTTGGTGAAATTCAAGCTTAAATTAGCACTTTCAGCACTGGCGGCATTGTGTGTTTTCTTTGGATTTCTGACATTTTATTCAGCCTATTTTAATGTAGTGACAGACTGTGGCTGTTTTGGGGATGCAATTAAATTTACGCCTTGGGAGAGTTTTGTGAAAGATATTATTCTACTCGTCGGACTTTTAATATTATTCATATTATATCGAAAAGAATTAGGCAAAAAAGTTACAACTTCAATCCAGCCGAAAAACAATAAATTTTTATCAATCGCATTCGGAATTTTCTCTGTAATGATGATTTATATTATGGTTCAAGGAATTATGAATGAACCGATCATTGATTTCCGCGACTATAAAATAGGAACGGATTTGAAAACTGAAAAAGAAAAAATCACAAAAAGTCCTTCAGAATACAAAACTTTTTATTCGCTTAAAAATTCAAAAACTGGAGAAGTTTTAAAAGTAAATCAGGATGATTACATCAATCAGACCAAATATTGGGAAGAAGGCTCACCATGGAAGATTGAAGAGGGTAAAAACGAGTCAAAACTCATCAAAGAAGGGTATAAATCTGAAATTGTAAAATTCAAAATTGAAGATCCTACCGGAATTGATTTGACAGACGAAATCATCAATGCGCCAAAAGCAATATTAGTTTTTTCTTATCATCCAAAAGAAATTTCTGCCGTTTTACTTCAGAAAGTTGAAGCAAAAGCAAATTCAGACAAAACTGCAGTTGTTTACGGAATTTCAACTATTCCCACTACTTTTAAGACTATTAAAAACGCAATGATGGATGGCACTGCCATCAAAACTATTGCAAGAAGCAATCCTTTTGTGCTGACTTTACAACACGGAAAAATTATAGATAAACAACCTGCTAAAAATTATGTGGATTAGAGGTTAATTGTGAATAGTCAGTTTTCTTTTAAACCAGAACTTAAATAAGAATTTTAAACATCAATATTTAAATGCAAAAATCAAATAAATCCATCGCCGGTTATCACCTGTTAATGATTCTTTCATCTGTTGACGGAGAATTTGCTCCCGAAGAGGGAATGCTGGTCCAGCAATATCTTGCTGACGAATTTCCTTTTACAATCGATTTAGATAACGAGCTGGAAACCATTGCTTTGCTTCAGCCAAATGACTGGAAGAGCCATTTTGAATTTCATGGACGTTGTTTTTTCGATGATTCTACAGAAGAAGAACGCTTAAATTTCATACAGTTTGCAAAGACTTTGATCAAAGCCGACGATGTAGTGAGTGATGAAGAGCATACTTTTTACACCCTTTTGAAAAATCTTTGGAATATTAATTAATTGAGAACTTAGAAACTAGATGTTAGCTTAAAACCTACTGTGATTCTAACTTTTAGTATCTCATCTCTAACTTCTAAAATAAAAAACTATGAGAAGAAAAATAGTTGCAGGAAACTGGAAAATGAACAAAAACGTCATTGATGCTCAACAATTGATGATTCAGTTACTAAGTTATAAAAATGATAACAATACCAACTGTGAAGTTTGGATCGCTCCACCATCTTTGTACTTAATGATGGCAAAAGACATCTTTGAAAAAGAAGAAATCGGAGTTTTTTCTCAGGATATGAGTGAATTCGAAAGTGGCGCTTACACAGGCGAGCTTTCTGCAGATATGCTGGAATCTATTGATGTGAACGGCTCTTTGATTGGTCATTCCGAAAGAAGACAATACCACGGTGAAAACGATGAAAGCTGCAACAAAAAGGTAAAACTGGCTTTAGATAAAGGCCTAATTCCTATATATTGTAATGGTGAAACACTTGAACAAAGAAAAGCCGGACAACATTTAGATGTAGTTAAAACTCAGACTGAAACTGCCCTTTTTACACTTTCAGCTGAAGAAATCAAAAAAGTAGTGATTGCTTACGAACCGGTTTGGGCAATCGGAACCGGTGAAACGGCAAGTCCGGAACAGGCGCAGGAAATTCACGCCCATATCAGAGGACTTATTGCTGAAAAATACGGACAGGAAGTTGCTGACGAAGTTTCTATCCTTTACGGCGGTTCTGTAAAACCTGACAATGCAAAAGAAATTTTCTCTCAGCCAGACATTGACGGTGGATTGATTGGCGGAGCTGCTTTGAAGCTTGAAGATTTTTCTAAGATTATTGAAGGTTTTAATTAATATAAAAGCAAAACTAAAAACCCGGCGCGCCTCTTCGAGGCGCGCCGGGTTTTATTTTAATATGAAAAAATTATTTCTCTTTTTTAGCTCTCTGGAGAACCTCATCAACCATTCCAAAATCTTTCGCTTCGGTTGAAGTCATCCAGTAATCTCTGTCAGACGCTTTTTCTACCCACTCGTAAGTTTGTCCGGAATGTTCAGAAATAATGTCATACAGCTCTTTTTTCAGTTTCAGCATCTCTCTTAAGTTGATTTCCATATCAGAAGCCACACCTTGTGCACCGCCTGAAGGCTGATGAATCATAACTCGAGAGTGCTTTAGCGCAGAGCGCTTACCTTTTTCACCTGCAACCAATAAAACTGCTCCCATTGAAGCGGCAATACCTGTACAGATTGTTGCAACATCCGGCTTAATGATCTGCATGGTGTCATAAATTCCCAATCCTGCATAAACGCTTCCACCGGGAGAATTGATATAGATCTGAATATCTTTGGCAGAATCAGAACTTTCTAAAAATAATAACTGAGCAGTTACAATATTCGCTACCTGATCATCAATTCCTGTTCCCAGGAAGATGATTCTATCCATCATCAGACGAGAGAAAACGTCCATTTGCGCAACGTTTAATCTTCTTTCTTCCATGATATAAGGTGTAAGGTTTGTTGGCCCATACATTCCCATATACTGATCGGTTGCCAAACCGCTGTTTCCTAAGTGCTTTACAGAGAAATCTCTGAATTCTTTTTTAATGTCCATATTTCTATTGGTATATTTTTAATTTAACTAAGATGTAATTTACAATTTTTATTCCTAAAATTTTACAGGACTTTTTGGCAGAAATTGGCTAGTTGTTGGTTGATAGCCTATAGATGTAGTTTAAATAAAAAATACAGTAACTGCAATCCTATCACTATAAATTCTTCTACCTTTTCACATAAATTCCTTTTATCGGAGAATATCCTAAAATCTCTGACAACTGCATCGATGCCTGTTTTAGCAATGTTATTTTTTTGAGTGAATCAAAATATCTGGTTTCATCACTGCTGTGATTTTGTAAATCTTCGCTTACTTTTTTAATCAAATAGTCGATATATCTGAATTTATGTATCAAAATATCACCTTCTACCTGACTGCTGATTTTATCACCGTAATTTGGTGGAAAAATATTCCTGGAGGCCCAGTTTTCAAGATCATTTAAAGGCATAATGGCGTCAACGACTTTTGAAGTTATATTTTCATCCATAAATGTCACAAAAAAGTTGCCTTTTCTCAGTTCTTCATTTTGAATACCTTCTTTGATGCTGTCGGTGATGATCTTATTCAATTCAAGCTGAAATTCATAATTTTCTGCTTCAAAATGATCAAGGATTTCTTCAATGACGGTAATGTCGTACTTTTCATTGGTATCGTTTTCTCTATGCAATACAACATCGCCAAAATTCAGCATTAAATTTATTAAACTATTTTCCTGTTTTAAAAGATCAAATAAAATAGGATCAATCTGTTCGACAGTATTAGGAACAATTTCAAGCTTTGGCTGAATATTTTCTTTAGGCTGACTTCTTGGCGTCTGATTTTGAATGAGTTGCTTCTGAATATCCAATTCATTAAACAAACTCTGTTCAGAAAGCCCGAATTTATTGGAAACTTCCTTTAAATAAACTTCTCTTTTCAGCGCATTCTGCACAAAACCCACAGATTTTACGATATTTCGAATTGCTTCTGCTTTTTTGATGGGGTCGTTTCCAGCTTCCTTTAGAAGAATTTCAGCTTTAAAATCGATGAAATCCATTGCTTCATCTTCGATGAATTTTTCAACGTATTCCTCCTGATGTTTTCTTGCAAAAGAATCGGGGTCATCACCTTCAGGGAAAAGCAGAACACGGATATTCATACCTTCTGTCAGCAGCATATCAATGCTTCGGAAACTCGCTTTGATTCCGGCATTATCCCCGTCAAAAAGAATGGTTACATTTTCGGTAAGTCTTTTAATTAACTTAATCTGTTCGGTCGTAAGAGAAGTTCCGGAACTTGCCACTACGTTTTCAATTCCTGAAAGATGAAGCGATATCACATCCATATACCCTTCCACCAAAAGACAGATATTTTTTCTCGAAATCGCCTGCTTTCCCTGGTTTAAACCATAGAGAACATTTGATTTGTGATAAATTTCCGTTTCGGGGGAGTTGAGATATTTGGCAGTTTTGATATTATTTTTAAGAATTCTGGCCCCAAAACCTAATACTCTTCCTGAAAAACTGTGGATCGGGAACATTACTCTTTCGCGAAAACGGTCAATTCCGGCCGGCGAATTTTCAGGAAAAATCGAAAGTCCTGATTTCTCTAAAATCTCTTTAGAATATCCTTTATCTAAAGCAAATTCCGTAAAAGCATTTTTCTTTTCAGGAGAATATCCCAGCTGAAACTTTTTAATGATCTCATCCTTCAGCTCACGCTCCCGGAAGTACGACAAACCAATCGATCTGCCTTCTTCATTTTCCCATAAAATATTTTGAAAGTATTCGTTCGCAATTTCATGGATTTTATAAAGAATATCTCTTTCAGACTGTGCATTTTTTGCTTCTTCAGAAAACTCGCGTTGATCTTCTTCAATTTCAATTCCGTATTTTTTTGCGGCGTGGCGAAGTGCTTCAGGATATGTGAAATTTTCGATTTCCATTAAAAAAGAAATGGCAGTTCCCCCTTTTCCTGTCGAAAAATCTTTCCAGATCTGCTTGCTTGGAGACACCACAAAACTCGGCGACTTTTCATCATGAAACGGGCTAAGCCCCTTAAAGTTGGATCCCGCTCTTTTCAACTGCACATATTCGCCCACAATCTCTTCTACCCGGATTGTGGAAAATATTTTATCGATCGTCTGCTTGGAAATCATGATGTAAAAATACGGAAAATAGAAGTTTCATGACATAAATCTAATAGTTTATAATTATTTTTGTGTCAAATTATTCTATGCAATTTAATATAAAGAATATAGACGACTGGCAAAACGTTGTAGAAGAAATCATTCCGCAACTTCAAAATCCGATTTTATTATTAAAAGGAAATTTAGGTGCCGGGAAAACTACCTTTACGCAGTTTTTACTTAAAAATTTGGGAAGTGCAGATGAAGTCAATTCACCTACCTACTCTATTGTAAATGAATATAATACACCGAAAGGAAAAGTCTATCATTTTGACCTTTACCGTTTGAAAAATATAGAAGAAGTCTTTGATATTGGCATCGAAGAATACCTCGACAATGCTTACCTGTGTATCATCGAATGGCCGGAAGTTTATGAAGAAGAGCTGTACGGACTAAAATATCACACCATGAGCATTCACAATAACGGCGAAAACCGTGAAATCAGTTTCGACTAAATATTTATGTATCTTTGTTCTAAGAAATCGATTGTATTTTTAATTTTCTGTAAGTCATAATTAAATTTAAATGAGTAGTACAAATATTTTTACTCCTTTTTCCGAGGAAGAATTGATGCCAAAGGAGGAAAAGTTAGAAATTGTTAAAAAAGGAAAGCAATTCAGCATAGGAATCCCAAAGGAGACCTGTCTCAACGAAAGACGTACTTGTATAACACCAGACGCAGTGCAGGTTCTCGTACAACATGGTCATGAAATTATTGTAGAATCAGGAGCTGGTCAAGGTTCTTTTTTTACTGATCTCCAATATTCAGAATCGGGAGCGATCATCACCAAAGATCCCAAAGAAGCATTCAGTCAGGATTTAATTTTAAAAGTCAATCCGCCAACAGAAGAAGAACTGGATTATTTTAAACCGAATACGTATTTAGTTTCGGCACTGCAGATTAATCTAAGAGATAAAGAATATTTTATCAAACTCGCAGAGAAAAAAATCAATGCCATTGCCTTTGAATTTATTGTAGATGAGTACAAACAATTGGCGTTAGTACGCTTGATCGGTGAAATTGCCGGTACGGTTTCCATTTTATATGCATCAGAATTACTAGCCTTATCCAATGGTTTAATGCTTGGCGGAATCACCGGAGTACGGCCGACAGAAGTTGTGATTTTAGGAGCTGGAATTGTTGGCGAATTTGCTACAAAAGCTGCCATCGGTTTAGGAGCGAGCGTAAAAGTTTTTGATAATTCACTTTCAAAACTGAGAAGACTGCACACGTTGGTTGACAGCAGAGTTCCTACTTCAATTATCGATCCCAAAGAATTAAGCAAAAGCCTGAGACGTGCCGATGTTGTGATTGGCGCGCTTCCGAGATCAAATATGCAGCCAATCGTTACCGAAGAAATGGTCTGCAAAATGAAAAAAGGCAGCGTGATCATCGATATCGCCATAGATAATGGTAAAGTGATCGAGACTTCAGAGTTAACGACAATGGATGATCCTTATATTATTAAACATGGTGTTATTCACTGCGGACTTCCGAATCTGACCTCAAAAATGCCAAGAACAACCACGAAAGCAATTTCAAACTTTTTCTTATCTTATATTTTAAACTACGATGTTGAAGGCGGTTTCGAAAATATGCTGATCCGTAAAAACGAAATGAAGCAAAGTCTGTACATGTACAAAGGCAGACATACCAAAAAGGTGATCTGTGACCGTTTCGGATTAACTTATCATGACATTAATCTTTTAATTTTCTAATGAAATTGCCGATCCAGGTATGAAAAAAATCAAATTCTTTCTAATTGGGCTCGTTCCGGGGCTAATTATTGTATTTTTTGTTCTTAATAAAAAAGGCGTGAGTTGCAGCGGATATTTACCCAACAGCCGTGTAATCGCCGAAACTCTTTCTAAAGATTTTAAATTTTCTGAAAGCTTTAAAGCTGACATGAATGCCTTACAAGTCGATGAAAAATTTGTAAAAGACAGCATCATCACAAAAGGAAAAGTAGATTTTGACAGAAGCCATGCTCAGAAACAACCTTGCCCCGACTATCTGATTTCATATCCTGACAATAAACCGCGCTACGAAGTTACTTTCGAAAAATGTGCTGAGGAAACCCGATTATTAGGCTTAAAAAAAATAAAATAATCTCACTGCGATGGACGGCAATTACTACATGATTCACGATTATCTGATTTTCGTTGGAGTTTTTGCTATCTTTATTTTAGTCACTGTAAGTATTTATTTATTCAGCCGAAATCAAAGCTTCAGAAAAAAAAATGCTAAACTTTCAGAAACCAACAAACTGATCGAACAGCGATTAAACGAAGTTCAGCTGGAACATATCGGCACCAAACTGAATCCTCATCTTTTTAAAAATATTCTGAATTCTGTACAATCACACGCCTATCAAACCTACATGTCGCTGGATAAGCTGGCTAATGTGCTTGATTATATTCTTTACGAAAGCAACAACAAATTTGTAAGCCCAAAAGAAGAATTCAGCTTTGCATTAAGCCTTATTGAAATCAATAAAATTAAAATCAACCCGCTTTTTGATTTCAGAATTAAATCTAAAATAGACAAGACAGATCCCATTTACGAAGAAAAAGTTTTTGCTCCGTTGATTTCTGTTGATTTGATAGAAAATGCCTTCAAACACACAGATTTTCTGGCCCAAGATTCTTTTATTGCTATTCATCTCGAGTTAGAAAACAGAATTTTTACAATGAAGGTCACCAATAAAGCATCATTAAAAAATGTTCTGGAAAAAGAAAAAAGCGGTTTTGGTAGCCAGTCTCTGGATCAACGCTTAAAAATGATCTATAACAATTTTTACGATCTCAACAGAAGTTCAAAAAACGGTATCTTCACAGCAGAATTAAAAATAAATTTAGGTGAGTTCTACGATAAAGTGCGTTATATTAGATGATGAAATTTTAGCCATCAGCTATCTGAAACTTCTGTGCGAGCAAATAGAAAACGTAGAAGTGATAAAGGCTTTTAATGATCCTAAAATTTTCCTGAGCGAAATTGATCATCTCGACTGCAACGTCTGCATTTTAGATATTGAAATGCCGGGAATAAACGGTCTTCAGGTAGCAGAATTGATTTCAGATTCAAAGAAAATCATCTTTACAACAGCTTATAAAGAATATGCTGCAGAGGCTTTTGACCTGAATGTAGTCGATTACGTACGGAAGCCTATTAAAAAGGAAAGATTGATTCAGGCATTTGAAAAAGTGAAGCAGATCAACGCCAATTCTGTGAAGAGAGATTTTATAGAATGGAATACCAATATCGGCAAGACCTTGATTTTCACAGAGCAGATTGCTTACATCAAAACTTCTGAAATAGACAGCCGCGATAAAGAAGTCACCCTTAAGGATCATTCTGCCATTGTACTGAAAAATCTTAATTTCAAGTCACTTCTAGAGATGCTGCCTTCTAAAGATTTTGCCCAGGTTAATAAAAAGGAAATCATTGCGATTTCTGCAATAAAAGTTTTATCAACACAAGAGATTATTACAAATATTGCTTTAGATCAACAGCATTTTTTAAAAATGCAGATCGGTGAAACATATAAAAATACTTTAATGGAAGCGTTTGCCAATAAGTGACAGTGTTTCATTACATTTTTCAGAAGATTCATTACATTTAAAAGAAATCAATACAGTATATAGTTTTATTCTTTTCAAATTTGCACTCAAATAACGGAATCATGAATTTGGCAAAGTACAGAAATATTATCTTTTATATTGTCACCATCGCAGTTTTCTCATGCCTGATGTATTGGTTTATGATACAGGGACAGACACTTGAAGCTGGTGAAGATATCATTGTGAAAACAAATAGCGGCTCTACGTGGGATAATTTTGCAGATTCATTTCAGACTAACCTTCATCATCCTCTAGCATTATTATTAGCCCAGATTGTCACCATTATTCTTGCAGCAAGACTCTTAGGCTGGATATGTATCAAAATAAAACAACCAAGCGTTATCGGTGAGATGATTGCCGGGATTATTCTCGGGCCTTCACTTTTAGGGATGTATTTTCCAGAATTTTCTGCATTTCTTTTTCCTAAAGAATCATTGGGAAATCTCCAGTTTTTAAGCCAGATCGGATTAATCCTTTTCATGTATATCGTAGGAATGGAGCTTGATCTGAGTGTTTTAAGAAAGAAAGCACACGATGCAGTTGTCATCAGCCATGCAAGTATTATTATTCCCTTTGCTCTAGGTATCGGACTTTCCTATTTTATTTATCAGGAATTTGCTCCGGACGGCGTTCAGTTTACTTCATTCGCGTTATTTATTGCCATTGCAATGAGTATTACTGCATTTCCTGTTTTAGCAAGAATTGTTCAGGAAAGAAATCTACAGAAAACAAAATTAGGGACCATCGTGATCACTTGTGCAGCGGCCGATGATATTACGGCCTGGTGTATTTTGGCAGCAGTGATTGCCATCGTAAAAGCAGGATCTTTTGCCAGCTCGATCTACGTCATTTTGATGGCAATAGGGTATGTTTTTCTAATGATAAAAATCGTCAGACCCTTTTTAAAAAGAATCGGAGACCTGCAGGCAGAAAAAAATACCATCAATAAACCGATGGTTGCTATTTTCTTTCTGACTTTGATTTTATCAGCCTACGCAACAGAAGTAATTGGGATTCATGCCTTATTCGGGGCATTTATGGCCGGTGCAATTATGCCTGAAAATGCAAAGTTCAGATCATTATTTATTGATAAAATAGAAGATGTTGCTTTAGTTCTATTACTACCACTTTTCTTTGTATTTACCGGACTTAGAACACAAATCGGATTATTAAATGAGGGACACTTGTGGGTGACCGCAGGAGCAATTATATTGGTGGCTGTCGTTGGGAAATTTGCAGGAAGTGCTTTAACTGCCAAATTCCTCGGAATCAACTGGAAGGAAAGTCTGACAATCGGTGCATTGATGAATACCAGAGGTTTGATGGAACTAATTGTATTAAATATCGGATATGATCTGGGTGTTTTAAGCCCCGAAATCTTTGCAATGATGGTAATTATGGCATTATTTACCACATTCATGACGGGACCTGCGTTAGATTTTATCAATTACATGTTTAAATCTAAAAAAGATCCGGACGAGATCAACGATGAAAATGATTCTAAATACCGCGTTCTACTATCTTTTGATAATCCTGAATCCGGAAGTACGCTTCTGAGATTAGCCAATAATTTCACGCACAAAATGAATGGTAACAAAAGTATTACCGCGATGAATATTGCTCCTGTTGACGAGATGCATACCTACGAAATAGATGAGTATGAAAATGAGCAGTTTAAAAGCGTGATAGAAACATCAAATGACCTACACGTTGAAGTCACTACATTTTTCAAAGCGTCAACCGATATTGAAAGTGATCTTACCAGCATTTCAAATAAAGGAAATTACGATTTGCTGCTTATAATGCTCGGAAAATCAATGTATGAAGGCAGTTTATTAGGACGTCTTTTAGGGTTTACCACAAAAATAATAAACCCTGAAAAGTTGTTGAATACAGTAAAAGGGAAAAGTTATATATTTAACAATTCTCCATTTGACGATTTTACCCTTCAGATTTTAGATAAAACAAATATTCCGGTTGGGGTTTTGGTTGAAAAACAATTTACCTCAGCAGAAAAAGTGTTTGTACCGATCTTTAATCTAAGCGATTTTTATTTGCTTGAATATGCTAAAAGATTGATCAATAATAACAATTCTCAGATTATTATTTTGGACGTTGCCGGCCAAATCAGAAGCAACATCGAAGTAAAAGAACTTATTAGAAGTATTGAGCAAGTGGCACCTAATCACATTACATTATACAATGAAAAGAAAATCGAAAAAGAATTTCTGAACGGTCAGGACCTCATGCTGATCAGCAAAAAAAGCTGGCGTGGCTTGATAGATTCGAAAAGTCTTTGGCTTTCGGATATTCCTTCAACATTGATTATCAGCAATCCTTAACAACGGGTCAATGATCAATTTTCTTAGAAGGTAAATATTCAATTTTAATAATGAAATTAAAAATTACTATCTTCGCTTTGTGATTAGCAAAAACAAAACATATTATTATAGAATTTTCAACTCAGATTTGGGATAGAGATTCTTGTTACATAACACCAAACCTCGTCCGCGGACGGGGTTTTTTATTTATAAATTAAAAAAAATGAAGATTAGTATAATTGGTGTAGGATTAATTGGAGGTTCCATCGCCTTAAAATTAAAAGAGAAAAAATGGGCCGATTTCATCTACGGAATTGATCATAGTATAGATAATTTACAAGATGCATTGGCTTTAGACATTATTGATGCGAAGGCAGATTTGAAATACGGAATAAACAATTCAGATTTAATTATTATTGCTATTCCTGTAGATGCGGCAAGAAAGATTTTACCGAAAGTTTTAGATTTAATTTCAGATTCACAAACCGTTATGGATGTAGGTTCTACAAAATCGGGAATTGTAGAATCAGTGAAAAACCATCCGAAAAGATCAAGATTTGTCGCCTTTCACCCTATGTGGGGAACAGAAAATAATGGTCCCAAATCCGCAACTGCCAATAGTTTTTCAGGAAGAGCGGGAGTAATTTGTAACTCTGAAGTTTCTGCTGAAGATGCATTAAATATAGTTCGAAATCTCGCTGAAAATCTGGATATGCATTTAATGTATATGGACGCCGAAGCCCACGATATACATACCGCTTACATTTCCCATATTTCACACATCACCTCTTACGCGCTTGCCAATACCGTTTTGGAGAAAGAAAAAGAAGAAGAAACAATTTTTCAATTGGCGAGTTCGGGTTTTTCAAGTACCGTACGTCTGGCCAAATCTCATCCCGAAATGTGGGTTCCTATTTTTAAGCAAAATAAAGAAAATGTACTGGATGTTTTGAATGAGCATATCTTTCAGCTCAGAAAATTTAAATCCGCTTTAGAAAAAGAAGACTATGAATATTTAGGAGAACTGATTGAAAATGCAAACAAAATAAGGCAAATCTTAGACAATCCTAGAATATTATGAAAATCCTGAGGTTTGCAACCATGACTTTTATTTATTTTAACATTCCGGAACATTTACAGCAATTGCCAAACCGCCTTCAGAAGTTTCTTTAAATCTGTCACTCATCGATAAAGCGGTTTCCCACATGGTTTGAATGACCTGATCCAGACTCACTTTTGCTTTAGCAGGATCACTTTCTAACGCGATATTTGCTGCTGTAATTGCTTTCATGGCGCCCATTGTATTTCTTTCGATACAAGGAATCTGCACCAATCCTTTGATCGGGTCGCACGTTAACCCTAAATGATGTTCCATGGCAATTTCTGCAGCCATCAACACCTGTCCGACGCTTCCGCCCAAGATTTCTGTCAAGCCTGCCGCAGCCATTGCTGACGATACCCCAACTTCTGCCTGACAACCGCCCATTGCCGCCGAGATGGTTGCATTTTTCTTAAATAAAGTTCCTATTTCTCCTGCAACCAGTAAAAATCTCACAATGTCATCTTCACTTGTATGTGGAGTGAATGCCTGCGCATACATTAAAACAGCCGGGATTACTCCACTTGCACCGTTTGTTGGCGCAGTGATGATACGCCCGAAACTTGCATTTTCCTCATTGACTGCAAGTGCGAAACACGAAATCCATTTGTTGATATTCGTAAAGTTTTCTTCGGCATCAACAACCTGCTGAAACCATTCTTCTTTATTCTTATAAATTTTATCGCCCAAGAGTTTTCTGTTGATTCCGGCAGCTCTTCGCGTTACATTGAGACCGCCGGGTAAAATGCCCTCTTTATTGACACCTTTATAAATGCATTCTTTGATATTTTCCCAGATGTATAAGGCTTCTTTTCTCGTTTCTTCCTGACTTCTCCAGCTTTCTTCGTTGATCAAAATAAGATCTGATACTTTATCAAAACCCAATTTCTCACAATATTTTGCAATATCTGAGCCGTGATGGCAAGGATATAAAGTACGAACACACTGTTTTTCAATTGAGTTTTTTTCCTGGCTCGCAATAAAACCTCCTCCTACAGAATAAAAATCTTGCACTAGCTCGGTTCCGTCTTCAAAAATTGCTTTAAAGATCATTCCGTTCGGATGAAAATCTAAGGTCTTAGATTTATTTAGAATCAAATGATGCCCGTAAATAAATGGAATCTCTCTTTCACCTCCTAAATTCAAAATCTGACTTTGCTTGATGAATTCTATTTTTTCATCGATCTTTGAAGTATTGATGGTTTTGAAATCTTCTCCGTTCAGACCTAACATTCCGGCGATATCTGTACCGTGACCGATCCCTGTTTTGGCAAGTGAGCCGAAGAATTCCAGAAAAACTTCTGTTACCTCATCGATAGATCTCTCTCTTTTTATAATTCTTATAAATGCTGAAGCAGCATTCCAGGGTCCCATGGTATGCGAACTGGAAGGGCCAATTCCCACCTTAATAATCTCAAAAACCGATATTGACTCCATACTTTATTTCCATTTTCATGAAAAGCAAATATACAGGTTAAATTTTAAAGAATGTAATGTAAAACAAGGTTTCCCACCTTTTCGTAGCTCCAAATTTTATTTTTTTAAACGGTTTTGAGCTCTTGACAAATTTCGCAGCCCGACTTGAACGGAGCTCTTTTTGCCGGAGCGAAGCGGAGGTAAAAAAGCGGGAGTGGAAGGCGGTAAAGCTGCCCAAATAAAACTGCCATTAATTAAAGATATTACCATCTCAAACTCTCCTCATGTTGAGACATATCTAATCCTATATTTTCTGATTCTCCAGAAACCCTGAGCGTTATAATGCAATTAGTGAGTTTATATAAAAGCAGGGATCCGAAAAATGTGAATACCGAAACTAAAATTAGTGCTATCATGTGATGAGTAAAAACTCCGATTCCGCCGTGAAGAAGGCTTGCATTTTCGCCGTGCGCAAATATTGCGGTAAGAATCATTCCCATGATACCTCCCACTCCATGACAGGCAAAAACGTCTAAAGTATCGTCTATTTTCTTTAAAGCTTTCCAGTTCAGCATTACATTAGAGACGATCGCAGAAATAAAACCGATGAACAGACTCTCCTGAATTGATACGAAACCACAGCCCGGAGTAATTGCTACTAAACCGACAACTGCTCCAATACACGCTCCTAAAGCGGATACTTTTCTGCCGTTGATTCTGTCAAAGAAAATCCACGTCATCATTGCAGATGCCGAAGCTATCGTTGTGGTCCCAAAAGCAATTGCTGCTGTTGCATTGGCACTTAAAGCCGAACCGGCATTAAAGCCGAACCAGCCAAACCAAAGCATTCCGGTTCCTAAAATCACATAGGGAATATTCGAAGGTTCATGATGCGGATTTTTTCTTCTTCCTAAAACAATTGCACCTGCCAAAGCCGCAAAACCTGCACTCATATGGACTACAGTTCCACCCGCAAAATCTTTAATCCCGAAAAATTTATTTAAAAGACCTTCCGGATGCCAAACCATGTGACACAAAGGTGTATAAATGAAAAGACTGAAAAGTACCATGAATAAAAGATAAGATATAAATCTCACTCTTTCTGCAAACGAACCCGTAATTAAAGCCGGTGTAATCACCGCAAATTTCATTTGGAACAATGCAAATAATATGAAAGGAATTGTGGAAGCCATTGTTTTGTGCGGATATACGCTCACATGATTAAAAAACGGATAGGTCAATGGGTTGCCAATTATTCCATAATGTTCACCATCAATTTCAAAACCGAGAGAATCTCCGAATGATAATGAGAAACCGACAACAATCCACAAAATTGAAATAACACCTAATGCGATAAAGCTTTGCAGCATGGTAGAAATCATGTTTTTTTTGCCAACCATTCCGCCGTAGAAAAATGATAGTCCGGGAGTCATGAGAAGCACGAGTCCGGCTGCAGCCAAGATCCAGGCTACATCTGAACCAACGATACTTTCTTCACCTAAAAAATCTCCGCTGTTTGGGAAATCGACACTAGGCTTCCAGAAAAGACCGCCAATGGCTACTAAAGAAATTATTGCAAAAGAGACTTTCCATTTTAAACCTAATTTCATTATTTTTTATTTTATCCCCAACAAAATTAAGTATAAAAATTAATAAATTAGTAATTAAATAAAATTAACCCGTCATAAAATAGGGGTCAATTTATAATTAAACAAAAATTTTATGCAATAAGGCGGAAACTTCTTTATACTTTGTTGCCGGAAAAAGATGGGTGCCACCTTTAATAATATAGTTGGGCCTGGAATTTTTTATCGGGAAAACGATATCGCGATCTCCTAAAATTTGTATTACGTTTGGATTTTCTTCAAATTTCCATTCTGAAATTCTTTCTACTGACCATTTCAAATAGTATGGATCCCGTACCTGAAAATATTCAATAACCTTAGGGTTTTTCGGATCAAAGAACTTTCTCAGTCTTGCATAAAAAACTGAAGTCTGATCATTGAAAAAACCGATTGGTAAGTATTTTGGAATTTTTGTCACTTCCCCCATTTTAATCAACCGTGACTTTTCCTTATCCGATTTGATACTTCCCATGATAACTACTTTTTCGGCAGGCTTTAGGGCATTCAGCTCCTGCACTATAATTCCGCCAAAAGAATACCCCAATAAATAAAAAGGTTCGGTATCATCTATCTTTTCAGCCATTCTTCCTACATAATCAGCAAAACTTTCATTGATCTCGGGGATCATCCAGTTTATAAAAACAACTTCATGCTGCTCGGGAAATTTCAGCTTTTCTAAAACTTTAAAATCTGCTCCCAAACCGCTTACTACATATATTTTCATTTTCTATTTTATCAGTTTATCGTTTAAACGCAACATTCGCTAAGATTTTTTTAATACTACCTGTTTTTAAATTTGCAAAAGCGTTTTGACTTCATCGAATCTTCGATTTCACTCAGCAGAGTCAACAACGTTTTAGAATTACTGTTATTTGCTATTATATTTTTACAAATCAATTTCCTCGTACTAAAATAAAAAAATGCACAACTTAAGAAAAGCTGTGCATGATGATTTATGAAAATTTTAACCTATAAAGGTCTTTCGTTGTCAACTTTCTGAGTTGAAACTTTAAACTGAATATCCATCTCGTCTTTGATGAAATAATCTTTCAAAGAATTCTGATAGAAAATTCTGAAATCCTTTCTGTTTAACGAGAATACTGAAGATTCAATCTCTACCGTAAACTGTGTAATATGAGCATTTGCAGGGAAAGAAATTGTTTTTCTGATCCCTTTGATCGTAATATCACCAACGATGGTAGAATTGTACTCGCTGTTTGCCAACGGAATAATCTTTTTCAAGTGAAATTTAGCCGTAGGGAATTTTTTTACCTCGAAGAAATTAGTTCCTTTCAATTCATTGGTCAGTTTCACCTGGTCAGCACCGGAAAGATCAGCAACAACCAAACTTCTCATATCGATCACAAACTCGCCGTCTACAAAAACTGTTTTATCAAAATTGAATTTTCCGCTTTTCAGTTTTAAGCTTCCATAGTGAGAAGAAGCTTTGGTTTTTACAACCTTATGTCCCCACCATTTAATTTCAGAAGAAACCACTTTTGAAATTTTATCTCCTTTTTTTTGAGCAAATACAAATGATATGCTCAAACACATCATCACAAACAATAATAATCTTTTCATTCTTTTTTATTTACAATTCAACAAAAATAAAAAAAAGTGTAGAACTTCTACACTTTTAACAATATTTTTTTGAATAATTTATTTCGCAGTCACTTTTACAAGCATATCGATATCATCTTTCACAAAAACATCTTTCATTGTAGATTTGTAAGCTACGTCAAATTTTTGTCTGTCGAAAGAGAATTTATTTGATTCTAAGCTTACTACTCCATTTGCATAGCTCACTTTCGCAGGGAAAGAAACCGGGCTTGTTTTTCCTTTTACGGTAAGATTTCCTGTTACCAATTTGTTGTACACTTTATCACTGTTTTTCTTTACAGAAGTAATTTTAAAACTTGCTGATGGAAATTTTTCAACTTCGAAGAAATCTCCGTTTTTAAGGTGTCCGTTTAATTTACCTTGGTATTCTCCTGAAAGATCTGTCGCGTTGATAGAAGTCATATCCAAAACGAAATCACCTCCTACAAGCTCATTTCCTTTCATGATCATGTTTCCAGATTTTACTTTCACCGTACCGTTGTGAGAGCTAGATTCGGTTTTAGCAACTTTATAACCCCACCAGTGAACATCTGATGTTACTACTTTTTTTGATTGACCGAAAGCCAAGCCGCTGGCTACAACTGCTAATAAGAACATTTTTTTCATGAATAAAAATTTATTTAATTATTTAATGCTGCAAATGTAATTATCTTAATCAGTAGTTTTCATTGATCTACATCAATTATCACAAATAATTTTAAAATTAAAATGAAGCATAAAAAACTCCGAATTTCTTCGGAGCTGTAATTTTAGTCTTTATAATAAGCGGTATACAGTGCAGCACCATTGATACTTGTACTGTCTGTATTGATGAGATAAATCGGAATATTTTTTAGCATATCTTCCATTTTATCACTAATTTTAAATTTTTCGTAGAATTTACCTTTATCAATATATTGTCGGATAATCTGCGGAATATCACCGGTAATCCATAATCCACCGGTAGCTTTCAACTTTAAAGTCAGGTTATTCGCCTCTCTTGCCAAAAATTCTATAAAGGTATCCAAAGCAATTTTACAAATCATCACATCCTCTTCTACAGCAGCTTTAAAGATTTCTTCTGTGAAATCACCATTTCCGTTGCTTATTTTTTCTGCAAGCCACTCCGGTTCAGGATGTCTTTTAACGTCTCTTAAAAAGCGGTAAATATTAAACAGTCCTGTTTTCGAAAGAACATTTTCCCAACTTACAATTCCGTATATATTATTTAAAAACTGGTAAAACTCCACTTCAACCGTTGTTCTCGGAGAGAATTCCGAATGACCGCCTTCTGTTGCGAAAGGTCTTAAATATTTTCCGTCAAAGAAATATCCCGCTTCGCCCAATCCGTTTCCAGGAGCTAAAATGGCTACATTTCCTTTTTCCGGATGACCGCTGCTGTAAATTACATCAAGATCGCTATCTTCCAGAAGTGCAATACCATAGGCAGAAGCTTCCTGATCATTCAGCATATCTACAATTTCGAAACCGAAAGTATTTTTATATTCTTCAGAATCTAAGCTCCAACCTAATCTTGCGGGATTACTTTTACCATCCAAAACCGGTCCGGGAACAGAAACGCCTAGACGCTGTATATTTTCCAGCTGCTCATCCTGAATAAATTTTGAAAGAATGTCAGAAAAAGAGGTATATTCTTTGGTAGGATAATTTTTTTGTATTTTAGTTTCGATTCCACCGTTACCTGAGACATAATAAGCGATCGTAGTAACATCTTCACGAAGGTTGGCACCAATGATCGAAACATTATCGTTACTGCTGTTTTTTACTCCTGGTAAAAAAAGTGGAAATTTTGGATTTAAGTTCATAATCGCTAATTTTATCAAATATAATAATTGTTTTGGTAATTTTCGCTAGGTAGAAGAAAACCTTTTCAAAATCTCGAAAAGGTTTGGCTAATAACTAATTATATCCATTTAAATTATTTCCCTAAAGGAATGTTGTAAGAAAATCCTGCTCCGATGCTTCCCACATTATAATCCTGACCCGCTACATCACCGTTGCTTCCAGAAAATACTTTCTGATACTGCAAGAAGAAATTCCAATCTCTGTTGTGATATCCGATCTCCGGTTTCAAATAAAAACCACCATCTGGTCTGCTTGCTGTAGAATTGGTAGCCACTCTGTCATCGCCTACCAAAAACCCGTACCCAAGGTCTGCCCCGAAGTAAAAACCTGTCTGTTTAGGATAAATTCTGAATAGTGCCGCTACCGGAACTACGCCTACATCATTATTGTCATATCCGTTGTTATCTTTACCAAAATAATGAGTATAACCTGTAGCAATACCCAAACCAAATCCCGGAGTGATAAGATTCTGATATGCTACATCTACTCCTACTGCCGCTGAAAGGTTATCAGAAGGTACAGCGATACCTGCCGTTGCACCTACTTTAATCATATTATTCATCATTGCACTCTGTGCACTCACCAAACCTGCCGTTAAAATTCCTGCTCCTAAAATAGCTTTCTTAAACATTTTCATAACTCTGATTTTTTAATTTTACTGAAGTGTGAGATGTAAAAATCATGCCAAAACACCTCAGATAAAGGAGCTTCGAGCTTAACCAATTTCACAAAATAATGAAAATCAATCTATTATATTTTATATTTATTAAATAGTTGTTTAACTTTACGCAAGCGGAAAATAAATAATTATTAATATTTGTTTATATACTTTAACCTCTTCTCCATATAATCATCAAAAAACAAAATCAGGACTATGATTGCTTCATTGATCAATAACAAACATCTTCTTTGGCGGGCAGGCTTCGGGCCGGGAATTGAACAAGTTGAGGACCTTAAAAATAAAAACATCAAGATGATTTTGAAGGAAATTTTCAATGAAGAAAGCTTCTCTCCTGTCACCTATACAACTCCCGATATTGAACAGTTAGAATATAATGATCCTAAAGCCAATGCTGAACGGAGAAGAGAAATTCAGAAAGTCAACCAGAAGCAGAATAATGAGCTCAACCTCAATTTTCTTAAAAAATTAACCACAAGCAATGAGCAACTCAGAGAAAAAATGGCTTTTTTCTGGCACGGCCATTTTGCTACAAGAATCAACAATCCGAAATTTAATAAGCAGCTTCTTAATGTGATCCGTGAAAAATCTCTGGGAAATT
Organism: Chryseobacterium sp. LJ668; assembly: GCF_019613955.1. Classification (NCBI taxonomy): domain Bacteria; kingdom Pseudomonadati; phylum Bacteroidota; class Flavobacteriia; order Flavobacteriales; family Weeksellaceae; genus Chryseobacterium; species Chryseobacterium chendengshani. The sequence goes on along the minus strand of NZ_CP080443.1, from coordinate 2,385,305 downwards.
TTAAAGAGTTATTGTTTGAAGTGAGCCGGTCTCCTGCAATGCTCAGCTTTCTGAACAATCAGCAAAATAAAAAAGACCATCCGAATGAGAATTTCGCCCGCGAAGTGATGGAACTGTTTACAATAGGAAGAGGAAATTATACAGAAAAAGACATTCGGGAAGCCGCAAGAGCTTTTACTGGTTGGGGTTATGACAAAGAAGGATATTTTGTTGAGAGAAAAAAACTTCATGACGAAGGAACAAAAACTTTCCTTGGAAAAACAGGAAATTTTACTGGTGATGATATTCTGAATATTATTTTAGAGCAAAAAGCAACAGCGGAATTCATTACAGCAAAGATTTATACTTTCTTCGTGAATGAAAAACCTGATTTAAAAATTATAAAAAACCTCAGCGAAAATTTTTATCAGTCAGGATATGACATCAAAAAACTGATGACCGAAATTTTTTCCAGTTCCTGGTTTTATGATAAAAAAAATATTGGAAACAGAATAAAATCTCCCACAGAACTATTTGCCGGAATGATGAGAATGCTGCCGATGGAAATTCAAAATCCTGAAAACATCACTGTTTATCAAAAACTTTTGGGTCAGATGTTGCTTTACCCACCTAATGTCGCAGGCTGGCCAAACGGAAAATCCTGGATCGACAGTTCGACCTTAATGCTGCGGCTTCAGATCCCGCAAATTTGGTCCGGATTGCGACCAATGGAATACTCTGCAAAAGAAGATGATGATATGGATATGGGAATGAAGTCGAGAGAAGCTTTGAATAAAAGTTTTAAAAACCCAAACATTATTATAAACTGGGATCAGGTTGATAAAGCTTTAACGCAGAAAAAAGCGGAAGATTATCTCATTGTGAACTCCGAATCTTTGGATATGAACACTGTTAAACAATTTTCTGATCAAAGCATCAAAATGAATGTCATCAATCTGATGTCAACACCGGAATATCAGTTGATGTGAGAAGTTAGAGAAAATTAGTTTTAATTAATCTAAGCAAAGAAATTATGATTATCAAAAGAAGAGACTTTTTAAAGATCAGTTCATTGGCAACAGCTTCATTGTTTGTTCCGAATTTCCTACAATCAATGACTTTGGACAATGCGCTGAACCCAAGCCAAAAAATACTGATTATCCTGCAGTTTACAGGCGGAAATGATGGGTTAAACACCATTATTCCGACCAAAAATGATTTCTATTTTAAAGAAAGAAGCACTATTGCGATTAATGACTCTTTGCCACTGAATGACGAAACAGGAATCAATCCAGCTTTGTCTTATTTCAAAGAATTGTTCGATAGTGGCGAGCTTTCTCTGATGAATAATGTTGGTTACCCAAATCCTGACAAATCACATTTTAGAAGTATGGATATTTGGCATTCTGCAAGTAAAAGTGACGAATTTCTTGAAACAGGATGGCTGGGAAGATTTTTGGATGAAGAATGTTACAGATGTGAGCATCCAACGCAGGCTCTGGAAGTTGATGATATGCTGAGTCTGGCTTTAAAAGGGGAAAATAACAAAGCATTTGCCTTTAAAGATCCAAAAAAACTGTATCAGACGAGTCAGGAAAAATATTTTAAATCATTATCACAAAATGACCATCATCACGATGATGAAACCGTTTCGTATTTGTACAAAACGCTCGGAGCGACCATCAATAATGCAGACTATATTTTTGAAAAAAGCAAAGCAAAAAAGTCGACCCAGGAGTACCCGAATTCTAAATTGGGGAAAGATTTTAAAACTGTTTCCTCGTTGATAAAATCAGACATCAATACACAGGTTTATTATCTTTCAATTGGAAGTTTCGACACTCATGTCAATCAAAATGAAAGACAGCAAAAGTTATTCGGAGAAATCAACGACGCAGTAAAGTCTTTTGTTGCCGATATGAAAGCTAACGGATTGTTTAATGATATTTTATTAATGACTTTTTCGGAATTCGGAAGACGTGTTGCCCAAAATGCAAGCAAAGGAACTGACCACGGAACGGCCAATCAGATGTTTTTTATCAGCGGCGGATTAAAAAAGAAGGGAATTCTGAATACCCTTCCCGATCTTCAAAATCTGAACGAGGGTGATTTGATATATACTGAAGATTTCAGGAAAGTCTACGCAACCGTTCTTAAAAACTGGTTGAATGCCGATTCCTCAAAAGTTCTGGGCTGGAAAAACGGCGTGTATGATTTTATATAAAAAAGCCTTACAAAACTGTAAGGCTGAAAATAACTAATTATTAGTGTGGTGATGGAATCTGTCTATTCGGATCCTTCACGTCATCTTTTTTTGCTGTAACTTTCTTGATGACATATTCAATGACAAGGGGAACAACCATTGCCAATACTGCTTTTAATATTCTTGACTTCATACTATTTATTTTTCAAGATCATTACAATTTCTGCGCCATATTATTTTTGGATCTAGAAAATTATAGGGAATCAATAGAGTTCTTTTCATCCTGATAGTTTGCATTGGCAATTCTCAAACTTTTAGCGATCCTCCGTTTAAGTTTTCTGGGGGCTAAAACTGTAAGAAATTCACCCATGCCCAAAATCATTCTTTCTAACTCAAAATTCAGCTGTACACAAATTTTAAAAACCGTTCCGTTTTCATCTTCACTCATAATCTCCTGAGAATGATGAAAAGGTTTGGTTTTCACATAGGGAGCATGTTTAGAATCTACAATGAATATAACATTTTGGGGACGCTGTGTTTCTGATACCGTTGCTCCTATTACTTCGCCAAAATATCGGTCTGCATCAAAATCTTTATCAATATACTCTATTTTTTCGTCTGCTTGAATGTTCTCAATTCGGTCTAAAGCGAGATTATAAATTGCATTTTTATGCCAGCAAATCAAAAACCAACGGTTATTATATTCTTTCAATAACTGAGGATGAACAGTCAGAATATTTTCCTTTTTCGCTTTAAAACTTTTATAGGTAATTCTTAGAGCTTTCTTATTTAAAACACTTTCATACAAAATATCAATATGTTCTAAACCTCTAAGCTGCTCATTTTTATCTAAATGAATAATTGATTTTTGGTTTGTCGCATGGATTGAATCTTCCAGTTTTTGAATCACACCATTCATCTCCTTAAACATCGAAAAATCCTTAAACTGCTTTAAAATCTGCACCGCATTATTCATCGCTTTCAGATCATTTTCATTGACAGAAATTTGATGAATACTGTAATCAGGATCGCTGTAGCGGTAATATTTCCTTTCGTAAACCTCAATCGGTGCTTCATACCCGAATTTTTCACTCCGCATATTCTGAAGATCAAGCTGTACGGTCCGTTTGCTCACAAAAGATTCTTTTCCTTCAAACTCGAACAGTGCTTCAGAACATTCATCCATCAAATCTTCCAGAGTATACTGCTTATACTTATTTTTCAGGCATTTATCTAGTGTTTTGTAGCGAATGAGCGCGTTTTTATTGGATGACATAATAGTAGTTTGAAGTTGAAATGAAGTTTTATAAAAATTCCCTCCTACGGAAGGGTGGATAAATTTTCAAGAAAAATTTAGACGGCATGGTTAAAAAATAATTTATCGCTCTTACTCTCTTTTCTTCAAAGCCTCACCTTCAAAAGAAACCCCATCCCAACCGAATTCTATAAAGTTTCTGATATTCTGATGGTCTTTTCCATCAGGATTTTTCAGGACATCATCCCTGTAAAATTCCCCGAAAAGGTTTAAAGTATCTTCTTTCGACAAATCATTCAATTTCGCAAAACCGAAAATTTTGCATGATCCATTATTCTGATCTGCTTCATTGACTGCATTTCCGTTGGTGAATTTTGTCGGTGTGAAATCATAATTTTCGTCAATCAATGTAATGACCTCTTTAAACTGAATTTCTTCATGTAATTTCCCTAATTGTTCAAATACCATATTTTATGTTTTTTGTCATTGCGAGGAACAGCCTCTCGCGGTACTGCGGGAAAACAATCCCAACGATAGATTGCTTTGGTCCTCGCAATGACGTTGTTAATAATTAATTTCAAAAATAATCAAAATAATTTTATCTACGCAAAAACATTGCGCAACTACCTTGTTACTTTGCATTATTAAATAACAACAAAATGAAAACATTGAAAGCAATCAACGGAAACGATTTAATCGAATTAGGATTTACTCCCAAAAAATGGTTTAACGAAGCATTACAATATATCAATGAAAATCAGCTTGATGAAAATGAAATGGCAATTTATCTGGAACAGTTCAGAAGTCCGGATCCGGATCCGATTCCGTTGTATGATCAGCCGAAAGATTTTATCATTAACATCCGTCCGGAGCACGACAACGAAATCGACAATGTAGAAAAAGTAATCAATACGATGAAAGTTCTAATGAAAACGCCAACATTAATTGGTGGAGCAATTATGCCCGATGCTTGTCCGACAGGTCCTGAAGGTCATATTCCGGTGGGCGGAGTTGTAGTGGCAAAAAATGCAATCCATCCGGGATTTCACAGTGCAGATATCTGCTGTTCTGTCATGCTGACTGATTTTGGAAAAGTAGATCCTAAAGAAATTTTAAACGCAGCTCATTCCATCACGCATTTCGGGTATGGAGGAAGACCGAGAGGTGAACAGATGCCAATGTCCCAGGAATTGATGGGTGCTTTCAGGGATAACTTTTTCCTAAAAGACGAAAAACTGATCAGCATTGCCCGTTCTCACATGGGAACGCAGGGCGACGGAAACCATTTCCTGTTTGTCGGAACATCCAAAAACACCGGAAATACGATGATGGTCACTCATCACGGTTCGAGAGCTCCCGGAGCGATGCTGTACGATAAAGGAATGAAAGTAGCCAATCGTTTCAGACAGGAAATTTCTCCGGAAACTCTAAAAGAAAACGCGTGGATTCCGTTTGAAACCGAAGAAGGACAATCGTATTGGGATGCATTGCAGCTGATCAGAGCATGGACGAAAGAAAACCATGAAGCGATTCATAATGCAGTATTGGAAAAATTAAATCTAGAAAAGCAAGACAGATATTGGAACGAGCATAACTTCGTTTTCAGAGACGGAGATCTATTCTACCATGCAAAAGGCGCAACGCCGTTGGATGACAAATTTATGCCGGACATTACGGGCCCGAGATTGATTCCGTTGAATATGGCTGAACCGGTTTTGATTGTTCAGGGAAAAACCAACGAGAGAAACTTGGGTTTTGCACCCCACGGCGCAGGAAGAAATTTCAGCAGAACGCAGCATAAAAAATCGTTGGCTCATAAAACCATTGAAGAAGTGTTTGAAGAGGAAACAAAAGGTCTGGATATCCGTTTTTTCACCAATGATATTGATATTTCTGAGCTTCCAACCGCATATAAAAGTGCTAAAAACGTCAGAGCTCAGATTGAAGAATACGGACTTTGTGAAGTGTTGGATGAAGTGATGCCTTACGGATGTATTATGGCGGGTGATGTTCAGAAAAATGCGCCGTGGAAAAATAAGAAAAAATTTAGAAAAGCATAGTTTGTTTTTAATTGTAAGACGTTATTTCAAATTATGTATTTAAATATCCATCCACTTTGTCATTCCGTAGGAATCTAAATATCGTTTAGATTCTTTCCAGAAGTCGCAGATTAGATAAAGTTTATGTTTAAGTTTAAGTTTTAAAAGTAAATAAAAAATAGCATCTCATAACTAATTAAAAGAAAAAAATGATACCAAAAATACTAGAAAAATTAAAAGAAATAGAGGCAAAAAGAAACATAGAAATACTTCTTGCCGTAGAATCAGGAAGTCGAGCTTGGGGTTTTGCATCACCCGACAGCGATTATGACATACGTTTCATATATCGACACGAAAAAGACTGGTATCTGTCACCTTGGGATAAAGATGAAACGATAGAATTTATGACCGAAGATGATCTTGTCGGTTCGGGATGGGATCTAAGAAAGACTTTTCACCTCTTGTTAAAATCCAATGCGGCTTTATTGAGTTGGTTCTACTCGCCTATCGTTTATGTAAAAAATGAAAAGTTTTATGAACTTTTTAAGCCTTTAGCAGATTCTTGTTTTTCTCCGATAGCGGTTTCTTACCATTATCTGAGCATGAGCAAAAAATATCTCGAAGCCTGCAGAACCGATGAAGTAAAATTGAAATCTTATTTCTACTGCCTTCGAACAGCTTTGACAGGAAAATGGATATTAGAAAAAGGAACAGTTCCGCCAGTTTTATTCAGTGAATTGTTGGTTTTAGTTGATGATTTCACGAGAACCAAAATAGAAAATCTTGTTGCCTTAAAAGCTACAAAAGGAGAAGCTTATTACCATTCAAATGATTGGGACCTTTTTGGAGTTTTGGAGGAGATGGTGAAGGATAATGAGGAAAGAGCAAAGAACATGAAAGGAGGAAATTCGGATAAAAATGAAATGGAGAAAGTTTTTAGAGAAATATTGATACATTAGAATAAAAAAACAACACATGAAAAATATAATCGCCCTCTCTCCCATATACACGGAAGACAGCAACAACCTTAAAAAAGCATCCATCATTTCTCCTTATGAATTGAATCGTTTCAATGCAAAATGGAATGTTCCTGAAGAATTTCGGGATGATGTAATTGCGGTTTATGGTGAAGATATTTATGCGGAAATTGTTGCTGAACAATGCAATCTGACATTAACAAAACCAAAAGATAATTGGCTCGCAGAAATTTTAGAGCAATTTACCAAACGTAAAATTTCTTATGGTCAATTGAAAGATTTTGTGAACGAAGAAAATATATTCATTAAATGTTCTGATTTTAAAAGCTTTAAAGCCGGAGTTTTCGATAAAGTAACGGATATCAAAGGTTTTGATTCTTTAGATCTCGAAAGTATGGTTTTCATCTCACAAGTTGTGGAATGGGAGCTTGAAGTGAGATGTTTCGTTTTAAATAATGAAATAAAAACTTATTCTTCTTATTGGCGAAACAATGCGTTTGACACGAATCCGCTTTCTGAAACCGAGCAAAAAGAATTGTTTGGATTTTTTAAAGATTTTATTCAAAAATATTCATCTACACTTCCCAACGCTATCGTTATTGACTTTGGAATTATCAAAGGAAAAGGTTGGGCTTTGATTGAAGCGAATCCTGCTTGGTGTTCGGGTTTGTATGCTTGTGATGCGGAAAAGGCTTTGGAGGTAATTGTGGAGAGTTGTATTAAAAATTAAATTATTAAGAAAGAATAGAATGGACAACTCCTTTAAATATAAGTTATTAAAGCTTCAAGACAAAAATATTTTTGATTTAGTAAAGGATTTTGAAAAAAAAGGTGAAACACCTTTAAAAATAATTCTTAGCATTAGAAAACTGTTTCCAAAATTATCATTAGTAGAAGCAAAAGAAATAATGATTATCGGAACTACAAAATACAAAAGCCTTCATGATTTTCAAGATGATTTGTTTAATTTTCCGGAAGAAGAATTTGAAATAGCTTTTAAAAATGATAATTATGCTCTTTATGACAAAATACGCAATTTACAATATCACAAAAAAAATCCTATCGACATCATTTATTATGCTTTGTCCAAAGGAAAAAGATTAATTGTGGCTATTGGATTATTAAGAAAAATATTTCCAGAAATAACTCTTCAGGAAGCATCAGAAATAGTTAGCTGTATAGAAATTGACTATTCTAATAAATATGAAGATGATAAAGATCTTGATGACATACTCAAAGATATTGAAAACTAATAAGAGCATTTTTGCAAAAAGAAAAATTCTAATTTAATCCTAAAATTACTTATGATGCAATTCAGAGTATACGAAAATGAAGAACTAAGACTTCAGAAAGAATATATTTTCGCCTATTCTTTTGGGGATGGTTTTACTGAGCATCTTTATGGGTTTGAATTGCTTATAAAAGACTTCAAAAAAGTAAATTTGTATTACTCTGGTTTTCAACTAGAAGAACAACAGGAAATTTTAGAAGAAATTCCAAAAACAATTTGGAACTTTTTAGAATATATTGATAAAAATGAATTTTCTTTCTCCGAATATTCATTTGATACAGGACTTTACATTAGTGATATTTCTGCACAACAAATTTTCTTAAATTGGAATGGAAAATCATACTTTATTTCTGTGGAAGGAACTTCAGAATTGTACTTCACTGAAAAAGAAACAGAGGAATGGAAACTACAATTCAAAAAACTGTTAATTTTTCTTGAAAATTTAGCTTTGAAGAAACGGAAAAAATTAGTAAACAAAAAGAATCATTAATGAGAATCATTAAACCTAAAATACTTGGAACTTTGAAAATTCAAGTGATGATGGCAGGAAATTATGCTGTTATAAATGGAATTAAAAATCCACCCAATAAATTAATAATTCCATGTAATAATCATGAACATGGATTAGAAATAATTGAAAGACTAAAAAATGCTAAAGTTGGCGAAGTAATTTATACATAGAATGGATATCTTATATATAAAATCCCACAACCTCACCCTCCTCGAAACCATCTCCGGCAGCCGCTCTTTCGGACTCGCAACGGAAAACTCGGATACAGATATTCGGGGAGTGTATTATTTACCAAAAGAAGATTTTTTTGGCTTAAACTATATTCCGCAGATTTCAAATGAGACCAATGATATTTCGTATTATGAGATTGGGAGATTCGTAGAATTGCTACAGAAAAACAATCCGAATATTCTGGAAATTCTGGCAAGTCCGGAAGACTGCATTCAGCATAAAAATCCGTTGATGGATGTACTGAAACCTGAAGATTTTCTTTCCAAATTATGTAAAGATACCTTTGCAGGTTACGCAATTTCGCAGATCAAAAAAGCAAAAGGACTCAACAAAAAAATCCTGAATCCTATCGATAAAGAAAGAAAATCCATTCTCGATTTTTGTTATGTTTTGTATAATCAAGGTTCGGTTTCGTTGAAAAAATGGCTTTCAGAAAACGGAAAAGTTCAGGAAAAATGCGGTTTGGTCAGCATTGATAATACCAAAGGCATGTTTGCGCTTTTCTACAACGAATCGGGAGATTTAAACTATAAAGGAATTATCCAAAATGAAGAAGCCAATCAGGTTTCTGTATCATCTGTCCCGAAAGAGGAAAAACCTGCTGCCTATTTGTTTTGCAACCTCGATGCCTACTCCACGTACTGCAAAGATTATCGTGAATATTGGAAGTGGGTTTCCGAGCGAAATGAAGATCGATACAACGTCAATCAACATCACGGACAAAACTACGACAGCAAAAATATGATGCATACGATTCGTCTTTTGCAGTCTTGCGAACAGATTTTTAAAACCAATTCATTAAACATCCGTGTAGAAAATCGTGATGAATTATTAGATATCAAAGCCGGAAATTGGCCATATGAAGCTGTTATGCAAAAAGCCGAAGGGTTGATTCAGTCGATCGAATATTATCATGCAACATCTACACTTCCAGAATATCCGGGTTTAGAAAAAACAACAAAAATTTTAGTAGAAATAAGAGAAAATCTTTATACATAACAAAAAAAACCGCCTCATCACTGAAGCGGTTTGTTTTTATATATAGTTTTAAAAAACTATCTGATGATTTTAATATTGATCGCAGAGAAACCTTTTGGTGATCTTTCTTTTTCGAAAGACACTTTGTTTCCTTTCTTGATGATATCTACACAGTTATTGCTGTGGAAGAATACGTTTTCTTTAGAATTGTCTTCTGTGATGAAACCGTAACCCTTGTCGCTGAAGAATGTAACGATACCAGATTTGATTGGATCTTCCTCCTGAATAGGAGCTGCACCCAACTGAATATTATCCAAATTGATAGCCTCTGCATTAGAGTTATCAGGAGGCGTACTTGTTAACTGACCGTTTGCATCTACATACATGATCATATCATCAAGACTTTTTCCTTTGTCATTGGTGTTTTTTCGGTCTTCGCGACGTATCGCTTTTTCCTTTTGCTTCTGTAATTTTTTCTTAAAGTTTTCTTTTTTTGAGAAAGAATCCGCCATATATTATTGTATATTAATTGTTATTCTTGATTTTAAATTCTGATGATTTTCCAGTATTCATCAAAGAGTATTGTTGATTTTCATAAAAAGATTCTTATTGAATTCTTCTGATGATCCGTTGCATTCAGATCATCAATTCAAAACAATTAATGATCGTTACCAGAAAGTTTGTCTGATTGTGGAACCATTCTACTTTCTGAAAAAAAGTAAAAGATATCTGTTTGGTTCAGTTGTGGTGATTCATTTGCCGGCACAGATATTAACTTAGAGAAATAAAAGTGAAAAGACGGCAGTCAGAATAAAGAAAACTGAGGGATAAAGAGTATTCTCAACTGTTACAGTGTAAGAAAAGCAGAAACCTTCTTCTTAATTATAATACAAATATACGATAAATTTCATTAATTATTTGAATTTCAGATTATTTTCTTTTTAAGCAATCTGTTACAACTGTAGTTTATGGCAGCTTTAAAATATTTAAAAAAATTTATTCTGCAATTGTAACAAAAATAAAAAACAGACAACTTATTCATTGACATATCAATAATTGATTAATCATACACTACAAATATATGGCAATGGAAAAATTAGATTCAATCATCTTTTACAATATCGATAAAGCAATAAGGACCTATAGAAATTATGCGCAACAACAACTAAAAGCCAATGGTTTTAAGATTACAATCGATCAATGGTTAACCATAAAATCAATTCTTGAAAATCCTGGCATTACGCAAAACGAAATCGGAGATCTGGTATTTAAAGACAATGCATCGGTAACCAGAATTATTGATCTGCTGGTAAAATCAGAATTTATATCCAGAACTGCTCATGCTAAAGACCGTAGAAAAACCAATCTTGAAGTCACAGATACAGGGAAAAAGATCATCAAAGAAGTACAGAATCTCGTAGAAAATAACAGAAAAACAGCATTAGAAAATATTTCTGCAGCTGAACTGGAAGTGATGAATTCTACACTCATAAAAATTACACAAAATTGTATTAATTCAAAAAAATAAACACAATGGCCAGAATATTTTTATTCATTTTTGTTTGGCTGATCTCGATGTTCAGCACAAAGCTTTCTGCACAGAATGTAGAGAACTTTTCACTTTCGGGAAACATCAATTCCGGGAAGACTCATCTTGTAGAAATCAATTTGTTTAATTCTGAAGACAAATTAGTTAAAACGGAAATTCCTGATAAGAACGGGAAATTCGATTTCAGCGATCTGAGAAATGGAAATTATTATCTGAAAATTAATGAAAACGGTGCCGAAGTTTACCGGTCTGAAAGTATTTCTTTAGCTGAAAACAAGGTACTTCCGAAAATTGAACTTAAAGAAAAGCTGATTGAAGGCGTTACGATGACCAAAGCAAAGCCCTACATCGAAAGACAGGACGGAAAAATGATCCTGAATGTAGAGAACAGCATTGCAGCGACAGGAAATTCAGCCTTTGAAGTTTTAGAAAAAGCTCCGGGAGTGAATATTGATGGGAATGACAATATCAGCCTCCGAGGGAAAGGAAACCTGTTGGTACAGATCGACGGAAAAAATACACCAATGACAGGAAGTGATCTTGCTAATTATCTCCGCGGGATCCCTTCATCAAGTGTCGAAAAAGTAGAATTCATCACCAATCCTTCCTCAAAATATGATGCGGCAGGAACTTCGATTATCAATATCAAATTAAAAAAAGACCAGCGAAAAGGCACCAACGGAAGCGCTTCCGTGGCTTTGGGAACCGGAAGATATATCAAGAATAATAATAATTTCAGCATCAATCACAGAAACAAAAAAGTGAATTTTTTTGCCAACTACAGTTTCGCCTATAGAGAATTTTTTAATCACCTGATGCTTGATCGAAATTTCTATGATGACAACCAAACCCTTCAAAAAACATATCTTCAGGACAATTTTCTAAAGTATAATTTCCGGAATCATATCGCCAAAACGGGTATGGATTATTATCTGAACGATAAGAATGTACTTGGCTTTTCCATAGGTTTTGTGAGCAACAAATTTGATCCTAAAGGTGACAACTCAAGCACTGTTTTAGGAAGCAACAGTCTGCCGGAAAGCACATTTACAAGCCAGAACCGTTCAAAAGATCACTGGAAAAATGTTTCACTCAACCTTAATCATAAATATACCATCGATTCTCTGGGTTCAGAAATAACGACTGATTTTGATTATATCAATTATTCGAATACCTCACTGCAAAACTTTGACACAAGAATATATGATATCGACGGAAGCCTCAGAAATTTGGACATTTTGAAAGGCGATATCAACGGTAAACTGAATATTTTCTCTTTAAAATCTGATCTTACCAAAGCATTTAAAAATAAATGGAAATTAGAAAGCGGCGTGAAAACGAGTTTTGTAAAAGCCGATAACGATATGCAATTCTTTGATGCAAGCACCGGATCATCCGTCATCGACACCAATAAAACCAATCATTTTATCTATGAAGAAAACATCAATGCTGTGTATGGCAATGTTTCTAAAAAATGGGAGAAATTCAGCGCTAATTTTGGTTTAAGAATGGAGAACACCAATGTGACGGGAACTCAATTAACAACCAATCAGATTAACAGAAAAAATTACACTCAGCTATTCCCAAGTGCTGTATTTTCTTATGATTTAAATGAAAAAAACAATCTGGAAATCAATTTCAGCCGGAGAATTACAAGACCAAGCTATAATCAGCTCAACCCATTCAAATTTTACCTTGATCCTACAACATATAAGGCGGGAAACCCGGATCTCAATCCGCAAACCACAATGAATTATGAATTTACCTATAGTTTTAACAATAAATATTTTGCGACGTTAAGCTACAGCAAAACTTCAGATAATATTACTGATGTTTTAAAACCTACAGTTGAAAATGGCAATATAGTTGTCGTGCAGACCAATGATAATTTAAGCTCCGCATCATATTTAGGATTATACCTGATTGCGCCTGTAAAAGTTACAAAATGGTGGGATATGAACAACAGTGCCAATTTCTACTACGGAAGTTACACCGGAAATATTGCTGATACATCCATTAAAAATCAGGGAAACTTTACCTTTAATGTAAACAGCATCAATTCATTTAAGCTAGGAAACGGCTTTACCGCAGAGCTTACAGGAAACTACAGAGCGAGAGAAGTATATGCTTATATGAATCTGAAACCCAACTGGTATCTGAACATAGGTGCGCAGAAGAAATTTAAAAACAACAGTACACTTAAATTCTCCTTCAATGATGTTTTCTATACAAGTAATCCGGAAGCCAAAAATGTGTATTCAAATTACATAGAAAATTTTGTAGTGAGAAGAGAAACCCGTGTTGCAACACTCTCTTACACCTACAATTTTGGCTCGTCTAAAAACGGGCAGCCGAGAAAAACAGGTGGCGCAGATGATCTTAAGCAGAGAATCGGGAATGGATAAACCATATTTAACAATTAACTATCAACCACTGAAATTTCAGTGGTTTTTTTATTTCTTTTTTAAAATGTAATAAACAGACTGATCTTTCTCGTCATTTGTGGTATAAGCAAACTGAAAGGCATATCCGTTGGCAGACATAAAGTTCAGCGCATCCATCATTGAGTTGAATTTTACGTTGCGGCCTCTTTCGTCTTTGATGTTGGTTCCCTTTTTAAATGAGATAGATTTGGTTTCCTGCCCGAAATCGATTTCAACATTAACCTTGGTACTTAAAGAACGACCTGTACCGATGATCTGAACGTAATCTACGTCTATATCTTTCAACGGAACATCATTGACGGTCTGAGCAAAACTTAAAGCTGATAACGCAATGAGTAAAAGAATAAAAAGTTTTTTCATTTATAAAATTTTTAGGTTTTTAAAGATAATTAAATTTAAAGCAAAAAAAATCCCTCAAAAGAGGGATTCTATATACTGGACGATTAGTCCTGTTGTGGTTCGTTCAAAGGCTTGTGCTCACCTGGTTGGTCTTTACCTTCAGGATTTACATTAGCTTCATTTCTCGGTTTTGGAGCCGGTCTTTCTGGTCTCGGTAATAAAACTTTTCTTGAAAGCTTCATTTTTTTACGGTCATCATAACCCATAAATTTCACCTCAACTTCGTCACCTTCTTTGTAAGGAACTTTATCAAGACGAGCCCATTCGATTTCAGAGATATGAAGTAAACCTTCAGTACCTTTAGCAATCGCCACGAATGCTCCAAAATCCATTACTTTCACTACTTTACCTTGGTAAACTTCACCTACAGTCGGTACAAAAGTAATCTCGTTGATTCTTGCAATCGCTTCGTTGATTTTCTCTCTGCTAACACCTGAAATTTCGATTCTACCGATTTCACCAACTTCTTCAATGGCGATAACGGTATCCGTATCTTTCTGCATTTGCTGAATGATTTTTCCACCAGGTCCGATAACCGCACCGATGAAATCTTTAGAAATTTCTAGCATTACCATTTTCGGAGCGTGAGGTTTCACGTCTTCTCTTGGTGCAGAAATCGTTTCATTCAATTTATCAAGAATATGTAATCTTCCGTCTCTAGCCTGTAGAAGCGCTTTTTCCATAATTTCCATAGACAATCCCTGAACTTTGATATCCATTTGGCAAGCGGTGATTCCGTCTGCGGTTCCGGTTACTTTAAAGTCCATATCTCCTAAGTGATCTTCATCACCCAAGATATCAGAAAGTACAGTGAATTTCCCTGATTTTACATCAGTTACCAATCCCATTGCAATCCCTGAAACCGGTTTCTTGATTTGAACACCCGCATCCATCAATGCTAAAGTTCCTGCGCAAACAGTCGCCATTGAAGATGAACCGTTGGATTCCAAAATATCAGAAACAATACGGATGGTGTAAGGATTTTCTTCCGGGATCATGTTTGCTAAAGCTCTCTGAGCCAGGTTTCCGTGACCCACTTCTCTTCTTGAAGTTCCTCTCAAAGGTCTTGCTTCACCAGTTGAGAACGGAGGGAAGTTATAATGTAAGAAGAATCTTTCATCGTAGTTTACCATTACGCTGTCTACCATGTTCGCATCCTTTACTGAACCTAAAGTTACAGCAGTTAAAGACTGAGTTTCACCTCTTGTGAAAATTGCAGAACCGTGAGCTCCCGGTAAATAATCGATTTCGCTCCAGATCGGACGAATTGTCTGAGGATCACGACCATCAAGACGGATTTTATCATTCAAAATCATCTGACGCATCGCTTCTTTTTCCACATCATGGAAATATACTTTAGCGAAAGGAGTTACTCTTTCTAATTCTTCAGCGTGTTCTACATATTGAGATAAAAATTCAGCCAAAACAGCTTTGAATTTTTCACCTCTCTCCTCTTTTCCTGAAGGAATTTTTGCTACTTCGTATACTTTATCGTAGGTTTCTTTCCATACTTTCTCACGGATAGCTTCATCGTGATTTTCGTGGCTGTATTCTCTTTTTGGTAAAGATTTGCCTACTTTTTCAGCTAATCTTTCCTGAGCTTCTACTTGTTTTTTGATTTCAACATGAGCAAACTGAATCGCTTCAAGCATTTCTGCTTCAGAGATCTCTTTCATCTCACCTTCCACCATTACGATAGAATCTTTCGTTGCACCCACCATAATGTCAAGGTCAGCTAATTTAAGATCTTCATAATTAGGATTCACAGCTAATTTTCCGTCAATTCTTACTACTCTTACTTCAGACATTGGTCCGTTAAAAGGAATATCAGTGATTGCGATCGCTGCCGAAGCTGCAAGACCTGCTAAATCGTCAGGAATTGACTGTCCGTCATAAGAAATCAATGAAATCATCACCTGAACCTCCGCATGGAAATCCTCAGGAAATAATGGTCTTAGAACTCTGTCTACCAAACGCATCGTCAGGATTTCCTGATCAGATGGCCTCGCTTCTCTTCTGAAAAAGTTTCCGGGGATTTTTCCGCCTGCGTAGAATTTTTCTCTGTAATCTACTGTCAATGGTAAGAAATCTACACCATCTTTTGCTTCTTTGCTGGCTACAACAGTTGCTAAAAGCATTGTTCCGCCAATTTTTACGACAACAGAACCGTCAGCTTGTTTCGCCAGTTTTCCTGTTTCGATTGTGATCTCTCTGCCGTCTGCAAGAATGATCGTTTCTGTAATTGCTTGAGGTATACTCATAAATTGTTTTGTGTTGCACTCCGTATTGAGCGCTTTAATTATTGATATTTCGTCTAAAAATGTGGTGCAAATTTACTGTTTTTGTTTTAAATATAATATTTAAAGTTTTGCAGGTAAAAATCTTTATTAAATTTAAAATTTTTAGCCGTTTTTCTTAGTGAAAATTCTATATCCGAGCCTCCATTCAATATAATCAGCTTTGTGAAATTTGAAAGATCTCAATGCGATTCCTACTAACAAGTTTTTCCCAACGGTATACTGAAAACCAATTCTCTGATAAAAAATAGTTTTATCATAACGTCGGTCGAATTCTTTTTTAAATAAATAAAATCCCGGTTGAACCTGAATCGCAAATTTTGAAATTGATAGGCGGTAAGAAGGGAAGATATTCAGCAAAAGATTGTCTTTTGTAAATCTTCTTGTGCTTTGGATTACTCCATTCTTATCCTGATAAAACCTATGATTGTAATCTTCATCGTACATCACACCAATTCCCAATCCAAGAGATGATTTATAGGTAACTTGTCTGTGATACACCGTTTCTACTCCCCAGTTCTGATAGTATTTGCCTTCAAATTTCCTAATCATATCCACATCAAAATTTTCAAATCCGGGATCTTTTCCGTAAAAAATAGAATGTCTCACACCTCCAAAAAAATTCACATCCAGCGTAGAATATTTATCAAATACTGACAATGAATCGTGTGGAGCAAATTGTCTTTCATCAAAATGATAAGTCAGGGAAAGTTTCGGAGAAAAAGTATTCATTCCCTTGTTCGGAAGTTTTAAAGCTCCGTTGGAAAAATGATTAAAGTTTAAGCCTAAACCTAAGTCAAAATGCTTTCCTAAATAGTATTTATAATTAGCCCCGAAATTAATATAGATACTTACAGATGAACCAAAAGTTTGATTAATATATTCTTTTTTCAAATCATATGGAGTCCAATTGAAAGCAAAACCAGCACTTGTTTCATAATTCCAGGCATGAGTTGGTGTTTCTTTAATAACTCCGCCAAAGGTTCCGTAAACGGCAAAAGGTTTTCCCATATCACTATTTTTAAGGTAATCAAAAGCTACAATACCTCCGCCATAGTAAGGTCTCCCAAATCTCTTGTGCCATTCTTGGCTACCATCAGTTTGTACAGTGAGTTCTGCAGAAGCACCAATAAATTCTCGATGTTTAAGTGTTTTTAGATAGTCATTGGTTCCTAAAAACTTCCCGAATTGCATACTTATCGTACCCTGCAGATTAGATTTTGGAATCGTATCTAATTCTTGAGAAAAAGAGAATGTTGATATACACAAAAGTAAATAGAAGTAAAAATATCTCAAATCTTTCAATTAAATTAAAAAAAAGCAAATGTAAATATTCTCATTTTAAAACAACCTAATAGAGTGATATCAATTAAAAATTATTGACTATCATACAAAAAAAAGCAACTTCTTGCGAAGCTGCTTTTTTATTTTTGGAAATCTTATAGATTATTTTCTTAATCCAAGTTCAGCAATAATTGCTCTATATCTTGTGATATCCTTGTTTTTAAGGTAATCTAACAAACTTTTTCTTTTACCTACTAATTTTACCAAAGATCTCTCAGTAGCAAAGTCATGACGGTTAGCCTTCAAATGCTGAGATAAATGATTGATTCTGAAAGTAAAAAGTGCAACTTGTCCTTCAGCACTTCCTGTGTCTTGTGCAGATTTTCCATGTTTTGCGAAAATTTCTGCTTTTTTTTCTGTTGTTAAGTACATTCCAATATTGTTTAATGATTATTATGTAACGGGTGCAAAAGTACAACTATTTTCTTATACCGCAAAACATTATCGATTGCATAGATTAAAAATGATAGAAAAATATGTTAAAAATTTCTTAATAAAATTATGCCATCCCATTAAAAGACAGTATTTTTGCAGTTGACAAAGACATGAAAAAAATCTTATTTTTTACACTTATCTCTACTGTATTTATCATCAGTATTTCTTCTGTAAAAGCACAGAAACTTCATAATGCTGATAAAATAAAGAAAATCCTTTACTTCAATCCTGAAGTAGAGCCTGATCTTGAAGAAATAAAAGAACCTACCAATAATGCATTTTTCAGTGCTGTTTCTAATAAAGTAAGTGGGTTCAGGAAAAACAAAATGCTGAGATCTGAAGTGCAGGTTTCTTATGACAGCATCGATTCTAAAACCATTTCAGAATATAGTAAAAACAATGACGCTGACTTCGTAGTTGTTCCAAAAGTGAAGTATTTCAAAGTAGGATTAGGGAAATATGTTTTCTCTAATCAGGTTGTGGTGAGTATGAAGCTTTTTGACGCAGAGGGAAACTTCATCGCATCCTCTGACTATGATACCTATCGCAAAAATATGCGTCTTCTCGGTTCTGCAGAAAATTCAATTAAGATCGGAGCGAACGGCGCTATGAAAATCATTCTGAAAGAACTGAGAAAACAGAAACCCTCATCTGAAGCCGGTTTTTAAGCTTTAATAAATTCTTAATTTAATGTTATCGTTCTCTTTTTCTTGAAAATTTGAATTATTTTTGCATATCAAAAAATTCAGTTTTGAATTACACAGACGAACTTACTTTTAACCCAGCCGATATTGCCGAAAGACTTAGCGAACTTCCTGCTGATGAAAGGCTGTTGGCTTTCCTGAAAGTTCCGAAAGAATACAAAGCAGACGTCTTTTCGCATTTAGACCCCGATTTTCAAGAAGAAACCATCCGAAGCATCGGTAGTGACGATGTTTCAGAAATTCTGAATGCGATGACTCCTGATGACAGGACTGCACTTTTTGAGGATTTTCCGGACGAATTGATCAAGTATTCTATCAATCACCTTAATCCACAAGAAAGAAGAATTGCTTTAAAACTTTTGGGCTACGATTCTGATTCTATTGCGCGTCTGATGACACCTTATTACATTCAGATAAGAAAAGAATGGACGGTAAAAAGGTGTCTGCAGCAGATCAAAAAAGTAGGTAAAAGAGTAGAAACCATCAATCATTTATATGTTGTAGATGAAAGAAACCGCCTGATTGACGATTTGGCATTGGGCAGTTTACTTCTTGTTGAAGAAGATACTTTGGTTTCTGATCTTACCGACAATCAGTTTGTTGCTATCAAAACCACAACTTCCAAAGAAGATGCCGTTACCTATTTTGAAAAATATGATCGTACAGCGCTTCCAATCATCACGGAAGCGGGAGTTTTGGTGGGAATTGTAACCATTGATGATATTTTAGATCAGATTGAATCTCAAAATACCGAAGATATTCAAAAGTTCGGAGGGGTAGAAGCTTTAGATGATCCCTATATTCAGACGCATTGGTTTGAGATGATCAAAAAAAGAGGTCTCTGGTTGATTGTTTTATTCTTTCTTCAACTAATTACCGCCTCAGTAATGGGATATTATGAAAACGAAATTGAAAAAGCAGTTGTTTTGGCTCTTTTCATTCCTCTAATTATATCAAGCGGCGGAAATTCTGGTTCACAGGCAGCAACGCTAATCATCCGTGCAATGGCACTTCAGGAAATTACTATTAAAGACTGGTGGGTTGTAATGAAAAAAGAATTGGTAACAGGCTTGATTTTAGGAACATTTCTTGGAGTTATCGGATTTTTCAGAATTATGATATGGCACAGAATGGGCTGGTTTGATTATGGAGATTACTGGTTTTTTATTGCGCTGAGCGCCGGGATGTCGCTGTCTATGATTGTACTTTGGGGAACTTTATCCGGTTCTATGGTTCCTTTTATCCTTAAAAAATTCAATCTTGACCCTGCTACTTCTTCTGCCCCATTTGTTGCAACATTGGTAGATGTAACGGGACTTATTATTTACTTTACGATTGCCGGGCTTTTCTTAACCGGAAAACTTTTGTAATTTTAAGCAAAGTCTAAAATAATGAAAGTCATTTCTCTTGTACCTTCGATCACTGAAGCCTTATTTGACTTGGGATTAACCGAAAAAGAGGTTATCGGAAGAACCAAATTCTGCATTCATCCGGAAGAAAAAGTAAAAAATGCAGAAATTATCGGTGGAACAAAAAACCTGAATATTGAGAAAATAAAAGCTTTAAAACCCGATTTGATTTTAGCAAATAAAGAAGAAAACGTCAAAGAACAGGTTGACGAATTGATGCAGCATTTTAAAGTGATTGTTTACAATACCGAAACGATTGAAGATAATTATTATTTGGTTAAAAATTTAGGCTTACTTTTTAATAAAGAAGAAAGAGCACAGATTTTCAATCTAAAAATATATGAAGTTCTCAATAAGGCAAAAATAAATTCTAAAATAAAAGCAGCTTATCTGATCTGGAAAAATCCTTATATGACGGTTGGTTCAGATACTTTTATTCATCATATTCTTTCGGAAATAGGTTTTGAAAATATATTTAAGAATCAAACCCGTTATCCTGAAATTCAGGTTGAAGATCTAGCAGAAGCGGATGTCATCATGCTTTCGTCAGAACCTTTTCCTTTTAAAGAGAAACATATCGAAGAACTTAAAGAGTTTTATCCTGAAAAAAAAATAATCATCGTTGATGGAGAAGCGTTTTCCTGGTACGGAACGCATATTGCGAAATGCGAGGATTATTTTAAGCAATTGATTTCTGAATTTAATCATTAAGTTTTATTGAATATTTAAGCATAAAAAAACTCTGATTTTCGTCAGAGTTGATGTATTTTAAATTTTAAAATTATAAAATCTTGGAAACTTCATTACAAAGCCATTCCAGCAATTCTAAATCTTCTTTTGTGAAAGGATCGATGGTGTGAGAATCTATGTCGATCTGACCGATATTTTCACCGTTTTTGAAAATAGGAACTACAATTTCAGCTTTCGTATCAATTGAACAGCTCAAATAATTATCCTGCAAATGCACATCAGGTACGATGAATGTTTCGTTTGAAACTGCAACCTGTCCGCAAATCCCTTTTCCGTAAGGAATAATAATGTGATCGGTTTCTGCACCAACGTAAGGACCTAACTTTAACTCATCTTTATCTCCGTTTTTGAAATAAAAACCAGTCCAGTTGAAATACGAAATTTCCTGATCCAGCAAATGACAAACTTTTTCAAGTTTCTCTTCGGTATTATGTTTTGGACTTTCAAGAATAGACGAAAGTCTTTTTTTTAATTCAGACATTTTATAATTTGTTTTAAGAAAATTGTTTTAGAGAAAGCTCCTGTTTGTAACCGAACATTCCTCTTTCTTTTATCATCTCAGCCACACCATCCGGTACCTGATTTTCCCAGCCGCTTATATTGCAGGCTATTTTTCTCAGTATTTCTCTTGAATAAATCTCCAAAAACTCCGGATTATAATTTTTTATGTCTACAATACGGTTGTTGAGCTTGAAATATTTATACAATTCTTTCAGACTTTCTTCCACTTTAAGGTTATCAGAATCTAATAATTCGTGGGTTTCGGGATCTTTGTAAGGATACAGATAGACTCTCATTCCATTACGGAAAAACTTACCGAATGCTTCCAAAATTCCACCAGACAAGTCTTTATAATATTTTTCATCAAATACCATCAACATATTGTTTACACCCATCGCGACACCAATGTCGCCATTCGTATAGTGAGAGAAATAGTCGATCAGCCTGTAATATTCTGAGAAATTAGAAATGATTACCGTATACCCTAATTTACCAAGTACATCTACTCTGTCGAGGAAATCCCTCTCATCAATATCTCCGTCTGCACGAAGGTTTGAGATGGTAATTTCAATGAGAACTTCCGTTTCTTCCTGTGTACAGATAGCATCTTTCAGAAACATATCCATTCCATTGCGGAGCATATCAATATTTACTTTTGTTACCGGCCTGAAACTTCCTCTAACGGCAAAAATATTTTTTTTGTATAAAACATCTGCCGGAAGCATATTATTACCTTCAGAATTAAAAATCACTGCATCGGTCATATTATTCTTAACCAACTGCAAAGACATCAATCTGTTGTCGACATAAGCAAAAGCAGGACCGCTAAAATCGATCATATCAATCTCCAGATTGTCTGTAGCTACATCATCATACAAAGATTCAATCAGCCTTCTCGGGTTATCAAAATAAGTAAATGCACCAAAAATAAGATTAACACCTAAATTACCAAGGGTTTCCTGCTGCAAAGTAGCATCATTTTCTTTGAATTTTACATGAATCACCACCTCATTGTAATCTTCATTTTCCTTGATCTGAAAACGAATTCCTACCCAGCCGTGGCCTTTTACGGTTTTATCAAAATTAATAGTAGTAACGGTATTGGCATAGGAAAAAAATTTTCTGTTCGGGCTGTTTTCTCTGGAAATCCTTTCTTCAATCAGTGCAACTTCGTACCGAAGCATTTTTCGAAGTCTGTTTTGGGTCACATATCGGTTTCTTACCTCCTTTCCGTAGATTGCATCACTAAAGTCTTTATCATATGCAGACATGGCCTTAGCAATTGTACCGGAAGCTCCTCCTGCTCTAAAAAAGTGTCGCACAGTTTCCTGTCCTGCTCCGATTTCTGCGAAAGTACCATAAATAGTAGGATCAAGATTTATTGTTAATGCTTTTTGTTTAGGAGTTAGTTTCTGATACATTAGGACATTAAATTTTTCGTAAATTTACCAAAATTAAACCAACCTCAAAACAAAATGAAGTTGAAATTTTTAGGAACCGGAACTTCTCAAGGCGTCCCAGTAATTGGCTGCACCTGCGAGGTCTGTCTGTCCCAAAATCCGAAAGACAATCGTTTCAGAGCATCTGTAATGGTAACAACCGATGAAAATAAAAAAATTCTCATCGACTGCGGTCCCGATTTCAGACAGCAGATGCTGATCAACAATGAAAATCATATTGACATCGCTCTTCTTACGCATGAACATAACGATCATGTGATAGGTCTTGACGATATGCGCCCCCTGATTTTCAAAAGTGGAAAAAACATGCCGCTATATTGCAGCGAAAGAGTTGGAAATGAAGTCAAAGGGCGTTTTCCCTATGCATTTGCAGATGAAAGATATCCGGGAGCTCCTGCTTTTGATTTACATACAATTGACAATAAACCATTTGAAGTTTTAGGTCTAGAAATCACTCCTGTTGAGGTCTTACATTACAAAATAACAGTTTTTGGATATAAATTTAAAAACGTAGCTTATATTACAGATGCCGGTTTTATTTCTGAAACTGAAAAGGAGAAATTACAAAATTTAGATGTGTTGGTTCTAAACTGTATCCGAAAGTTTGATCCGCATCCTGCTCATTTTGTTTTACCAGACGTGATTAAATTATTTGAAGAACTAAAACCTAAGAAATTATTTTTAACCCATATCAGCCACCACTTTGGGCTGCATGAAGTTGAAGATAAGTTACTTCCCCAAGGAATGCACCTTGCATACGATGGTTTGGAAATAGAATTTTAGAGAAAAGTGTATAAAAAGTTTTTGAAGATTAAAAAAAGTTTCTATATTTGCACACCAATTTAAAGTAAGCCCGGTTGGCGGAATTGGTAGACGCGCTAGACTCAAACTCTAGTATCGCAAGATGTACCAGTTCGATTCTGGTACCGGGTACTGAAAACCTCTGATATCAATAGATCTCAGAGGTTTTTTTATTTAATTTTTTTGTGAAAACAGTATTTAATCTTAAGCTGAAATAGAACGGCTTACTGGTCTTGTAAAGCCATGAAAGTTATCATACGTATAATATAAATCTTTGAAGTACACATCAGATTCTATTTCAGATTTCTCAGGGTTTATTTCAGTTTTGCTATCTTTCTGTGGGGTTTTTTTTGTAACAGTTTTTAATGTTTTTATTTCCTTTAGGCAACAGCAATGTTGATGATCTGATACTTGATGTTCAGATAATTTAATAATACGGATGTCAGTATTTAAATATTGGGTATTTTTATCAAATAAGCGACTGTTTAATGTAAAGTGCGGTTCACCATGATAAAAATAATGATCAATTATTTCAGGGTGGTTATTATCTTCTTTTCTAACTGAAGTTGCTGCATAATATCCTTTACATTGCGTGCAAAAAGCTACCTTTACATTGATCGTATCCATAGTTTTATTTTTGATTTTGTGCTTGTATTACAGAATTTATGCCACAAGGTTTATTTCGAAAGGAAAAAATATGAATTTTTACAAACTATTTCAAATCCCATTATTTTGATTTTTTTAATCAAATCAAATAAATGTAAAAACCATAAACAATCATAAAGTTTGGCGGATGATAAATAAATTTCATTTTATAAATCACTTGTAATTATCCTTTCAATTTTTTATTGCTGTGGAATAATCTTTGTCGGATGTATTATATTCAACAATTGGAAAATCAAATATGAAAATAGCAACTTATAACGTTAATGGAGTCAACGGTAGACTTCCTGTTTTGCTACGATGGCTTAAAGAATCAAAACCAGATATCGTGTGTCTGCAGGAACTAAAATGTCCACAGGAAAAATTTCCTGTAGATGAAATCAATGCGGCAGGTTACCATGCAATATGGAAGGGGCAAAAAAGTTGGAACGGAGTAGCTATTCTTTCAAAAAATCATGAAATACAGGAGGTGCAGAATACTCTCCCGGGTGATGCAGAAGATTTTCAAAGCCGATATATTGAAGCAATTATTGATCAAAAAGTGATTTGCTGTCTTTACCTTCCCAACGGCAATCCTTACCCGGGACCTAAGTTCGATTATAAACTTTCATGGATCAAGCGGTTTAAAAAAAGAACCAACCAGCTCATTAAAATGGAACTTCCTGCAATTCTTATTGGTGATTTTAATATTATACCTTCCGAAATAGATGTTTATAAACCTGAAAAATGGGAGAACGATGCGTTATATAGACAAGAAGTAAGAAAAGCCTTTCAGGATATGCAGAAAAAAGGATGGACGGACTCTTTGAGAAAGATTTTCCCCAACGAGCAGATCTTTACGTTTTGGGATTACCTTTACCATGCTTACGACCGGAATGCCGGGATAAGGCTTGATCATATTTTGCTGAGTCCTTACCTGTCTGCTGATTTATTGAATGCCGGAGTTGATAAATACGTACGGGGCTGGGATAAAAGCAGTGATCATGCTCCAACATGGATCGAACTGAAATGATTAAAACGCAACTGTTATAAACAAATACAGTCACGCAATTGCGTGACTGTATTTGTTTATATAATTAAAAGCCTTATTATTTAGCTTCAAAATAAACCCTTCTGTTAGCTCTGTTTTTCCATTCAGGACACTTAGTAGCAGGATCACATTCAGGATATTTCAAATCTTTTTTTCCTCTTCCCAATGCATCTAGCTTTGTAGACTCTACTCCATTTTTGACAAGATAATCCTTTACGCTGTTTGCTCTTTTTTCAGATAAATTCTGATTGTAAGCCTCAGAACCTCTGGTATCTGTAGTTCCGATAACTGTAAAAGCACCGTTTGATGTATTGATATAGTTAACGGCATTATTAAGAATTGGTGTATTTGAAGGTAAAATTCTGTCTGAATTTAAATCAAATTCGATTCCGTCTAATTTTGTTTCAGCTTCTGTTACAGTCCCTGAATTACTAGATGTTGTAGTGGTAGGACAACCATTGTTTTCTACCGGTCCTGGAACAGTTACACACTTATCGTATAAATCGATTACTCCGTCTAGATCAACATCCAATGCAACACCTGCTCCGTCAACTCTTGCACCAGCAGGAGTATCCAGTTGTCTGTCCCAATCGTCACAAACTCCATCGTTATCTGCATCACCAGCTTTACAAACATCAATATCCTGATTTTTCTCTGCCAGAACATCCAATTTATAATAGATTTCCTGCAAAGGGTCATGCCACATCAAGTGCGACTCATGCTTTCCTAACTTTACAGATAATCCTAAAGTTGCATTGAAGAAATTATCTGATACCTGATCTTCTCTTCTATTGATATCACTGTACTGCTGTCCACCTCCATCAAAATGATCATCTGTGGTCACCACATACATTACTCTACCTTCAAGGTCTAATCTGTTATTGATTTTGTATTTCAAACCTGCACCAGCCTGTCCGAAGAACGACTGCGTTTTGAAAGGTTTGATTTCTGTCATTAATCTTTGTCCGAACTCATCTTTCAAATAAGCTTTGTACGCCATTGCACCTATACCAGCATAACCATGTAATGCCCATCTGTAAGGAGATTTATTATCTACACGTCTCATTAAATTAGAAAAGTTAATATCTCCTAAAATTGAGATCGCATCATACTGTGTTCTTGCACCTTCTTGTCTGTTTATTGATGCATTAGCGGGAGCGGCATCTTTTGTGTTAAACCATCCCTGTCTAGTTTCTCCACGGTCATACTGTAGATTAATACCAAATGCATGCGTAATTGCCTTATCAATACTTACATAAGCAGAATAACCGATAAGATTTTTACCGTTACCATTTTTGATTGATGTAAGATCTGCAGACTGCACCAAAGGTACACCTGCACCAAAAGATACAGACCAATCATTAAATCTTTTAGATTGTTGAGTGAAAGGGCTTACATTGGCAGAACCAGAACTAAATGTGTTTGGATATTCACCGGTAGATGATACCTGCAAACTGTCTTGTGCCATGATTGAAGCAGGCATAGCAAGAGCTAATGAAAAAATTGCTAAACTTAGTTTCATATATTATTTTTTTAATTGTTTAATAGTTAAGATTTAAATATTAAGTATTGCTACTCTATTCCTCTGAAAATATCAGACATTCGTGATATTCTGCTATGAGAAATTATCATACGTGCAATCGTACTTGCAACATGCATACCAAAATATGAACAATGAACATTTAAATAGTTGAAATGTTAAATTCAATTAAAAAATAAAAGCTTTTTACTGATGTAAAAAGCTCGCTTTGTGAAACTTAATAAACTATTCGCATAAATAAGACGATATAGATATTTTTTATAAAATGACAACAATCATGTTTTAGATTATTTGAATTATTGCTCCTGATGATGATAAATAGTATTCAAATTTATTTTACAATTTAAGAGCCTCATTTGCTTTCTCTTTCGTCTAACTATATTCATATTTGGGCTTTTCTAAAATGTTAATCAAAGAATTCTCAAAAGATTACTTGTAATGGATGAAGATACCGTAGTCAGTAGGTGTCCAGAGTGCTGCTTTTTGCCCGGCTGATTTTAAAGCATTATTCGCCCAGGTATTACAGGTATCAAGAAAGCTGTAACGTCCTTTTGCGTCGTAAAAAGCATCATTATCACTGTAGACAGCATTGGTAGGAACTAAAATATAGTTTCCATTCTGATCTTTATCAAATTTAGCATCAACAAATTTTACCAAATTCTGATACTGCGTTTTGCTGATCATTATTTTTTTGCAATCTGAGGCTTCTGTCATTGTTTTATAAAACGAGGTGTGCATCGCAGATTCGCTCAGCCAAAATGCGGCTTTCACGGCAGTAGAAAATTTCAGGTCTGCCCATGTCGGTGTATCAAGATAAAAACCTTTGTCACCCCATCCTATTCCTACATAATTGTAGTCAGTATTTTTAGAAGTTGTATTTGAAAATGGAATTTTAGCACTCCAATCCTGAAGCTCGTTCTTTACAGGCATTACAATATCTGTGTGAACTCCATTGGTATAAATATAAATTGGAATTTCTTTTTTCTCATTATCATCTTTTGCAGAAACTTCGATGAAAGGAAGTAAAAATCCCAAAACTGCATACAGTACAATTATTCCGATAATTATTCCCAGCGATTTTAAAACGTAGATCAATATAATTTTGAAACTCATATTTTTGATTGTCAATGAATAAAATTTAATAATGAATTTTTCGTAAAAGTATTTGTTTTATTCTGAAATATCAGTAAATTTAGTCAACAAACTCTCACAAATATGCACAAAAACCAGAAATCCCAAAAGAGATTTAAATTAAGAGTAAAAACAGCGCCTAAAAGAACTCAGAAAAAACGTTGATTTTTTTAAGATGACGTTTTTTTAAAAGTCGGTTTTCTTTGTAGGAAAGGCTTTTTACATTTTTACCGGTTAAATCTTTAATTTCTTTAAAATACAATTTTAAAGATGGTAAATTATCCTCTCTATTTTTTGGAAACTAAAATTTCCGAATAGATATTTCCACCGTTACATTTTACTTCAATTTTTCTGAAGACCGGTCTAAAAATTCAATATTTCTCTTCAAACCCGCAAATTTAGTTCGCTTTACTGGTGACTTTCTGAATATTTCCACAAACAGTTCTTGAGTCAATTCTTTCCATTCACCTTTTTTGAAATTTTTTAATAATTCATTAGGTTTAAACTTTGTCTGAAGATTTGGCGAAGAAAAACGATTCCAAGGGCAGACATCCTGGCAAATATCACAGCCGAACATCCAGTCTTCCATTTTGTCTTTAAAATAATCAGGAATCTGATCTTTAAGCTCTATCGTGGCATAAGAAATACATTTACTCCCATCAACTATTTTATCAGAAACAATGGCATCTGTAGGGCAAGCGTCAATACATTTTGTGCAGCTTCCGCAGTGATCTCTCGCTGCATGATCCGGAATTAAATCTAAATCACAGATTATCTCGGCCAAAAAGTAAAACGAGCCGCTTTGCTTGGTAATTAAATTAGAATTTTTCCCAACCCAGCCGATGCCTGATTTTTTAGCCCAGCTCCGTTCCATAACCGGTGCAGAATCTACAAAAACTCTAAATGCAAAATCGCCGATTTCCTGGTGTAGCTCCAAAACAAGCTCACGAAGAATATCTTTTATAACCTCATGATAATCTTCTGCATAGGCATACTTTGAAATTTTAAAATTGTCTAAAGCTGAAATTTTCTCTTCAGGGAAATAATTATAAGAAAGAGAAATCACCGATTTCGAGCCTTCTACCAATAATCTGGGATCCAGGCGTTTGTCAAAATGATTTTCCATATATTTCATTTCGCCATGGTAATTATTATTCAGCCAGCTTTCCAGATGATGAGCATCTTCTTCCAAAAAATCTGCTTTGGAAATTCCACAATCCTGAAAACCAAAACTTTTAGCTTTAGCTTTTATCAATTGAGAATATTTTTCGGCAGTTGAATTCATAATTTTACATTGCAAAACTAAGATTATTTTATAAATTTGTTAGGATTTGGGAGTCTTGAAATTTTTCATGCTCCATTTAATCATTAACTTTAAAATAAATCAAATATTATGTCATTAGCAGAAGTTTTAAAATCAGGAAATTACCATTTAATCGATGTTCGCGAGCCTATGGAGCTTGAAATGGACGGACATATAGATGGTGCCCAAAATATACCTCTAGGTGAAGTAGAAGATAGAAAAGAAGAAATTTTGTCTATTACGAAGCCTGTAGTTTTATTTTGCAGAAGCGGAAACAGAAGCGGCAAAGCTCTAGACCTTCTTCAATCTGAGGGTTTGAAGGAAGGTTATAACGGTGGCGGATGGTCTGAATTAAAGGCACATTTAGAAGCAAATCAAGGAACTTTTTAAGTTCCTTTTTATTTTAATATCATGGGTCTGAAAGAAAATTTCACAAGCCTTTGTCTCCTATTTTTTGATAACGATACTTTAACTGATCATCTTTGGACAGAAATTGAAAAAAAATATTCTGGAAAAGGAAGACATTATCATACTCTAATTCATTTGGAAAATATGTTTTCTGAACTGGAATTGGTAAAAGATAAAATTTTGAATTTTGATACAATCTCATTTTCAGTTTTTTATCATGATATAATTTATGATGCAACATCAAAACTGAATGAAGAAAAAAGCGCAGATTTTGCAGAATGCAGACTTCAACAAATAGATGTAAACGAGACTGTAACTGCAGAAGTTACAAAACAGATTTTAGCAACGAAATCTCATCAAAAATCTGAAAATGTTGACATTAATTATTTACTGGATGCCGATTTATCCATACTTGGAAAAAATTCTCAATCCTATCTAAATTACACAAAGGAGATCAGGAAAGAATATTCCATTTATCCTGATTTTCTTTATAAACCAGAGAGAAAGAAAGTTTTACAGCATTTTCTGGAGCTGGAAGGTATTTTTAAAACTGAATATTTTAGGGAGAAGTATGAAACTCAGGCGAGGAGAAATATTGAGCTTGAGTTAAAAAGTTTGTAAATCTTAAAAGTTTTTCCTTAACAATAGATATGTTTAATCATACAGCAAAAATTCTTTGAATTTTTGCCACACTCCAGAGAAGGAGATTTTTTGGCTTTCCAAATTTCAGAATTTGGGCATTTTTGTTTCTTCAAACTCTTTCAAAAGATTGGCAAAAACCGCTTCCACAGACAGCACCTCATCAATCAAAGCTGAGACCTGTCCGATTTCAAGTTCACCCTCTTCCATATCACCTTCAAACATTCCTTTTTTTGCTCTTGCTCTTCCCAGAGCGGCAATCAATGATTCAGAATTTCGGCCAACGTTATAGATATCTTCCAATTCATTGAAGAATTTATTTTTAACCAATCTTACAGGAGCTAATTCTTTTAAAGTTAAATGGGTGTCACCTTCATTCAGTTCGGTAATTTTTCTTTTCCAGTTTTCATGGGCGCTTGCTTCAATGGTGGCAGCAAAACGACTTCCGATTTGAACGCCGTCAGCACCTAATATCATCGCAGCTTTCATCTGAGAACCTAAAGCAATTCCGCCAGCTGCGATAAGCGGCTTCGAGATATGTTTTTTAACATTCGGAATAAGACAGAATGTGGTAGTTTCATCTCTTCCGTTGTGACCTCCGGCTTCAAACCCTTCAGCTACGACAGCATCTACTCCGGCATCTTCACATTTTATGGCAAACTTAGTAGACGAGACTACATGAGCTACTTTTAATCCTTCTTTCTGTAATGCTTCTGTGTAAGTTTTGGGATTTCCGGCAGATGTAAAAACGATTTTTACGCGTTCTTCCAGAATAATCTTAATCACCTCATCCAAATTCGGATACAGCATGGGTACATTCACCCCAAAAGGCTTGTCTGTCGCTTTTCTGCATTTCTGAATATTCTCTCGCAAAACATCCGGATACATACTTCCTGCACCAATTAATCCTAAACCGCCACAATTGGAAACGGCAGAAGCCAATCTCCAACCA
This sequence comes from Chryseobacterium sp. LJ668, assembly GCF_019613955.1. NCBI lineage: Bacteria > Pseudomonadati > Bacteroidota > Flavobacteriia > Flavobacteriales > Weeksellaceae > Chryseobacterium > Chryseobacterium chendengshani. Next base: position 2,354,082 of record NZ_CP080443.1, on the reverse strand, counting down.
GAATGCCAGATCATACCCGCCTGAATAATGGGGTACTTGATATCAAAAAGTTCTGAAATTCTATTTTTGCTTTCCTGCATCTCGTGAAGTTTTTTTGCCGAATTGAAATCTATAAAATTGCTCATACTGTAAAAATACTAAAAACATAGAATCTAAAAGATACTGCGAAAGATTTTTGCATAAAAAAAAACCTCCAGATTTCTGAAGGTTTTGATTTTATTTTTTGATGGATTCTTTTTTCCAGTTTCCTTTGAATTTACAAGTGTCATATCGACCGTCGATGGAAATAAAGGTGGTTGAAATTTTTGAACTGACATATTTTTCAATCATCTCGTTTCTCTTCTTATTGAGCGCCATCTGTTTAATTCTGTCGTAATCAGTTTCTAATGTAATTTGATGGGAAGGTATCACGTCTTCAATTTTCACAATCTTTACGACTTTTCTTTTTCTTTCGTCTTCGTCATCGAAAGCTGTAGTGATATCACCTTTGTTTAAACCAGCCAATTCATAACTGATCGTTCCCGGAATACTTTCTCTTTCAATTTTATTTGAACCATCTGCTCCGGGAATAACTCCGGCGTTGAATTTTGTTCTTTTATCATCAGAAAATTTAAATGAAGCATCTTTAAAAGTTATTTTCTCCGCTAAGATCAATCCTCTGATACTGTCTAATTTTTTTTTGGCTGTGGTAATTTCTTCAACCGTAGGCGTTGCCATCAAAAGAATGTGTCTTGCATCATACACTTTTCCTGATTTTTTCACCAGCTGAATAATGTGGTATCCAAACTCTGACTCCACAGGATCTGAAATTTCACCTTCCTGTAAATTTAAAGCAGCTGCTTCAAAAGGTTTTACCATCTGACCCTTATAAACATTTTTCATCAGACCACCGTTGGGTGCAGAACCCGGATCTTCAGAATATATTCTTGCCTGGCTTTCAAAACTTTCTCCTCCCGCAATATCCTGCTTGATTTTTTTCAGTTTATTGATCAATTCATCCTTGTGAGCTTCAGTCAATTTCGGATTCATTACAATTTGTGAAAGAGAAACCTCATCTTTTATTTCAGGTAACTGAGATTTGTATAAATTATAAAAATCTGTCACTTCATTTGGTGTAACGTCAGCTTTTTCTGTAATTCGTTGGTATTTTGCTTGTCCGTAATAGGTATCTGTATCTATTTTTTCGATAGCATTTTTCATTTCATACCCGGTTCTGAATTTATAAGCCGTTAACATTGATTTTTCGTCAGGAAACTGAGAAAGCAGCTGGCTGTATTTTGCATTTGCCTGTTCTTTGATCGCGGCAGAACGGTTTTCAATCAGCGTATCTTTTTTAGCTTCAAAAACTAGAAATTTGTTATTGATCAGATTTTCCAGGAAATCACATTTATCTGCGGCTCCTGCACCCTGCTGTTTTGCATAATTCATCTGCTCATCCACGTCAGATTCCAGAACAATTTCATCGCCGATCACAGCCGCAATACCGTCTATCAACTGACCTTGCTTTAGCTGAGCATTTACTTTTGTTGAAAACAACACAGCAAAAATCCCAAAAAGAAAAGCGATTTTTAATTTATTTATCATTTTACTATTTTAAACGAGTTGCAAATTTAGAATTCTTAACGAATTACACTCAATTTTTTATTATAAATATTTCTTAAAAAAGCTCTAATTATTATAGCTTCACATCAAAAGTTGTTAATTCTTTGAATTGCTTTAGTCTTGCATGCATATCAGCTTCGGTAACTTCTTCAATTCTTTCTGTCCCGAATTTTTCTACGGTGAAAGAAGCCATCGCAGAACCTACAATCAATGCAGACTTCATTGTTTCAAAATCGAACGTTCCTTTTTTAGCCAGATAAGCTGCAAAACCTCCTGCAAAAGTATCTCCTGCACCCGTCGGATCGAATACCTCTTCTAACGGAAGTGCCGGTATCGCAAATATTTTATCATCGTGGAAAAGAATGGCACCGTGCTCTCCTTTTTTGATGATGACAAACTTGGGACCCATGGTATGAATCTTTTTCGCTGCTTTCACCAAAGAATACTCACCGGAAAGTTGTCTTGCCTCTTCATCATTGATGCTGATCACGTCAGTTTTAGCAATCATATCTATCAAAATATCCATTGCAGAATCCATCCAGAAATTCATAGTGTCCAAAATTACCAGTTGAGGACGCTGATTCATTTTTTCAAGAACTGATAATTGAACACCGGGATGAAGATTCCCTAGTAACAAAATCTCTGCATCTTGCATAGATTGAGGAATTTTAGGGTCGAAATTCTCGAGAACATTCACCTCAGTTGCCAGTGTATCTCTTGTATTTAAGTCATTATGGTATTTCCCGGACCAGAAAAAAGTTTTTCCTTCTTTCACGATCTCCAGTCCTTCAATGTTGATATCTCTTTTCGAAAACATATCTAAATGCTCCTGCGGAAAATCACCTCCTACAACAGAAACAATCCCGGATTTTACTCCCATCACTGATGCAGTGATTCCAATATATGTGGCAGCTCCTCCTAAAATTTTGTCTGTTTTACCAAATGGTGTTTCTATTGCGTCGAATGCAACACTTCCTACAACTAAAAGTTTCATATGTATTTTTATATTTTTTTTAATGGTCATATGGAATCTTACGATGCCATATGTATTTTGTTAAAGTTCTAATTTTTCCATTCAAAAGTATCCAGCATGTGCATGATATCTTTTTTGATATAATCAACTGCCGGTGCCAGAGAATCGGGCTTTGGTCTGGTGTCAAAATATAAATAAGCAGTTACAAAATGTTTTGTACTGTCTGTAGCGTAAAACTGAAGATTAGAAGCACTCTGCCCTTTCAGTTCATAAAAATTTCCATAAACTTTTCTTTCCGGGTATTGAAAAGATTTTGCATCAATTGAACTTGCTTTGATAGTATGCTCATATACCATCTTCTCCGCTTCTTTCACATGATCTGCAAAATCACCCTGTACCGGGTAATAGGTTAAAAAGATTTTCGCTTTCATCTTCGGATAGTTCATATAATACCAGCATGGCTTTTTTGCATCTGCGATAGTGGCAAAATCTGAATATTCAAAAGTATATGAACAGTTTTTCTCAAATTTCTGATATTTTGGTATGGGATATTCTAATCTCAGCTCGCCATAAGGTTTCGGTTGAGTCTCTTTCTCACAAGATATCAGAAGCAATGAAGTAAAAATAAAAATGACTTTTCTAATCATTTTGCAAAAATACAAATTACATTTGACTTGGTAGAACTTGCGTTTTATATTTTAGGACACAAATTTCAGCATTTCAACGAGTTTTGAATTATAATTCCCTGTTTTGTATTATTATAAAAACTTATATGCCACCTCATAATTTTGAATATAATTTTCCAAAGGTTTCGGAAACGACCTTTCATGCGAATTTTCAACATTGGTGATCATGTAATCATTTTGAAAAGTAAAATTTTTCCAGGCCTGTTCTGAATCTACTTCAACATTAAATATTTTTATAAATAAATTTTTGTGGGTCAGTTTGTGATTGATAGTTTTGGCACTCTTAATGAAAGGAATTAATTCATCTGAAATTTCAAGCGGAAATTCAAATAGTTTTTTCCAGATGAAGTCATCTTTTCTTTGTTGAATTAAAAATTCTCCGTTTCTGTGAACGAAATAGTATTTTAATTCTAAATCTGTCGCTTTTACTTTCTTTGTTTTTACAGGAAATTTTGAAATTTTGTTTAATGAAAATGCCAAACAATCCTTATTTAAAGGACATTCTCCACAAAGCGGATTTCTGGGTTTGCAGATTTCAGAACCAAGATCCATCATCGCCTGATTAAAATCTCCCACATTTTCCGGCATGATCAAATGTGCCAATTCTGAAAAATAATTAAAAGCTTTCGAATTGGAAACATCAAAATCATCCGCAAAAACCCGGCTCAGAACCCGGTAGAAATTTCCGTCAACAGCGGGAATTTTACCATCAAAACAAATACTTGAAACTGCAGCTGCCGTATATTTGCCGACTCCTTTTAATTTTAAAATTTCGTCATATTCAGAAGGAAAAATTCCATCATAATCATTGATGATCTGTTGCGCAGCTTTATGAATATTAATGGCTCTGGAATAATAACCTAAACCTTTCCAATAGAGCAAAACTTCATCTTCTTTAGCATCTGCTAAAGTTTGTACATCGGGAAATCTTTTGATAAAATTATTGTAATGGTTGAGTCCCTGAGCGATGCGTGTCTGCTGGAAAACGATCTCGCAAATCCAGATTTTATAGGGATCTTTTGTACTTCTGAAAGGTAAATCTCGTGCATTCTTATCATACCACTTCAAAAGTTGGGTTCCGATATGAAGAAAGTCTGATTTTCTATTGTTATTATCCAAAAAAGTGGCTGATTTTATGAATACAAAGGTAATTATTTCTGCTGGTTCTCAAATTTATATATCGGCGCCGCCTTCAGCCATTGATATTTGATGTTTAATTCTTCGCCGATCATTTTATACCCTTTCAAAGTTTCTAAGTAAACATACACTGAATCATTATTTTCTTTTTTAAACTGTAATTTCTGATTTGATATAAACCTGAGCGGAAAATTCACCACAGAATCTCGAGTGGTTTTCAAAACCTCACCTGATTTAATTTTATAAATAAAAAAACTTTTACCGCGACCTTTTGAACTGTCTGTAAGAGCAAGATCTGACGTACCCAAAACCAATGTACTGGCCTCAAAAGACTCTTCTTTATTCATTACATATGCTTTGTTTGCTCCACGCTCGTTTTGGAAAAGATCAACATTATATTGGTCGGGACGCTCATATTTTTTTTCGCAGCCTGAAAATAGTAATCCTGTAAATGATAAAATCAATATACCTTTTTTCATCACATTCTTTTTATAATTAATGTACAGAAAAAAACCGATGTTTTGACGCATCGGTTTATATTTTTGTCGGAGAGAATTAATCCTGAATATATTCAGCATCCCACTCGTTACCATCGTCTCCTTTGTGACCGTCAAGCTTAATAACAAAACTTTTAGTTGGGAAATAAGGTGTCAGACGAATATCCAGCCAGACTCTGTCTTTATTTACTTTATCCTGCTCAAATCGAACAATTTTGAATTTTTCAATTAATTTATCAGCTCCTTTGATGCCATCTAAGAACGTAACAATCTGCTTTCTCAAGTCATCTTCATTTTTGGCATTCCAGTTTTCAAAAGCTCTTCGGTTCAGGAAGTCTAATAAAACTTTGGTTACATAATCAAAGACACGGACTACTGAGTACGTTTGAAGACCAATATTATCACCAGTAAACAACGTTTTGGCAGAAAATGCCATTATTTTACCATATTCGTTGACCATCGGAACAAGACCCATTTTTTCTAATTGAGAGATCTCGCTTTTTTTCAGTTCAAATTTTACGGCATCTACTTCGTTGATATTACCGTGCTTTTTACCGGCAGCAACCTGAGACATTAAAGTTTTATGGATTTTTCCTGCCAATGAAGTGGACGGCGGAAGCTCTACGTTTTCTTCTTCACCTACTTCTTCAGCTTTTCCTCTTCCAATTAACCAGTTACACGTCATGATAACATTACTTCTGTGAAGTTCACCGCCTGTAAGATTTGCTGAATGGAATAAGTCTACTACGTCATCCGGTTTATCAAGATTGGCAAAATCGGTAACCATCATTACTTTGTTTTCGTTACAGATTTTCGCCCACTTTTCAATCACTTTGTTTGAGCCTAAATATCCGGGAATCGCAAGGATGGAATAGTTATCTCTCAAATCTAAACGGTCATAATACTGCTTAAATTCTTCTGCAACTGCGTCAATAAATAAAGGATTATCTAAATCTGAAACTTGCTCTAATGTTGCATTAACAATACTAACGTTGTCTACCTTATCTAATTCGGTATTTTTATAAAACTGAGCCACCGTTCTGTAAGAAGTTTCTAACTGACGAATGGCATCCAAACTGTTTTTCAGGTTTAATTTAAGATTTTGCTCTGCTTGTTGTGCTTTATTTTTACACGTTTCAGCCATTTTTTCTGCAGGCTCATTGGTGCTTAAAAGCTCAACCCAGAGATTGATTTTCTGAAGCAGTTCTTTTCTCTCCTCAGATTTATTGGCGTCGTTCAGGAAAATTTCTTTTCTTGCTTTTCTGGTGGGATTCATATTGGCGATTCCGTCTACGACAGATTCAATAAAGCCAAAGCCTCCGATTTTATTTAATTCTTCTACAGGATTTCCTTTTGGTTTGCCTGTCTGCTGCTGTTGATTATGCTGTTGGCTTTCTGCTGCCTGTAATTTGCTATCCATGATATTTTGTGTAGGTATTTAATTATTTTTCAAGTTCTTGTGCCACGTCCTTTAATGCTTCTATAAAAGCAGCTCTGGAGTGCTCATTTTCAAGCATATTACGCAGAATTTTATTGGTTTTCAACTGGCGTACAATTTTATTGTACTGCTCCTGCTCCATGCTGAGCTTCTGAAGATAGTCTGATTTCTGAACAAGATTTTTGGGCGTGAAGTCTGCAAGATTCTGAAAACGAAATTCTTCTTCTACTACATTCCCATCTTCTGTCTCATGCTGTACGGCGACAGAGGGTTGAAAATGCCTGAAAACATCGTCAACAGTTTTCAGTCCTGTTACGATTTCAGGAACATACGTTTCATCAGTTGTAAGCTGGCTTACGATGAGTGATTTGTTTTCCTGAATTTCCTGAATAGCTTCATTAGCGTCTACCTTAACTTCGTTTCCGCCAACACCATAATTAAACATTGCCATATTATTATTTTTTGAGATTGTTGATTTGGTTTGGATTAGCAAAATATTGACCAATCCATTGTTTAAATTTATAAAAAAACTGTAACATACAAAATTTTGTAAAGATTTTTCTTTAAATAAATCAATTTATCATTGATAATGAAATATGAAATCCTATTTTGCAATCACTAAGCTATGAAAATTAAATAAAAAAACGCACCAAAAGATGCGTTTTAGATATTAAGGATTTAATAATTTTTTACCAGATTTTAATTCTCTCTTCCGGAGCTTTATACAGCTTATCTCCGGGTTTGATATCAAAGGCTTTTATAAAGCTGTCCTGATTAACCAAAGGACCGAATGCTCTGAAATATCCCGGTGAATGCGGATCAGTTTTCACCTGATTCATCATGTACTGATCGGTAGATTTCGTTCTCCAGACTGTAGCCCAGCTTAAGAAAAATCTCTGATCCTGATTGAATCCGCTGATCAATCCCGGATTTCCTTTATCTTTTAAATACATTTGAAGTGCGTCATAAGCCACGGCTACTCCACCTAAATCACCGATATTTTCTCCGCTTGTGAATTTGCCGTTAACGAAACTTCCCTTTACCGGTTCGTAAGCATTGTACTGAGCTGCAAGCTGCGCCACTTTTGCGTCAAAATTCTTACGATCCTGCTCGGTCCACCAGTTATTCAGATTTCCGTCACCATCGAATCTTGAGCCGCTGTCATCAAAACCATGGGAAATCTCGTGACCGATTACAGCACCTATGCCGCCAAAATTAACAGCCGCATCCGCTTTAGGATTGTAAAAAGGTGGCTGAAGAATCGCGGCAGGAAAAACGATTTCGTTGTTTGAACCGCTGTAATAGGCATTAACTGTTTGAGGAGACATTCCCCACTCTGTTTTATCGACTGGTTTTCCTACTTTTTCAAGACTTTTTTCATACTGCCATGCAGAAACATTCTGTAAGTTTGAATATAAAGTCGCACCTTGAGCCGGAGCTTCTACTTTTAATTTAGAATAATCTTTCCACTGATCGGGATAGGCGATTTTGACTGTGAATTTGGAGAGTTTTTCCTGAGCCTTTACCTTGGTTTCCGGAGACATCCAATCCATTTCAGCGATGTGGTTTTTAAATGATTTTAAAATGTAATCGATGTAGATTTCCATTTGCTGTTTAGATTCCGGAGTGAAATATTCATCCACATACAATTTACCGAAAGCTTCGCCAAGAACTCCGTTTACCAAAGCTAAACCTCTCTTATCCATCGCTCGCTGTTCTTTTTGACCCTGAAGATATTTAGAATAAAAATCGAAGCGGATATTGTCTAAACTTTCACCCAGGTTGCTTGCGTTTCCATTGATGACATGATATTTAAGATAATCTTTCAATAATGGAATATTTTTCTGATTGATGATCTGATCCATATTCTGGTAATATTTCATCTCACCAACAATCACTTTATCAGTATTTACACCTGCCTCATTCAGATATTTTGCAAGATTTACATTTTTTACCAATCCAGGCAATTCAGACACGTTTTTAGGATTGTATCTTAAATTCGCATCTCTGTTTTGCTCTAGTGTCAATAAATAGCTGGCGAGCTGTTTTTCAAAATCAACAATATTTTTTGCTGCAGCATCAGAATTTTTGTATCCTAAAACGCCGAATAGCTGTGCTACGTATTTCTGATATTCCGCTAAAGTTTTGGTGTTGGCATCATTTACTTTCTGGTAATAATCTCTCCCTAAACCAAGATCAGGACCACCCAAATATACCGCATTCATCTTAGAATTTTTCAGGTCTGCACTTACTCTCCAGCCATAAAGGGAATTGTCACCCAATCTTGTTGCTTCTAAAAGATATTTCTGCAGATCGTTCACATTTTTGATGGCATCAATTTTTGCAAGATCTCCTTTAATAGGATTTAAACCGTCCGCATTTCTTTTGCTGACATCCATAAATGAGGCATACAGATTTTGTATTTTCTGACCTTCGGAACCTTCCCCATACTTCTCCGTTATAATTTTATTTAAAATACTTAAAGAAGCGTCATCTACATTCTCTCTCAGTGCATTGAAAGACCCCCAACTTGCTTTATCAGACGGGATCTGGGTGGTTTTCACCCAATTTCCGTTGACGTAATTAAAGAAATCATCCTGTAGACGAACCGTTTTGTCTATATAAGAAAGATTGATTCCTTCTTCTTTTACTTCCTGTTTCACAGGTTCTTCTGCTACCACTGCTGTTTCGGTTTTAGGAGCTTCCATAGTTTTTGTTGTTCCGCAAGAATTTAAAAATACAATACCTGAAAATGCAAGTACCGCAATATTTATCTTTTTCATTCTAATAAGTTTAAATTGTAATTCAGTTTGATCAAATATATGAATTTATGTTAAATAAGAATGATTGCTTTAGTTGTTAGTTGTTGGTTATTAGTTGTTAGTTGTTGATTTTAAATTATTTGTATTCATAAAAAAACCGCTCATTTCTGAACGGTTGTGATATTGATTACCAGATTTTAATTCTGTCTTCCGGTTTTTTGTATAATTTGTCACCAGGTTTTACATCAAATGCTTTGTAGAAAGCATCAACGTTGGTTAACGGTCCGAAACTTCTGAAGTAACCAGGAGAGTGCGGATCTGTTTTTACTTGGTTTACCATATATTTTTCGCTTGATAAAGTTCTCCAAACGGTTGCCCAGCTTAAGAAGAATCTCTGATCCTGAGTATAACCACTGATTACACCTGGATTTCCTTTATCTTTTAAATACATCTGCAAAGCATCATAAGCGATATTTACACCACCAAGGTCAGCAATATTTTCTCCGTTTGTAAAAGTTCCGTTGACGAAAGTTCCTTTAACCGGCTCATATTTGTCATATTGACCTGCCAAAGCCTTTGTTGCCTTTTCGAAGTTGGCTTTATCTTCCGGCGTCCACCAGTCAACCAAATTACCCTCCGCATCAAACTGTGCTCCAGAATCATCAAACCCATGGCTCATTTCGTGACCGATTACTGCGCCAATTCCTCCAAAATTCACTGCAGCATCAGCTTTAGGATTAAAGAAAGGCGGCTGAAGAATAGCAGCAGGGAAAACAATCTCGTTATTTACCGGATTATAATAAGCGTTTACAGTCTGTGGAGTCATTCCCCATTCAGATTTATCAACCGGTTGTCCGATTTTAGCTAAATCTTTATTGTATTGCCATTCTGAAAGGTTCTGAAGGTTTGAATATAAATTCCCTCCTTTTGCTTCAGAAACCACATTTAATTTTGAATAATCTTTCCATTTATCCGGATAAGCAACTTTCACAGTAAATTTATTCAGCTTTTCTGTTGCTTTTACCTTCGTTGTAGAAGACATCCAAGCTAAATTATTGATATGAACTGCAAAACTTTTCTTTAAATAATCGATCAACTCAACCATCTGAGCTTTAGCTTCAGCAGGGAAATATTTTTCAACGTACAATTTACCGAAAGCTTCACCCAAAGATCCGTTGATCAATTCATATCCTCTCTTGTTTAAAGCTCTCTGCTCTTGCTGACCTCTAAGATATTTTCCGTAGAAAGCGAATCTCATGTCTCCCAGTTTTTCACTTAAGTAAGAAGCACTTCCGTGAATCATGTGGAATTTCAAATAATCCTTAATTACAGGAAGATTCTGAGCGCTCACCAATTTGTCGAAATCTTTGTAGTATCCAATTTCTCCGATGATCACTTTATCAGTATTTACTCCTACTTTTTTAAGATAAGCAGGAATATCAACACCTTTTACCAATGTCTTAAGCTCAGCCATTGTTCTTGGGTTGTACTGAAGCGTATTATCACGGCTCTGCTCGTTGGTAAGATAAGTTTTCGCAATACTTTTCTCGTAATCTACGATACCTTTTGCAGCTGCATCAGCATTTTTATAGCCCAATTCTGTCAACATTGAAGCTACATATTTTTGATATTCAGCAAGAGCTTCTGTATTTTTTTCGTTTACCTTTTGGTAATAATCTCTTCCTAAACCTAAAGATGCATTGCCTAAGTAGACAGCATTCATCTTAGAATCTTTAAGATCTGCATCAATTCCCCATCCGTACAATGTATTTTCTCCGTCTTTCGTTACAGAAATAAAATAATTCTGAAGATCTGCAAGAGTCTTAATTGCATCAATTTTGTTGATGTTTGCCTGAATAGGTTTGATTCCGTCTGCATTTCTTTTCTCCATATTCATGTACGTTGCGTACAGATCCTGGATTTTTTTACCTTCACTTCCGTCTGCAAATTTGTCTTTCAGAAGAGAATTTAAAATCGTCATCGAACTGTTGTCTGTATCATCAGCCAGTTTGTTGAAGCTTCCCCAAGTTGGTTTATCAGAAGGAATTTTAGCAGTTTTCATCCAAGTTCCGCTCACATAATTGTAAAAATCATCTTGTGGACGAACTGATTTATCCATCAAGCTAAGATCCAGACCTTTATCTGTAGCTTGTGCGTTCACTGTTTGTGAACCTATCCCAGCTAATAAAGCCAAAGAAAGAGTTAATTTTTTCATTCTAATAATAATTTTATATAATATGTATATTTAATTTAAATTTTGTTACGAGAAAGTTAATTTATTTTATGAATCGGATTTTTCAAAAAAATAATAATTTATTTTTTTTATTTTCGAATTAAAATTCCTACCAAATCCTGAATGATTTTCTGAGAGACAAAATAAATAAAATCCTGTCTTTCCAGATGCGGGAGAAATAGTTTGAAAGTTTCAGATTCATTTTTGACTCTGATCGTATAATAAACCAGACCAACTTCTTTACCATCTTCTCCTTTTCCGGGGCCGGCAACTCCTGTAGTGGAAAGTGCAATATCCGTTTTAAATAAATTCTGACAGCCTTTAGCCATTTCACTTGAGACCTCTTCGCTCACAACTGTAAAGCGTTCTACTGAACTTTCGGAAACGTTCAAAAGGTCGATTTTTTTCTGAGTTTCGTACGCAACGACGCCTCCGAAAAAATATTTTGAACTCCCGGGAATTGCAGTTAACAGAAGCGATAACTGTCCGCCGGTACAGCTTTCTGCCATTGAAATCGTAAGCTTTTTTCGGCTTAGAATTTCGCCTAAAATCTTTTCAATTTTATCTTCTGAGGTAGCTATGATATTATCTCCGATGATCGGAATCAATTTTTGAATTTCTTCTTCTAACTGGCTTTGCAATACATTATCATCTGTTCCCGTTGCAGTCAACCTCAATTTCACTCTTGTTCCGACTGGAAGATATGAAAGGGCAAGGTTTTCAGGCAAAGACAACTCCCAGTTTTCAATTTGGTCTGCTAAAATGCTCTCTGGAATACCCACTACAGAAACAATTCTCGTTGTAATAAAATTCAGGTTAAATTTATCTTTTAAAAAAGGAACAATCTGATCTTTAATCAAAGGCTTTACTTCATAAGGCACACCGGGTAAACTAAAAGATAATTTCCCGTCCTGTTCCATCATCATACAAGGTGCAGTGCCGTAATGATTTTGAAAAACTTTGGATTTTGTAGGCACGAAAGCCTGCTCGCGGTTTCTTTCTAAGATTTCGATGCGGCCTCGTTTTTCCATGTATGATCTAAGATGTTTAAAAGTGACATCATCCAAAGCAATTTCGTCATCAAAAAACTCGGCTAAAGCTTTCTTGGTTTTATCATCTCTTGTTGGTCCTAAACCGCCTGTAGTAATAACCAAATTGCCCAATTCAAAGGCAGATTTCAATGTATTTTTGATAATTTCAATCTCGTCTGAAATGGTGAAAATCTGTACAACTTTTATTCCTATATTTTTGAGCTCCGTAGCAATGAAATTTGAATTGGTATCAACGGTATTTCCAGAAAGAATTTCGTCACCAATGGTGATAAGAACTGCGTTTTGCATACTTTTGATTTTTGAGAGAAAAAATTCATTACAAATGACGCTAAAATCTTTGTGGTAAGCAAAAGAAAATGATTTTTTATATCTTTGATTTGAACTGTCTGCAACTATAATAATGATTATGACTACTTATGATGATGCTTCATGGCACCATAGCGAAGATTTTCCCGAAGGGCTCCCCGAAAAGAACAGCGCAACACATACCGGAATGTTCCTGAATTGGTGTATCAACAATAGTTTATATTCCAATGAGCTTAATGAAGCCCACGAAAATAAAATTAAAAGTCTAAAAAAACGCGAAATAACCGGTGCAGATTTTGTCATCGAGGCCTTAGAAGGAAAGTTTTCCGAATATAATCTGAATGATATGGGAAATGCTTTTGCGAAGGATTATTATGTTGATGAAACAGATTTTGCAGATCAATTCAGTTCATTTGCTACGGATTATATCAATATTTTTGATTCTATGGCTGAAGAAAGTGATTTTGAATATGAGACCTTTTATCATATTGAAGACACTTATGAAAATTATGATGTGATGAAACAGATTATTGATCTCCGTTTTTTGGAGTGGAAAAAGTATAGGAATTTAAATAAAACATAAAGTTTGTCATTCTGAACGAAAAGAAATGGAGTGAAGAATCTATTTTTAATTGTAGAGATTCTTCCTTCGTCAGAATGACAAACTTAATATTAAATTATTTGAGATTGCTTCATTGCTTCGCTCCTCGCAATGATTAATTATGTTTTACCCAAATTAAATCATCCGTATTAAAACCCAATTTCTTAGCTTTTGCTAAAAATCTTTCTCTGATGCTGTTTGGAATTTCTTTATTTCTTGATAAAATCCAAATATATTTTGTGCTATGGCCGACAATCAAAGCGTGCTGATAGTCGTCATCAATATCGATTACATTGTAACCAGCCCAAATAGGTTTAAAAAATGAAACTTTCAATCTTGCTTCAGATTTATCATTGACGAATCTTGCCTCTCCTACTGACTCTTTCCATTCTTTTTTAATGTAATTGTAGCCTCTGTTCTGAACTTTGATTGTACCATCAGGATTGAGAGAATAATCGGCGGTAACATTATCCAGATTCTTCTCAAATTTATAGTCGAAACGAGCAATTTCGTACCATTTACCAAGATATTTTTCCGAATTAAAATTTTTGACGGCCGTTGCACCTTCTGTAATTCCCACCGAACAGGAACTGAATAACAACAATCCGATAATGCCCAAAGAAACCGGAATAGCTATTTTCTGAAAAGTTTTCATAGAATAAGGTTTTGTGTGAAAATTAGATTCAAAAATGATGCCCTGCTTGGCAATTTTCTATCTTCAGATTAAGAAAAAACTTTCAAAAACTGATCTTTAAAGCTTGAAGAAACTTCAATTTCGGTGTCATCAGACAGCGTTGCAGTACCGCTTTTATGGTAAGATTTTACAAAATTTGTGTTGATGATATGTGAACGGTGGACTCTTACAAAAGGATTTTCAAGCAGGTCATCAAAATGCTTTAAAAACCGACAAACCATCTTTTTTGAATGGTCTGTGAGATAAACCTGTGTAAAATTTCCATCCGCCTGAAGTCTCATGATATCTTCTGTTTTCACTACATCAAAACCCTGCAAAGTCGGGAGAATCAGCTGTTGTTTTTCGGGTTTTAATTTTAAATTTTCAAGAAGAATTTTATTCCGGTTGAGTTCTTCATTCTTCTCAATGCTTTCTGCCACCTTATTTACTGATAAAATAAGCTCCTGAATATCAATAGGTTTTAAAATATAATAACTTGCAGATTTATTCAAAGCCTGAAGAGAATATTGAGAAAATGCGGTAATAAAAATTGTTTCATAGGTATATTCACTGGTAGCTTCCAACACATCAAAAGCATTTCCGAAAGGCATTTCGACATCGAGAAAAACCAATTGTGGCTGCATTTCAGCAATCAAAGGAACAGCTTCTTTTATATTCTCAGCCTCACCCAAAATCTCGATTTGCGGACAGTATTTTGAAAGATAATTTCTGAGAACATCTCTTGCAATTTTTTCATCGTCTACGATGATGGATTTTATTTTCATCTTTTTAGTTTGAGATTACTATTGAAGACATTAAATAAGTCGTTATATTTCTAAATAATTTCATCAGTATCTTTCTTAAATCATCATCAAAATCTCGACCATCACTCCTTTTTCAGAATCTTTAACTGAGCAGGTAATACCTTTCTGATACAAGTCATTGAGGAGCCTGATTCGTTCTAAAGTATTTTTCATTCCGCGCCCCTCCCGGTTTTTTTGGTGGATGGTTTTCTGCTTTTTGCTTTCTTCAATTCCGATTCCGTTGTCTTCGATGCAGATTTTCAAATGTTGATTTTCTTTTTTAAAACTAAGCTTCAAAAATCCTTTTTCAGTTCTGTAACGCAGTCCGTGCCAAATTGCGTTTTCTAAGAACGGCTGAACCATCATTCCCGGAATCTGGAGATTTTGCCGGTTTAAATTTTCATCAACGATAATTTCATAATCAAATTTTTCAGCAAAACGTGTTTTTTCTAAAGCCAGATAATTCTGAAGCAAATCTAATTCCTGATGAAACGGAATAAAATCTTCGGCAGAATTTTCCATAACACCACGCATCAATTTTGAGAATTTGGTTAAATATTGATTCGCTTCCAGCTCATTATTAGTTGCGATAAACTGATTGACAGAATTTAAGCTATTAAAAATAAAATGCGGATTCATCTCACGACGCAGCGATTGTAAGGCTATTTTTTTATTTTTGATCTGAACTTTTTTTAGCATTCTGAAAATAAAAAAAACCAAACAAGACAATAATACTAAAACTGCGATCAGGCTGTAATTGAAAATATTTTTCTTCCGAATCAGCTCATCTTTCAGCTTTTTTTCCTGTTCTAGCTGTGAAATCCGCTGTTCGGTATCTTCAAGGATCTTATTGTCTACCAAACTCCGGTCTTTAGAAACCAAATCGGGCAGTCTTTTTAAAAAATCACGGTAAAGATTCACCGAAGCTGTTGTATTTTCAGAAATTGCATATAAACTGTCGAGTTTTTTTACACTTTTCTGGGCTTCTAATGTATGACCTTTATTTAAAGCAATATCGTAGGCGTTTTTTAATAAAACTATGGCTTCTTCAGGATCATTTTTTTTGATGTAAATCTCTGCAAGCTCCTGGATCTGCTCTACTTTTTTCTGAGAATTGTCTTTTACAAAATCTTCCTTTAGAACTTCTTTTTTAGCCTCAATGGCTTTGTCGAAATTTTTGTTTCCGACATAAAAATCAGTCAGTTTCTGATTGATTTCCAATGCCTGCTGAGGAGCATCTTTTTTAGAAATTTGATATGCACTGTTCAGGTTTTCCTCGGCTTTCGGAATATTTTTCTGCTCCATATTTACATCCGCCATTTGGCTATAGCTTGCTGCGAGATCTTCTTTGTTATTTTCTTTTTCGCTGATGTTGATATTATTCTGAATGGCTTCTGCTTTTTGAGCAACTGACGGCGATGAAAGCCTAGATACATCATTGGCGTTTAAAACTTTTTTTGATTTTGAATATCCAATATTCGATGCCACTTCGTAATTATTGAGTGCAGATCTCAGTTTATTTTGGTTTTCCTGAGATTGTGCCAGTTTTCTCGTTACCTTTTCGAGATTCTGTTTATCATTGAGCTTTTCGTAAATATTTTTTGATTTTATAAAATATTCTTCACTTTTCGGAAAGTTGCCGTTGTTGTAAAAAGTTTCACCGATATTGTAATAAGAGTCGGCTTCTGCAGATTCGTTTTTGCTGTCAACTGCTTTACTCAGTTTTTTAGTCTCTGCCTGAACTTCTTTTACAACATTCGTAGTCTGAGAATAGAGAATATTCCCAAAAACCAGAATAAAAAGAAGCGTAAAAACCCGGAGTGTTTTCATAAAACAAAGATATACATATATATAATTCGCCAACAACTTTTCACCAAGTGGAAAATGGATTTCACCAAGTTTACCCTTTCAGCCTTTGGTTATGAAGCTAAGTTTGTATCCTAATTTTAAACTTATTTATCATGAAAAATCTATCCTTTTTAATTCAATCTGTATTATTACTATGGAGTTGCAATGCTTTCTCCCAAACCAAATTAATCTCCTACAAAAGTCACAGCGGTGATATGAAATATTTTGAAAAAAGTATTTTAGAAGATCACTACAACACCAATTATTCTAATCTTGGAGTTGCACCGGAACGATTTGTAACCAATTCGAGATTAGACAGCGTCATTATCATCGATAACAAAAAAAGCGTAATGATCACTTCATTATTCTGCAAAAACAGAAGAAACGGAAATACAGAAAAATGGAAAGCCGGAAGAGATACCGTGTATAATCATGCTATTTTTTCGAGCAGGAATATAGATAGTGTAAAAGATATACTTAAGAAAGATTATAATTTTCAAAATGATATCGACAGTACCGTATTTCTAAAATATGATGCTAAAACTAAAAAATACAAACCATTACCGATTAAAAAAGCGATAAAAAATGCAGAAATAAAAAACGGCAGGCCTACTGAGGAAATGATGTCTTTATTGGTTTTAAGTATTGCTGTTTTTGCTTTTCTCTTTATCTATAAGAAACACCCCTAAAACTTAAAAGAGTGTGTAACACATCAATTCTTTTAGAAAAATCCAGCCTATTTTTTGGTGTGTTTTTTCTACAATTTATAGTTTTTTTTCCATTGACTTTTTTGAATGATTATCAATTGAAAATTACTCATTTCATTTTTGGAGATTTCACTCAACTTCTTTCAGAAAATTTTTTCAATAAGAAAAATATCAGAATAGATTATAGTTCCGATAGTATTTCAATGTTGATTTTGATAATTATTCTGCTGTTCAATTCTGCAGTTTTGAGTTTCATTATAAAGAAAAAACGAGCAGAGAAGTTTTTATTAATGATAGAATATGTATGTATAAATTATATCTCAGTTATTTTAATAAAATATGGAGTCGACAAAATTTTTCAAACTCAGTTTCCGACGCCTGAATCAAATATTTTATTTACCCGATTCGGAAATTTAGATCAAGATATCTTATTCTGGAGTATCATTGGAACTTCAAAAATATATAATTTGATTATCGGATCTATCGAATTTTTTACGGGCATTCTATTGCTATTCAAACGTTCTCTATTCCTAGTATTGTTATTATCAATCATCAGTTTTAGTCAAATTTTCATTATCAATATCGGGTTTGATATTTCTGTGAAATTTTTCTCTTTGATCTTACTTTTGATGAGCATTTTTTTGGTGAGAGAAACTGGATGGAAGCTTATTTTGATAATTATCCGTGTTCCTGGAAAAACTTATTTTGACCAAGCTACATTTCTTCCTTATAAAGCATTTTTAAAAATCTTAATTGTAGGAATTTTATTTATCAAATTAGGAATATCCTATTTCAATAAAGAAGATGAAAAAAATCCATTGAATTTAGTCGGAGCTTATCATGTATCTTCTCCCGAAAGTCCATATCAATATTTATTTTTTCATAAAGACCAATACCTGATTTTTATGGATAAATCTTCTGAGAAAATGAGTGCATTTCATTATGATATTTCTGTTGATAATCAAATAATTCTCAAAGATGATAACCACAATATGTCCAAACATAAACTATTGAAAAATCAGAAAGACAGCACGATTACATTTTATTTTAAAAACCAGAAAATCAACGCTAAAGCGGTCGATTTCAAAAAAATGAATGTGTCACAAGACAGATTCCATATTTTGACAGATTACTAGTTAATCTTAATACATATTTCATTCACCAAGTCAAGTCTACTATTTACCAAGTCTGCAAAATTACGTTTGAGATACAAAGTAATTTTACTGTAGAAATCAAAAAAATAATAAACAATGCGACACTATTTTTTAATATTAATTCTTTCAGTTTCATTTCTAAAATCTCAGGAAATAAAAAAGGAAATAGATATAAAACAGGCAACCGTTTTTCTACAGGGCGCTAAAGTTTTTGGAAGTACAAATGTGACTCTGCAAAAAGGAAAAAATACAGTGAAAATAATCAATCTGCCTAATGATCTTGATGAAAACACCTACAAAATCAATCTTGAAAAGAACACAACACTTCTCTCAATTACCCCACAAAGCAATTATCTTAAAGATGATGAGCTTTCTGACGGAGAAAAAAAACTGAATGATGAAAAGAAGAAATTTCTAAGACAGGTTAATTTGTTGAATATTCAGATTAAAAATCTTACTGGCGAACAAAATATCATCAACGATAATCTCAAAGTTTCTACCAACGACAAATCAACCCCGCAGGAACAGCTGATAAAACTGACAGAATTTTACAGAAAAAGAATGCTTGAAATTGATAACCAGGTGTTTTTACTCAGCGAACAAAAAACTGTATTGGATGAAAGCATTGCTAAAATCGACAAGCAGTTTGCGGAAGAGCAGACCCATAAAAATCAAAATAAAAAAGAGCTTATTTTGGAAATTCTCGCCGAAAACGAAATGAATTTGAATCTTGGAGTAAGTTACATTGTTTCCAATGCGGGTTGGATTCCATCTTACGATTTGCGTGCTTTATCAACCAAAAGACCTCTTGAGATTGTCTACAAAGGAAAAATTTATCAGAAAACCGGACAGGACTGGAACAATGTTAAGCTTTTCGTTTCTACTTACCGCCCATCTTACAATCAGGACAGACCTATTTTGTTACCACTCTACGTTGCAGAATACACGGCTCACAATTACGATGATGTGAAAATTGGATATGAAAAAAAAGCAAAAGCTGATTTGACAAACTCTTACCAAATGCGCGCTGAAGAAGTTGCAGCTACAAGCCAAATTCCTGTAGCGACGGTTTCGGATAATCAGATGAATGTTTTGTATGAGCTGAAATTTAATCAAACCATCGTCAGTCAGGAAAAAGAGCAATATGTGATTTTGGATAAAAAAGAAGTGGATGCAACGTATAAATATCACACCGTGCCTAAGCTGAATAATCAGGTTTTCCTGATGGCTTTTGTGAAAAACTGGCAAAACCTAAACCTCATTTCAGGAGAAGCCAATATTTATTTTGAAGATAACTACATCGGAAAAACAAATATAAAAAGCACTTATGTAAAAGATGAATTCCCAATTTCTCTTGGTGTTGATGAAAGAATTGTGGTGAAAAGAATCAAGATTGAAGACAAAACTTCACATAAAACACTCAACTCTAATAAATGGGAAACAGAGTCTTATGAAATTACGGTGAGAAACAATACGAAGGAAAACATCGAACTGGAAATTCTTGATCAGCTTCCTTTAAGTGAAAATTCAAAGATTACGGTGAAATCTTTAGAAATCGGAAATGGAATCTATGACGAAAAAACCGGAAGCATTCTTTGGAACAGAAAAATCAACAGCGGAGCTTCAGATAAAATCAATTTCTCTTATGAAGTGAAATATCCTAAGGAAATGCAGATTCAGTATTACAGCAGATAGGTTTTAGAGTTTTAGAGTTTTAGAGAAATTAAATATAATTTAAATTAATTAAAAACATACGCTATGAACACATTAAAAATTTTAGCTTTAGCAACAAGCGTAACTGCTTTTTTAAGCGCAGGAAAAATTTCCGACATCCGTTGCAGCACTAAAGCTGCTGATAGAAAAAGTGTTGAAAGTCATATTTCTCCGCAATCACCCATGATCGTTTCCAAAGAAAATAAAATTCAGGTTGCATTGCTTTTGGATACGTCAAACAGTATGGATGGCCTTATTGATCAGGCAAAATCAAGATTATGGAATATCGTCAATACATTGACCACATTGAAATATAACGGACAAGCTCCGCAAGTTGAAATTGCTTTATATGAATACGGAAATGACGGTCTGAAAGATGAAAACTATATCCGGCAAGTGACTCCTCTTACCCAAGATTTGGATATGGTTTCAGAAAAGCTATTTGCTCTCAGAACAAATGGTGGAAGTGAATACTGCGGCGCCGTAATTCGTGATGCTTCTATGAATCTGAACTGGGACGGAAATGAAAAAAGCATGAAGCTGATTTATATTGCAGGAAACGAACCTTTTGACCAAGGAAAGATCAATTATAAAGAGGCAATTGCTAAAGCGAAGAGTAAAAACATTTATACCAATACCATTTTCTGTGGAAACCGTAATGAAGGAATTCAAACCTTTTGGCAAAATGGAGCCAGTCTTGGAGACGGAAAATTTTTCAATATCGATAGTGATCAGAAAGTGATTTATATTGAAACGCCTTATGATATAAAAATTTCGCAATACAATTCTAAACTCAATGACACGTACATCACTTTCGGATATAAGGGTGCAGAATACAAAAGCAAGCAAATCACCCAAGATTCTAATGCCGAAATGCAGTCCGCATCAAACGCTGTAGAGCGTGCAGTAAGCAAATCTAAGAAAAATGCCTACAAGAACGACCATTGGGATCTGGTAGATAAAGTAGAAAAAGACAAGGCCTATATTTCTACCATAAAAGAAGAGGAATTGCCTTCTGAACTAAAAGGAAAAAGCAAAGATGAAATCAATAAAATTGTTGCCCAAAAGTCTGCAGACCGGGATAAAATTCAGAGAGAAATTGAAATTCTTGCAAAGCAGAGACAGA
Source organism: Chryseobacterium sp. LJ668 (assembly GCF_019613955.1). Taxonomy (NCBI): domain Bacteria; kingdom Pseudomonadati; phylum Bacteroidota; class Flavobacteriia; order Flavobacteriales; family Weeksellaceae; genus Chryseobacterium; species Chryseobacterium chendengshani. The sequence goes on along the minus strand of NZ_CP080443.1, from coordinate 2,332,771 downwards.
CTTTTATTGATTCTGAAATGAAAAAACGAGGAAGTTCTGATAGTGATGATTTAGGAAAGGCAATTGAGAAATCTATTATTGAACTGGCGAAAAAAAATGGATATAGTTTTTAAAGCCGGAATTGACAAAATTTGAAAATGATATTTTTAGCTTAGAAAAATTAGTATTAGTGTTGTTTCCAGTTTCGGGGTTCGGCTTCGCCGAACCCCGAAACTTTTTCCAGAACACTTAAAATTTCATGAATGTAAAAGTAATTATCTGCCAAATTTAAAATATTCAGCAAGTGGATGTTTTATATTTTTCATAAAAGCGGAAGCCATTTCCATTCCGGTCACAGAAAAGGTGATTCCGTTTCCTCCAAAACCTAAAACGAAATAGGAGTTTTTAAAATGATCGTGCGTACCGATATACGGGAGCCCGTCTTTTGTTTCGCCAAATGTTCCCGCCCAGACAAAATCAGGATAAAATTGATAATCCGGGTTTATTCTTTTCATGAATTTGAGAATGCTTTTTTCTTTTTTATCCAAAAGCAGGTCACGTTTTTGAGCATTAGAAAAATCTTCGTCACCACCTCCAATTAAAAGTCTCTCGTCATCGGTGGAACGCATATAGGTGTATGGCTGATCGGTATTCCAGAATAAAGTATGCTCCAGGTTTTTAAATCTACTTCTATCCACCTCAGAAATTATAGCAAAAGTGCATTTAAGATGTACAAAATCATCTTTAATCATATTTTTGCTTTCGTAACCGATGCAGTATATAATTTTTTTTGCTTTGATACTGAAGCCGTCGGTAGTTAATGCAAGATTATGATCTCTCAGATATTTTACAGATTTCACTTCTGTTTTATCATAAATCAGCAATCCTTTTTTTTCGTTAAATTTTAATATTTCGTGTGCAAATTTGAAGGCATCAATACTTGCGCCCTGTTTGGATAAGATCGCTCCATATGTGTTTTGAAACCCGAATCTTTCTTCAATATCTTCCGTACCTAGCCATGACACTTCGAACCCTGCTTTTTTCCTTGCTTCATATTCTTTCTCCAGCCAAAGTGAATCTTTCTTTTTCGTAGCAAAATACAAAGATTGTTTTCTTTTGAAACCTGATCTGGATTTTATTTCTTTTACTAATTTTTCAATATCGTCAATTGCTTTTGAACATGCTTTATAACTTTCTAATGCGCCTTCTTCACCAATCATTTCTTTCAATTTGTAAAGCGGTGTATCAATTTCATATTGCAGCATTGAAGTTGTTGCAGATGTGCTTCCGTTGCAGATTTCGCGTTTATCAACCAAAATTGTTTGGTATCCGTCTTTTATCATTTGATGGGCTATGAGACTTCCTGTAATTCCGCCTCCGATAATAAGAACGTCACATTCTTTATCAGATTTCAGGGAAGGATAGGAATAAATAAGACCATTTTTCAAAAGCCAGAAAGGTTCGTTAGATTTCAGGTCCATAGATTATTTTTCAAAAACATAATCAAGAATTGCGCCTTTGCACCCTCTATTTCTACATTTATGGTTTAATTATTGATAAAGTAAAACCACCAAACCATTAATATATAAATTATGATATCAATTATCAATGATGCTCCGGAAAACGTAGCAGCTTTTAATGCTACAGGCGATGTTACCCAAGAAGATTTTGAAAATCTTGTGATTCCACATGTAAAAAAGAAAGTAGAGCAGTATAATGAATTAAATTATTTGCTTTATCTGGATACAGATCTTAGTAACTTCAGCATGGGCGCTTGGCTTCAGGATGCATTTTTAGGAATAAAGAATATTACAAAATGGAACCGCGCAGCCATCGTAACTGATAAAGAAGGTGTGCAGAAGTTCACAGATATTTTCAGTGTGGTAATGCCGGGAGAATTTAAATCTTTTCCGAAAGAAAATCTTTACAACGCTTTATATTGGTGTCAAAACGGTAACGAAGTCGAAGATTAGAAAAAAGAGAAGCAATTGCTTCTCTTTTTTATTAGTCACAGGTAATGCATTCTCCCGCAATTTTTTCTTTTTCTACACGTGGTGACCGGTACATATAAAAATAAACAATGCTGATAGACAATCCTATAATGGTCATTCCGACACCTACGAGCGAAGGATAATTAAAGGGCAAGCCACGTTCTAAAGGAATTCCTCCCAGGAAAGCTCCCATTGCATTGGCAATGTTAAACGCAGCCTGCATAAAAGCTGCAGCCATCATCTCACTTTTTGGGGCAGCTTTCATCATCATAATATTGATCGGCGAGGCTACCGACATTGATAATGCTCCACATATAAATGTCAGAACCAAAGAGATACTCTGATATTCTGAAAGAAAAAACACTCCCGTCAAAGATAACATCATTAAGAACAGTAATACACTGCACGTTTTTTCCGGACCCAATTTATCCGACAAAAAACCTCCGGCTAAGTTTCCTAAAACCATTCCGCCACCCGCAAGAATCATAACGTATGCCATAAAGCTGCTTTCAATCCCTGAAACAATAGTCATCAGTGGTGTAATATAACTAAACCATGTAAACAATCCCCCAAATCCTATCGCCGTAATCATTAAAACAAGCCAGGCCTGTCTGCCTTTCAGAAATTTTAGTTCTTCCAAAAAATGGGTGTCTTCCTTTTTTTCCATTGCAGGAAGCCATAGCTTTAAAGCCAATAAAGTTGCAATTCCTATCACACCGACAATGGCAAAATACCAACGCCAATGAAATGCATGCCCGATATAGGTAACTAGAGGAACCATTGCAAGATTTGCGACCGTCAATCCGGTAAACATCAAAGAAATATATAACGCCTCCTTCCCTTTTCCTGCTATTCTTGATGCGACTACAGTTCCAACCCCGAAAAATGCTCCATGTGGTAAACCCGACATGAATCTAATGATCAGCATTGAATTATAATCTGGTGCAATCGCAGAAAGTGCATTAAAAACTGTAAAAATTATCATGAGCACCGTCAATACTTTTTTAGGCGGAAACTTTACAGAATATCCAATTAAAATCGGTGCTCCGATGACAACTCCCAAAGCATAAGCCGCAATCAGATGACCAGCTTGTGGAATGGTAATCTGTAAAGTTTTTGCCATGTCGGGAAGTAATCCCATAATCGTAAATTCTGTAGTTCCGATAGCCAAACCACCTATTGCCAAAGGCAAAATTCGTTTATCAAACATTTTTTCTCTATTTCAGTGCAAAATTGGAGAGAAATTATTGTTTTTATTTGTTCTGAGATGATTGATTATTGCTCTATATTGACTATTTTAAATAAATTTGTATTAATAATTAATCAAAACAGAACCTAATGAAAATCCAGAAAGAGATTATTAACTTCGAAAAAGGCAAATCTTTTAAAATATTTGAACCCTCAATGAAGCACCGCTTTTTCTGGCATTATCATCCCGAGATCGAATTGGTTTACGTAGAAGCATTAAACGGAATCCGTCATGTTGGTAAAAATATTTCCGGTTTTATGGAAAGTGATCTTCTTTTAGTAGGCTCCAATGTTCCGCATCTTAATTTTGATTACGGAATTAAAACTGAGTATAAACAGCTGGTTCTACAATTTAAAGAAAATTTTCCGGAGCAAATTATTCTGCCTGTTCCAGAGTTTGATGATATTAAAAAACTATTAGAGCGCTCTTACCTTGGTTTATCATTTTATGGAGAGACAAAAAAAATCGTTGCCGAAAAGCTGCATTTAATCAAAGAAATGAATTCTTTTGAGTCGCTTATGGCCTTAATGGAAGTTCTGCAAATCCTTTCCCAATCAACCGAAGTCATAGAATTAAACAAAGAAGATACGCGGGTAAAATGGTTTTTAAATGATAAAATCAGAATGGGAACCATATATGATTATATTAACGAAAATTACGATAAAAACCCAAATGTTAATACCATTGCAGAGATGGTGAGCCTTAGTACACCTGCTTTTTGCAGATATTTTAAAAAGCAGACGAACATGACATTTACCGATTTTGTAAACAATTACAGGCTCAATCAGGCAAAAATGTTGCTTCTACAGAATTTGTGTATCACTGAAGTTTCTTTTCTGGTCGGTTTTGAAAGTCTCTCTTACTTCAATAAATTATTTAAAAATTACATTGGTGAAACACCCACAGCTTTTAAGAAAAAGCATTTGAATAAAGTTAAAGAGTAATTTGGGCATTAAAAATTGCCCTCTTTTGGAGGTGTGGCAAACTTCTTTGAAATTTTTGCCACGGCGGTTTTGGATTCTAATTTTACTTTTAAAAAAACAGATTTACCGTTATAAGATTGCTTGGTTGCTCCGCTCCTCGCAATGGCTATAAAAAATCGCTCCAAAACTGGAGCGATGTATATATTTTTTTAATGAATATGTTTTTCCGCGTGATAAGAACTTCTTACCAGAGGCGAACTTTCAACGTGTCTGAATCCCAGATTTCTTGCAAAATCTCCAAATTCATCAAATTCTTCCGGGGTAATGAATTTTTTCACAGGCAAATGTTTTTTAGTTGGCTGCAGATATTGTCCCATTGTAATAATATCTACATTCGCATTACGGATATCTTCAATGGTTTGAAAAACTTCGTCCTTATTTTCACCTAAGCCCAACATCAAACCAGTTTTCGTTCTTCTTTGCCCGGCTTCTTTTAAATATCTTAAAACTTCAAGGCTTCTCTCATATTTTGCCTGAATTCTTACTTCTCTGGTCAGTCGTTTTACGGTTTCCATGTTGTGAGAAATTACTTCCGGAGCAACATCAATCATTCTATCCAGATGTTTTGTCAATCCCTGAAAATCAGGAATTAATGTTTCCATTGTTGTTCCGGGAGAAATTCTTCTTACTGCATTCACGGTTTCTCCCCAAAGAATTGAACCCATATCTTTCAAATCATCACGGTCAACTGAAGTTAAAACTGCATGTTTGATTTTCATTAATTTAATTGATCGGGCTACTTTTTCGGGCTCGTCCCAGTTTACATCCATTGGCTTACCTGTCTTTACGCCACAAAAACCGCAGCTTCTGGTACAAATGTTTCCTAGAATCATGAATGTTGCTGTGCCTTCCCCCCAACATTCTCCCATATTTGGGCAGCTTCCGCTTTGACAGATTGTATTTAATTTATATTTATCCACCAAAGTACGGAGTTCTCTGTAATTTTTTCCTGTAGGAAGTTTTACACGAATCCATTTTGGTTTTTGAACGGTAGTTTCCTGAACTAAATTCTCCATTTATTTCTAAAATTGACTCCAAAGTTAAGGAATTTTTTATCGAAACAATCGAACAGGTGCATTGATGAAACAGATATTCTTTATATTTAAATCTTAAAATCTATGTATGAAAAATACACTTTGTTTTTTAGCGGTTATTTTTAGCAGTATTTATTTTGCTCAGAAAGAGTTTCAACCGGCAGGTTCAGAAATTATTGAATCGGTAGATGGAGATTTGGACGGTGATAAAATCCTGGAGAAAGTAATTGTTTACAATACAAAAGATACAACTGATTTCGGAAACATCCGTGAAATTCAGATTCTGAAAAATGTAAACGGAAAATGGACCGTCTTAGAAAAATCAAGAAATGCAATTTTAAAAAGTCAGGACGGCGGAATGATGGGTGATCCTTATGGTGAAACTACAGTCGAAAAAGGTATTTTAATTATTTCACAATCGGGCGGAAGCAGCTGGAAATGGGGCATTACCGATAAATACCGATTTCAGAATGGCCATTTTGAGCTGATTGGCTGTTCATCCACTTACGGAAGACCCGGAGATTATTGGGTTGATGTTGATTTTAATCTTTCGACAGGGCAGATTATCTATGAAAAAGAGGTTGAAAGCACAGATAATCCTGATAACGGAAAGTCTGTGAAAGAAATATTTATTAAAAAAGGAATGAAAATCAATCTTCAAAACAGAAACCGGGAAAAACAGAGAGAAATTATATTGCCAAAAACGAAAGAAAAAGTTTATCTATAAGATTTGTATTAGTGATTATTGATCGTTAAAATCATTATTTTTCAGGAGTTCTGCCAGAACCTTTTTAGCACGCATCACCCTTACTTTGGTATTGGCAACCGAAATTCCCAATTCTTCAGCAATTTCTTTGATGCTTTTTTCTTCAAAAAATCTAAGTTTAATAATATCCTGGTAATTGGCATCCAAAGATTCGATTGTTTTGATGATCTTCTTTTGCTCTTCGGCAGAAATCATCAGTTCTTCAGGCGATTTGGCATAATGATTTTTAACTTCTTCCAAATTTTCTGTAGGATCCTGATTTTCACGGCTTTTTCTTCGCCAAAAATCGATCATTGTATTTTGGGCAATCGTCAAAACCCACGTTTTGAACTGAAAATGAGGATCGTACATATCCAGCTTCGACAAAACTTTTGAAAAAACATTAACGGTAATTTCATCTGCATCATTTTCGTCCTGCACTTTTTTCATCACAAAAGAAAAAACATCTACCCAAAAAATATTGATGAGTTTTGTCTGTGCTTTCTGGTCTTTTTCCTTTGCATTTTGAATGAGGGAAAATAATTGTTCGTCTTTCATTACTAACAAATTTATTAAAATTTAAAGATTAAAGAATGAAAAATTTTAAAGAAATTGGTTATAAAGATTTGAATGCAGCTCCAGGACAGAGTGTTTATTTCGCATTCCATATTTTACTTATCTTTGCACATTAAATTTTAAACAAAAAATAATGAATTCTTTTATTGAAGAACTGAAATGGCGGGGTCTTTTTTCTGACATGATGCCAGGAACTGATGAGCAACTGAATAAGGAGATGACCACTGCCTATATCGGGTTCGATCCTACCGCAGATTCTTTACATATAGGAAGTCTTATTCAGATCAAAATTCTGGCTCACTTTCAGCAGCACGGTCATAAGCCGATTGCTTTGGTGGGAGGAGCAACAGGAATGATTGGTGATCCTTCAGGAAAGTCTGCCGAGAGAAATCTTCTTGACGAAGAAACGCTTTTACATTATGTTGATTGTCTGCAAAATCAACTTTCAAGATTTTTAAATTTTGAAGGAAATGAAGCCAACAAAGCAGAATTGGTAAATAATTACGATTGGATGAAGAAAATTTCATTCCTTGATTTTGCCAAAAATGTAGGGAAAAACATCACGGTCAACTATATGATGGCGAAAGATTCTGTAAAGAAAAGACTTTCCGGAGAAGCGGGCATTGACGGAATGAGTTTTACCGAGTTTACTTACCAATTAATTCAAGGGTATGATTTTTTACATCTATACCAAAACAATGGTGTAAAACTTCAGATGGGAGGTTCTGATCAGTGGGGAAATATTACTACAGGAACCGAATTGATCCGTAGAAAAGCACAGGGAGAAGCTTTTGCTTTGACGGTTCCTTTGATTACAAAAGCAGACGGTTCAAAGTTTGGCAAATCTGAAAGCGGTGAAAATTATTGGCTGGATAAAAAGAAAACCTCGCCTTATAAATTCTACCAATTTTGGCGAAATGCAAAGGATGTTGATGCGGAAAGATTTATTAAATTCTATACCTTTTTAAGCAAAGAAGAAATTGAAAATTTAATTGCTGAACATAAAACAGCTGAACATGAATGGAAACTTCAGAAAAAATTAGCTGAAGAGATTACGGTTTGGGTTCATGGAAGAGAAGAATACGAAAGAGCAGTAAAAGCATCTGAAATACTTTTTGGAAAATCAACTTCTGAAGATTTGGTTAATTTAGATGAACAAACATTTCTCGATGTTTTTGACGGTGTTCCCCAAAAAGAAATTGCTAAATCTGATATTTTAGGAGTAAATATTGTTGATTTACTTTCTGAAAAATCGGGATTTCTAAAATCCAAAAGTGAAGCAACAAGAGAATTGAAAGGAAACGCAATCTCTGTAAACAAAGAAAAAGTAAATGATGTCTATACCGCTAATGAAAGCGATTTAATTAATGGTAAATTCTTAGTTCTTCAAAAAGGTAAACGAAATTATTTTATCATGAAAGTAATTTAACCTTCAACCATATACAAAACAAAAAAACCGCCAATAGGCGGTTTTTCTTATTTATGTAGTTGATTATAACTCTAAAAAGCTGTGGTCAATTGATGCATCCTGAGTTCCTGATCCTGTAGCGGTATCAGATTTAGCAACTTCTCCGTCAATGTAAAGTGTAACAATTAATTGAGAATCTGCATTTGGTAAAACTGCATTGGCGTCTAAATTTAGCTGAGACTGGCTAGAATTCACAAAAAACTCACCACTTGACCAAGTGACTCCCGCAGGATCAAAAATTGTGTTCTGGCTTGTTCCTACCTGTGTTACAATAGTTTTTATAGCAGGGGTTCCCGGTCCTGTACCCTTCACTGCTTTTACTTCGAACTGCACCAGGTGATCTATAAACTCGTCTTCGTCATCGTCATCCTTACAAGAATTCATTACAGATACAACTGAAAATAATACTGCGAATAAAAATGAAAGTTTAAGTAAACTTTTTGATTTGTAAATTTGCTTCATTTCTCCAAATAGATTTTTAATGTTTCAAATATAGGATTTTTATCAATATAAAAATAACTTTTATGAAAATTTTCCAATAAAGATTTGCAATCAATATCAAATCAACAATACATAAAAGAATACTAGCTATCGTAAAAAAGCGCATATTTTAATCTTTTGGATAGAAGCTTTGATCTTTGAAATTTGTTCGTTTATTTCATCATTGTTTAGTATCTAAAATTTTCTCTATAGCTGTTTTATTAATTATATTTGCTCTATGAATTTAGATTATATCGTTCGCGAACCGGAAAATATCAACCCAAAAACTCCTATTCTTTTTATGCTTCATGGGTATGGAAGTAACGAGCAGGATCTTTTCAGTTTCAGAGAAAGCTTTCCTGCTGACTGGATTTTGGTAAGTTTTCGCGCACCAAGAGAAACACAATATGAGGGATATTCGTGGTTTGATATAGATTTTAATAATCCTGAGCAGTTTATCAATGTCAGTCAGGCAAAAGAGGTTTTGGAAAGTATTCTTAAAAACATCATGGCCATCACAAACAAATATGGTCTTACAGAAAACAAAACGCATCTCTGCGGCTTTAGCCAGGGTGGAATTTTATGTTACAGTTTAGCCTTAAAATATCCTGATTTATTTAATTATGTAGCCTGTCTCAGCAGTTATCCTGAGGAAAAGCTGTTGACAGATATTGTGAAAGATAAAAAGAAACTTGAAAAACTTCGCTTCTTCGTATCTCACGGCACCGATGATGCAATTATCCCTATGGAATGGGGAAGAAAAGCGGCAGAACTTTTGTACGATTTAAATTGTTATTTTACGTTTAGAGAATATATGAGTGGTCACGGTGTGAATCAGAAGAACTATATAGATTTAATGGAATTCTTTTCGAAATAAAAGATATCCCATGCATCTATTTCAAACATTCTCAACAATTTGAGAATGTTTTTTATTTCTGTAAGAAATATTTTACTAATTTCAGTAGATGAAATTTAATTTATTTTTGTTGACATTCCTTTTAGGCATTTTTGTACATGCTCAGAATAGTTTTGAAATAAAAGATGCTAAAAAAATAGTTATTCCGTTTAAGTTTATCAATAATTTAATTTTCATCCCCATCAATATAAATGGTGCCGAACTTACATTTATGCTGGATACGGGAGTGGCTGAAACAACCATTTTCAGTCTTGAAAATAAAGAAATGAAACTTGCACCACTCGAAAAAATGAAATTTTCCGGACTTGGTGGCAGCGCAAGCATCGAAGGTTTCAAATCTGATCATAACATAGGAAAAATCGGTAACCATTTTATCAATACTTCTTTTACTCTTTTCATGATCCTCGACCAGGATTTTAATATTTCCTCTCATGTCGGCATCCCTGTTAACGGAATTATCGGATATCATTTCTTTAAAAATCATCCCGTTGTCATCGATTATCGTTCTAAAAAAATTACAGTATACAATGATGCTGAATTATTTAAAAATAAAATAAAAAAGTTCATCGAACTGCCCATTTCTGTCGAACGGAATAAGCCCTATATTTTTGCAGATGTTGAAATGACCAATGAGAAAAACAGTTCAAAATTACTGATTGATCTTGGAAATAGTGATGCGATCTGGCTTTTTCCCGCTCTGATAAAAAACTTTGTATACAACCGTCCGAATATTGAGGATTATTTAGGCAGAGGATTTAATGGTGATATTTATGGTAAGAGAAGTAGAATTCACAATTTTTATCTGGGTGATTTTAAATTTGAAAAACCACTGACAGCAATGCCGGATGAATATTCTATTCAGCATGTAAGTTTAGTGGGGGAACGAAAGGGCTCCGTAGGAGGTGAAATTTTAAGAAGGTTTACGACAGCTTTTGATTATCCGAACCAAAAATTATATCTCAAGAAAAACGGAAGTTACAACGATCCTTTTCATTTTAATATGAGCGGTTTAGATTTCCAACAAGATGGAATGCAATGGGAAAAAGATGTGATAAGCCTTGAAAGTAAAAACAAAGAAAAATCTTCAGAAGGTGTTAACATAATCAGTAATACTCTACAATATAAATTTGTTTTAAAACCATTATTTTCGATTGCCGGAGTCAGAAAAGATTCACCTGCATATAAGGCAGGTTTAAAAAAAGGCGATGAACTCATAACAATCAACGGAAGAAAAACATCAGACATGACTTTACAAAAAATCATGGAAATGATGAAGTCTGATGAAGGCAGAATAATTAATATGGTAATTCTCAGAAAAAAACAAGAACTTCGCATGAGTTTTACATTAGAAGACCCCATACCCTATCAGGAATAATATGCAGACAGAAGAAACCACCTTAGATAAAATAAGAAACCGTCCGAGATTTAAGATGTACACTCATCTGAGCAAGGAAATCTACGCCGAAAACCTTAAAAAATATCTTGCCGAGCATAAAGGAGAATTTTCAGGAAACGTTAATACCGAGGTCGCAACCATCTGCGTAGAAACCAATTACGATCATTTCTGGAAACCCAGATTATCCCTCCGTACAGAAGCTGAAGATGACAAAATCGCTATAAGAGGTGTTTTTGGACCAAGTTCAGCAGTCTGGACTTTTTTTATGTTTCTTTATTTTCTTTTTTCAATTCTCTGGATGACATTTTTTACAATGTACTACGTTGAGAAACAAATCAAAAGTTATGAATATCCATGGGCACTCACTGCCTCATTCGTAATGTTGTTTTGCATTGCTGTAACCTATGCTGCAGCAAGATTTGGGCAAAATAAAGCTAAAGGTGAAATGAAAAAACTTAGAAAATTTGCCGAAGAGTCTACTCTTCAGTTTGAGGAAAAATCTAGTTAGAAACTTCAGGTTCTGTAGGAACAGCGGTAATTTCGAGTGCTTTGGCCGCTTTAATAGAATCAGCTACTTTTTCTCTGTTGGTTTGCTCGTTTATCATTTTCTCAATGTGAGGTTTGATCATATTCGTCATTTCTTCTACAGAAATATTATTAGAATTAGGATCATTGAGAAGATTTCTCCATGGTTTTCTTTTTCCCCACGGGTAATCTCCAAAAACAAGTACGGGTGTACCATTTGCTTTTTTAGTTGCTCCTCCCGGATTTAAAATCCAGGTATCTGCGTAATTATACAGCCAGATAGCATCACTCATTAACAATCTTAAACATGAATGTGATGCGGGATAACCCGGAAGATCATACTGATGCCATCCAATACCGTGTGTATTATGAATATTAAAATTGTATGGTAACTTCCATTCGCTTTTGACAGTGGAGATGGCCAGTTTCTTTTTCCAGTTGGCAAACATCAAGCCTCTTGTTGTCTGAGCAGCTTTTTTTCCCATACTTGTAGGGCCCCATTTTACCAGAGCACCATTAGAATAAACCGCGTATGCCTGGATTGGATATGAAAATACGATAAACTTTTTCACATCGCTTAATACATCAAGCTGCAGAGGGAAAGGTGAATAAGCCATCAAAGTTGTATCTATCTTTGCAGGAACCACTAGTGTATCAGAATTCCATTTATTTTTTGAATCTAGTCGGTTGAGAGCCAAGATGGCATAACGTTCCCTTTCGGTATATTTTTTACTGAAAACCGCATAAAGAGAATCTCTCATCTTTTTATCTTTGGGAATGGCAAAAGCATTGTAAAAACCGTTTTCCTGCATTGCCGGAGGCACAGATTCTTTGATTTCAGTCTTTGTTGCTACAGAATCTGACTTCTTGTCATTGGATAATGTTCCTGAAGATGTGCCTTGTTGATCGTTTATCTTTTCGTTGTCTTTTTTACATGAAGAAAGCAGTAAAAAAAATAATAAGGTGTAAAAAAGTGATTGTTTCAAAAATAATTTTTTCATAAATATAAAAGTGGTCATTAAGCTTTTTGTAGACCTACAAATATCAGACCTAAAAACATAAAAATATAAAAGACATTTCCTGCAGAACCCATTTATTTGAGGCTGAAAAATTTATAAATCAAATATAATTTAATACAGTTCCAATTTTATAATTACAACATTCCTTGAAGGCGTATATATCTTAATTGAAACTGAAATTTGATAACTAGATATTTTAATTTGAAACAGGCTTCACACCTTCTTTAACAGATCTGGATAGAATTTTATTTTTTCTCAGTAAAAAATCAGGCATTAAGTCTGTGGGAAGATACATCATACTTTCTCCTTTGTTTTGAAGTTCTTCCTCAATCCCGGGGTTCCAGGCAAGAATTTCATTAACATCAATTTTCAGTTCTTCAGCAATAATTCTCAGGCTAAACCCTGCATTAATTTCAGTTTCAGAAAGTGAAGATCCTTCTTTAGTTCCTGATCTTGCATCAAAAACCTTATTCATTCTTGAAGAATTGTAATTTGTCAAAACACTTACGAGTTCTCCTGTTGCATAACATGCATTCAGATATTTTTTAACATGATTGATAGTCTCTGCCGGCAAATATTTAGAAAAGACATGATACTGCGATGAATTGGCAGTCTGCATTGCTTTGGCGATATTTCCTTCTCCACAATTATAAGCCGCAACGACGGTTACCCAGTTATTATACTTTTTATAAAGATTAGCTAACGAAACAGCAGCTACTTGCGTACTCCTGTACAAATCTGAACGCCTGTCTTCGGTAAGACCATATTGATTGGCATGCGCCGTCATAAATTGCCAAACCCCTACTGCACCGGCATTGGATGTAATTTTTCTGTCAAAATGAGATTCAATCAGCGCTAAATTTCTCAGATGTTTAGGAAGTCCTTTTTTAGCGAGAGTAAATTCTATGAATTCAACAATTTCTTTATTTGAATTGATGATATTTTTGTATTTTCTTACACTGCTCTCTGAAGTATCAGATGCCGAAAGATATTGAGCATAAGACAGATGAACGGAAATAAAAAAAACGGTTGTAAAAATTATTTTACCGAAATAAGTTTTCATTTTAAGCGTCTTACATTTAAATCAGAATGCCTTGCTACGAAAGCATTCTGATTATTTTTAATTTAAATACATAGTTAATTGACTTTCCAGTCAATTTTTTCTTCAGCCTGATTCCAGTCTACAGTAAGTGTCTGTCCGGATTTTACTTCTTCTCTTACGATCATTTTTGAAATCGGTCTTGCCAGCTGAGATCGGATGACTCCGGAAATCTGTCTTGCACCGTATTTACTGCTGAAACCACCCAAAGCTAAGTTTTTTACAGCTTCATCAGTGATAGAAAGCGTCATTCCCAATCGGTGAAGTGATTTATGGAGTGATTTTAGCTGAATATTAAAAATTCTTTCTGCAATAGATTCTGTAATCGGAGCAAAAGGAATAATTTCTGTAATTCTTGCTAAAAATTCCGGCCTGAATCTTCCTGAACCCGACATGATCTGCATCAGAGAAGACGACTCCGGGACTTTTCCTTCCTCAAACTGTTTTACAATTTCTTCGCTTCCGATATTTGAGGTAAATAAAATCAAAGCATTACTGAAATCACCTTCCTTTCCTAATTTATCATGTACTTTTCCTTCGTCCATGATCTGTAAAAACACATCAAAAACTGAGTGATGGGCTTTCTCAATTTCATCAAATAGAACTACGGTATAAGGCTGCTGACGGATTTTATTAACCAGCATTCCACCCTCTTCGTACCCTACATATCCTGGAGGAGCGCCATATAATAATGCTGCAGAATGTTCTTCTTTAAATTCAGACATATCAAAACGCACCATCGCTTTTTCGTCATTGAAAAGCAACTCCGCCATTGATTTTGCCAGCTCTGTTTTCCCGGTTCCCGTCGGTCCCAAAAGGAAAAATGATCCGATAGGTTGTCCGGGTTTGTTTAATCCGCTTCGATTTTCAACGATAGCATCAGAAAGCACTTTTAACGCATGATCCTGACCCACTACTCTATTCAGTAAGAGAGATTCCATGTTGAGGAGCTTCTCTTTTTCCTGCGCCTGAATTTTACCGATGGGAATACTGGTTTTTGCGGCCATTACTGCTGCCAGTTCAAGCTTTCCTACTTTTTCTCTTTTTACTGAGGCATGTTGTATCAATTCTGCAAAAGTATCTTCAATAACTTTCTGTAGATGCTCTACAGGCATCGAATTGTCGATTTGTGGCTGCTCATTCAGCGAACCCCACAAGATCGGGCTGATTTTGTCTCTTAATAAATTATAATTCCAGATCAGTTCATCAGCTTTGTCTTTTTCGTCAAAAAACTCTTCCTTCAGAATGTTTTCGTAGTTTTCTTTCCAGTCTTGGAGTTCTTTTTCAGAAAGTTCATCAAGCATTTTGATGGCCGCCATCGTCCGATCAAGCAAATCGATCGCAGCATCGGGCAATTTTTTACCTTTTGCATATCTTTTTGCCAAGCGTACACATTCTGGTAAAGCGGCTTTGTCAACTTCTATTGCGTGATGCTTTTTATAACCGTCTAAAAGAACATCAATCATTTTCACACAGGTCTGTTCATCGGGTTCATTAACGGTAAGAACTTCAAAACGCCGGTTAAAGGCCTGTTCGGGCTCGATTATTTTCCGGTATTCTTCCTGTGTGGTGGCTCCGATGACGGTAATTTCGCCTCTTGCCAATTCAGGTTTCAGGATATTTCCGATATTTCCTATGCTCCCTTTAGGATCTAAAAGCGCATGAATTTCATCAATAAAAAGAATGGCTTTTTCAATTTTTTTGCATTCATTGATGACTTTTTTCAAGCGGTCTTCAATTTCACCTTTGTAGGAAGTTCCGGCTAATAATGCTCCCGTGTCCAGTTCTAAAAGTGTGGCATTTTTCAGCATTTCAGGAACATTTCCTTTGATAATTTCGGTAGCGAAACCTTCTACCAAAGCGGTTTTACCGACACCTGGCTCACCAATGATGATCACATTTGGTTTGGTTCTCCGGCAAAGAATTTCAACAAGCATTCTCAGTTCTTTGTCTCGTCCGATAATATTTTCTAAAGTTCCTTGCTTCGCCTGAGCTGTTCTGTCTACACAGTAACTTTTGATGGAAGGAAAAGAATTGTCTGAATAGTCTGAGCCATTTGAAAACAATGAAGAAATTTCACTATTTTCTGATGAAGCATAAGGAGTATCTTTTCTGTATAAATTGAAAATTTCGTGTTCTCGGAGCGGCAGAGATTTTAGTTGTTGTAAAGTAAAAGCAACCTGCGGTTTTACGATTGCCGTTAAAATGCAGATAGGAGTAATTTCGTCTAAACCTAATTTTAATCTGATATCATCGGCTTCTTCAAGAATCTGATCTACAAATTCTCCCTCACCAACTTCACTTGGAAGATGAGATGTTTTGGGATAATCTTCTATTCTTACATCTGCCCATTCGTAGAAATATCCGGGATCTTTGTCGATGTTTTTTAAGAATTCATTGAGCCCGATATCTTTGTGCATCAATGCCTGAAGAATATGTGGTCCGCTGTAAGTCGCGTTGTAATTTTCTCTTGCAATTGACTGCGCAATGTGAAAAAGCTGTTTAACGGTTTCGTTGGTGACTAGTACTCCCATTTATTTTATATTAATATTTTGGTGACATTTATTTTGGTGTAACTAAAATAAGTCTTTTTTATTAATCACTAAAATTAAAAATCGTTTATTTAAAACGTTATCACGTTATATTTACCAATATGGATTTTGCAGCAACCTAAATTTTAAATTTTTGGATTTAAAAATTCTTAATTTGATAAGTATATAAATTTTATCTTCATAAATTATATTTCTAAAATAAAAAAACCGCATTGCTGCGGTTTCTTTTTATCGTATTGATAATATTATCTTCCCATGTTCTTCAATTGCTCAATCTGCTCCATATAACCGTCAACACCTACAGTTGCAAGGATGAAAATTGTGTAAAGAAGCTGAAGCGATCCTAAAACCAGACCGATAATACATAAAATTCTTCCTGTATTCAAATTGTTAAAATCTGAATATTCGGTCGGGTTTGCATCATACAGCACTTTATCACTTTTGTATTTGTTTAACCCGATAAGACCGCAAATAACACCTATTAAACCCGTACAACAACAAGTTCCGATGATTGATACAATTCCCAAGATAAGCACAGTCTGTGCATTTGGCAGTTTTTGATTCATAATTTGATTTTTTTAATGTTTAATATTTTGATTTAAAAATAATGTTTATAAAAATATGAAAATACCATGATTAGTGAGTTAACAATCGCTAAAAAAATTAAAATTTGTCCGTAGTTTCTTTTTTTATCAATAAAATTGACCGCTACAAAAACGAAAAACAAAAGTAAAGTATACACCGCCGGAAACATATGAAAAGCTTCTGAAAATTTGCCTTCAAGAACCAATGCGATTGCTCTTTGTGTACCGCATCCGAAACAATCTATCCCTAAGAATTTTTTGCTTGGGCATGGCAACATAAAGTCTTCAATTTTCATAGTATGATTTCTGATTTTTGTTTGTGTTAAAATTAAGAAGAAATTTTCGCTCTCAGATACTGATGCGGAAAAAAATTATCTTCTTTCATTTCAAACGAGCCCTGAACGGCAAGATAAGGGTTTCTCAAGATCTCTCTCGCTACAAAAATCAGATCTGCTTCTTCGTTCTGTAAGATTTTTTCTGCCTGTTCCGTTGATGTGATCAATCCAACTGCTCCTGTTTTTACACCTGTTTCGTTTTTAACCTGAGAAGAAAAAGGAACCTGATATCCATCATAAACAGGAATTTTTGCTCCGTGAATATTCCCGCCGCTTGAAACATCTATCAGATCAACAGAATGGTTTTTGAGTATTTTTGCTAATTGTACACTGTCATTGATATCCCAGCCATTTTCTGCATATTCGGTTCCGGAAATCCTTACAAAGAGCGCTACATTTTCATTTAATTCTTCATTTACTGTATCTACAATCTCCAATAAAAAACGGATTCTGTTTTCGAAACTTCCTCCGTATTCATCGGTTCGTATATTTGATAGCGGTGATAGAAACTGATGAACCAAATACCCGTGTGCGCCATGAATTTCAATTACATCAAAACCCGCATTTACCGCTCTTTTTGCAGCTTCTTTGAACTTTTGAACCAAATTTTTAATCTCTTCAACCGATAATACATGCGGAATTCTTTCTGTCGGATGATAGGGTATCGGGCTTGGAGCAATGGTCTCCCAGCCTTCATCAACAGGAATCTGTTTATTTTCCCAAGTAGATCCTTTTCTTCCTGCATGCGCAATCTGAATCCCTATTTTCGAATCTGAATTTTGATGTACAAATTCAACGATTTTCTGAAGTTTTATAGCCTGCTCGTCATTCCAGATTCCCATACAATGATTGGTAATCCTTCCACGAGGCTCTACACCGGTTGCCTCGATCATGATTAATCCTGTTCCGCCCTGTGCACGGCTTCCGTAATGTACATAATGGAAATCATTGGCTAATCCGTTTTCGCAAGAATACATGCACATCGGTGACATCACCCAACGGTTTTTTAATTCTACGTTTCTAAATTTTATTGGAGAGTATAACATTGAATTTTATTTTTAAATGTTTAAAATTACAAATTTAGTATCGTAACAAAGATATTGCCAGCTTCCATAAAAAGGATTACTTTTATCGCCCTTTTTACGGTCACAAAATGAAAAAAGATATACACATTGATTACGAGCATTTCAAAAGCAGCAGCGAACTGAACGAGGTAGAAAAACAGCTTTTTGAAAAAGCAAAAACAGCACGTGAAAATGCGTATGCGCCCTACTCCAACTTTTTGGTAGGCTGCTCTGTTTTGCTGGAGAATGATGAGATATACACTGGAAACAATCAGGAAAATGCAGCTTTCCCTTCCGGGCTTTGCGCTGAAAGAACGGCCCTATTCTGGATTGGTGCCAATTTCCCCAATGAAAAAATAGTGAAAATATTTATCATTGGTGGACCTCGAGAATTTTCGGAAAAAACGCCACCGATTCCACCCTGTGGAGCTTGCCGTCAAAGCCTCATGGAATATGAAACAAAGCAAAATAAAAATATAGAAGTTTACTTTTCAAATCTAAATGAGGAAGTATTTAAAGTGAAATCTATTAAAGATCTGCTACCTTTCTATTTTGATTCATCGTTTTTGTAATTGTTTTAAATCAGACATCTGCGAATAGAAATATTATTTTAAACTTATATTTCTTTTTAAAAACCTATATTTGCAAAAATTTGGTTTCCAAGGTATTGGAATTAATAGGGAATTGGGCGAAAATCCCAAGCTGTCCCCGCAACTGTAAATCGTATAATTTTTTTCTACAAATAGCCACTGCTAACGCGGGAAGGCGTAGAAAAGCGAAAGTCAGGAGACCTGCCAAACTTTTAACATTATAATTTGATTGCTTTCGGAGGAAAAGCAAAAAATGATATGGATATAAAAAGTTCTTTAGTCTTCGTCTTTGCCGTATGCAATCTCTCTCTTTACTGTGGTCAGGAGAAAAGCATAGATACTGTATATATTTTTGACAATCAAATGAATAAGGTAAAACTTTTTCATAAGGTTAACAGTTTGATACCTGCTGATATTCAAAAAAACTCATCCAATCTTTCTGAAGTTTTACGTTTCCAATCTCCTGTTTATATTAAAGAAAACGGCCGTGGTGCAGTTTCCTCTCCTTCATTCCGCGGAACAACGGCGCAACAAACTGCTTTTGTCTGGAACGGGATCAATATCAACTCACAATTTTTGGGTCAGGGAGATGTCAATAATATTGCACTTTTCGGGTATGATCAGATGGAAATAAAATCCGGCGGCGGAAGTGTGATCTATGGGAGCGGTGCTATTGGCGGAAGCATCCATTTAAATAACAATTTAGGCTTTAATGAAGGTTTAAACGGAGCATTCAATTCTGAGATTGCTTCATTCAGAACGTATAATAATTTTTTGAAAGCTTCTTTCAGTAACGAGAAATTTAGTTTTAAAGCAACAGCAAGTCATGCGATCAGTCAAAATGAATATGAAGTTCCAGAATCAAGAAATTATATCAATAGAAACGGAAAGTACTACAATACCAATTTTAATTTTGCAGCAGCCTATAAAATAGCTCCATTTCATCAGATTTCCTGGATCTCGGAAATTTTTGACGGCAATCAGCATTATCCTGTTTTCTTTGAAAGCCAGACGCAGACGAAGTATGAAACTCAGAATCTCAGAAGTCTTCTTTCCTGGGACTGGAAAAAATCTAAGTTTAATAATATTCTGAGAGCAGCTTATACAGAAGAAAATTTTCAATATTTTGCTACTCTCAATCAACCGAGAACAAGCGGTGGCGCTGGGAAAAATTATATTGTAAAAAATGATTTTAATTATTTTATCAATCCAAAATGGAATATCAATTTGATTGGGGAATTTCAGCACAATCAAGCTGAAGGAATCGGGACATCAGGAATTGGTGATATCAGTCGAAATATAGCTTCAGCAGCAGGTTTGCTACGCTACATGCCGTCATCAAAAATTATTCTGGAAGCCGGAATCAAGAAAGATTTTGTAGAGGGGTTCGACTCACCGGTATTATACTCATTTTCAGGAAAATGGAAAGCGGCTAACTGGTATCAATTTAATTTAAATTTATCTAAAAACTTCAGATTCCCGTCGTTTAATGATTTGTATTGGGCTCCGGGAGGAAATCCTAACTTAGTACCTGAGACTTCGATTCAAGCAGATATGAATCATGAATTTAAAGCGGGAGATTTTAAATTGGTTTTAAGTCCTTATTACATCCGGATAAAAGACATGCTGCGCTGGATGAATACTCCACTGGGTTATTGGTCGCCTTTTAATACCGATCAGGTGGAATCATTTGGTCTTGAATCTCAATTGACCTATCAAAAGCAAATCAATCAACACCATCTCAAAATAAACGCAGGATACATTTTCACAAAATCTAAGGATCTGGAAATCAATAAACAACTGATGTATGTTCCACTTCACAAGATTTTTGGAAATGTAGATTACAATTATCGCTTTATCAGAATTTATGCACAAGGAATGTTCAACGGACTTACCTACACAGAAAGTAATGAAAAAAAATCTGACGCCTTGCAGCCTTACTTTGTGATGAATGCAGGAATTTCTGCTACCATTATGAAAAAATATACCGTAGGATTTAAAATCAACAACATCTTCGACGAAATCTACGAAACAACAGCCTATTATCCTTTACCAAAAAGAAATTACAGTATCAATTTTAATATTAATTTTTAAACCATAAAAAATATGAACTTCAAGAAAATCTTACCTTTTTTATTCGCTTCTGCGCTAGTTTTTAACGTGGCGTGTAGCAATGATGACTTTGTAGAAGAAACAAAAAACCAGGCTTATGAAAATGGTATTTTTATCACCAATGAAGGTGCTTTTACCACTCCAACTTCTGAGATTTCTTTCGTAAGCAATGATCTGGGAACATTTGAAAATAAAGTCTACGGAAACAACAACAATAATGAGATTTTAGGAAACGTTCTACAAACGATAGGATTCAGTGGTGAAAATGCTTATCTGGTTTCTAACGTTCCTAATAAAATCGATATCGTAAACCGTTATACTTTTAAAAAGCAGAGTACTGTAACATCAAATCTTGATAACCCGAGATACATTGCATTTTCTGGATCTCAATATTATGTAACCAATAACAATTTCTTCAACGTGATGAAATTAAACGTATATAATACCGCTAATAACGGCTTTGTTACCAGCATCAGCTTTCCGAGATCTGCTGAAAAAGTAGTGGAAGCAAACGGCAGAATTGTGGTACAAACCGACGGTGTTACTTATGAGACTGCTCCGCCATACAGTGAATTGCCAACAGGCTACTCATTGACTATCATCAATCCTACTACCAATACCGTTGCAAACACCATAACACTTCCAAGCAATGGAATTATCAGAGATTTGATTGCGTACAATGGTGATGCATATGTACTTGCTTCGAGTAATACAGCTTCTTACATCTACAAAGTAAACACAACATCCGGATCATTCACGACAACTACACTCACTCTCGGACAGGCTCAGAAATTGAGAATCGACGCTAATAAATTTTACTTTAATGACAGCAGCAACAAGATTTATACAATGAATCTAAATTCTACGACAACTCCTACAACACCCATTGTTACTACGACAGGAAACTTGTACGGATTTAATGTAATTGACGGTAGAATTTATGTTTCTGATGCCAGCTTCACGGGAGATAGCAAAGTAAATATCTACAGTACAAGTGGAACTTTACTAAAAACGCTAACGACAGGAATTGCGACCAGTGGTTTTTATAAGAACTAAAATTGATTAAGTTTTGGTAAAAATTATCGGGGCGGTTTCTACGAAACCGCCCCGATAATTTTATATTTTATTCTTTAATTGAAATCTAAGAAATACAGCTTCTAAAATCCCGATAAACCACCAAATGGGGAATCTAAAATAGGTATAAAGTAGCGTAAAATTATCAACATTAGCTTGATCTTTGATCGCCCTACTAATTTCAAAATCGATAGAAAAAAATGGAATAATAAAGCCGAAAAACAAGAGCATAATCAGATATAATATCCAATTCAATTTCTTAATTATTTTATATTTCCAAACTCCAAAACTGAAAATGAGAATAATTACCAAAACAATATAATCAAATGTCCCGAAAAACATTTTAAGCAAGTATTACACCTAATTTCTTAGCTTCTGCAATCACAAATTTTCTTGCTTCTTCTTTTTCATTCGCAATTTCACCCTCGAGAATCGCTTCTTTTACTTTTTCTTTTAAAATTCCGATTTCTCTGCCCGGTTTTAGGTTAAACATTGCCATAATTTCTTCTCCGGAAATAGGTGGCTGGAAATTTCTTACCTGATCTTTTTCCTCAACTTCCCTGATTTTATTGGCAACATACTGGAAATTCTTTTTAAACTTGTCCTGCTTTTTAGAATTTTTGGTCGTAATATCGGCTTTGCAAAGCGTAAACAGATCTTCCATATCTTCTCCCGCATCAAATAAAAGTCTTCTTAACGCAGAATCTGATGCGTCATCTGTAATCAAAGCAATCGGACGAGAAGAAAGTTTCACCATTTTCTGAACATACTTCATATCAGAACTCAGGGGTAACTTCAGTTTTTGAAAAAGCGATTTTACCATTTTTGAACCTAAAAACTCGTGTCCATGAAAAGTCCAGCCGGTTCCATCAACGAATTTTTTAGTCGGGGCTTTTCCGATATCGTGAAGCAAAGCAGCCCAACGGAGCCAAAGATTATCTGTATTTTCAGAAATGTTATCGACCACTTCAAGCGTATGGTAGAAATTATCTTTATGCGTTTGTCCTTCAATTTCTTCTACGCCTTTCAGTTCGATCAGTTCAGGAATAATCAATTTCATCAAACCTGTTTCTTCCATTAATCTTAAACCCACAGAAGGTTTTTTAGAAAGCATGATTTTATTAAATTCAACCATGATTCTTTCCATAGAAACAATCTTGATTCTTTCTGCTTCCTGTGCGATCGCTTGCAGAGAATTTTCTTCAATTGTGAAATTTAAAGTAGAAGCAAAACGAACTGCTCTCATCATCCTCAATGGGTCATCAGAATATGTTTGTGCAGGTTCTAGCGGTGTTCTCAGAATTTCTTTTTGCAAATCTCCGATTCCGTCAAAAGGATCTATGAGTTCGCCGAAATTATTTTTATTTAAAGAAATTGCCATCGCATTGATGGTAAAATCTCTTCTTTTTTGGTCATCTTCAATCGTTCCGCCCTCGACTTCGGGTTTTCGGCTGTCTTCGGTGTAGCTTTCTTTTCTAGCACCTACAAATTCAAGCTCAAGATCTTTGTATCTGATCATTGCCGTTCCGTAGGTTTTAAAGATGGAAACCTTCATTTTAGGATCAATTTCTTTTCCTACGTTTTGGGCCAGCTCAATTCCGCTCTGTTCGGTCACAAAATCAATATCTGTAGACGCTTTCCTTTTCATCAACAGATCACGAACGTAACCTCCGACAACATATACGGACTGATTATTTTGAGAAGCAACCTCAGAAATGAGTTTAAAAAGTTTTAGATTTTTATTTTGAGTAAGATTAATTTTCATCGTTTACAATAGCATCAACAGCTCATATTAGTCATAATGAGCATACATTTTATTTATTTTTCCTTCTTCATTAAAAAACATCACTTCAACGGCATGTTTATCCATAATAGATTTGTAAAATAAAGCTACAGAATCTACTCCTGCTGTAGATTGTATGAGCTCAAACTTCAGATCCGGAAATTTATCCAAAGCTTTTCTCCAATATTCACGGACAGCATTTTTACCGCTTAATGAACTTTCTTTACCTCCTGTAGCCATAACGATCATGGGCGTTGTGATCATAATATCATCAGAATAGTGAGAAAGAATATCCTCCAGATGATGTGAGTTCCAGATCGAAATCCAATCTGCAGCAAATTTTTGATGGTCCATATCGATATATTACAGTTGAGTTCTGCAAAGATAGGATAAAAAAGAAATTGCCATAATACGCAAAAAAGTACATCTATGAAAAATGAAGAATTCTATTCCCGCAGCACTTTTATTCTGTTGTCGCTCCAGATTTTAATTACCGAAGAACCTGAATATTGTGACACTTTTTCCCGGTCTTCTTCCACCGCAAAATCTACCAGATCAATGATTTCTTTCGAAATGTCAGAAAATTTCAACGGACTTTTATCTCCACTAAAATTGGCAGAAGTAGAAACTAAAGGTTTGTTGAGTTTTGTAATTAGCTTTTTGCAGAAATCATTCTTCACCAAGCGGATTCCGACGCTTCCGTCTTCGGCGAGCAATTCTTTTGGTAAACCTTTTGGGTTCTGGTACACTAAAGTGACCGGTTTTTCGCTTAAATCCATTATTTCCCAAGCCATTTCCGGAACGTCAACCAAATCTTGTAATCGCTTTTCATTTTCCACTAAAATAATCATCGATTTGTTTTTCTCACGCTTCTTAATGTCAAAAATTTTATTGATGGCGTCTATGTTTGTTGCATCGCAACCGATTCCCCAGATGGTGTCTGTTGGATAAAGGATTGTGCCGCCGGATTTTAATATGTTGATGATGTTTTCCATTTTTAATAAGCTTTGTTATAGATTTAAATAAAACAAACTTCTAAATTCTTGTTTTATTTATTTTAATTTTTGAGTAAACTGCAGAAATTAAGACCGACAAAAAAGCAGCTATCCACAAAAAATAGCCGGTCTCTAAAGTATTTATAATACCCTCTCTTCCATTTTCAGAAATTAAAATGTAATTCCAAAAAATAAATGACGAAGCAATAATTATAGCTATTGTTGAGCATATTATTGATAAAGAATATTTCTTCTTAAAGAAGGACAAAATTGAGACAAAAAACCAAATGTTTGCGGACCAAACAAAAAATTCTAAAATTCCACCACCCAGAAAGCTAATTGCACCAAAAAGAAAAATCAAAATAGATTTATAATTTTCAATCTTCCCTAAATCAACAACTGTAAAAGCAGTAAAAAAGAGAGAAGAAATGAAAACAGCTAAATTAAAAGCTATTATTTTTTTGTTTATATCCATCATAATTCCGGCAAATATCTCTCCTCCACCACATTCAAATGGTGAATATTATGTCCCACAATCAATTTACAAATGGTTTCAACTGAAATCTGGTTTCCGTTAGCTGTTCCGATGTTACTTAAAACAGAAAGACTCAATGTTTCCAGCAAAATCAGAGAAGAATTTCTTACTAATTGATACTCATCAAGTAAAGATTGTAAACTTCTAACGTTGGCAAAAGAATTAGCAGCATAATTTTCTTCATCAAAACCGGGTAATTCAGATTTTTCACCTCTTGCAAAAGCTAAAATTCGATATTGAAAAACTCTTTCGGTGTCTGATAAATGCAGAAGCACTTCTTTCAACGTCCATTTTCCTTCCGCATAGGCAAATTTTGATTGCTCTTCAGTTAAAAATGAAAATAAAGAAACGGTTTTCTCACCAACCAATTTCAATTCTTCCAACCAATTTTCAGATGGAATTAAATCTAAATATCTTTGAATGTATTTTTGAAAATCTGTCATGTTAATATGAGTAATAATTAATTGGTAATGTGTAAACTGTTAAATTGGTAAATTGTTACACTATCTATTCGTCCATTCATAGAAATTCACTTCATCGTACAATTCAAACCCGCAACTTGGATAAAGTTTGTTTCCGACGTCGTTTGATTTTCCGGTTTCCAGGAGAATTCCTGCTGCATCGGTAGATTTTGCCAGTTCTTTTGCCTCTTCAATTAATTCTTTTGAAAAACCTCTTCCACGATAATTTTCGTTGACAAACAAATCATTTAGTAACCAATACCGTTTCATTCTTGTTGACGAAAACAGTGGATATAATTGTACAAATCCATTCAGACTTCCTTCATTTTCAGCAACAAAAATTTCAGAATCAGCTTTTTCTATTCTTTCTTTCAAAAAACTTTCCGCTGCAGGAATATCAGATTCTTTATGATAAAAAACTCTGTATTGATCGAACAATTCGGCTAATTGAGGTAAATCCTGAATCGCAGCTTTTCTTGTATTTTTCATTTTTAAATTCAATTAAAAACAAACATCCGCTGTAAAAACGGATGTTGATGATTTATGTATTTTAAGAGAATGCTTTTTCCAAATCTGCAATCAGATCCTCTGCATCTTCGATTCCGACACTGAGACGAACCAAATCATCTGTAATTTCCAATTCTGCACGTTTTTCTGCAGGGATTGAAGCGTGAGTCATCAATGCAGGATGATTGGCCAAAGATTCTACTCCACCCAAAGATTCAGCTAAAGTAAACACTCTTACTTTCTCTAAGAATTTAATTGCATCTTCTTTTTTACCAGATTTAAAAGTGAAAGAAACCATTCCTCCGAAATCTTTCATCTGAGATTTTGCCAATTCATATTGTGGATGAGATTCCAATCCTGGGTAAATTACCTGTGCAACTGCAGGGTGAGATTCCAGATATTTTGCCACAGCCATTCCATTTTCTGAATGTCTCTGAACTCTTAATGCCAATGTTTTAATTCCTCTTAAAACCAAATAAGAATCGTGAGGGCCTAAAATTCCACCACTCGCAAACTGAATGAAATGGAGTTTTTCTCCCAATTCTGCATCTTTAGCGATCAAAGCTCCGGCGATAACGTCTGAGTGACCACCCAAATATTTTGTTGCAGAGTGCATAACGATATCAGCTCCCAAATCGATTGGTCTCTGAAGATAAGGTGTTGCAAATGTATTATCAACCGCAACCAAAATATCTTTTCCTTTTGCGATTTCTACAACTGCTTTGATGTCGACCAATTTCATCAAAGGATTGGTGGGTGTTTCAATCCAGATTAATTTGGTTTTATCGGTAATTACGTCGTTGATTTTTGAAGCATCATCAAAATTTACAAAGATAAATTTCAGCTGATATTTTTCGAAAAGTCTGGTAAACATTCTGTAAGTTCCACCATATAAATCATCCACAGCAACAACCTCGTCGCCCGGATTTAATAATTTTAAAACACAGTCTATAGCAGCCAGACCAGAACCGAAAGCCAAACCTCTTGCTCCGTTTTCTATGCTTGCCAAAGAGTCTTCCAAAGCCTGTCTTGTAGGGTTGGCCGCTCTTGAATATTCGTATCCGGAATGAACTCCCGGACTTTTTTGTGCGAAAGTAGATGTTAAAAAAACAGGTACATTCACAGAACCTGTTGCAGATTCGTGATGTTGCCCACCGTGTATTACTTTTGTATTGAAATTCATAATATTTTTGCTTTAGGCTTTAAGCTTTAGGCAATAGGCTTTTATTTTATTGCTTTAAAACTTAAATATTATTAAAAAGATAAGCCGCGTGCAAAAAGCTTACCGCTTACTGCTTACAACCTATGGCTTATTTACATTTTTATCGCTGATTTTACTGCAAATTCTTCTGCAATCTGCTCGATCCAGGCAGCAACATCTTCTTCTCCTGTTGCTCTCTGATAAGTACTTCCCAACGAGACGAAAATCTGATGCATAAACATTTTCATTTGATCTACCGGCATATCTTTTGTCCAAAGATCAATTCTTAAAGCTTCTGATGTTTTTTCATCCCAAACGGAAATCATCACTGCTTTTGTTTCCTCTTTTTCTACTCCGCCATCTGCAGCATTCCAGGTCATCAATTCGGGAATGTGATTTTCATCCAGTTCTACATCTATTGTTATCTGAGTCTTTCTCATTTTTCTCTTTTTATAAACTTTGTTATTCTTCTAATTTTGGTTTGTAACCCGACTGATTGAATATTTCTGTAGCATCCATTTTTAGGAAATCTACTAGCTTTGTTTCGGGTTTCTTTTTAAAATATTCTCTGCATATTTGCCATCCGGTGTAAATTCCTACCATTGGAGACGAATTGTTGTCTATTTCTGTATAAAATT
This sequence comes from Chryseobacterium sp. LJ668, assembly GCF_019613955.1. Lineage (NCBI taxonomy): Bacteria > Pseudomonadati > Bacteroidota > Flavobacteriia > Flavobacteriales > Weeksellaceae > Chryseobacterium > Chryseobacterium chendengshani. The sequence continues at coordinate 2,304,880 of NZ_CP080443.1, read as the reverse complement.
TCGAAAAAGGACCGGGAGCAATGAAACGTTCTGCCAATCGGTGGTCATCACCAAAAATCAAATTACTCTCTACAAAATAATTATAAATATTGGCTTCGTTAGCTTCTGCCCAATCATATTGTTCTTTGGTATAATCCATTTTCAAGTAATCCGGAGTATTGGGGAGAAATGCATCCTGTAAAGTCATTATTTTACCATTATACACGATCAAATCGATAAATTTCTGACTATCTCCTGTATATGGAACAATATTTTCAGCAAACATTCTTGATACTTTAGGGACAATATTGCTCGGATTCATAGATTTCTGAAAGTACAGTTCCAAACCTTTGTAATTGGCATTTTTTTCTCCCATAAATCCTGAAATGTCAATAAAAAGGAAATTCATTTTATCATCATATAACAAAGGATCCTGAATCATCTGTAAAGCTGATGAAAAAAGAAAAACTTTTGGACTTTTAAACTGTGGAAAATAAAATTTTATATGCGAAAATAAATCGTGAAGCTCGTTGTGCAATCTTTTCTGATCAATTTTTGCTACCGCTTCCTTGTAGATTTTTATTTCTTCTACATCAGCTCTTCTTTTTATAAAATCTTCGTCAGAAACAGTTCCCTGAAACCAAGGAAACTTTGCTGTAAACTGCTCTAAAGGAATATTCTGATCGTAAAATTCTTTTGAAATATCAATCATCTCCACCCTTTCGGCGGGATTTTTTATTTCGACTTTCCATGTAGTTTCCTGTTCTTTTTTACAAGAGTTTAAACTTAAAACTAAAAGGCATGAAAGTGCGGCAATTCTAAAAATCTTCATTATTTTTACATGAAATTTAAGTTTACAAAAATAAGGATATAAATATAAACTTATGCCGAAAAAGGATTTTTTTGTGGCTATAAAAATTATATTCAAATCTTTAAAATAAGACTATAAAACGATGAAAATTTATCTTGAAACAGAAAGGTTGATCTTAAGGGAAATCGTTCCCGAAGACGTTGAAACTTTTTTCGCAATGGATAGCAATCCGGAAGTCGTAAAATATGTTGGAATACAACCTTTAACTGAGATCAGTCAAAGTGCAGAAATGATTAAAAGCATCCGAAATCAATATACAGAAAACAGAATCGGAAGATGGGCGGTCATCAGAAAAGAAGACGGAAAACTAGTCGGCTGGAGCGGTTTAAAACTGATTAAAGAAATCAACAATCATCAAAACATTCACGATCTTGGCTATCGTTTCACACCGGAGTATTGGGGAAAAGGCTATGCTACAGAAACCTCGATTGCTGTTTTGAACTATGCTTTTAATGAAATGAAGCTAGACCAAGTTTTTGCCTACGCTGATATAGAAAATGACGCCTCAAATCATGTCTTGAGAAAATTGGGTTTTGAAAAAAAAGAAACCTTTATTGATGAAGGAGACCATTGCTTTTGGTATGAACTTAAAAAAGAAAATTTTAAATAATAAAAATATACAATGCAGACACAAAAAGTAATCGATCATATTGTGCTATGGCTAAAAGATTATGCCGAAAAATCAGGAGTTAAAGGATACGTATCGGGAGTTTCTGGTGGTGTAGATTCTGGTGTAGTTTCTACTTTGGCAGCGATGACCGGATTGAAAACTTTGCTTATCGAAATGCCGATTCGTCAAAAAGAAGATCAAGTGAACAGAGCCTGGGAACATATGAATGATTTAAAATCTAAATTCCCGAATGTTGAAGCGATGTCTGTGAATCTTACCCCTGCTTTTGAGGAACTGTACAAAACTTTTGATGTTCATGATGATGAATTCCCTAATGAAAAACTGGCATTTGCCAATACAAGATCACGTTTGAGAATGCTTACTTTGTATTATTACGGACAAATCAACGGGCTTTTGGTGTGTGGAACCGGAAATAAAGTGGAAGATTTCGGGATTGGCTTTTATACCAAATACGGGGACGGCGGAGTCGACGTGTCTCCTATCGCAGATCTTTATAAAACAGAAGTCTATGCATTAGCGAAAGCTTTAAATTTGGTTAAAAACATTCAGGAAGCAATACCTACGGACGGACTTTGGGATGCTGAAAGAACTGATGAAATGCAGATCGGAGCCACTTATCCTGAATTGGAGAAAATTCAGAAAGAATGGGGAACTAAAACAGAAGCAGACTACAGCGGAAGAGATTTGGAAGTGTTTAAGATTTTCAGCAGAATGAATAAGGCTGCACAGCATAAGATTAATCCGATTCCGGTGTGTGATATTCCTGAAGAATGGAGAAGTTAATTAATATAACAATTTAGTTTACCAATGCTTGTGGATTGTTACATTGCTAGATTGTTATATTATTACATTAAAGTTTATATTTATGAATCCTAAAAGCCGCTCGGTACTTTTTGCATGCATAGGACTTCTTTTCGGAATGTCGGTGATGTCTATTTATAATAATTTCATTGCTGAGAAGAAAGCCCCAACTAAAACCGAGAATGTCTCGAATGCTTCGAAAAGCCAATCTGACAAGCAAGCAATTGATGAACTTACAAAAGAGAAAACGGTAATTAATTACGTTAAGCAAAACCATCAGCTTCCTGATTATTACATCACTAAAAATGAAGCAAAGAAATCAGGATGGAATCCTTCTGAAGGAAATCTTTGTGAAGTCCTTCCCGGAAAAGCAATCGGCGGAGATTACTTTGGAAACCGAGAAGGAAAGCTACCGAAAAAGGTGAAATACTATGAAGCCGATGTCAACTACAACTGTGGAAACAGAAATGGCGACCGGATTGTTTTTACTAAAAATGGTGAGGTTTACTTAACTAAAAATCATTATAAGAGTTTTGAGAAGCAGTAATTGTTTACTTTTCACATTTGTCTTTTTATTAATTTTCTCATGCAGCGATAAAAAGACCAATCTCTTTAAAAATAATAAAGAGGTCGTTATTTTGATTCAGCCTTTCAAGGATATGAATTCTACAACTACGAAATTTGTTGCCGATGAGATCAAAAACATTTATCCGCATGTAAAAATTCTTGATGAAATTGAATTACCAAAAGAAGCTTATTACAAAGACAGAAACCGATACAGAGCAGATTCTATTATTAAAATTTTAAGTGAAAATACAGAAAAAGGGTTCGTAAAAATTGGTTTAACTACCAAAGATATCAGCGCTACAAAAGGCACAATAAAAGACTTCGGAATTATGGGATTAGGGTATCGACCCGGAAAGTCATGCGTTGCATCTAATTTCAGGTTAAATAGAAGCAACAGAAATGAACAGTTTTTCAAAGTGGCAATACACGAAATCGGGCATACACAAGGTCTTGAACATTGTCCGGAAAAATCTTGCTTTATGAGAGATGCGGAAGGTAAAAATCATACTGACGAAGAAATTGACTTTTGTAACGATTGTAAGAACTTTTTAAAAACTAAAAACTGGAAGTTTGAGTAGTATATTATTGCTTCGTCTTTTAGCTTCTTGCAATGACAATAACAATTCCACCTTTTCAATGACATAAACTGTTAACTTAGCACAGTAAATTTAAATAAACTATGAAGACAACATACATCGACTTCGCTGATCTTGGAGATTACGAAGATTTTTACACTCAGCTTAAAGAAAAAGTAAAACTTCCGGCGCATTTCGGGGATAATCTGGATGCACTTTCAGATGTTATTTCCGGTGAATTGGAAATGCCACTTCATCTTGAGTTTGTTAATATGAGCGTAGATCAATTAGAAATCTTCGAAGATTTACTGACCACTTTGGAAGACGCAGAAGATCAGGTTGAAGATTTTACATTTACGTATTTTCTTGAACAGTTTGAAGATAATGATGAAGAGGAAATAGAAGAATAATTCAGATTTTACACAAAATAAGCCCCGCAAAAATAAATTTTTGCGGGGCTTTATATTTTAACAATCGATCACGGTTTTATTTTCCTAAAACTTCAGTGATTGGATTTCCGATGTTTCCGCTTGGAAACTGTATTTTTAATAATGCAGAAACTGTAGGTGCAATATCAGTCATATTATAAGGTTTATTGCTCTCACCATGCTGAATTCCCCATCCCATAAAAATCAGAGGGATGTGAGAATCATAAGAATTCCACACACTGTGCGTCGTTCCTGTTTTTGAATAGGGCGGAAGCATGGAATCATGGGAAATCAGCTGAATATCACCGCTTCTCTGTCTGTTGATTCCGTTAATAATTCTTTGTTTAATCGGTTCAGGAATGGTTGATTCCTGTACTTTTTCTACAGAAACAGCGTATAAAACCGTCGGGTCCTTTTCCAGTTCTTTTATGGTGAAATCTCTCACATCATTTAATTCAAGCTTGTTGTCTTTCAGTAATTTCCTGTCAAAATATACTTGATAATTGTCAACAGCATTAATTAATTTATCAACACCGAATTTCGCTTTCAATTCATCATTCATATTTTTTTCCATTCCCTCACCGAAAAATCCGGTAGTGATTTTATGTTCCTGCAAAAATCCTACAGAATGCGCTCCTCCATGGTCTGCAGAAATAAAAACGGTATATTTATCTTTCCCAACTTTTGAATCCAGATAACTGAAAAACTGGGCTAAATCCTGATCTAATCTTAAATAAACATCTTCTACCTCAATCGAATTCGGGCCAAATTTATGTCCTGCGTAATCTGTTGAGGCTAAATTGATCGCTAAAATATCCGTAACGCTGTCTTCTCCCAATTTTTCCCCTTCCACAGAAGCTTCCGCTAATTTTAAGGTCAACGTATTTCCGAACGGTGTATAACGGATGTTATCTTTTTTAGTCAAATAATCGGCCGCTAAATTACTGTACGGAAAAGTGGGTGTTTTTGCACTTCCCAAAAGACCTTCCCAAGAGGAATTGTCGGGTGAACTTTCCGTATACTGATTAATCGGAAGCAATGTATTCCAGCCGTTGGCAACCAATTTATCCGGTAAATTCTGCGCATTGAAATCTTTCATCCATTCCGGAAGATCTTTCATATACCAAGTGCTTGTCACAAAATCCCCAGAAGAATCATCAAACCAATACGCTCCGTTTGGCGTATGACCTGCCGGAAGAATAGAAGCTCTGTCTTTTAAGGAAACTCCGATTACTTTTCCCTGAAAATTCGTTGCCAATCTCAGCTCATCGGTAATGGTTGTAGACCAAAGGTTTTTCGGAGAATGGCTTCCTACTTTTGTATTGCTTGTTCCTACAGGTTGCATATTTTCATCGGTTGTACAATAGACATTTTTACCGGTTTCTTTATCATTCCAGTCATTACCCGCAATTCCGTGGATCGCCGGAACAGAACCTGTATAAATAGAAGTATGTCCTAAAGCAGTAACGGTAGGAACATAATTGATATGGACGTTATTGAGTGCAAATCCTTTACTGATCAATCTTTTGAAACCATCATTACTATATTTACTGTAAAAACGGTACAAATAGTCCCAACGCATTTGATCTACCACTAAACCAACGACTAATTTCGGTCTTTCAACCTGAGAATTTTTATTTTTCTGCGCATTGATTGTGATTACAGACAAAAAAGAGGCCGCAGCAATCGTTATTTTTTTAAACATGAATAACTTTTTAATGGTGCAAATTTAATAGTTTTCGGAGTTTTGGTATGTGAAATTTTGATTAATTTTGAAGCTTTATAAAATTCTAAACTATTTAAATTCAATCTAATTTAGATGAAACTTTTAACTGTAAAAAAACGCGAAAACGGAAGTTACTTTATTGGTGGAAATCCAACTTTTATAATAACTATAATTATATTTATTATAGCTTTTATCCCTATTTTTATTTCTAGCAAGAATTTTTGGATTAGCTTTATTTTCTCTTCAATATTCACAGTTTTTGTGTCAATAATGGTTTGGATAAGTACTTCTGTAGGTAAAAAAATTCATTCCAAAATATTTGAGAGAAAGGTTTTCACTGAACTAAGACAAAGAGGATTTCAAAAAGAATATATTGATAAATATGAAGGCTTAATTAAAACAATTGATGGAAGAACGGTTCGTGTTTTCTATAATTGGAATAAACTTGCTGAAGGACCTTTAAGTTTTGGAGATATTGAAATTGATGTTTTTTATAAACCTCAGCTTTTTGAGAACGATATCGATAAAGAAAAATTAAAAATATTAAATAAGAAGTATGATGGATTTTTCTCATCAAAAACAAAAAGACATGTATTTACCTTTGACAGATTGAAGGTTTTCATCAATTATTATCCATGGACAACAAGCCATAAAATTGATAAAGAGATTTATAAGGCTTTAGATATTTTAAAAGAAAATGGTTTAGAATCTTTTGACATAAAAAACATTTCACCTGAATATATTAATCTAGAAAAAGACGGCTGCTTTTATCCAAGCATGGAATATATTTGGGAAAATTTTGAAAATCAAAAAGAATTACCGCCAATTAAAATTGAATAGAATCATTTTATTTCGCTGATTGTATGAAAATCAAAAAACTAGAAAAACTCACCTCCAACCCAACACTTAATTGGGAATTTAACAGTTACGAAATAGACAAAATCTTCTCCGTTTCAAGCATTGAAATCGGGAATACTTTTGAATTTAGTTTAAAAGTAAAAATATCAACATTACAGGAAAATCTTGGAAACAAATTCCGAGGATATTGAAGAACTTAATACAATTATTGAACAAGGATATTCTTTCGAGCCTTTGAAAATGTTGAATTGATCGGTTGGATCATCTGCGATTTCGGAAATCAGAAAGCAGGTTTTCAATTTACAGGAATCAATATAAATTTATATAATGATTCCTCCAAAACGGCTTTGTTACAAGCTTTGATGTGCTTCTTTAAACGTTATCGACAAAAACTATAAAAGATATTTGATATTTAATTTTGTACTGATTGGTACAATTGTATACCTTTGTCTCATCAAAATAAAGAAATGGCAGGAAGACCCAAAATATTTGACGAAAATCAGGCAATTGAAAAAGCGACTGAAGTTTTCAGAAACAAAGGCTACGACACCGCCTCTGCAGATGAATTGTTGAATGCTATGGGAATTGGAAAAGGAAGTTTTTATCTGGCTTTTAAAGGAGGAAAACAGGAACTATATGTAAAATCAATTGAGCAGTTTTCTGAAAGTTTTTATAAAAAACTTTCGGATGGAATTAAAAATTCTGAAAACGGAATTGAATACATCAAACAGTTTTTTTTAAGTCAGGCCTATTCTCCTGACTGTGAAAAAGAAAGAGGTTGTTTTTTAGGAAACTCTCTGGTTCAGTTATCTGAAAAAGATGCTCAAATAAAGAAGACTTCTGTAAAAATTTTAAAAAAACTGCACCATCTTTTCGTAGAAGTTATTGAAAAAGCACAGGAAAATAATCAAATTGAAACAAGAGAAAATCCTGAGATTCTTGCATGGCATTTAACCAATCTATGGAACGGGATACACGTAACAAGACGCATGGAAAGTTCTGCGGAAATCCTTAAAAATATGATTGAACTTAATTTAAGATTATTGAATTAAAATTTTTTACCATATTATGTACCAAATGGTACAATATTAAATTTACATAAACTTACAAAAACAAAACATTATGAACATTACAGACAACACCATTCTGATTACAGGTGGAGGTTCAGGAATCGGTTTAGAAATCGCAAAAGCATTAAGCCCGAAGAACAAAATTATCATCGTTGGAAGAAACAAAGAAAAGCTAGATGCAGCCGCAAAAGATCTTGAAAACGTATTTACCATTCAGGCCGATGTCACGAATGAAAGCGATGTCAAAAGATTATATGAAGAAGTGAAAACGACTTTCGGTGGATTGAATATCCTGATCAATAATGCAGGTTTTGCTCATTATTATAGCATTTCCGAAAACTCTCATACGCATGACAAAGCATTGGAAGAGTTCACAACCAATTATTTTGCACCCATAAGATTAACAGAAAAATTTCTTCCTTTGCTGAAAGAACAAAATGAAGCTGCAATTGTGAATGTATCCTCAATTGTAGGATTTGTTCCCGGCGCAAGTCTTCCCACCTATTCTGATTCAAAAGCGGCATTGCATTCTTATACACAGGTTTTGAGACATCAACTGGCCAAAGATTCGCAGATAAAAGTTTTTGAGTTGATGCCACCATTAGTTGATACCGATTTTTCTGCAGAAATTGGAGGAAAAGAAAATGGAATTCCGCCATCTGACGTTGCCGCTGATCTGGTAAAAGCACTTCAGGAAAATAAATATGAAGTTCGGGTCGGATTTACAGAATCGCTGTATCAGAATTTCTTTGCGGGAACGGAAGGAGCATTTGGTGCCTTTAATAGCTAAAATAAATCTTGCCTGATCATTTGTTATAATCTCTTACGGTTTCTGTGAGAGATTATATATTTCCAGATTAAATTTAATTATTAATAAAAATACTTTTTGAACCCTACAACAAACAAAATTTGAACTCCACAACAAAAAATAAACTTAAAATAAACCCCAACTTTGTCCAATAAAATTTAAACAAAATGAAAAATATCCAGACAAAGAAAACAGTTTTAGTAACGGGAGGTACAGGATTTTTGGGAATTCACACTATTCTGCAATTACTGCAGCAAGGGTATCATGTGAAAACAACACTTCGTTCATTAGCGAAAAAAACAGTATTCTAAAAGCATTGAAGGAAGGCGGAATTACAGATTTTTCTCACCTCGCCTTGATTGAAGCAGATCTTACAACCGACAAAAATTGGGACGAAGCCGTAAAAGGTTGCGATTATGTTCTCCATGTTGCATCGCCCTTTCCTGCGGACGATCCGAAGGATGAAAATGAACTTATTGTTCCCGCAAGAGACGGAGCTTTGCGGGTCTTGAAAGCGTCGCGTGATGAAGGTGTAAAAAGAGTGGTTCTAACCTCCTCTTTTGCGGCAGTCGGTTATAGTATTGATGCAAAAGATCATATTTTCACAGAAAAAGACTGGACAGACCTTAATGCTCCGCTTCCGGCATATATCAAATCAAAAACTGTCGCTGAAAAATCTGCCTGGGAATTTATGGAAAAAGAAGGAAACGGACTTGAACTTTCCGTCATCAATCCGGTCGGAATTTTCGGTCCTGTTATCGGTGGAATTACTTCCGCTTCCTTAGATATTGCTATTTCAGGGATTCTCAACGGATCAATGGATAAAACCCCACCTTTTACAATGGGTGTTGTTGACGTAAGAGATGTTGCGGATATTCATATAAAGGCGATGCTTCATCCCGCAGCTCCAGGAGAACGTTTTATTGCTACTTCGGATGGTGTGATGAGTTTTTATGATGTTGCCGAATTATTCAAAAAAGAAAGACCGTAGTATATTTCAGATGTAAAAGAGTTGCAACCCATCGGCAAAGAATTCTACAAAGAGATGTCCAACGAAAAAGCAGAAACCGTCCTCAGCTGGAATCCCAGAAGCCGTGAAGAAGCTTTGTTGGCAAGTGCAGACAGTTTGATGGGAAATCAATAAATTTGTTAAACAAATCATTATAAAACCAACAGCTAAACTTAAACAAATATAAAAGTATATAGGAAAATTGAGCGTTAAGAAAACGAATTCTGTGAACGTTAAGAAATCCTACTGTTTGAAGCACGGGGCAAATTAATAAACGAAGAAAAAAGATTAATCCGCACAAGTTTTAGAATTTTTAGAGAAAAAAAATCATTTTTAGCGGAAGTTTGACTTCGTCAAATCTTCGATTTCAAGACAAAAGAAATTAATTAGAAAAAAAATGAAATTTAATAATATACAATCCTGTCATTTAGGACCCGAAATTTCACCGGAACAGTTTATCCCGGAGCATTTCTTTTTGTTTCTGCTGAAAGGCTCCATGGTTGCGTACGATGGCTACAGACACTACACTTTGAAACCCGGTGATTATTGTATTGCAAGGAAAAATCATCTTGTACGATATACAAAATATAAGGAAGATGGAGATTTTGAAAAAATCATTATCGCTTTTGATGAACCTTTTTTAAAGAAATTTCTGGAGCGACATTCTTATCAGGCCAAACCGACGGACAATGATGATTCTTTTCTGTTCATCAATGAAAATAAACTGATCAAGAATTACATCCAATCTTTAGAACCGTATTACAATGGGACTGAACAATTGGATGGTCAGTTTGTTGACATTAAGCGCGAAGAACTTCTCATGATTTTACTGAAAAACAATCCTGATCTGAAAGATATTTTTTTCAATTTTAATGTGCCGCATAAAATTGATCTGGAACTGTTTATGAATCATCATTTTAAATTCAACATCAGTTTGGAACGTTTTGCTTACATGACGGGACGAAGTTTATCGACTTTTAAAAGGGAATTCAAATCAATTTTCAATACCACTCCCGGAAAATGGCTTTTGAATAAACGTCTTCAGGAAGCGTATTTTCTTTTGGATAAAGAGCATCAAAAACCGACTGACATTTATATGGATCTTGGCTTTGAAGATCTTTCTCATTTTTCTTTTGTTTTTAAGAAAGAATTTGGAATTGCGCCTTCAGAAGTTGGTAAACTAAAAGTTTAATATTATTTGTTTTAGTGCTGCTTTATTTAAAATTTCAGATATTTACTAAAAACAAATAATCTGATTTTATTTATGAAACTTAAATTATATATCACAGCATTTCTGTACTTGTCTATAATGATTTTTGCACAGAAAAAAACTTTTAAATGTGAGAAAATTTATGACGCCATAAAACTTGTTGATGCAAAAAAATATGACGAAGGAATTGCTATACTCAAAGAGTGCGAGAAAATAGATTCTAAAGACATTACATATCCATATGAAATTGCTCTCGCTTACACTTATAAAGGGGATTATAAAAATGCGGTCTCACAATTAGAAAAAATTAAAAATTACGAAAATATTCATGACAGTTATTTTGCTTTACTTGGAAATAATTTTGACTACTTAAATAATCCTGAACAGGCCATCAAAACTTATGATGACGGATTAAAAAAATTTCCGAATTCCGGGAAGCTGTACTTGGAAAAAGGCGTTGTGTTTGAATTTGAAAAAAAATATGCTGAGGCTGTAAAAACTTATGAAAAAGGAATTTCTGTACAGCCAGATTATCCGTCAAATTATTTCAGAGTTGCAAAAATGTATATGAACTCTAATGACAGATTATCAGGACTTATTTATGGTGAAATTTTTGTCAATCTTGAAAGGACAACTGCAAGAACGAAAGAGATCAGCGAACTACTATATGAAATCTACAAAAAATCAATAATTTTCGAATCAAAGGAGACTAAAAAAATAGAATTCTGCAAGGCGGTTATTGACATAGAAAAATTTGACAAGACAAACAAACTCCCTTTCTGCGTCATCTTTGGGAAAAATTTTATTATTGCTATGATGGATCAGAATGAATTTAGCTTAGATAATCTTTCTTCCATACGTAATCTATTTGTTAAAGAATATTTTAATGGTGATTATCAAAACTATCCGAATGTTTTGCTAAGTTATTTCAAAAAAATGCAGGACAATAATGTTTTGAATGCTTACAATCATTATATTTTTCAAATGGGAGACAGCAAAGCTTTTGAAAGTTGGCTAGAAAAACATGAAACAGAATATAATCAGTTTGTTGAATGGTATACAAGGGATGAAAATTCGATTCAAATTGATAAGAAAAATGTTTTTATTTCAGATCAAATTAAATAAACCAAATAAAGTACTACGCACAATCTTTACAAACTCCCGTCAAAACACAGTTTACTCTTTCTACCTGATAACCTTTCGGTAAAGAAAACTGCACAGGAACCTGCAGACATTCTATTGTCTTACAAAGAGTACATCTGAAGTGGAAATGATGATCTGCCAGTATCTTTTCATCACATTTCACACAGACTGCGAAATACTGCTTCCCGTCTTCGGCAACAATACGGTGGAGAATTCCGTCCTCGCAAAAGCGGTTAAGCACACGATAAATTGTTGCCCGATCCATATTCATATCCATCTTTTTTTCGATTGCGTCCTGACTCATTGCTTTTCCAGTATCGGTAAGCAATGATAGTATGGCGTCTTTTGCGGGTGTATTTCTTCTTTTCATTTTTATTAATGCGATCATGTTGCAATAATAGAAAATTGTATTAACTTTGGCAAGTAATTCAATGAAAATTTGATTTGATACAATTCATTTTAATTAAATTTCTAACCTCAAAAATTAAAATATGAGTGAAACTAAGCAATTTGACGTCATCATTATTGGCGGGAGTTATGCCGGACTTTCTGCGGCAATGTCTTTAGGAAGATCTTTGAGAAAAACTTTGGTCATCGACAGCGGAAAGCCTTGTAATATTCAAACTCCGCATTCTCATAATTTTCTGACACAGGACGGTAGTTCGCCTTCTAAAATTTCAACTTTGGCGAAAAATCAGGTTAGAGAATATGAAACGATTAAGTTTTACAACGGAAAAGCTGTTTCAGCTCAAAATACAGATTTTGGATTCGAGATCACAACCGAAAACGGAGAAAAATTTAACTCAAAAAAACTGATTATTGCCACAGGAATTATAGATGAAATCCCGGATATAAAAGGATTTAAAGAATCTTGGGGAATATCATTGGTTCACTGTCCGTATTGTCACGGTTACGAATACAAGGGTAAGAAAACGGGAATTATTGCTACCGGAGATAAAGCGATACATATTTCTTCTCTCGTTAAAAATTTAACGCAAGATGTGACGATTCTGACTCAGGAGAAATCAAAATTCACTGACGAACAGCTAGAAAAACTTAAAAATAATCACATCGAAATTATAGAAACTGAGATTACAGAATTAAAACACACAAATGGTTTTGTAAATAGTCTGATGTTTGATAATGGAAAAGAAATCAATTTTGAAGCAGTGTACGGTGCGTTTCCTTTTCATCAGCATTCCGACATTCCGGAAAAGCTGGGTTGTGAATTGACAGATTTTGGTCATATTAAAACTGATCAGTTTCAGAAAACTAATGTTGCGGGACTTTTCGTGTGCGGCGATAATTCTTCGATGATGCGCTCTATTTCGAATGCGGTAATGACAGGAAATGTGGCGGGAGCAATGGTGAATATGGAATTGGTAACAGATTGTTTTTAATTTGTTTACATTACAGGGCTAAATTTTGTTATCTTTAAGTTCAATATTCGAATTCAAGATGAATAAAAATCTATGGAAAAAAATTGAAGAGTATGATCTCGATCAACCTCCAAGCGATTATGATTTCAGCCTCAGGTTGGCCCACGAAAACTACTGGACGCAAAATTTCACAAAACAGGCAGTTTTAGAATACAAAAAATTTATGTATCTGGCTGCAGTTTCAGATATGATGGTTTCGCCGTCAGAAATTGTAGATACGGTTTGGCATCAGCATCTTATTTTCACCAAATCTTATCACGAATTTTGCCAGATCTTAGGAAAACAAATTCAGCATATCCCTTCTACACACAATAAAAAAGATTTTACAAAATTTAAAGATGCCAAAGAACGTACAGTCAAATTGTATGAAACTCACTTTGGAAAACAGCATGATATTATCTGGAATTATTCAAATCCCTACGAAAGTCTTCATTTAGATAAATCAAACTTTGAATTGCAAACCACACTGATCATCGGGATGGTAACATTTATTGTTCTCACAATCCCGCTCTATTTTTTATTGAAACCTTTATATTTGAATACTAAAAACCCGGACTTTATGATCTTTTATTTAGGATTAATCGTCATTCTTTTTGCAGGATTGGAATGGTATAACCGGAGAAAATTTGAACAAACCATACATTTATTTGATAAAAATTGTATCATTTTTGATCTTCAGCCTTTTGAATTGATTTATCTTAAAAACATGAATATTTCTTCCGTCATCAACGGAAGCGTAAATGAATTGATTGACAATGGTTCGATAAAAATAAATGCCGATAAAACAATCAGTGTAAATGATCTAACCTTTATTAAATCTCGTGAAGACAGACAAATTATAGCTTCCTTAGAAGATCTTGGGAAAAGTTCGTATTCTAATTTTTTAAATCAACTCATCCCAAAACCCGTATTTTCAAATATCGTGAGATCGATGGATGAAGTTAAAAAATATTTTAACAGATCAAAGATTTTCTCTCATCTGTTTGTTTTAAATTTTACACTTTTTCTTATATTAATAATGTTCGGATTGCTAAGAATTGTAACCGGAGTTTTACGTGAAAAACCTGTTGTGCAGATCACTTTAGCAGTGATCGTCTTACTATTTCTGATGATTGGCTACCTGTTTCGGCTTACCAATGTATTCAGCTCAAAAGTTTTACCTGGTGCTTACACAAAAGAAATTTTATCAAAAAGAAATACCGAAAATGATTGGCAATGGAACTATTTTTTGTTGGGCACGGCAATTTTTACAACTTCTTTTGTTTCACTGACGAACAGACCTACACCTGACAGCTCCGGTGGAAATTGCGGAACCTCATCATCATCTGATTCATCTTGCGGAGGCAGCTCTTGCAGCAGCTGCGGAGGTTGTGGTGGAGATTAATTTAAATTAAAATATATATGAAAACTACACGACTTTTTTATATGATTATTTTATCATTGTGGATCTCATCATGCAAACCTGAAAATAAAGAAAACGGAAAACAGCAAACTGCTGCAGAAATAACATCTTCTTCTAAAGCTGGTAAGGCCGAAAAACGAGCTCAGGATATTGATTTATCTCAATACAGTAGACTTGTACCTGTTGAACTGAAAGATTCTAAGAGCACGGATGTTTTAAAAAAGTACGGTATAGAATTCAGCGGAAACTGTTACTCTTGTGACCTCGCGGTTATTAAAATCAATGAGAAAAATTTTGATATTGTCAATGTCTGTGATGAAAATGATTTTGAAAGATTTAAAAAGTTTAATTACGAAAATTCCGGAAATATTCTGAAAATAGCCACCGCCGAAACTACATTTATCTTCACAAAAGTTGAAAAAGAGCCTGTTTATCAGTTAAAAATTGAAGGCAAGCAACCTGACTTTAAAAATAAAAGGATTTCACAATTCTATACTCCGGAAAATTTGATCAATAAATTTGAAGAGCACGATTGTGGTGATTTTGAAGGTTAAAATATGAATCAGATTCTTAAAAACCATATTCAGAAAACTATTGATCTTTCTGAAATCGAGATGGAGAAAGCCTATTCTTTTTTCTCAGAAGAACATTTCAAAAAGCGTGAAATGATCATCAATGAAAATGATCAGGTCAACCATGTTTATTTTATCGTTTCCGGGCTATTAAAGCTTTTTTATACAGATAATGAAGCTAAAGAACATATCATTTCATTCTCAATGGAAGATTGGTGGGAAAGTGATTATGCTGCATTTTATACACAGACAAAAGCCACTCAGTCATTACAATGTCTTGAAGATACAATAGTTCTAAAACTTTCACTGGAGGGATATTACCATCTTCTGAATGATGTCCCGAAAATGACTGATTTCTTCCTGAAAAAAGCAGTGGGCGGACATATTTCCAGCCAAAGAAGAATACTTTCACTGATGACCATGAATGCAAAAGAACGGTACGAACAATTCATTAAATTCTATCCATCCTTAATTCAACGGATTCCCAAAACAGTTTTAGCATTGTATTTAGGTGTTTCCCGGGAAACTCTAAGCCGTCTTGAATCAAAATAAAGTTGTGACACACATCACACGCTATAATCTTTTCGTCTGCCGAACTTTGTTCCGTTAATTAATTTAAAATATATTCAACATGGAAAAAAGAATCATCAATCCCTGGACTTGGCAGGACGACAGAAATTATGCGCAGGCTGTCGAAGTAAAAAATGTGCAGAGCACGCTTTATGTTTCCGGACAAACCGCGATCGACGATAACGGAATTACTAGCAACGATGATATGAGAACGCAGATCATCAAGACTTTTGAAAACCTGGAGAAGGTTATTCTGCAGGCTGGTTTTGAAGTAAAAAATATTGTTCGTCTGAATGTTTATACAACAGACCATCCGGCATTTTTCGAAAATTTTGACATTTGGAAAGACTGGCTTACGAAGCTGGGTGTTCAGCAGGCGAGTAATGTAATCGAAGTGAAGACATTGTTTGAAACATTAAAAGTAGAAATGGAAGCAACGGTGGTAAAGTAATTTTATAAAGATTTTAAACATAAAAAACCGCATCTCACGATGCGGTTTTCATTTATATAATTTCAATAATTAAAACTTTAAATCACCATTCACATCTCTTACTGCCTGTGCAGCTTCAGCAAATTTAGCTTTCTCTTCTTCAGTTAAAGAAATATTGACGATGCTTTCAACACCATTTTTACCGATGATAGCAGGAACACCTAAGCAGATATCGCTTTCGCCATATTCTCCGTCAAGCATTAATGAACAAGGGATCATTTTCTTCTGGTCGCAAGCAATTGCCTGAACCATTACAGAAACAGCTGCACCCGGCGCGTACCAAGCTGAAGTACCCAACAATTTAGTTAAAGTAGCACCACCTACTTTCGTTTCTTCGATTACATATTTTTGTTTTGCATCATCAAGGAACTCAGTTACAGGAACTCCGTTTCTTGTTGCTTTGCTCAATAATGGAAGCATCCCGGTATCACTGTGAGCTGCGATTACCATTCCGTCTACGTCTGAGATCGGAGCTTCTAAAGCTTCTGCCAATCTGTATTTGAATCTTGCAGAGTCTAAAGCACCTCCCATACCGATGATTTTGTGCTTAGGAAGACCTGAAGTTTTGTGTACAAGATAAGTCATCGTATCCATTGGGTTAGCAACCACGATGATGATTACTTCAGGAGAATTTTTTACTAAGTTTTCAGTAACTTCTTTTACGATTCCTGCGTTGATACCGATTAGCTCTTCTCTTGTCATTCCCGGTTTTCTAGGGATACCTGAAGTGATAACCGCTACGTGAGAACCTGCTGTTTTGCCATAATCTCCTGTTGTTCCGGTAATTTTTGTATCAAATCCGTTCAAAGATGCAGTCTGCATCAAATCCATCGCTTTTCCTTCAGCAAAACCTTCTTTGATATCTACTAAAACTACTTCTGAACAGAAGTCTTTCATGGCGATGTATTCTGCACAACTTGCTCCTACTGCGCCTGCACCTACTACAGTTACTTTCATAATATTTTTATTTATTGTTTTTTATTGGTATTATGGAACTTTATAGTTTCATAATTTTACTCTTTATTCTTAGTTTAAATTTTTGCTTCCCAAATGTACAAATTCCCGAAAAATTGGGCAATCTTTCAGGAATTTTAATTATTATTTAAGGAAATTAATTAACGTTTAATAAAAACATATATAATTTTTTAGCTCCGGACAATGCTTCCTCGTAGTTTTCTTCAGCCACTTCAGCATCTAAAACTTCTTTAAAATTCTTCCACATCGGTCCTGTACTTTCCTGATAACATCCGAAGAAGTTGAACGTCACCTCATCAAAACCTTTGGTTTTAGAAAGCTGTTTGGCAATCACATTTCCACCTAAAGTAGAACCTTCGATTACATACATTGCCCCCAATGCTTCATACTCATTTGCAAATTCAAGATTACGAGTTGCCATTTGACTTTCTAATGCTAAGCTTACGAGATCTTTTTCTATCAACGGAAGTTTTATTCTTTTGTTTAAATAAAGTTTCTCAGAAAAATTTTCAGAAAGCATCCTGAATATTTTTTCTTCACTGTGAAGCAGCATCAGATAATTGGTATTGATGATTTTTTTGTAATCTTCTAAAGTAAAAGTTTTATTAAAAATTTTGTCAGCGCTCAACAGCTTTTCAGCTGCATCATGAAATTCGGCTGTATTTTGTTTTAGATAATCGGATACCATTTTTAGATTTAAGGTTTCACAAATTTAGGCTTTTGAAATGTTAAAATAAAACATGTGCCTGCATCAGTGCTTTCATAGTCTACATTTCCGCCAATTCTGTTCATAATCCTGTGTACGATGGAAAGACCGATTCCGTTTCCTTTAAATTTTCTTGCGTTGTTCATCCTGTTAAAGATTTTAAACATTCTATGCTTCTCCTCCTCCGGGATTCCGATACCATTGTCGGTGATTCTATAGATAATCTGGTCTTCTTCTTCTCTGCCTTCAATTTCAACTTTTGGGTGATCCTGTTTAGAAGAATATTTTATAGCGTTATTGATGATATTTAAAAAAACCTGATGCAGCATGGTCTTATCTGCCAATACAGTTGGGCAGTTTTTAATTATCACTTCACTATTCGGACTGTCAAAAGTCAGTTTGGCATTTTCTGAAATTTTCTGAATCGTTTGTTGCGTTTCTAAATTTTCAAGCTCAATTTCACTGTGTTTTGCACGGCTTAGCTGTAGGACATCATTCATCATTTCAGCCATATTGTCGATCTCATTAATGATAGAGCTGATTTTATGTTTGTTTTTATCAGAAGTATCAGAAAGGCTTTTCAGCAACATCTGAGCATTCAGTTTCATCACCGTTAATGGAGTTCCCAAATCATGCGAAATGGTATATGAAAAACTGTCTAGCTCTTCATTTACTTTTTTTAGTTGCTCATTCAGTTTCTTAATAGTCACATATTGCCTGTGAGAAGTTTCCAAAATCACATCGCGGATAGACTGTATGGCGATTTCGTTTCTGCTGCTCCATCTTCTGGAATTCCCTTTAATATTTTCTTTAAATACCTCAAAAGAAGTTCGTGGTGAGAAGATATTTTTTTCTTCGCCATTTTTTGAAAAGATACCAATCTTCTTTTCCGGTTTTCCTGCCCAGTTGATATGGTCATCAAATTCTCTTCTGAACCAGATCAGCAATTCGTTTTTACTTTTTTCAACAAAGTAAATAACCACTCCGCCAGCGGTTTCGTCAAGACCCAATTCATCACCGAAATCTTTAAGAAAGCTACGGCTTATAAAAAGGGTCTCTTCCGTATTTTCATAAGCCCAATCTACAATTCTATGAATAATATCACGTTGAGGAGTAATACCGTCTGTTACCACATAATTTTCTGAAATTACGGCTAAACCATCCGCTTCGGGCAGATTTTTGATTGCAGATTTGTTTTCAACCAGAGATTCAAATAAGGTATTGTGTTTTAAAAACTCTGATTTCAGCTGTGAGGCTTTAGAATTTAAATCTAAACGATATTCAAGCTCTCTTTTTGATTTGAAGGATGAATATGCATTAGATGCTAAAACAGTAAAAATACCTGCCTGTACACGATCTTCCAGATCAATATGTTTGGGGACAGAATTCTGACAAGTAACCAGACCCCAAAGTTGGTCATCTATAATAATAGAGACACTAAAACTTGAAGCTGCTCCGGAATTTTTGAGATACTGACCGTGAATTGGCGACATTGCTCGTACCGATGAATAGGTGAGATCAATGGTATCAAAAGTTTTGCTGAGAAGCTTAACCGGTTCTGAGAAAACATTGCTGAAGATTCTTTTTCTTTTCTTTTTATACAGTTCGCGTGCCTGTCTCGGAATATCAGATTCGGGATAGTGAAGCCCAAGATAACTTTCTAAACTGTCATTTGTTTTTTCTGCAATCACCTTTCCGGAACCGTCCTCCATAAATTTGTACACCATGACACGGTCATAGTTGATAATATTAAAGAGTGTACCCAGAAGCTGATCCCAGATTTCCTGATCATTATCGTTGATGTAGAAGTTATCGTATTTGTTGGTGATTCTTTTATATGGATTTTCTAAAAGTGCCTCAAACTCAAGAAAAATCTGATCCTGACTCCGGAAAACAGAAAAGTGATATATTTTTCCGTTGATCGAAATCTTGTCGAAATACGTCTCGTTATCTCTACGGGTAAGATTTTCCAGAGATTCGAAAATATCTGAAGTCATTACATTTTGAAAAAGCTCCGGAAAATCACTGATTTTCTTTCCGAATAAAATATCGGAATTTCCAATTTGAAAAAGCTCTTTGATATTCTCACTGAAGAAAGTGATGGAATGAGATACTGCGTTGATGCCAATCAGATAACCAAAACTTTGTATATAGCCCGGTACGTGGATGGGCTCATCATGACATTCAACAAAATTCATAAATAACACTTAAAGAAATCAAAGTTAGCTATTTTTGGTATCGAAAAGTAACTTTGTGGTATCTGATAAGTTATTTGTAATGATAATTAATAAAAATTACATTTTGTTAATAATATTTTAACAAGGTAATGCGGAAACTGTCATAATAATCATTAATGTTTCATAAAAAAATAAACATTAATATAATTTAGATATGATCTCTCAGATTATCATATATTATTAAAGATATAATTTTAAACCTCTTTATCAAAATACAGCATATAATATTTACCTTTCTCATCCTGGCCCTGTTCCAGCATTTTTCGATCTCCATGGATATAAATGTGGAAATTCTTATCAAGCTTAATGATACTCTTAAAATGTCTCTGAGTTTTCTTTACCGCTGCTTCACTAATAGGAAATTCTTCTGATATATTGATCTGCATTTCCTGCTCATAATCAGTTTTAAAATTATTAAAACTTTCGATAACATGCTCGTCTTTCAAAACTTCGGCAGCAAACTCATCCAGCTTAAATTCTTCTTTTTCTTTAAAAAAATTGATTGACTGATTTAAAAAGTCTGCCTGATCTGCCTTTGAAACTTCAAATTCCTGAGGCAGCTGCTTTGTAATATAGTCTTTGTAGACCATCAAAGCTTCTTGCGTATGAAAATACTCGTCATCGCGCTGTTTTACTTTTAGGAAATCTTCGAACCAATAATACATGTCGCCATTTTTGTTGTTGTCAACGACTGAAAGTACGTATCCGCTTTCTTTGCTGCTATTGTAGATCAGCGCAGCTTTGTCTATTTTTGAAAGACTGATCCCCTGATCCTTATCGATTTCAAATGATTCATTTTTAGGAAAAATCTTCAGGAAAGATTCTCTTTTTTCGGTTTTAAAAATTCCTATTTTATCTACTTTTTCATCACCTTCCCTATCGTCTTCAAAGTAAACAATAAACAATTCGCCGCCTTGAACACGAGGATTTTCTGCTGCTTCAAAAAGATGTTTCGCCAAATTTTCAGATTCCCACAAAAATTTGCCTTTGTCTTCAAAAATTTCAGAAACAGAACTAAATACGGGATTGTTGACCAAATAAGAATCACTATAAAACTGATAGGTTTCTTCGGTTTTAAAAGAGCCTAGAAAATAATTCTCCAACATTTCTACCGTTCCTTCATCCAGTTCAAGCTCTTCCTGAGAAAGGAGAAGAGATTCTCCGTTAATTTTATTTCCGACTCTGTGCACTACAATTTTTGAAAACATCTTTGATTTTTTGTGGCTGCAAAGATATTCAATCTGATGATTAAAAACCATAAAAAATAATTTTCTAAAAGTATCGTCACTAAGACTTATTTATTTGAAAAGCTGCGTCATTTTTTTCATTACAGATTATAAAGGTTTGACTACATATTTCTAAAATTTAACGCAAACAAATAGATTTAATAATCAAACACTTACAAAAATCCTTTTTATAACGAAAGCTTTATTCCACCGATAAACAAAGGATTTTTTGAAATTTATAAAATTATTTTTAAAATTAAACACCTCTATCATTTTAAAATTTTCAGATGATTTTGGTACACTTTTAATAGACTTTAGAATGTTTTAAAAAAAATATTTTGACAATGAAGAATTTTGAGGCGGATACTATTAATGAAACTCAGGCAATTGAGCATTTAAAAATATTTTATCCATCAATTCAGAACGAAATTTCGCAGCTTTCTGCACAAAACAATTTTCCGGGCATTATTCAGTCAACCGTAGATTATCTTAAAGTTCTTTTACAGGAATCTAAAATAAACATCGTTAACAGAAACATCAAAATGATGGAATGGTTGTACAAAAACGGAACTTTCAATGTAAAACACATTATCGAAAACTTATTTATCAGATCATTCGGAAGCCTTAAAAAGCACACCGACATTCAACAATGGAATACGCTGTATGAATATATGCCGATAGAATTTCAGCAGATCTATCTCAACCAGACGAGACTGGATGAGATCATGTTTAAGAAGAATTAAATTTTGCAATAGACAGCGCCCAAGCTTTTAGCTTGGCGCCGTCGTTTTATATTGACAAGTTAATCAATATAATAACATTTACTTTTTTGACATTCTTTTTTAAAAAACTTGTGCTTATTGACTTTAATCTTAAAATCTATTTTAAAATTGTTATAGATATTTATATCACGCTGCTTCAAAGAATCCTTAACTTTTTCAGGAATGATTGACGATGAAAATGATGTGACACCTTTGGCATAATAATCTTTTCCGTTTTTTAAAATATATCGATAGCTATCATATTTATATTCGTCTAAACTTAATTTCAAATATTTCTTTTCACCAGGCTTTAAGAGATAATAATTATTTTTAATAGTCAGCCAGTTTTTCGCATCTTCTAATTCAAGATTGTATAGATCAGCAGTTTCTTTAATTAAATTATAAGAAAAATTATATTGTGGAATTTCTGTATCCCATGTTGAGTAATTCTCAGTATGAACTTCCGTTCCATTATCATCTACAATTTCATAATGAGAATATATTATTCCATAAAAAAGATATAATGTTCGTGTTCCTGTATTCGTGAATTCAAAGGTTACTACATCATTTACGAGTATTTTATCCAATATTTTTATCTCACAGTCTTTTTGAAAAAAAGAAAGTAGAAAAACCATCAAAATTACTTTCATCTGCGTGAATATTTATTAACAAAAGTAAACAAAAAAAATCCCCTCGCTTTCGCTCGGGGATTTCATATTTAATCAGTTGTTTATAACTGCTTATTTTACTTCTTCAAAGTCTGCATCCTGAACATCTTCCGCTCCGTTTGCATTTCCTTGATTCTGAGCTCCTGCATTTGCGTCCTGACCTTGCTGTCCTGCTGCATACATTTCCTCTGAAGCTGCCATCCAAGCTGCGTCAAGAGCTTCGGTTTTAGCTTTTACTTCGTCGCCGTTTTTAGCTTCGAAAGCTGTTTTCAATTCTGTGTGAGCTGTTTCGATGGCTGCTTTTTTGTCAGCAGACAATTTATCACCGAATTCTTTCAATTGCTTTTCAGTCTGGAAGATCAATCCGTCAGCTTTGTTGAAAACTTCAACTTCTTCTTTTCTCTTCGCATCATCTGCAGAGTTTTCCTGAGCTTCTCTTTTCATTCTTTCGATTTCTTCGTCAGAAAGACCTGAAGATGCCTGAATTTTGATTGACTGCTCTTTTCCTGTTCCTTTATCTTTAGCAGAAACACTCAATATACCATTTGCATCAATGTCGAAAGTTACTTCGATCTGAGGAACTCCTCTTTGTGCAGGTGGAATATCTGTCAAGTCAAATCTACCGATCTCTTTGTTGTCGTTAAACATCGGTCTTTCACCCTGCCCTACTCTAATACTTACAGCCGGCTGGTTGTCAGAAGCTGTAGAGAAAACTTCAGATTTTTTAGTCGGGATGGTTGTGTTTGCTTCAATTAATTTCGTGAAAACAGAACCCATTGTTTCGATACCTAAAGAAAGTGGTGTAACGTCTAACAAAAGAACATCTTTTACATCTCCTGTAAGAACTCCACCCTGGATCGCTGCACCAATGGCTACAACCTCATCCGGGTTAACACCTTTTGATGGTTTTTTACCGAAGAATTTCTCAACTTCTTCCTGAATGATCGGGATTCTTGTAGATCCACCCACCAAAATCACTTCGTCAATATCAGAGATCGAAAGACCTGCATCAGAAAGCGCTTTTTTACAAGGCTCCATAGAACGTCTTACTAAGTCTGCAGATAACTGCTCGAATTTAGCTTTAGTCAAAGTCTTCACCATGTGTTTAGGACCTGTAGCTGTAGCTGTGATATAAGGAAGATTGATTTCAGTCTGAGGAGAAGAAGATAATTCGATTTTTGCTTTTTCAGCAGCTTCCTTTAATCTTTGTAATGCAATTGCATCAGATTTCAAGTCAACACCTTCTTCAGCTTTAAATTCATCCGCCATCCAGTTGATAATCACATCATCAAAATCGTCACCTCCTAAGTGTGTATCACCATTTGTAGACAATACTTCAAAAACGCCGTCTCCTAAATCAAGGATAGAAACGTCAAAAGTACCACCACCTAAATCGTAAACTGCAATTTTCTGATCTTTGTGAGATTTATCCATTCCATAAGCCAAAGCTGCTGCTGTAGGTTCATTGATGATTCTTTCCACTGTAAGGCCTGCGATTTCACCAGCTTCTTTTGTTGCCTGTCTCTGAGCATCATTAAAGTAAGCAGGAACAGTGATTACTGCTCTTGTTACTTCTTGTCCAAGATAATCTTCAGCAGTTTTCTTCATCTTCTGAAGAATCATTGCAGAAATTTCCTGTGGTGTATATTCTCTGTCGTCTATTTTTACTTTTACGGTATCGTTTGGTCCGCTCACAACCGCGTAAGGTACTCTGGAAACTTCAGAAGCATCATCTTTAAAGTGTGTTCCGATAAATCTTTTGATAGAATATACCGTTTTTGTAGGATTGGTTACTGCCTGTCTTTTTGCAGGATCTCCCACTTTTCTTTCACCATCTTCTGTAAATGCTACAATAGAAGGTGTTGTTCTTTTTCCTTCTGCATTAGGGATTACTACAGCATCTTTACCTTCCATTACTGCAACGCAAGAGTTGGTAGTACCTAAGTCAATTCCAATTATTTTACTCATAATATTTATATTTTTTAATTTTAAATTTAATTACACTCTCACATTCTCAATATCTGTACCATTAGAATTTTTATGACAAATTGACACACCCATGTGATTTGAATTCTTTTATACTGTATTAAAAACTGTCACAAACACTTGTTAACAGACTAAAAAATTAATTAAAGATTAATGTAAGCTTAAATAAAAGAATGTTAATTATTACTATTTTTGATAAATTTTACTCATCCGTATGTCATTACATTTTAATCCAAGAGATATTACCTGGTTAGCCTTCAATGAAAGGGTTTTGCAAGAAGCAATGGACGAAAATGTGCCGCTCCATCTTAGAATCAGATTTCTTGGGATTTTTTCCAATAATTTAGACGAATTTTTCAGAGTGCGTGTTGCCGGCTTAAAGCGCGCAATGGATTTTAAGGAAAAAGTAATTGCCGAATCTTTTTATCAGCCACCCTCAAAAATTCTTCAAAGAATCAACGAAATCGTAATTACACAACAGGCAGATTTTGATAAAACCTGGAAAAAAATTCAGGTTGAAATGGCAGAGCAGAAAGTATTCATCAAAACTTCAAAAAATCTGACCGCTAAGCAAAAAGAATTTGTAAGAAAATATTTTGATGAAGTGGTAGAATCGAATGTCATCCCCATTCTTCTGCACGAAAATACGCCAATGCCCTACTACAGAGACAAAAGCTTGTATCTGGGTGTGGCAATGAGAAAAAAAGACTGGCTATATCACAGCAATTATGCGATTATTGAAATTCCGTCGCGTTTTGTGGGAAGATTTGTTCTTTTACCGACGGAAGATCCGGAAGAAAAGAATGTGATGCTTCTGGAAGACGTTATTACTTTTAATCTTCCGCATATATTTTCTTATTTCGGATATGATGAGTTTTCTGCCAATGCATTCAAAGTAACCAAAGATGCAGAAATGGATATCGATAACGACATCAAAACCAATTTTGCAGAAAAAATAGAAAAAGGGCTTAAAAACAGACGAAAAGGAAAACCTACAAGATTTGTTTTTGATAAGGATATGGACAAAGCGATGCTCGAACTGCTTATCCGGAAATTAAATTTAAGTAAAAAAGACAGCATTATCCCAGGTGGAAAAATTCACAATTTTAAACATTTTATGGATTTTCCGGATGTATTTGAATACTATAAAAAACCTGTTGAAAGAACTTCATTTACCCATCCCGCTTTTGAACATGGTGAAAGGGTGACCGATGTTATTATGAAACAGGATGTTTTATTAAGCTTTCCATACCACACTTATACGCCGGTGATTGATTTGTTGCGTGAAGCTGCGATGGACCCTGATGTAAAATCAATTCAAATCACTGCATACCGTCTGGCGAGCAGCTCAAAAATCATTAACGCCCTGATTTATGCTGCAAGAAACGGAAAAGACGTGACTGTGATGCTTGAGCTTCAGGCAAGATTTGACGAAGAATCTAACCTGATGTGGAAAGAAATGCTGGAACCCGAAGGAATAACCGTCTTAATCGGAATTCCCGATAAAAAAGTGCACGCAAAATTATGTGTCATTAAAAAAAGGGTACATAACAAAACATTGCAATATGGATTCATCAGCACCGGAAACTTTAACGAAAAAACGGCAAAAATATACGGTGACCATTTAATAATGACTTCTGACAGAGGAGTTATGGCAGATATCAACAAAGTCTTCACTGTCCTCAAAAAGCCAAAAGAAGATTATCTTACTGTTTTAAAAACCTGTAAAAACCTGCTTGTTTGCCCACAGTTTATGCGTGAAAAAATAGTGCACCACATTGATAAAGAAATTGAAGAAGCAAAAGCAGGACGAAAAGCAGAAATGATCATTAAAGCAAACTCTGTCAGCGACCGCGGTTTGATTACAAAAATGTATCAGGCAGCCGAAGCCGGTGTTGTGATCAAAGTCATTGTGAGAGGAATCTACTGTGCTATTAATCAGAAAGATTTTAAAGAAAAAATAAAGGCCATCAGCATCGTAGATGAATACCTGGAACATGCAAGAGTAATGTATTTTTACAATAAAGGTGCAGAGGATATCTACATTTCATCTGCCGACTGGATGAACAGAAACCTTGATTACAGAATAGAAGCCGCAGCAAAAATCACTGATAAAACCCTAAAAAAAGAGCTCAAAGACATTATTGTTATTCAGTTAAGAGATAATGTAAAGGCGAGAATTTTAGACAAAAAACTGAGCAATGAATACATCAGCAATGATGAAAAAGAATGTCGTTCCCAAATAGAAACTTACAGATATCTTAAAGCAAAAACCACCGTAAGATAGCTTCTGTAAAGCGTTTTTAAATGTGTTTAGATCAAAAAAAACAAATTATTTTTGTACATTCGATTTTTAAACATCAACTATTCTCAATTAATAATTGAAACCAACAAAATAAACAGTCAACAGATGATCATTGCAGCGATAGACATAGGAAGTAATGCGGCCCGACTTTTAATCAACGAGGTAAAGATTCAAAACGGAAAACCAGAATTTATTAAATTAAACCTTTTGCGAATTCCTTTACGATTGGGGATGGATGTTTTTACCCTTGGAAAAATCGGTACTGAAAGGGAAAAAATGGTCTTAGATTCGATGAAAATTTTTAGTGATCTGATGAAAGTTTATAAAGTCGAGCATTACAGAGCCTGCGCCACAAGTGCGATGCGCGATGCCGAAAACGGAAAGGATATTATTGAGAAGGTAAGAAATTCTTCAGATCTCAATATTGAAATTATTTCAGGAGATGAAGAAGCGACTTTAGTTTACGAAAACCACGTCGCAGAAGGCCTAGACAAAGATTTCGCATACCTTTATGTAGATGTAGGTGGAGGTTCTACTGAGTTGACGTTCTATGAAAATGACACCATGATCTACGAAAAATCTTTCAATATAGGGACGATCCGTCTCCTCAACAATCTCGTGACAGAAGACAACTGGAAAGAAATGAAAGATGAGATCAAAGACAATATCAGCAGTAAAAAACAAATCGTTGCAATCGGTTCGGGAGGAAATATCAATAAAGTATTCTCCATGAGCAAAACCAAAGACGGCAAACCCATGTCAATTGCTTATCTCAAAAAAGCTTACAAAGAATTCAACGACCTTACTGTAGAGGAAAGAATGACAAAATACGGATTCAGGGAAGATCGAGCTGATGTTTTAGTTCACGCTTTGAAGATCTACAATTTCGTGATGCACTGGGCAGAAATCAACAAGATATTTGTTCCGAAAATTTCTGTTGCGGATGGTTTGATTCACAATATATATGAGAGGGTTTCGGAGGAGAAATAACTTTACTTAATTTAATATTCGTTGCACATTATCAAAACGAATTAAAATTGATCAATTCAAAATCAAATAATTAACACTATCTTCAATTTGGATTTACGGCAATAACATATGATTGCGCAGTGCTTAATTTGGATGTTAGTGTAATTGTATAGATGCATGCTTAGATAGTAAATTTATGACAGAATTAAGCAATTTCATAAAATCACAAATCAATATTTCGGAAAGCGATTTGTTTACAATCCTCTCAAATTTTCAAGAACGGGCTTTCGACAAAGATAAGTTTGTTATTAAAAAGGGGCAGATTGTAACATCTTATTATTTTATTAAATCTGGCGGACTCCGCATTTACTTTGACAAAGACGACAGAGAGATAACCGGTTGGTTGGCGTTCCAAAATGATTTTTCACTGAACTGAATAGCTTAAAATCGGGACAACCAACACAATTCAATATTCAAGCAATTGAAAACTGCACATTACTTACGATTGATAAATCTAAAATGGAAATGCTGTATAAGCAATTTCCTTTTTGGCAACAATTTGGTAGACAAATTTGGGAAGACGCATTTCTTAAAGTCATCAATGGTATATTAAGCTATCAAACAATGACAGCTGAAGAACGATATTTGAAGATGATGAGACAATCTGACCTTCTACAAAAAGTACCACTAAAACAACTTGCATCGTATCTAGGCATTACTCAAACCTCACTAAGCAGACTTAGAAAAAACATCAAATAGGTCATTAATTGCCAATTGGCAATTTTGAAAGCTTAAATAATATGGACCTTTGCATTAAATTTAAACAAGGACACTAATGCAAGCAAAAACATTCAATCATCTTTTAGGCTTTTCGTTATTTTTCTTAGCTCACTGGTTTTTTGGAAACCTTTATGAAGAAATAGTTTTAGCGCCAAATCAACTAGCTAACTCTTATGAAGCACTCAAAAGTTGGCAAGGATACTTTACAGTTACAAATCAGATTTATTATTACGTTCCGCTTACACAAATAGCAGTTTTTGTAGTATGCTTTCTTTATGTGAAATCAAGCAATAAAAAGGAAAAATGTTTACTAAAAAAAGCAAGTATATTTGGATTGCTTTCAATTTTAATTACAGCCTTAATTGTAACTCAGCTAAACTTAAAGCTTTTTTTTGGAGATATTGAAAAATACAAAGAACAAATTTACAATTTATCAGTGATTTGGCTCATCGGTAACGCAATTAGATTATATTTAGTTGGAACTTGTTTATACTTAACTTTTAAAACATACATTTTAGGACAAAAAACAATGATACAAATTACAACTACCAAGTTATTGCCAAAGCAGGATTGAACAGCTTCTATTGGACATCTGTGCAGGTTCAACTTTCGTTCTTAGATTAAACTTTGTGCTAAATCCCCGCTTTCGGCAATAGCCAAATCGTTAGGCGCATTCTCAGCGGATTACACAACCGACATCATGACTAAAGAAAAACAGTAAAAAAAAATACCAACAAAAGAGGTGTTTTGCCAACACAAACTCCGATCTATAAACATCACATTTAATCTTGTCCAATCGCACTGAAAACTTTTAATAAGGACTTCATAATCCAATTTTTTCTAAACAGCATTGAAACAAAATTTTATCTTAATTACAGCTTTTGTTTTTTTATTCTGTATTCTTTCCCCCAATCAGCCATAGATTGCATTATTGGTGACAGTGTAAGCCCAAACTCGGTTAATGTATATTCAACTTTTGGTGGGATCTCAGCATAAATTTTTCTGTTTATGATCCCATCATCTTCTAATTCTCTCAACTGCTGAGTAAGCATTGATTGAGTAATTCCCTTTACACTTCGCTTCAATTCTCCAAATCTTGCAGGAGAAGTATGATAGATAGCATTAATTAAAATTGCTTTCCATTTTCCACCTAAAACTTGCATTGTTGCAGTTACCGGGCAAGATTTTTCATCAAAAACAATCTTTTTTTCTTCTATAACGTGTTGATTATCATCATTAGTACTGTTTTTCATACTTACACATTTTAAATGTCCTACTTGTTTTATTCATTTTAACTCTGAATATTTGCACTGCAAAATTAAATAAAATTAATCTATAAGAGAAATCAATCATTTCATTTTAATCTTTCTATTATGACAAAAAACTCTTACACCCGCTCCCTTGAAATTCTACGTATAGACAGCAGCTCGCGTTATGCCGACTCAGTGTCCCGACACCTCACTGACCACTTGGTGGCTCGCATGTTGCGAGAATATCCCGATGCTAACTTCACGACAAGAGATTTAGCAGCAGACCTACCGCTCCCAACAGAAGCGTTCGTTGATGGAAGTTTGTATTCCCTGCAAAATCCAAACCCGACCATGCAAGCAGCTGTGCAACTTTCCAACGAAATGGTGAGCGAACTGTTAACCGCTGACATAGTGGTACTCGGCATGCCGATCTACAACTGGACCGTTCCCTCTACTTTTAAGGCATACGTTGACCATGTAAGTCGTCTTGGCGAAACCTTTGCTTATGTCGACGGCGTTTCGCAAGGCTTACTCCGCGCACGCAGTGTTTATATCCTCTTTACCAGCGGAGGCACCGGCATAGGCAGCGAGAAGGATTTTGCGACTCCGTATGCAACGTATTTGTGGCAGACGTTGGGTATTCAACACGTAGAGATAATTGATGCTTCTGGGCTTTTGTTTAACGCTGAGGAGAAAACACGCAATGCCAAGATTCAGATCGATCAGTTGCTTTTACCTGTATTTGCTTGATTTCTTAATGGTTTAAAATTCTAAAATGTATCTCCCTCCAAGAAATCCTATCATTTGCGGGTAACCTCCCTTAAATAACGCTGCCGAAACACAGAGACAAATGGAAAACAGGTTAAAACAGGTAAAATTGTGTTAATCCCTTAATAACTTATTAGTAAAAACAAATAAACTTTAATAAATATGGTAAATACCCTAAACTGGTTTGAAATCCCAGCTACAGATTTCATTAGAGCAAAAGCATTTTATACTACAGTGTTAGATGTTCAAATTCATGAAGACCCTAATCCTGATATGCAATATGCATATTTACCGTCTGATCCACAAAAAGGCGGATTTGGAGGAGCAATTGCTAGCGGTGAAAACTTTGTTCCTGCAATGAGCGGCACAACTGTTTACTTAGATGGCGGAAATGACCTTTCAGTTCCATTAGGCAGAGTAGAAAGTGCTGGAGGAACAGTTATTCTACCAAAAACCGCTATTGGTGAAAACAGGGGCTTTATTGCACTTTTTATCGATACCGAAGGAAACAGGGTAGGATTCCATTCCATAGGATAATACACAGTTTCCCGCATTTTTGTAAAATAGCTGATAGAAGTGTTATCATTAATCTTTCTATCAGCTTTTCTATATCCATAAACGAAGAGATAATTAATATCGACAAAACAGCATCGACAGACAGAATGCCAGTACCTAACCGCGGTTTTTGAGTCAGTTGGAGTTCAATACTTCGTATAAATGTGGTGCTAAAATCCCGCCCGAAAGAAAATTCAAGCTGTTAATTTGATAAAAAAATTTAACAATAAATTAAAACTAAATCGATTTTAATAGAAATATTTAACCATTTTATAATCTTCCCGTAAAACCCTCACAACCTATAACGTTCATTTTTGCAACAATCTAAATATTGTAAAAATGAAGAACAAATACCTTTTACGAGGCTTATTGCCTATCGCAGCCTTATTTCATGGTGCAGTTTCGGGACAGACTTTGGTACACTACTGGAATTTTAACAACAATGCATCCGTTGCAACAATTACGACTCCTACTTCAACACTTTTGAACGGATCTATCACTGCTGTTTCCACGGGAACCGGAAGTACCGACACCTTTATTGACTTTGCAGGTGGTACGAACCAAAACTTTAATATTGATAACTTGAACGCCAGAAACGGAGACGCTTCAGGTACGCATTTGAGATACAATTATCCAATCAACGGAAATGTACAGTTTTCTTTACCTACCACAGGTTATAACAACGTGGTAGTAA
Source organism: Chryseobacterium sp. LJ668 (assembly GCF_019613955.1). Classification (NCBI taxonomy): domain Bacteria; kingdom Pseudomonadati; phylum Bacteroidota; class Flavobacteriia; order Flavobacteriales; family Weeksellaceae; genus Chryseobacterium; species Chryseobacterium chendengshani. The sequence goes on along the minus strand of NZ_CP080443.1, from coordinate 2,272,851 downwards.
AATTCACAACCAGAAGATCAGGATCTGGAGCAGGAATACAGATCTGGTCTTATTCTTTAGACGGAACCACATACACGCAATATCAGACGGTAACATCACAGGATGCCAATCCGCAGTTGATTACATTCGATTTTTCTACAATTTCAGGAGTTTCTAATAACCCGAATTTCAAACTGAAAGTAGAATTCGCAGCCGGCGCAGGAGGCGTTGTAGGAAACAATCGTTTTGACAATTTTACAGTTGATGCAACTCCGGCAGGAGGTTTAGATACTACACCACCTACAGTAACTTATTTACCGGCAAACAACGTAAATAATGCTTCCACTACTGTAAATCCTACCATTACATTTAACGAAAATGTAAGATTACTAGATAATTCTGCGATTACGGCGACAAATGCTCAGAATCTGGTAGAATTAAGGCTAAACAATGCAACTGGAGCAGCTGTTCCTTTTACAACGACATTCAGCAACAATAAAATTACGGTAATTCCTACAGGAGGTCTGGTTCCGAATCAGGCATATTATTTGGCTTTAAAGCCAAATCTTGTGGAAGATACAAGTGATAACGCTGTCGCAACTTCGACTTCTACAATATTTACCACAGCAGGAACAACGATTTCTTTAGATAAAACATTTATTAAGGTTAACGAAAATACAGGAACATTGGCATTTAAAATCAATGTGAACAATCCTTCAAATGCAACGGTAAATCTGGCTGTAAAACCTGCACCGTTCAGTACGGCAGACAGCAGTGATTTTATTTTAACCAATCAAACCATCAATCTAACTCCAACTACAACAAGTGTTACCGTAAATATTCCAATTACTGATGATATTCTGGAGGAACAGATGGCTGAATATTTTGTTTTAAGTCTTGAAAATCCTGTCGGAGCTACTCTTTCAGGTGAGACTTCATCCACAGTTTATATTGTTGATAATGATAAAGCGGCACCGGTACCTTCGAACCAGGTTCAGCTCAATTATATCGGAAGTTTTGATCCTTCAGGAAACAGCACGAGCTCAACAGAAATTGTAGTGCATGATGCTGCAACACAAAGACTCTTCACGATAAGCTCTTTGACAGACGTTTTCGATATCATTAATTTCGCAAACCCGCTTGCACCCACCGTTATCAGCACCGTAAACATGCTTCCATATGGTGGAATCACAAGTATTGCCGTAAAAAACGGAATTATTGCAGTAGCTTCTCCCAACGCGACAAATCCACAAGGAAACGGATCAGTTGTTTTCTTTGATATCAATGGAACATTCCTAAAGCAGGTTTCTGTAGGTGTTTTACCAGACATGATTACCTTCACGCCGGACGGAACGAAAGTAATGACTGCTAATGAAGGCGAACCCAATGATGCTTACACAACAGATCCGGAAGGTTCTGTCAGTATTATTGATGTGCCTATTTTGACGGTAGCAGGAATTCAGGCCTTAACACAAGCGAGTGTGACAACGCTTGGTTTTACCCAATTCAACGGAATGGAGGCTACTCTATCTGCAACCGGAGGAAGAAAAGTAAAATCAACAAGCACTTTGGCGCAGGATCTTGAACCTGAATATATTGCAATCAGTCCAGACAGTCAGAAAGCATGGGTTTCTTGTCAGGAAAATAATGCAGTCATTGAGATAGATTTAGCTACAAAAACTTTAGGTAGCATTTGGGGCTTAGGTAAAAAAGACATGAGTCTTCCGGGAAATGGTTTTGATGCTTCTGACAACAACGGAGAAGTATTAATTGCAAACTGGCCGGTAAAAGCGTACTACAATCCTGATGCAATGGCTTCTTACAAAATTGGAAACACTAATTACATTGTGACAGCCAACGAAGGAGACGAAAAAGATTTAGGAGGATTCAGTGAGAGAACTACTGTGGGGGCAGCAACGTATGGTTTAGACTCAACCGTTTTCCCGAATGCTTCTGTGCTGAAAGCATCCCATAATTTAGGAAGATTCAGAACGACAAGTGTAAACGGAAGTACCGATGCAGATGCAGAATACGAAGAGATTCACGCTTTGGGAGCCCGCTCGTTCTCCATTTTTAATGCTGATACCAAACAAATTGTTTATGACAGCGGTGATCAGTTTGAAAGATATACTGCAGCCAATCATCCTTTGATTTTCAATGCGGATAACGAAGCAAACGGCGCTAAAAACAGAAGCCGTGCAAAAGGCCCTGAACCTGAAGGAGTAACTTTAGGAACGATCAACGGACAGACTTTCGCATTTATTACTTTGGAAAGAACAGGAGGTGTTATGGTGTATAACGTAACTGATCCGAACAATGTTACATTTGTTGATTATAAACATTCAAGATCAACGTCTGCATTTGGTGGTGACAACGGACCGGAAGGAATTACTTACATTCCTCCTGCAAATATGAATAATGGGAAGGGTTATGTTATTGTTGCTAATGAAATCAGCGGAACTTTATCTATGTTTGAAGTAGCTCCTTCTCCAACTTTATCTACTGGAGAAGTAAAAACTGAAAAAGCTACGTTCAATATCTTCCCGAATCCTGTAAACAAAGGGAATACATTGTATTTCAACAGACCTCAAGGCTACGAATTGTACGATATGAGTGGTAAACTTCTTGGAAAAGAGAAAAATGCTTTAACTATTGATACTTCAAAATTGTCTGCGGGAGTTTATTTAATTAAAACTTCTGAAGGTGAAGTGAAAAGAGTCATTGTAAAGTAACTTTTATATATTTGATTTTAATGTAGCCTCGGTTTTTCCGGGGCTTTTTTAGTTTAAATTAAATTTCATATACCTTAATTAGTTTTAAAAAAAAACAAAGAATTTTGTATTTTTGAAAGTATACGAAATAAATGACACAAATGAGTAATAATAAATTAAATATTACTTCCAGCTATTAGAAATATCCCTATTGATCAAGACGATTATGAAAGTCACTCAAGTTTCAATCTTGAAGTTGATGTATGTTCTGAAACTAAATATTTATCAGCTAAATCTGGCGAATTATTTATCAAGGTATGCAAAGAAAAGCAGCAAATGACATAATGTAAATAACAAAAAAAGACAGACCCAAAAGCCTGTCTTCAAAAAATATATCGTCGTATTTTTTATTCTAAATTCACCACTTTTGAAATCTCAGGAGCATGCTGTTTAATGGTCGTTTCAACCCCTAATTTCAGAGTTGAAAAATTTAAAGAACATCCAGAACAGTTTCCTAAAAGCTTTACATACACCGTATCTTCTTTCACATCGATTAACTCGATATCTCCACCGTCTTTGTTCAGAAACGGACGAATGCTCTCTAGAGCTTCCATTACCTTGGTTACGGTTTGTTCGTGTGCTATATTTGTTTCCATATTTGAATTTGGTTTTTCAAAAATTAATTTGAAATCATTATTATTTTTTTGGTGAGCAACCCGCCATCGTGGTGATTTTCACAGCTTCTGTAGGCGGTAGAAACTTATTTCGTTCTATTAAACTCTCTACCATTTTTCTTGCAGTTTCTACATAGATTTCTGCAATTTTAGAATTTTCCTGAAGCACTGCAGGTCTTCCTACATCTCCTGCTTCTCTGATGCTTTGAATCAATGGTATTTCACCCAAGACAGGAATATTTAAATCATCTGCTAAATATTGTGCTCCCTGGTTTCCAAAGATATAATATTTATTGTCAGGTAATTCTTCCGGTGTAAAATACGCCATATTTTCTATCAATCCTAGTACCGGAATATTGATGCTTTCCATCTGGAACATCGCAATCCCCTTTCTAACATCCGCCAAAGCAACATGTTGAGGTGTACTTACGATCACCGCTCCCGTTACAGGAACTTCCTGAATGATCGACAAATGAATATCACCCGTTCCCGGAGGAAGGTCGATCAACAAGAAATCCAATTCTCCCCAAGCTGCATCTCTGATCATTTGGTTCAATGCCTTTGATGCCATCGGTCCTCTCCAGACAACAGCCTGATTGGCTCCAGAAAAATATCCTATAGAAAGCATTTTCACACCATAATTTTCGATCGGTTTCATTAAGCTTTTCCCGTTTACATCAACAGAAATTGGCTTCTGACCTTCTGTATCAAACATCGTAGGAACAGACGGTCCGTAAATATCGGCATCTAATATTCCAACTTTAAAACCCATTTTTGCTAACGTTACTGCTAGATTCGCAGCAACAGTAGACTTACCTACCCCACCTTTTCCGGATGCGATGGCAATAATATTTTGAATTCCGGGGATTTGTTTTCCTTTAATCTGACTTAGCTGTACTTCGCTTGGCTCGGGAGAAACTATTTTCAGTTTTAAATTAATTTCTTCCCCAAACTCGCTTGCAAATGCCTGCTTCATTGCTGCCTCAAGCTTCTTTTTTTCGTGCATTGCCGGTGAATGTGCAGTCATATCGATGTAAACATCGCTTCCCATTACCTGAAAGTTACTCACCAAATCATCTACTTCTATTTCTTTAAGGAAATCCTGAACCTTTTCTTTAGTCAACATAAAAATATAAATTGTCTACAAATTTACGGAAATTTTAGCTATTTAAAATCAACAAACTGGGTGATAGATAAATTCTTTTGCAGAACGAAATATTATAGTATTTTAGGGGGATTTTAATTTTAATCTTCATGAAAAAAATATTGATTATTCTTTTGGGAATTATTACCCATAATTTATTTTCACAAAATTATTCGCAATACATCAATCCTTTCATCGGAACGGGCGGCCACGGTCATACATTTCCTGGTGCAATTGTACCTTTTGGGATGGTTCAGCTTTCTCCCGACACCCGAATTGACGGAAGCTGGGATGGCTGCAGTGGCTATCATTACTCAGATTCAGTGATTTATGGCTTCTCTCATACGCATCTGAACGGAACCGGAGTGTCTGATTATGGCGATATTATGCTCATGCCGACCATGGGAAATCCGGGACTGACACCGAAAGAATATTCATCAAAATTTTCTCATAAAAATGAGAAAGCAACGGCAGGATTTTATTCGGTAAAATTGGATAAGCATAACATTGATGTTCGTTTAACAACAACAAAAAGAGTCGGTTATCACGAATACACCTTCAACAAAGCTGGAAACGCCAATATTATTTTAGACTTAAATCACAGAGATAAATTGCTGGAAGGTGAAGTAAAAATTATTGACAGCAAAACCATCGAAGTTTTCAGAAGAAGTGAAGCTTGGGCAACCAATCAATACATTTATGCGAGAATTGAGTTTTCAAAACCGATGATTGAAACAAAATCACTGGTTGAGAGTCCATCACGACCTAGTGTTGCTGATACAAATTATAACGGAACAAAAATTCAAATTGCATTTTCAAGCAAAGTTAAAAAAGGAGAAAAAATCCTTGTAAAAGTTTCAATTTCTCCTACAGATTACGAAGGTGCAGGAAAAAACATGCTGGCTGAAGGAAATTCAAATGATTTTGAAATCATTAAAAAACAAGCCGAAGCAGATTGGAACAAAGAACTTTCAAAAATTCAAGTCAAATCTTCCGACAAAGATAAACTTACCGTTTTCTACACGGCTTTATACCACGTTTTCACGCAACCCAATATCAACATGGATGTTGACGGAAAATACCGTGGCAGGGACAACAAATTTTACATGGCGAAAGATTTCGGATACTATTCCGTTTTCTCGCTTTGGGATACATTCAGAGGAGCACACCCTTTGATGTCATTGATTGACCGAAAAAGAACGGCAGATTTTGTCAATACTTTTATCAAACAATACGAACAGGGCGGAAAACTTCCCGTTTGGGAACTGGCTTCCAATGAAACGGAATGTATGATCGGTTATCATTCAGTTTCTGTAATTGCAGATGCGATGACGAAAGGAGTAACAGGTTTTGATTATGAAAAAGCGTTTGAAGCTTCAAAAAATTCGGCGATGCTGGATATTTTTGGTTTAAATGCTTACAAACAAAACAACTATATCAGCATTGATGATGAGCACGAAAGCGTTTCAAAAACCCTTGAATATGCTTACGACGACTGGTGCATCGCTCAGATGGCAAAAATTTTAAACAAAAAAGAAGACTACGAATACTTCATGAAACGTTCTCAAAACTGGAAAAACCTTTACAATCCGAATAATGGTTTTATGCAGGCTAGAAAAAACGGAAACTGGTACGAACCGTTTGATCCGAGTGAAGTCAACAACAATTATACGGAAGGAAATTCGTGGCATTACTCATATTCGGTTCCGCAGGATATTCCGGGATTGATTGAAGCACATGGTGGAAAAGAAAAATTCGAACAATTTATTGATGCGATTTTCTCAGCTTCTGATAAAACAACAGGAAGAGAACAGGTGGATATTACCGGATTGATGGGACAATACGCTCAAGGAAACGAACCGAGTCATCACATTGCTTATCTCTATAATTTCGTTGATAAGCCACAGAAAACGGAAGCAAAAATTAAATATATTCTTGATAATTTCTACAAAAATTCGCCGGATGGATTGATCGGAAATGAAGATTGCGGACAAATGAGTGCATGGTTTATTTTAAGCTCAATGGGAATTTATGCCGTAACTCCTGGGAAACCTGAATGGGAAACCGTGACACCTTATTTTGATGAAATTAAACTACATCTGGAAGACGGAACAACGAGAATCATTACGAAAAGCACTCCAAAAAGTGAGCTAAAAAAACTAGGTTTTGAAAATGTAAAAGTTGCTAAAGATTTAAAATATCCTGAACAAACAGCTTCACCAGTAATTGCGGCCGACAGACTTTTTGATTTTACCACTCAGGTGAAAATCACTCCGCTAAATGAGAAAGATAAAGTTTATTACATGACTTTGGACGAAGATGACGCCAACGTTAGAAAAACCTTTAAAGTTTATAAAGAGCCTTTTATGATCAATAAAACGACTCAGGTTTCTACATACGCTGAAAGAAATGGAGAAAAAAGCGGAATCACAACTGCCAATTTCAACAGAAGACCCAATCATTGGGATATAACCATCAATGCTAATGTTAATCCACAATATACGGCAGGCGGAAAGTTTGCTTTGATTGACGGAATCAACGGTGACATCAATTGGAGAAAAGGAGAATGGCAGGGTTATCAAGGACAAACCGTTGAAGCTGTTATTGATTTTAAATCGCCTCAACAGATCAAATATATTTCATCAACCTATCTGCAGGACAGCCGTGCATGGATTTTAATGCCTAATAAAGTAGAATATTACGCTTCAATGGATGGTAAAACTTTCATTCTTCTAAAAACTTTGGAAAATAACATTGATGCCAAAGATGAAACAGTTCAGGTGAAAGATTTTGCCACTGATATTCTTCCAACCGAAGCACGTTACCTAAAAGTGAAAGCGTATCATTTTGGAAAACTTCCGGAATGGCATCAAGGTGCGGGTGGTGATGCTTATATTTTTGTGGATGAGATTTCTTTGAAATAGAAATTTGAAAATTAAAAATGATAAACCTCTTTCGATTTGTAAGAGGTTTTGTTTTATATTCAAGGTAGTTTTATTAGTGAGATGTCATTTTAATCGTTCGCAGCCATCTTTCAACCAATTTTTCCCAATCAGCAATCGGCAGTTCAGACCAATTAGGAATCTTTTGGGCTGATTGATTTAATCCAAAGGCATGTCCTCCTTCTTCATAAATGTGAAATTCAGCTGGAACTCCAGCCTTCTGCAGTGCCATATAATAGACCAGTGAATTTTCCACAGAATTAATGGAGTCGTTGCCTGCATGCAAAATAAATGTTGGCGGGGTCTTGCTATCTACAGAGATGGTACGGTTTAACTCGTACGGCTTATCTGTATGAAACCTCATGTGTCCGGGGTAGAAGGCCAATGCAAAGTCTGGTCTGCAGCTTATTTTATCAGCATTATCCGCTATTGTATAAGCTCTTTTTTTGTAATGATTACTGATATCAGCAACCAGATGTCCGCCGGCAGAAAATCCCATCACTCCGATTTTATTCGGATTAATCTTTAATTCCTTTGCCTGATAACGGATTAAGCCCAATGCTCGTTGCGCATCCTGCAATGCCAATGGTTTGATAGGATCTTTTTCGCAATTACAATCCTTATCATAATGAGGTCCGGAAGCTGGTACACGATATTTCAGCAGCACTCCTGTAATTCCGATTGATGAAAGCCACTTGCAAATTTCAGAACCTTCAAGTTCTATAGCCAGTTTATTGTATCCTCCGCCGGGAAATACGATTATGGCAACGCCGGTATTGTTTTTTGCAGGGGAGAAGATTGTTATTGCAGGATTTGACACATTAGAAATCATCCCGTCATTATAAGTTTCTGTACCTGTCACAAGTTCAGAATCGGGAATTGATTTCTCCCACACGGGGAAAGTTATTGTGGAAACTTCAGGTTTCTTTACACTTTCTGGCTGTAACTTCTTGTCTTTATTGCATGACAAAAAAACGATGCCTATTGATACTAAAATAACTTGTTTTCTAAAAATCATTTCACATATATTACAATAGACATATATATGTAATTTTTTCTGTAAATCAGCAGGAATTTTTATTTTACATATCAGAATTAAAATGAAAAAGAAAAAGATTTAAGAAAGGTTTAAGGTGCAATTATTGTATAAAGAAATCATTTTAATCTTTCTGACCAATGTAATTCTTTTTGTAATTCTACATCAGAAAACTCGATATGAATTACCCTTCTTCTCTTTCCGTTGGTCGTTCGGTTTGAGCCATGCAGTAACAACGGTTTCATAATCATAATTCCACCCTTTTCTACATTGCAGATGTTTTCTGTTTCCACGTTCCAGTCGATGGTTTCGGGTCTGTAAATTCCTTTTGAATGAGATTTTGGAACTACTTTCAGGGCACCGTTATTTTCATCAGTATCATCCAAATGAATTCTTACTGTAAAAATATTTTCCAGAATATGAATCGGCGGCTGAACGGCGAATTGATTCTGTTTTGTGGTCCACGGCCCGAAGTTTTCCAAGTTAATTTTCTTATCAACCGAAATCGTTAAATCCTGATGATAGGCGACATACCAGTTTGATTTTTCGGGTTTATCGAAGTAAATACTTTTGACAACAAAATAATTTTCGCCAAAAATCTCTTTGATAATTGTTTTTAAATTTTCATTAAAAATCAAATCTTTCACCTCTGAGACTTCCTTTAAAAACTGTCGGATTGCAAAAAGGTCTTCCGATTTCCTGAAAGTTTCCTTTGAAGTATCTATATTCTGAATGACTGTACTTATTTTTTCAATTTCTTCCTCAGAAAAAACATTGCTGATAACGGAAAAACCTTTATCAGCAATTTTATTTTTATGTTGTTGTAAATTCATTTAATGATAGGTTTTCAATCTATTTTTAACGCAAAGTTCGCAAAGTTTCTATTTAAATGATTGAAAATATTTTTCGTTCGCAAAGGCGTTTCACTCAGCAAAGTAATACAAATTTCATAAAAAATGGCCAACAGAGAAGAAATTCTCTATTGACCGTTTATTTAAGTTAAATTAATATTTTACATATCTCCTCCATGATTATCGAGCTGTCCTTCCCATTTTGAAACGGCGGATGTTGCTAAAGCATTCCCCAGAACGTTGGTCATGCTTCTTCCCATGTCGCAGAAATGATCGATTGGCAAAATTAATGCGATCCCTTCCGGTGGAATTCCAAACATAGAACATGTGGCGACAATAATCACCAGAGAAGCTCTTGGAACGCCTGCAATTCCTTTTGAAGTCAGCATCAGAACAAGAAGCATTGTAACTTGCTGTCCGACAGACATTTCAATTCCATAAATTTGAGCGATAAAAATCGATGCAAAGGTCATGTACATCATGCTTCCATCCAAATTGAATGAGTATCCTAGCGGTAATATAAACGATACTACTCTGTTATTACACCCGAATCTTTCTAATTCTTCTACCAATTTAGGAAAAACAGCTTCCGAACTTGTAGTTGAAAAAGCAATTAATAAGGGAGATTTTATTCTTCTTAACAGTTCAAAAAGACGGTTACCCAAAATTAAATATCCTACTAACAGCAATACAAGCCACAGAATTCCTAAAGCAAAGAAAAAGTCTCGAAGGTAAATGGCGTATACTTTAAAGATTTCAAAGCCGTTGGTGGCAACCACCGCTGCAATCGCTCCAAGTACTCCAAGCGGTGCAAACCACATGATGTAGCCTACCATTTTCAGAATCGCATGCGCTACAACATCGAATAATTTGATGACAGGTTGTGCGTATTCATCACCGAGATTTGCCAAAGCAACCCCAAACATGATTGAAAAAACAACAATCTGAAGAACTTCATTGGTTGCAAAAGCTTCAAAAATACTTTTAGGGATAATATGTTTGACAAAATCTTCCATCGAGAAGCCTTTGCTTGATTTTAGGAGCTCTTCAGCAGACGCCGCATCCTGAATCGGAAGCTTCGTAACGTGACCCGGCTCAAGCCAATTTACCAAAACCAGACCGATAAAAAGAGAAATAAGAGATGCCGAAATAAACCACAGCATAGCTTTTGATCCTACCCTTCCGATCATCTTGATGTCGCTCATTTTTGCAATTCCTACCACCAAGGTTGTGAAAACCAGCGGTGCGATGATCATCTGTACCAATCTGATAAAAACGGTTCCTAAAAGTTTGATGTTTTGTGAGAATGGTTTTGCACTTTCAGGATACTGAATATGTACAAATCCTCCAATTGCAACACCCACGATCAAAGCAATGATGATCGCAATAAATAATTTATTCTGTCCTTTCATATCTATAGTTCAATAATCGCAAATATAAAGGTTTTTATTCTTGAAGCTTAAAATTTTGTTAAACTACATCAAAACTATTATTATGAAAATTAACGTGCAGATTATGACAACATTAAAAGAAAAAATTTACATATTTATTTATTTTTTAGAGAAATGGTATACATTTTATTATTACATTTGAGTGTAATTAAAACATTAAATTAAACAATTATGAAAAAAACAATCACAATGTCTGCCTTAGCTTTGGCAGTATCATTTGGATCTATTTCGTGCAAAAAGAAAGTTTCTGATGCTGATCTTCAGACTCAGGCAACTACCATTGTAACCTCAAATCCGTCTGCAACTGTAGAAGTAAAAGAAGGTGTTGCCCATCTAGGCGGAACATTCGCTTCACAGGCAGAAAAAGATGCTGCTATCAAATCTCTGAAAGAAATCAAAGGGGTAAAAGATGTTCATGATATGGCGACAATTGCTGAAGCAACTCCTGATCCAATGCCGGTAGAAACTACAACGGCTGTTGATCCTATGGTTCAGCAAAAAGTACAGGATGCCGTGAAAGATTTCCCAACTGTAAAAGTTGAGGTAGTAAACGGTGAATTGACGCTGACAGGAAATGTATCTTCATTACAGGCAAGAAAAATCAAAGAATCTGTTGATGCCTTGAAAGTTGGAAAAGTAAATTATAACTACACAGTAAAAAACTAACAGATGAGCACATTACAAGATAAATATTCAAGTGTGGTTTCTGCAGCTCAGTCTGCGGGAGTTTCAAATCTACAGGTTCAGGAGCAGGACGGAATTTTATATATTTCCGGAAATGCATCCAATACTGCTGCAAAAGATGCTGTATGGAATGCCTTAGGAGCTATTGATTCTACATATTCTGCTTCAGACATCAATGTTGATGTACAGGTTGCCGGTTTGGCTGCAGGTGCTAATCTTACCATTGCTACAGAAGATTCTAACCTCAATATCAGACAAGAACCTTCAACGGATGCTGCCGTTGTAGGAAAAGCTGCAAAAGGTTCTTCTGTTACATTAATTGAGCAGACTTCTGACGACTGGTGGAAGGTTAAAACTTCTGACGGACAAGAAGGTTACGCATATTCAAGATACTTGAAAGCTTAATTAAAGTCAACACATATTAAAATTTTATCCCTGAATTTTCTCAGGGATTTTTTATTTTTAAAAGGATTCAGTATATAGCATTTTTATTAATAAATTAGCCAAAATTTCAATTATGAAGATTCCGTTTTCTTTAGTGCTGCTTTTATTTTTTATCTTAGGAAAATCTCAAAGTACAACTCCGACAGACAACTTTGTTAAAGATAATTTCACCAAAAAGGAAATGTACATCACCATGCGCGATGGGGTTAAACTTTTTACAGCGATTTACATCCCAAAAGATATCTCAAAAAAGCAGAAATATCCATTTTTAATGCAGAGAACATGCTACAGCATTGCTCCATATGGTGAAAATGAATTTAAAACCAAACTTGGCCCAAACCCATATTTGATGAAAGACAAATACATTTTTGTATATCAGGATGTGCGTGGAAGATATATGAGCCAAGGAACTTTTACCAACATGACGCCGCAGGTAGAACGTAAAACAAAAAAAGATGTTGACGAAAGTACCGATACCTACGATACCATTGATTGGCTGGTCAAAAACATCAAATACAATAACGGAAAAGTCGGTCAATACGGAACTTCTTATCCCGGATTTTATACTGCGGTAGGAACTTTGGCGCAGCATCCTTCTTTAGTCGCTTCTTCTCCGCAGGCTCCAATTTCAGATTTCTGGAATGATGACTTTCTTCATAATGGAAAATTTATGCTAGGCTATTTCAAAACGTTTCCCGTTTTTGGAGTTCAGAAAACAAAAGCCGAAAACAAAGCGTGGTACTCAGATTCTATGATTAAAACCACTTCAGAAGACGGCTTGAAATTTTACAGAGACATGGGAACTTTGAAAGAAGCCTATAACAAATATTATAAGGACAACTTCTTCATGACAGAAATTATGAATCATCCGAATTACGATGAATATTGGCAGAAAAGGAGTCTTCTCCCGCATCTGAAAAATATAAATCATGCGGTAATTACTGTCGGTGGCTGGTTTGATGCTGAAGATCTTTCAGGACCTCTTAATATCTACAAAACCATTGAAAAGACAAGCCCAAAAGCTAAAAACACAATCGTAATGGGACCTTTTTCGCATGGAGGGTGGGGACGCGAGGAAGGGAAACATTTTCACAATCAGATTTATTTCGGAGATAGCATTGCAACGTATTATCAGAAAAGTATTGAGACTAAATTTTTCAATCATTATTTAAAAGGAGATACAAAACAAGACGCAGGCTTACCGGAAGCTTTGATGTACGACACCGGCGCAAAAAAATGGAAAGAATTTGCACAATATCCCCCAAAAAACACACAAAAAGTTAATTTCTACCTGGTAAACGGAACCTTAAAAAATAATTCAGGACAAAGCGCTACAGAATATTATAGTGATCCTGACAATCCTGTTCTAAGTTCAGATAACCTGAAAGACTTTAACGGTTTCACCCCAAGAAATTATATGTCGGAAGACCAGCGGTTTGCAGTAGGACGACCTGATGTTCTTACTTTTACTACAGATGTTTTGACGGAAGACATGACTTTCGCAGGAGAAATTATGGCAAAATTAAATATTGCCTCTACTTCTACAGATGCAGATTTTGCGTTGAAATTAATCGATGTATATCCTGAAGATTTTAAACCTGCAGAGAAAAAAGAAGGTGTAGTCTACGGAAATTACCATCAGATGGTAAGAAGTGAAATAATGCCTGCCAGATTCAGAAATTCAAGAGAGAGAGCAGAAGCCTTGGTTCCGAATCAAAAAACAGCAGTGAATTTCAGATTGCAAGATGTGGTACATACCTTTAAAAAAGGACATAGGATTCAAATTCAGATAAGTTCGACCTGGTTTCCCCTTTTCTCGGTAAATCCGCAGAAATTTTTAGACAATCCGAATGTTGCAACGAAAGAAGATTACACGAAAGCTTTTATAAAAGTTTTTGAAGATTCTTCTATCGAAGCTGAAGTTTTGAAATAAGTAGATGATAGAACGAAATTAAGAAAAAGAATAGCAGTGTGATTTACACTGTTTTTTTTATTCTTCAATCGTTCGGAACGTCAAATTTACTCGTGGAGCTTTCACTTTTGTGGTCGGCGGAAGCCGGTGCATCCAATGATCTTGGGTTTCGCCTTTCATGACCAGTAAACTTCCGTTTTCAAGAAGTAATTCTACTTTTTCTTTGGTCGCTTTATGTTTAAATAAGAATTTTCTTTCTGCCCCGAAAGTTAATGAAGCGATTGCGCCATGTTTTTTCAGATCTTTTTCACCATCGCTGTGATACGCCATTCCTTCGCTTCCGTCGTGGTATAAATTAAGCAGGCAGGAATTGTAAATTTCTCCGGTAACTTCTTCGCATTTCTGTTTTAATGCTAATAATTCCGGAGTCCAAAGTTTGGCATATTTTGTTCGTTTTGAGTAGGTATATTCAAAAGGCTTTTCTCCAAACCATGCCACTTTTCTTTTCGTTAAAATTAATTTACCAAAAATCACAGCCTCATCATTTTCCCAGGGAATTTGATTGAATAAATAATCATAATAAAAATCTGATTTTTCCTTAGAAAAAACCTTTCCGTAATAATGAACGATTCCATCTTTAGGAAGAATATTAAAAGGATATTCTGATATATCTTCGAATAAACTCATCATTACTTCGTGTTTAAAGAATCACCATAAACTCTAGAACTTTCCCAGCCAATAATCATCTGTTTCCTGTCACTTCCCCACATATAGCCGCCAATTTTTCCTGAAGACTGTATCACCCGATGACACGGAATCAGGAATGCAACCGGATTACTGCCAATTGCTGTTCCTACTGCTCTTGAAGCTTTCGAATTTCCTATTTTACCGGCTAAATTACCATATGTGGATAATTTTCCCATAGGGATAGTTAATAAGCTTTCCCATACTTTGAGCTGAAAATCTGTTCCTTTAAGATGCAGTTTTATCGTGTTAAGTTTTGACCAGTCTTTGGTGAAAATCGACAATGCATTTTGCTGAAACTCATCCAGTTTTTCAAAGAAAGATGCATTGGGAAATTTATTCATTAAATCTCTCAATGCATATTCTTTAGCCTCTTCGAAAGCCATGTAACAGATCCCCTTTTCTGTGGAAGCGGTAATAATATTCCCAAACGGACTTTCGGAAAAACTGTAATTGATCTGTAAATTTTTACCGCCGTTTTTATATTCTGCAGGCGACATTCCTTCAATTTTCACGAACAAATCGTGCAATCTGCTTGTACTTGAAAGTCCAGTTTCTAAAGCTGCATCAAACAGCGTGGCTTTTTCTTCTTTTAATAAACTTTTCGCATGCTCAAGACTAATGAACTGCAAAAATTTCTTCGGACTTGTTCCTGCCCAATCGGTGAATATTTTCTGAAAATGTGCCGGGCTCAGACTGACGTTCTCTGCCACCTCATCCAAATTGGGCTGAAGCTTAAAATTGCTTTGAATAAAATCAATCGCTTTGGCAATTCTGTGATAATCTATTTCGTCTTGTGTAGACATTCTCATTTATTTTGTATCACAAATTTCCAAAGAAAAACCGAAAGAAAAAATCCGTTTCCTGCGGAATTTTAGTTTCTGTTGATGTGATAATAAGCTAGCATTTTATAATACAATTTGGCAGCTAAGAATGCGCTTGGTTTTGAATTCGCAGAATCCATCAATTCCACAATGTCAAAAGCAACAACATTACATTTTTCGAAAACTTTTCTAAGCAATTCCAAAGTCGGGTACCATTGCAAACCACCCGGTTCCGGAGTTCCGGTTGATGGAGCAATTGATGGATCAAATGCATCCAAATCAATTGTGATATACACATTCCCGGAAACTTTTTCTAAGACATCATTCACCCAGTTTTCATTATTGGCAATTTCATGTGCAAAAAACACTCTTCCTTCCGGTAAATATTCTACCTCTTCAACATCCATAGAACGAATTCCCACCTGCACTAAATTATGCTTCTGATTAGCTTCAAAAACCGCACACGCATGATTAGAAGTGGAACCATGAAACTCCGGGCGAAGGTCTGTATGTGCATCCAACTGAAGAACGGTCAAATTTTCAAACTTTTCTCCCACTGCACGGATTGAACCTATAGAAACTGAATGCTCTCCACCAAAAAGCGTGAACAATTTATCTGTTGCCAAAAGCTCTTTCGTTTTCTGATAAACCGATTCTGTCATTGCTTCAGGTGTAGAATTCTCTGAAATTTCTCCTGCTAAATAAACACCTTCCAAATAAGGTTCTGTTCCTGTTTCAATATCGTACAATTCCATGTTTTCAGAAGCGTCAAGGAACAATTCCGGACCTTTATCTGCTCCTTTTCCCCAGGTTGATGTTCCGTCATAAGGTACCGTTACCAAAACAACTTTTGAATTTTCTAACGAAGCATTTTCTTCAGGAATTCCTGCGTATGTTTTCATAGTTTATGATTAAAAAATTAAATGATTTAAAGAATAAAATATCCTTGGCAAAGATAAGAAGAAGTTAGGAGATAGCTGGAAGTCGTATGACGGAAGCGGGAAGTTTTATAACAATAAAATTAAATATTCTAATTTTTAGGACCATATTTACTTTTTGAGGCTTCCGGGGTAAATCATTACCTTTGCACCAAAATTAAACGTATGTCTTTACAAGCTGTGCTTTTCGATATGGATGGGGTCATTGTTGATACAGAACCGCTGCACAGGAAAGCTTATTTTAAAACATTTAATCAACTTGAAATCGAGGTTTCTGAAGAACTTTATACTTCTTTTACGGGAGCTTCTACCAAGAGAGTTTGTGAAACTTTAATCAGTGAATTTAATCTTTCTCACACTCACGAGGATATTACGGATATTAAAAGAACCCATTTCAAAGATTATTTTTACAATGATGAAGATTTTGATCTAATCCCCGGCGTGAGAAAATTAATCGAGCATTATTATGAAAACGGGATAAAATTAATCGTCGCTTCTTCCGCAAGTATGACGACCATCAATATGGTTTTTGAAAAATTCGGGCTGGAAAAATATTTTAGCGGAAAAATAAGCGGTGCAGATTTAAAAGAATCAAAACCTCATCCCGAAATTTTTCAGCTGGCAGCAAAAATGGCAAACGAACCGATTGAAAACTGCATGGTTATTGAAGATTCTACCAACGGAATTTTAGCAGCGCATCATGCGAATATTTTCTGTGCCGCATATAAAAGTTTTCATACGCACAATCAGGATTACAGCTTGGCTAATATGGTGGTTTCAGATTACACTGAATTGGAAGTTGATAAAATTTCGAAATATTTTTAGATTTAATATATGTTTAGGGATATTTTAATTCGTTTATTAATTGTAAATTTAAATAGTATAATTAATTAAAAATGACGAAGAAGATATTGTTTTCAATGATTATTTTGATTTGCAATCTAATTTTTTTAAAAGCTCAGCAAAGTTTTAAACTTGCGGATAAAGAATTTGATAAAGGCAATTATGAAAAAGCCATTTTTTATTATACAGAGTCTATTAATAAAAAAGAAGAATTATCAACGGCATATAATTATCGAGGTCTTTCTTATCTGTATCTGGAAAAAATACAGGAAGCAAAAGCAGATTTAGAATCTTCATTTAATTTAAATCCTTCTGATAATAAAATACACATTAGTTTTGCACGTTTTTATGCCTCAACAGGGCAATTTCCCAAAGCGTTAGAATTTTACAACAGTTCAATCGAAAAAAAACCTGATGATTATCAATTGTACAATGAAAGGGCAGGTATAAAAGCAGTGATGGAAATGTACAATGAAGCCATTGCTGATGCTGATTTCTCCCTAAAACATCTTCCTAATGATTATTCTGCGTATCTGAACAGAGGATATGTCTACCTTAGGATGGGAAATTATGAAAAAGCCATTAATGATCTTTCTGCCTCTCTAAAAATAAAACCAAGCCACAAAGGTTTTGGTAACAGAGGAACCGCATATGCACTATCAAAAAAATATGATTTAGCAATAAATGATTTTGACAGAGCTTTAACTTATAATCCTGATGATGTGCTTGTATTGTACCAAAAAGGTGAAGTTTTATTAACATCAGGTAAAAGAGAAAAAGCCTGTGATTGTTTTTTAAAAGTTAAAAAATTGGGTAATAATGAAATTGATGATGTTATTGAAAAGGCAAAATGTACATCATTATAAATTTTAATGCATTAATAAAAAATTTTTAAAAAAAAGTCCGTTTCAACGATAATGAAACGGACTTTTTTAAATGTCATACAGATATTTTTATTTCATCAAAATCAGTAAATAGTTTAATTTTTTTGATGTTAACAATAGATTAATAACCCAAAATTTTCAAAATATCATCCGGGCCTTGACGTTCTCTGAAAATTTCATATTGGAACTCTCCATTTTCATCTTTCTGAATCAGAATATGCCTTGGTTGCGGCATTAAACAGTGATGAACTCCACCATAACCGCCAATTGTTTCCTGATATGCTCCGGTGTGGAAAAACCCAATGTATAAAGGTTTTGTATCGCTGAAAACAGGTAAATAAATTGCGTTGGTATGTTGTTCAGAATTGTAATAATCATCTGAATCACAGGTTAATCCGCCCAAGAAAACTCTTTCGTAAGAATCTTCCCAACGGTTTAAAGGAAGCATGATGAAGTGTCTTGAAATCGCCCAAGTATCTGGAAGCGTTGTCATGAAAGATGAATCGATCATATTCCATTTTTCTCTGTCATTCTGGCGTTTCTGAGAAATGATTTTATATAAATTGGCACCGCTTTCCCCTACGGTAAAGCTTCCGAATTCTGTATAAATATTCGGTTCTTCTACTCCTTCTTCTTCACAGAATTTTTTGATCTGAGAAACGATTTCTTCAACCATATATTGGTAATCGTAATCAAAATTCAAAGAAGTTTTAATCGGGAAACCACCACCGATATTCAGTGAATTCACTTCCGGGGCGATTTTCTTCAAACGTGCATACACGCGAAGACATTTATACAATTCATTCCAATAATACGCAGTGTCTTTGATCCCGGTATTGATGAAAAAGTGAAGCATTTTTAACCTTGCATTGGGATGCTCAGCGATTTTCTGACTGTAATATGGGATGATATCTTTATATCCGATTCCTAATCTTGAGGTATAAAATTCAAATTTAGGCTCTTCCTCAGAAGCGATTCTGATTCCGATATCGAAAGTGGTGTCGATGCTTTCCGTTAATTTATCCAGTTCGCGGTAATTATCAAGAATTGGGGTGATGTTTTCAAAACCGCTGTTGATCATATCTGAAATTTTCGCCAGATAATCATCCGTTTTGAAACCATTGCAGATCACTTCGATATTCTTATCTACTTTACCCTCATTGTAAAGTGATTTTACGATATCCATATCATATGCTGAAGACGTTTCGATCGATATATCGTTCCTCAAAGCCTCTTCAATAACAAATTTAAAATGGCTTGATTTTGTGCAGTAACAGTATGTGTAGTTTTTTTTGTAATCGATTTTCTCAAAAGCTTCTTTGAACCAGCTTTTTGCTTTCTGAATATTCTGAGAGATCTTCGGGAGGTAACTTACCTTAAGAGGCGTTCCAAACTTTTCAATAACTTCCATCAAAGGAATGTCGTGAAAAGACAAATTGTTCTCAGAAACATTGAATTCTTCCGTAGGGAAATACAATGTCTGATCAATAAGTTCCGAGTATTTTATTTTCATTTTCTGACAAGTGAATTAAGAATGCAAAATTGCTAAAAAACTTTGATTTTTTAGTTTTAAATTTCCTTAAAGTTTCGACAGATTAGAAATTACTACAATCGGTGTCATCTATGGAATTTTCAGAGATATTTTGATCCGATAAATATCAGCAGGTCACCTTCTTCATATTCTATAAAAACATCATCTTCAATGGCAAAATTTCGCGTTCCAATTCTTGAGGTAATACTCAGATTTTCATTGGTTAAGGGCCAATTTAGTCCTTGTGTAGTTACATTTACAGCGGTTGGAAAAGGATATAATGAAGCGAGTTTATTTTTTACGTTTTTTAAAACAAAAGTTTTCGGTATAAAAAAATATTCTGAAAATTCATCATAAAATTTTATGCTTAATTTTTCTTTGAACGAAAAGGCAACAGTCAGATTCCCTAAAAAATGATCCTGCTCACCTCCGCTTCCGCCCAGAACGTCAATATGAGTAAAGCCTTTTTCTGAAATGATTTCCAGAGCTTTATGAAAATCTGTCTTATCCTGATCAGGTGTATAAATAAATTTATCTTTGTAAACATTCTCATCCGAACCTGAATGCGAATCGAAATCACCTGAAATGAAATCAAGATTTTCTAAAGGAAAATTCAGCTGTTTCAAATAATGGAAAGCACCATCTGTACAGGCGATTAAATCATAATTTTCCGGATCAGGAAAAGATTTTGGAGCGTCACCGTTGATAAATAACAAAACTTTTGTGCTCATTTTGTAGTTTTATTAATTATCTCTTCAATATTCTGCTGCGTAGTAATGATCCATTTTCCAACATTTTTGCCGGGTCTTTTCTCTTCAACTTTTTTTATAAAACTTTTTGCGTCTATACTATCTTCCGCATTAGATTGTAATTCTACATATTTTTTATACGTTTCTAGCATACGGTCAACTTCCTGATACGTAAGACCTTCCAAATATAAAAGCTTTCTGTAAGATCTCCCGATATAATAATTTACTGCAAAATATTGTGGTGAATTCGGATCAAGTAAATGATAAGCTTTCTCAAAATAGTATATGGCTTTTCTTAAATCGGGTTTGCTTTTGGTGAAATTATTGATTCCGCCATACCAAAGTGCAGCTATGAATTCTGGCTGATTAACTAAAATCTCACCCAGTACTTTTTCTGCTTCATCATTTTTATTCTGATTGATCAACGTCAAAGCGAGTTGTGATTTCAAGATCGGATTTTCGGGATCTTCCTTCAGACCTTTTCTGAAAGTATTTTCAGCATTTGAAAATTTATTTTTTGATATCAATTCGTTTCCCTCATCAAGATAAACCGTAATATCCTGACAAAATGCTGAGTGGGACAACAAAAGTAGGAAGAGTAGAAATATGTTTTTCATTTTATCTCTCATTGGGATTCCAGTATTCTTCCGGCTCGTTGTTAATTTTTGAAATATATCTTGCTAAAACAAAAAGATAGTCTGAAAGTCTGTTTAAATATTTTATCAATTCTGGGCGTACTTCTTCAGATTCGTTTAAAAAAACCAACGACCGTTCTGCTCTTCTGCAAATCGTTCTGGCTGCATGCAAAAATGTTGCAGACTTTCCGCCGCCGGGAAGGATGAAATATTGTAACGGCTCTAATGTTTCTTCAAAAGCATCCATCCAGTTTTCAAGTTCTTCAATTTCAAGATCAGAAATGATCAGTGTAAGTCGTGATTTTCCGTTGGCAAGCATCAGTTTATCAACGGGAGTCGCGGCTTCTGAACCGACTGTAAACAAATCAAACTGAATTTTTTTAAGTTGCCTTAAAACCTCATTATCTGTAATTTGACTTTTTGCGATTCCGATAAACGAGTTTAGCTCATCGATATTTCCGTAACTTTCTACTCTTGCACTGGCCTTTGAAACACGCGTTCCACCGTACAAAGCGGTCTGCCCTTTATCTCCTGTTTTGGTATAAATTTTCATATGTAAATTTCATTGTCTTAAAGCCATATGCAATCATGGCGATTTGATATGACTAAATTAGTTTATTTTACAAAAATAAAGAATGAAAACCCTAAATATTCTGAAAAAACCCGACTTTCTAGCCCGGATAGAAGCGACATCCTTTTTTGCAATCACCGAATCCCGATACTTAAGGATGTGATCGTTGCAAAAAAGATATAGTGGATAGCCGGATAAAGCTTCTGAAAAAACTGGCTAATAAAAAGACCAACCCTTTAGGATTGGTCCAATTTCAAAATTATTTATCTACCTCTACATAGTTGCATTTAAAACATTGCATACAAGATATCCATCTAACGTGAAGAATGTATAATTATTTTATTGATTAAAATAAATTTTCAAATACTTAAATCCTACTGACAAACTGTTGTCACAAGCCCAAATTATCTTTGTTGTAAGATTAACAATTTAAAACAAAATTATGACAACTACAACGACGACAGCAACGACACAGTTTATCAGTGCAGCACAATTGTTAGAACATTGGCAAGGACACAGAAATCTGACCAGAAGAGTGATTGAAATGTTCCCGGAAAAAGATTTATTTGAGTTTTCGATAGGCAAGATGAGACCTTTTGCGAAATTAGCCGTTGAGCTCATCAGCATCGGCGGTCCGGCTTTGAAGGGGATTGTAGAAGCGCAGGTCGAAGCATTTTCTGAAGAAGCTTTCCAACCGAAAACAAAAGAAGATATTCTGGCAAAATGGGATGAAGAAACGGAAGTGATCAACCATTATTTCAATAAAATTTCTGAGGAAAGATTTCAGGAGACTTTTAATTTATTTGGGCAATATGAATTCCCTGTATATCAAAATATTCTTTATTTCGTTGATAATGAAATTCATCATCGTGGACAAGGATTTGTTTACCTGAGAGCTTTGGGAATTGATCCACCATTTTTCTGGGAAAGATTCTAACGGATAATTTTTGAATAAAATAAAAGCCTGACGATAATTGTCAGGCTTTATTGATATTGATTGATATATCATTGAGCAGATCTCTCATTGTAATTTTTAAAGATTCTGGCTCGAGAATCTCGGCATAATCTGCAAAAGTAATTAGCCATCTAGGAAACCCTTCAATGATCCAATCGGTTTCAAAAATCATTTCAACGCCGTTTTCTGTATCAATTTCTTCGATTAAACCGTAATATTTTTTAGAATTGGTGAGATGTGAGATAATTTTCTTATCCACTAAAAGCCTTACTTTAGTTTTATTACCATTCCCATGTCTGCGGTAATCGTTGATCTGTCCGTATTCCTGTAAAAAAGGATTTTGAGTTTTAATGATTTTTAAAATCCTGTCGACTCTGAATTGCCTGAAATCATTCCTCAAGGTACAAAAAGCCATAATGTACCAAAAATTGAACTCAAAAAAGACCCCGACTACTTCAACGGTTCGCTCTGAAATTTTAGAATCTGCAGTTCCATATTCTAAAGTCAACTGACGCTTTTCGGCAATACTTTCTAAAATAGTGGGAATGATATTTTTAATTTTATCCTCTGTTTTAGGATAGTAATTGTAAATATCAATCTGTTTTTCGATGTTTTGAATTAAATTTCTGTCAGAATATTTCAGCACAGAACGTACTTTTTCCATGGCGGTCTGGTAATGGTTTCCCAGACTTTGATGTGAAAATTTCTGCATCAGTTTTTCAGCTGTAATAAAACTTAAAACCTCTTCTTTGGTAAACATCACGGGGGGGAGTTTGTAGCCATCCATCAGAGAATAACCACTTCCCGCTTCACCAACAATGGGAATTCCTGCGTTTTCCAATGTCTTTACATCACGATAGATTGTTCTGACACTTACTTCAAATTTTTCAGCCAAATCCTGTGCTCTGACAATCGGTTTCGACTGCAGCTGGGTGAGAATTGCTGTAACGCGGTCTAGTTTTTTCAGATAATGATCGTTCATCTAATCAGGATTTGAACATTTTAGATCAACTTTAACTGATTCATCTTTTTTCCAAAATTGAAAATCCATTACATATGAAGCATAATATTTATCGTAAATAGCCAATCCAAGTAATTGATCTTTTTCTACTGAATCATTCTCTTTAAATAAAGTGTTAGATAAATTTGAGTAAACAAAAAAGTTATCGCTACTGCTTTTTATAATTATTGAATAATCTGAATCTGACTGAATAATTTTTATAACTTTTCCACTAGAAACACTTATAACCTGATTATTTTTTGATTGTATTCTGTCTCTAGTTTCATCTGGATGATCATAGGGATGAAAATCTGGTTTTGGCTGAAATAAAATAATTGTCCCACTATTCATTGGACAACGATATTGAGAGAAAACCCAACAGTTTAAAAATGAAAATATTATCATTAAAAGTTTAGTTTTCATCTTTATACGTTTTCATTAAACGATCCAAATTTAAGCTTCTTGCTGAAGCATCAAAAATTTCTCTATACGTTCCGTTTTTTTTGAAGAGTTCGTCATGCGTTCCGCTCTCGACGACATGCCCTTTTTTCATTACATAAATTTTATCTGAATCTAAAATCTGCGAAAGCGAATGTGAGATAATGACAACTGTTCTTCCCGATTTTATTGCATCCAGTGAGTTTTTAATCTGTTCTGTGGCGATAGCGTCGAGACTTGCAGTGGGTTCATCCAGGAAAATAATCGGTGGATTTTTCAGAAATAATCTTGCGATTGCAATACGTTGCTGCTGTCCGCCAGAAAGCTGGGTTGCATCGTGATTATACTGTTCGGGAAGCTCAATAATCTGTTCATGCAGGTAGGCTTTTTTGGCAGCCTCCTGAATCTCTTCAAAACTTGCGTTCATATTTCCGTAACGGATATTGTCTTCAATACTTCCCTGAAAAATATGGTTTTTCTGCAAAACCAATCCTAAATCGCTACGCAGAAAGGTATTTTCATATGCATTTAAATCGATTTTATCAAGCGTAATTTCGCCCGAATCCGGAAGATAGAATTTACATAAAAGATTGATCACTGTAGATTTTCCGGCGCCGCTCAACCCGACTAAAGCGGTAGTTTTACCGTTCTCTATTAACATAGAAACATCGTTTAACGCTTTTGTACCATTTGGATAGGTAAAGTTTACATTTTTTAATTCAAAATTTCCTATGATTTTATTCTCTGTAAAAGTTCCATTGGGTTCTTCTTCATTTTCGGCGTCCAAAATATCAAAATATCCTTCTGCATAGATCATCGCATCATTCATATCATCATAAATTCTGTGCAATTGTCTAATAGGTGAAGAAACATTATTAAAAAGCATGATGTGGAGCATGATCGCACCGATGGTCATTTGCTGGTCCAAAACCAGATAAACCGTTAAAAGAATAATGAGAACTACACCGAACTGCTCTATAAAGGTTTTTAATCCGTCATAAATAAAATTGGTTTTCCTGGTAAACATCTGGCTATCCATCAACTGCATTTGGAGATCATACTGTTTTTTTCCTTCAAATTTTTCGCGGACAAAACTTTTAATCACCATAATTGAGTTGATTAAATTTAAAAGCCCCGACGTTTTCTTCTCACGCTGATTTCTTAAAGTCCTTCTCACTCCGCCCAGTTTTTTCGCCTGTAACGAACTGATATAAAAATAAATAGGGACGATGATGGTAGAAACAATTCCTACGTAAACATTCTGCATGTACATGATAATCAAGGCAATAAATGCATTTGAAAATAACGGAAGAATATCGATAAAAAAGTTTTGAACCAATTTCGTCAAGCTTTCAATGCCTCTGTCTATTCTGATTTGTAGCTTTCCGGAGTCATGATTTTCATCATTAAAATAAGCAACGCGGTATGTTAAAATTTTATCAATCGCCGACTGTGCCAAAACCGAACTCACATTAATCCTGATTTTTTCGCCATAAAATTTCTGTCCGAAATTGATAAAAATATTCAGGAGCTCTTTTCCTAATAAAATAACAGAAATAACGATTAGAATATGTATTCCTTCATTCATCGGGTTCGGCAGATGCGTGAGTTTTGTCACTTCATCTACTGTATATTTCAAAACTAATGGATTGACCTGTGCAGCTAAGGCACCCAGGAAAGTTAAAAATAAAGTTCCGTAAATCATCAGGCGATATGGCTTGATAAAGGGAATCAACTGTTTGTAAATTCCGAATAAAGTCACTGTGCGATTAAAAGGTTTTGCCATGAATGGGTGTTAAGAATAAACGTACCGTTTCTGAGAGAAAAGGTACGTTTTATTATATTTTTCAGCAAATAATTTGCTTTAATTTTAAATTTTATCCTTCGTATAGATAAGTCGTCAAATAATGCAGTTCAGGTTTACTCGCTGCTTTCGATTCTGCTTCTGCCTGTTCAAAAGGATATTGAGAATTGATTTCTTTTCTCTGAAAAACGAAAGCATTATTAGCATTTTTATCAACAACATCATTGAAAATATGCTGAATTTCTGAATTACCCAATGAGGCAAAACTAATATCTTCAAATCCGTGCATCAATCTCAAATCATCAAACTGAGAAAAATTTTCATCCACAAAACTTTGAAACTGAGATTTAGAATCAAAATTTCCTGCCCAGATGTTGTATGCGTGTTTTTTCATGCTCGGCTTATCAAAAATGCTCTGATACACAAAATTTTCGCCCAAATACGCTTCTCTTACCTGCGGATCATTGGCCAGTTCTTCCGGTAAACCTTCCTTTAAAATCTTACCTTCAAACATGATGTATGTTTTGTTGGTAATAGCCAAAGTCTGCTGTACATTGTGATCGGTAATCAGAATTCCAATATTTTTATCGGTAAGGCTTCGTACAATTTTCTGAATGTCTTCCACGGCGATCGGGTCTACGCCAGCAAATGGCTCATCTAAAAGTATAAAATTCGGACTTGTTGCCAAACATCGTGCGATCTCTGTTCTACGTCTTTCTCCACCGGAAAGTAAATCTCCACGGTTTTTTCTGACGTGTTGTAATGAGAATTCTTCGATCAGCTCATCACATTTGATCTGCTGCTCACGTTTAGAAAGCTTGGTCAATTGCAGAACGCCCATAATATTATCTTCTACCGAAAGCTTTCTGAAAACGGAAGCTTCCTGGGCGAGATAACCAATTCCTTTCTGAGCTCTTCGGTACATCGCATCGGTGGTGATTTCCTGCTTGTCGAGGAAAATTTTACCTGATGTGGGCTTTACCAAACCTACGATCATGTAAAATGAAGTGGTTTTACCGGCTCCGTTCGGACCAAGCAAACCTACAATTTCTCCCTGCTGAACTTCTACAGAAACACCTTTTACAACTTTTTTGGGACCGTATTCTTTGATTAAATTTTCTCCTCGTAAAATCATAAAGGCAAAGATAAAGTTTTTTCGAATTTAAATTTGAGATTAAAAGTGGTTGTTTCAGTTTTATGATATTTTAATAAATCAAATTGAACATCCGCAATGTGTCATAACATTTAATTTGACGCAAAGCCAAACAAAGAATTTTAAATCTTGACCGTTGTTAAGTTATACAAAGGCGTAAACTTAACAATGAAATACAATATATTATTGATGACAATAAATTGCGGACAATCGTATAAATCAATATTAATTTTTCAGTAATCTATAAAATCTTCTGTAACGATGAAGGTTTTAATGCTACTTATCAAAAACAACAAACAAGATTTATCATGGAAAATTACGGTTACACAAAAGACGGCAATACTCAACAACAAAATAATATGCCTTATAAGTCAGAAAAGAAAATTCCGGCTGCACTTTTAGGTCTTCTTGTCGGTTGGTTAGCTTTAAATAAATTCTATTTGGGATATACAAAAGAAGGAGTTATTCAATTAGTACTAAATGTTGTTACTTGTGGGGTAGCATCAATTATCCCATTTATCGAAGGAATCATTTATCTGTTTATGAGCGATGAACAATTTGACAATACATATGTTCACAACAAAAAAGGCTGGTTGTAATTTTAACACAAATTTTCCTTTTACGAATCTGATTAATTGATATTTTTCTTACATTTAAATCACCAATCTCAATTTAAATTTTATGGAAAATAACCAGCAATTAACTGATTTATTAGCATTGGATCTCGGCATTAACCTGATCAACCGAAGACCTTATGCAAAAGAAGTTTTTAAATGGCAGGATATTGATCTTTTGCCCCACTCTTCTACAGACACCTTGCTTTGTGAAATCTACGAATGGAATGGCAGAAACTGGCGAACAACCAATAATAATCTAATTGGTTTTTTATTTTCTGAACAACAGTTGAAAACAGTTAAAGATCAGCTTTTTAATATTCCTAAACATTCAGCTTTGATTCCTGATTTTGAATTTACAAAAGAAAGTATAGTGGAATATGGTCTTTCGTTGCCTTCATTATTCAATATCGGAATTAACGGGAATATCAACAGTGCCAAAAGTCTTTCTGTACGCGTCAACGGAGTTACAAAATCAAGAATCACCAATATAGATTCGCCGGGAATTGAAATTCTTAGGAAATATTCAGAATTTACAGATTCCGAATCAAAAACGTATCGTAAAAATATTAAATTTAATTATTTAAGTACTTCATTATTCTATGCCGAGAGTGTGGAAATCGTTTTAGAAAAAGAATCCGGTGTTGCTTTGGATGTCAGTTTTCAGACAGAGGATGTAGAAGTTGAAGCTAAAGTCGATACGGATACTAAAAAACATTTTGTTTTAAAGTATTCCGGGAATCAGGCTCCTTTCGCCGCAAAGTTTACCAAAGGAAAAGACTTTGACTTTAAATAATTATAAGTTAAAAGTTATGAATTATAAGTTGCGAGAAAATATTTCAACTCAAAATTCATAACTTTTAACTTAAAAACTATTTACCTGTTTAAAAGAATTGCTGCTTCTTTTGCTGCGTAAGTGAAAATCATATCGGCGCCTGCTCTTTTAAAGCAAGTTAAACTTTCAATGATTGCTTTATCATTATCTAACCAGCCGTTTTGTGCAGCGGCTTTCAGCATTGCATATTCACCGCTTACATTGTAAACTGCAATTGGTAAATCAATCGCTTCACGCACTTTGGCAACGATATCTAAATAAGGAAGACCGGGTTTGATCATGATGATATCTGCACCTTCTTCAACATCTTTAAAAACTTCATTTAATGCTTCACGAGAATTGTGAAAATCCATCTGATAGGTCTTTTTATCTTTCGGAATTTCCATATTATCTTTTGGTGCGCTGTCAAGAGCACTTCGAAACGGGCCATAGAATGAACTAGCATATTTTGCAGCATAACTTAAAATTCCGACATCATGAAAACCGCTTTGTTCCAATGCTTCTCGAATCGCGAGAACTCTGCCGTCCATCATATCACTTGGTGCGACAATGTCTGCGCCCGCTTCTGCATGAGATACTGACATTCTTGCCAGAGCTTCGTTTGTTGCATCGTTAAGAATTTTTCCGTTTTCTATGATTCCGTCGTGACCGTAAATTGAATAAGGATCTAGTGCAACATCAGTCATAATCACCATTTCGGGAACTGCATCTTTGATTGCTTTAATAGTATTTTGCATCAATCCGTCTTTATTCCAGGCTTCTTTTCCTGTGTTATCTTTCAGATTTTCGGAAACTTTCATGTAAAGATTGACAGCCTTTACGCCTAAAGAAAATAACTCCTTACATTCTTTAACAGTCAGATCTACGCTTCGTCTGAAAATTCCTGGCATTGATGAGATTGCTTCTTCTTTATTTTCACCCTCCATTACGAAGATCGGCATCACAAAATCGTTTGTTGAAAGACTGCATTCTTGCACCAACGCTCTCATAGATTCATTTACTCTTAATCTTCGGTTTCTTGAATAGATCATTTTGGAATACTTTTTGAATAATTTATTGCAAATTTAATATAAGTTCTGCGAAAAACTATTGCAGATGATTGTAGAATTTATTAGTTTTGTTGATAATAATTATGCAAAATAGTCGTTGATGAAAAAATTTTTACTTTTAATTATATTTATGGGCGCATTTGTTGGCTTTTCCGACAATGTAAAAGCACAAATAAAAGAACCTTCTTCTACATCACAAAAGTCTGATGATGGAGTTCTTACTGCATACCCGAATCCTGCAAAAGACTTTTTGGTGGTTAAAGCTAAAGATTCTTCGCTAAAAATAAAATCAGTAATATTCTATTCTATATTAGGAACGCAGGTTGCCAATTACAATGTAAATGCAAACAGATCTGAGATCAATATTGAAAAATTAAAACCCGGAAAGTATCTGATCCGCTATATGCTCAGCGATAATACGCAGAAGGTTACTCAAATAGTAAAACAATAATATTAAATCCTGATCAACATCAGGATTTTTTCTTTTAGCAAAATTCTTTTAATTCCGTAACTTTCGGATTATTTTTATACTCATTGTAAAAAAAAATTTAATGCTAAAAGCTGATCACATTACTAAAACTTACAACGCCGGAAAGAAAACAGCTTTGGAAGATTTTAGCATTCATGTGCCGAAAGGAAGTATCTATGGTCTTCTGGGACCAAACGGAGCGGGAAAAACATCTTTCATCCGCATTATCAATCAAATTACACAGGCAGATTCCGGAGATGTTTTCATCAATGGAGAAAAGCTGAATCCCAATCATATCAAAGACATCGGATATATGCCTGAAGAAAGAGGTTTATATAAAAACATGAGTGTCGGAGATCAGATTCTCTACTTTGGAGAACTGAAAGGGATGAAAAAGAGTGATGCTTTGAACGAGGCCAAAAAATGGTTTGAGAAACTACATATCGACCAGTGGTGGAAGAAGAAACTGTCTGAACTTTCAAAAGGAATGGCGCAGAAAATACAGTTTGTGGTCACTGTTCTTCACAGACCGCATTTATTGATTCTTGACGAACCCTTTTCAGGTTTTGACCCCGTAAATGCAAATTTGATTAAAGATCAAATCATTGAACTTAAAAATAACGGAACCACCATTATTCTTTCTACCCACAGAATGGAAAGCGTAGAAGAAATGTGTGATTATGTTGCCTTGATTGACAATTCAAAAAAAATAATTGACGGAAGAGTGTTTGACGTAAGAGAAAAATTCAAAAAAAATATTTTTGGAATTACACTTTCTGATGTGAATAATGAAAAGCTTCAGCATTTCCAGAATAAATATGAGGTTTTCAATCTTTCAGAGAAAAACAATCTTATTTCTTTTGATCTGAAAAATACTGTCAGTCAGAATGATATCTTGCTTGATCTTGTACAAGCCGGGAAAGTAAGATCATTTGACGAGAAAATCCCGAGCATGAATGAAGTGTTTATAAATGCCGTTGGTAATCATTCTTAAATTTTATGAACAATATATATTTAATTACAAAAAGAGAATTTCTTACACAGGTAAAGAAAAAATCTTTCATTTTACTTACTCTACTGGCTCCTTTAATGATTATCGGTTTCGGGGCTGTAATCGGATTGATGTTTAAAGCCAACGAGTCGCATAATGTGATTGAAGTAGTTGACAACAGTGGACTTTTCAAAAATCAGCTTAAATCTAATGATAAATTGGAGTATATTTTTATTCCTATCGCTGATGAAAAATCAAAAATCCAAAACCTCAAAGGCAATGAGTCTTTAGATGGAATTTTGATATTGCCCCAGATAATGAGTCAGAATTTTGATGATTTAGAAAAAAATATAAGATTGATTGTCAACACAAAAATCGGTCTTGATACCAAACAAAGAATCATCTCCGATATCAGTAACGTAATTAAGAAAGAGAAGATCAAACAGTTAGGAATAGCAGAATCGCAGCTTGATAATCTTGACAAAAGTTTTGAACTGAAAACCATTAATGTTTCTGAAGATAATAAAGAAGATTCTGATCTTGCTTTCGGAGTAAAGACCGGGTTGAGCCTAGGATTGATGTATGTTACATTTATGTTCATTATCATTTACGGAGTACGGGTTATGAGAAGTGTTTTGGAAGAAAAGAACAACAGAGTAGTAGAAATTATCATCTCTTCCGTAAAGCCTTTTGAACTAATGATGGGAAAAATACTGGGCGTAACGATGGTTGCTCTTACTCAGTTTATTATCTGGATTAGCATGTCTGTAGTCGGAGCCTTAATTTTGAATACCGGTTTTTCATCAATTCAGAAGAATATACCCGGTGGCGATGCAGAAATATCCGACAAACTTGACATTGCACAGATTGCGACACAGGTTTCCCACAGTTTACTGGATTTAAATTTTCCTTTGATCATATTTGTATTTATTGTATTTTTTCTTTTAGGATATATCTTTTACAGCTCAATCTACGCAGCAATCGGCTCTGCAGTTGATAATGAGACAGAAACACAGCAGTTTACTTTATTTGCTATTTTACCTTTAACGTTGGGGATGTACGGAAGTTTTTCTTTGATGAATAATCCTGACGGACCTTTAGGGTTTTGGTTATCTATTATCCCTTTTACTTCACCTGTTGCAATGATTGCCAGAATACCTTATGGTGTTCCTGCCTGGGAAATTGCTTTATCAATTTTCTTATTACTGGCAACGACAATTTTTATGATTTTCTTAGCCGGTAAAATATATAGAGTGGGAATTTTAATGTACGGAAATAAGGCTACGTTAAAGGAGATTTGGAAGTGGATCAGAAGTTAGACTACATAAAATTCTGATATAAAACAAAAATCCCGAGATAAACATCCCGGGATTCTTTATGTCTTGAATTAAAAATTCTTATTCAAAAATATAACTTAAACTTAAGCTAAGAACCTGCTCAGATTTCTTTTTTGCCGTATTCGGGTCTTTGGTAAAATCTTCAATCAGATTCGGGTAAGTATTGGAAACCCCCAAGTCATATTTCAAAGCCAATTCGAGCTGTCTTTTGTAGCTATATCCTACTCCTATACCAACTGCAAAATTAAAGCTGCTTGCTTTTCCGCTGATTTGTGGATTCTCAGGAACACTCACATCAGGGTCATAATAAGGTCTTCCTGCAGGTACGTTCTTAACATTCTGACTTAATAAAAAATTAAATCTCGGACCGATCATTCCAAAAAATTCTGATTCTGCTTCAGAAAAATATCCTTTGAAGTAAATCGGCACACTCAGATAATTATTCGCATACATTGCATCATAACCATCGGCATTTTTAGCATTTTTATCTTTACCGGATTCTCCCGCTCCGTAGTAGGTAACCTCAGGTTGAAGATAAAACTGATTAGCACCACCCATCGGGATTAATGCCAAAACACCACCCTGAAAAGCAAATCTTGCTCCGGAAGGATTGTGTGCGTTTTTAACTCTGGAATAGTTTCCACCAGCAGTAACACCAAATCTTGTGCTGCTGAAATCGATCTGCGCGAAAGATGTGGCAGAAAGTGCTAAAGCTGATAGTAATAAAAATTTTTTCATTGTAATTTGTATTATTTTTAAAGTCATCCCGAATAACCGGGACAAAGTATGTTATCGCCTATCTCCATCAGTATTTTATTACCAAACAGTAAAGGCGATTTCATATAATTTGTTATTATCCTAAAACTTTAGCTACAGTAACACCAATGTCAGCAGGGGAATCTACTACATTGATACCGTTTTCTCTCATGATTTCCATTTTAGCCTGAGCTGTATCTTCATCACCTCCAACAATAGCACCAGCGTGACCCATTGTTCTGCCTTTAGGAGCAGTTTGTCCGGCGATAAAACCAACTACCGGCTTTGTAGAACCACTTGCTTTATACCATCTTGCAGCCTCAGCTTCAAGACCACCACCGATCTCACCGATCATTACAACCGCTTCAGTCTCCGGATCGTTGATGAATAATTCTAAAGCTTCTCTTGTCGTAGTCCCGATGATCGGGTCACCGCCAATTCCGATTGCTGTAGAAACACCGTAACCAGCTTTTACAACCTGATCAGCAGCTTCGTAAGTAAGAGTTCCTGATTTTGAAACGATCCCCACTTTTCCTTTTTTGAAAACGAAACCTGGCATAATACCAATTTTAGCTTCATCAGAAGTGATGATTCCCGGGCAGTTTGGCCCGATCAATCTGCATTCTCTGTCAGCGATATAAGATTTTACTTTTACCATATCTGCAACCGGAATACCTTCTGTAATACAAACGATTACTTTGATACCTGCTTCAGCAGCTTCCATGATAGCATCTGCAGCAAATGCAGGCGGCACAAAAATGATACTTACATTAGCCCCGGCTTTTGAAACAGCATCGGCAACCGTATTAAATACCGGCTTTCCTAAGTGCTCGCTTCCCCCTTTTCCTGGAGTAACACCGCCTACTACGTTAGTTCCGTATTCAATCATCTGACCTGCATGGAAAGTACCTTCGTTACCTGTAAAACCTTGTACAATTACTTTAGAATCTTTGTTTACTAAAATTGACATTTTATTGTTGTTTTAATTTATTTTTTGACTTTTTATTAATGCTCACAAATTTACTTATTTTTCTTTGATTTTGGATAAAACAAGCAATTGTTATTCGAGATTTCTGAGTTTCACCTCTTTTTTGAGATATGTTTTAAAATCTTCTGCAAACATCCCGATATAGGTACCTTTTTTAAGATCTCTGTTGACTCCTGTTTTTCCTAAAATTACAGAACCGCTTTCAATACTGTTACCTGAAGCAATACCGACCTGTCCCCATAAAGTAACTTCGTCACCTATTATACAACAGCCTGCAATACCTACTTGAGAAGCAATAAGGCACTTTTTGCCAATCACCGTATCGTGACCGATTTGAATCTGATTATCTAAAACCGAACCTTCGCCAATGACCGTAGAATCTGTAACTCCTCTGTCAATAGTACAGCTGTTGCCGATTTCTACATGGTTTTCAATGATGACGTTTCCTACCGAAATTAAACGGTCAAAATTTCCATCTAATTTTCTGTAATAAAATGCATCGCCTCCTAAAACAGTGTTAGATTGTATAATTACATTATCTCCGATTACGGTGCGGTCTCCGATGACAACATTTGGAAAAATCAATGTGTTTTTTCCAATGGTAATATTGTTTCCAAGAACTGCGGAAGGATGGATTTTTGTACCCTCACCGATTTCGATATCGTGCCTTTCTTCGGTGAAATTATAGATTCTGGTGAAGTGAGTATTAATTTTATTGAAATCCCTAAACGGATCTTGCGAAACTAAAAGTGCTTTTCCTTCCGGACACTCTACTTCTTTATCGATTAGGATAATAGTAGCAGCAGAGTTTAAAGCTTTGTCGTAATATTTCGGATGATTGACGAAAACAATTTCGCCGGATTTCACTCTGTGAATTTCGTTTGTTCCTAAAATAGGAAAGTCTTCGGAACCTACAAATTTTGCCCCGATAAGATCTGCTATGGTTTTCAGTTTTTGTGGCTGATGAAACGTCATATTTTCTAATGATGTTTTTAGTTTAATCAATCTTGTTAAGGTTTTGAGCTTAGACAAGATTTGTTTACGGTCTAAATCGCAGCCCGATTTGGGAATCCTTCGACAAGCTCAGGATAAACTACAATAGCTGCCATAAAAAAATGAAAGCTGAAAGTTATTATACTTTCAGCTTCATATTATTTTTGAATACTTATTCTTTTACTCTTTCTAAGTAAGAACCGTCTTCTGTGCTTACCTTGATTTTGTCGCCCGCTTCAATAAATAAAGGAACCATTACTCTTGCTCCTGTTTCAACGATAGCGTTTTTTAAAGCGTTGGTTGCAGTATTACCTTTTACACCCGGATCAGCTTCTATTACTTCTAGGTACACAGACTGAGGAAGTTCTGCAGATAAAGGAGTCTCATCAGCTTCCTTTAAAATAATTGTAACTTCTTCACCTGCTTTCATGAGATTAGAGTTTTCAATCATTTCTTTACCCAAATATAATTGAGAAAAATCCTCGTTATTCATAAAGTGGAAACCATTCTCATCATCATAAAGATATTGGAATTTTCTGGTGATTACCTTTACTTCGTCAATTTTGTGTCCTGCAGAAAAAGTATTATCAAGCACTTTTCCGTTGGTTACAGACTTCATTTTTGTTCTTACGAAAGCAGGACCTTTACCTGGTTTCACGTGCATAAATTCGATTACTTTAAAGATATCATTGCTAAATTCTATGCAAAGACCTTTTCTTATATCGTTACTTGTTGCCATTATTTATAATTTGTTATTTTTTATTTGAGTTATAAACCGGGATCGTCGTTATTGTTCTGATGTGTTGTGAACCGGCAGTGTTTAATCTTAGGTCTGCTAAAGACCAAGGTGTGGTATAACCACCATATCGAACACCATTTATGTTGTCAAAGTTATTTTTATTGATTAATAATTGATTGACATTATTCTCAATTTCTGATTTTAAGCTTAAAGCTTTATCAGAAGCGAAATATGTCTTTTTGGAATAATCTAATATTGAATTTACATTTTTTACTGCTACAGAATCTTTAGTTTCAATATCTAAATTTCTTTTCTGCCCGAAAGCAAATACTGAAAATGCCGTGAAAATCAATAGTAGAGTTTTCATTATTTCAAATTAAGTTATTCTTTTCCAGTTCCGTATCCTTTTACGATACCTCTCGGAGAATTTTGGATAAACTGCAGAATTTCGTCTCTTTCTGCGGTAGGTAGCATTTCTTTTTCGATGTGAGAAACTGCCTGTGAGACATTCATTTTCATTTGAAAGATCGCTCTGTAAATTTTCTGAATTTCAAAAATCTTATCGTTGGTAAACCCTCTTCTTCTTAAACCCACAGAATTGATTCCTGCATATGACATTGGCTCACGGGCAACTTTTACATAGGGTGGAATGTCTTTTCTTACCAAAGTACCACCGGAGATCATTACATGCTTACCGATTTTCCCAAACTGGTGAACGGCACTTAAGCCACCCATAACGGTAAAGTCACCTATTTCTACGTGACCGGCAATTCCGCAACCATTTACAATGATTACATGATCACCAATAATACAGTCATGTGCAATGTGCGAAGTTGCCATAATCAGACAGTTGTCACCAATTTTAGTATAACCTAAAGCTTTTGTTCCTCTGTTGACGGTAACACATTCTCTGATTGTGGTTTCGTCACCGATGATCGTCTGGGTATCTTCTCCGTCAAATTTCAGATCCTGAGGAATAGCAGAAATAACGGTTCCGGGGAAGATTCTGCAGTTTTTTCCAATTCTTGCACCATCCATAATGGTTACATTAGAGCCGATCCAGGTACCTTCACCTATTTCCACATCACCTGCAATGGTAGTAAAGGGTTCTACAATTACATTTTTACTGATTTTTGCACGTTTATCAACGGCAGCTAATTGATGAATCATTTACTCAACTTTATTTTTTGCAACCTGTGCCATTAGCTCAGCTTCAACAGCGATTGTATCACCCACATATCCGTAACCCTGCATATGTACGATACCTCTTCTGATAGGCTCAATCAATTCAATTTTGAAAATCATAGTATCACCGGGAACTACTTTTCTCTTGAATTTCACTTTATCCATTTTAATGAAATAAGTGGAATAGTTTTCAGGGTCTGGAACACTGGCTAAAACCAAAATACCTCCTGTCTGTGCCAAGGCTTCAACCTGTAGAACTCCAGGCATTACCGGTTCTTTTGGAAAGTGACCTACAAAGTAAGGCTCATTCATGGTGACATTCTTTAAACCGACCACATGAGAATCAGACAATTCAAGAATTTTATCTATTAATAAAAACGGCGGTCGGTGAGGCATCAGTCTCATAATTCCGTTAATATCAAATACAGGTTCTTTTGTTAAATCAAAATCGGGAACGTTTTTCTTTTTCTGTAATTTCCACTGACGGTTCAGCTTTTTAGCGAACTGTGTATTTACGAAATGTCCCGGCTTATTGGCGATTATTTTACCTTTTATTTTAACTCCGCACAATGCTAAATCACCAATTACATCTAATAATTTATGTCTTGCAGCCTCGTTTGGATAATTTAGAGTCAAATTATCAAGAATACCATTTGGTCTTATAGAAACATGATCTTTGCCAAAAGCTTTCTTTAATTTTTCGGTAATTTCAGGTGTAAGATCTTTATCAACATACACAATCGCATTAGAAATATCACCTCCTTTAATCAAACCGTGATCCAGAAGCATTTCTAATTCATGCAAAAAGCTGAAAGTTCTGGCAGAAGATATTTCTTCTTTAAACTCTGAAATATTTCTTAAGGTAGCATTTTGAGTTCCTAAAACTTTAGTCCCGAAATCTACCATCGTAGTAATTTCATAATTATCTGATGGGATAATCGTGATTTCTGAACCGGTTGCAGGATCGCTGTAGCTTAAAACTTCTTTTACCACCAGATATTCTCTGGCAATTTTCTGTTCTACAATTCCTACACTTTCGATTGCTTCTACGAAAAATTTAGAAGAACCATCTAAAATTGGAGCTTCAGAAGCATCCATTTCCAAAATTGCGTTATCAATATCGCAGCCTACCAAAGCTGCTAAAAGGTGTTCACAAGTATTGATCTTTACGCCTAATTTTTCTAAAGTAGTTCCTCTTTCAGTTGCTACAACATAGTTTACATCAGCTTCGACCTGAGGATGACCCTCCAAATCTGTTCTTACAAAAACAAAGCCTGTATTTTCTTTGGCAGGTTTGATGGTCAATTTTACTTCTTTACCAGTATGAAGGCCAATTCCGGATAGAGTAACCTCTTCCTGAAGTGTTTTTTGCATATCACTCATTAGTATGATCTTTTGAGTTATTCTCAAGATTATTTATTCTTTTTACAATTCCAGGAAGATTCCTGAAATGTACGTAGCTTCTTAGGTAGTCATTATAGCTGATTGCCGGCGAACCATACATTGTTTCTTTATCATTCACATGAGTATTGACACCACTTTGGGCCTGAATCTTCACTTGGCTTCCTATTTTGATATGTCCTACGATGCCGACCTGACCGCCAATCTGGTTCCAGTCACCAACGATTGTAGAACCTGCAATCCCTGTCTGCGAGGCAATTACATTATTCTGACCGATTTTTACATTATGTGCAATCTGAATCAAATTATCAATTTTAGTTCCTTTTCCGATGGTGGTTGACCCGATGGTGGCCCTGTCTATACTGCAGTTTGAGCCAATTTCCACGTCATCTTCAATAATTACGTTCCCCAATTGAGGAATTTTTTTGAAACCTTCGGCAGTCGGCTGAAAACCAAAACCGTCTCCACCAATCACAGTGTTGGAATGAATCACACAATTATCACCAATGATACAATAATCGTAAATTCTTGCACCACTGTCAATTTTACAGTTTTTACCGATTTTAACTCCTTTTCCTATGTAAACCTGAGGATAAATCTGTGATCCCTCCCCAATTTTAGCTTTTTCAGAAATATAAGTAAATGCTCCGACATAAGCTTTTTCCCCTATAACAGCAGTTTCATGAATAGAAGCGCCATCTTCAACACCTTCTTTTCTTCCCTGCATTTCCTGATACAAATTCATCAGAACCTGAAAAGAAAGATAAGCATCTTTTACGGCAATAATTGTCTGGTTGTAAATGTCTTTGGCTAAAATATCTTCTGAAACTATAAGAACAGAACAGTTTGAAGTATCTAAATAGTGTGAAAAACGTTCTTGGGCAATAAAAGAAAGATGCCCTGTTTCTCCACTTTCTATAGGTGAAACTCCTGTAATAAGTGCATTTTCGTCACCTATAATTTTTCCGTCAATAAAACTCGCAATTTGCGAAGCTGTGAATTCCATATTCTGCAAAGATAACAAATTCTATTATTCACCAACATTTTTTAGTTTGAGGAATAGAGATTTTAGTATTCTTTAAGATTATCTGTCATTAAAATCTTGGAAAAGTAAGGATATACCGTGTCGTTTTGCTACTTATAAGACCCGATAAAAGCTGATCTTCAGATTCTTCAAGTCTTAAAACTTTACCACTTTTCTGTAATAAATAAATAGGCTGTTTTTCGGAATTATAAGGCAGCAGGCTTCTTTCGATTTCATATACAAGCTCGTGGGCATTGCTTATTCCTAAAAATTCATTGGTGCTTTTGATTTTTTCCTCAACAAATTCCCGGGTGAATGGCTGGGAAGAAATAATGGTTTTTGGAAGATTTCTCTGAATCACACACTTACACCAGTATGACAGAATAAAATCATCTGAAGTCTGCCACAATTTCATAGCATGGATAATATCATTATCATCCATTTGAGTAAACCTCTCTACATCTTCGTGAGTTTCTTTACTTTTTTCACGATTCAGAAAGTATTTTAAATTGTCGGTTGCTGGTAGATCTACACCCTGTAAAGCCAGATATTTTGCTCTCTGTAAAATTTTAACCAAAATAAATTCTGCCAATGCTGATGTTTTGTGATAATATACCTGCCAGTACATAAACATTCTTGCTGTGAGAAAATTTTCAATAGAATAAACACCTTTGGCATCAATAACCAATTCATTTTCACAGACATTCATCATCGATATAATTCTTTCGGTATTCACATTTCCTTCCGAAACCCCTGTGAAAAAGCTGTCCCTTTTTAGATAATCCAACCGGTCGACATCTAATTGTGAACTGATCAACTGATTGAAAAATTTCCTCTGGTATTTTCCCTGAAACATTTCTATCGCTGTTGATAATTGGCCATTAAACTCATCATTCAATCTGTTCATTAATAATAATGAAAGATTTTCGTGATGCCAATCGTCCATCAACATATTTTCCAATGCATGAGAAAATGGACCGTGACCGATATCATGCATCAAAATTGCGAGCATCGCCCCTTTCTCCTCCTCTTCTGAAATCTGAATTCCTTTTTGCTTTAAAGTTTCCAAGGCAGTAAACATCAGATGCATTGCACCCAAAGCATGATGAAATCTTGTATGCGTGGCCCCTGGAAAAATTAAATTTAATAGTCCGGTTTGCGAAATCCTTCTTAATCTCTGAAAATAAGGATGTTCTATAATATCAAATAAAATCTCGTGAGGGATTTTTATAAAACCGTGAACGGGATCGTTGATAATTTTAAGCTTGTTTTGCATAGAAATACACTGTGAAATTGCAAAATTAAGGTATTAAAGTGAATCCGACGAAAATTGCAAAATTTAATAGAATGAATTTTTATTAATAACGCTTCCAGAACTGAAGTTTTTAGCCTATCTTCATACCACATTTTATAAATATAATAGAAAAAATCCTTTAACTAAGATTTAACTTTTGAAGGCTACAATTTGGGTTTTATAAAGGTATTTTGGTTACAGTTTTGATACAATAATACTAGAAAAATTATACTTTTATGTCAGAAAAAATATTATGGATCGATGATGAAATAGATTTGCTTAAACCTCATATCGTATTTTTAGAAAAAAAGGGATACCATGTAACTCCCGTAAATAACGTGAATGAGGCTTTAGAACTGATCGATTCAGAAAAATTTGCATTGACGCTTATCGATGAAAATATGCCAGGAATTTCCGGTCTTGAGGCCATCCCTATGATTAAAGAGAAAGACATCTCTCTGAAAATTGTAATGGTGACAAAAAGTGAAGAAGAACATATCATGGAAGAGGCAATTGGTTCTCAGATTGCAGATTATATTTTGAAACCGGTAAATCCGAATCAAATTTTATTATCATTAAAAAAGAATCTTCAGCAGGATAACCTTGTCGAGCAAAAGACTATTCTTCAATATCAGCAGGAATTCAGAAATCTTTCTATGGAGCTTTCTTATTTGAAAACGTATCAGGACTGGGCTGAATATTATAAAAAGATAGTCAACTGGGAGCTGAAATTTGATAAAGTTGCAGATAACGAATTTGCCGATTTGCTGCAGTCTCAAAAAGAAGAAGCCAATATACAGTTTGCAAAATTTATTGAAAACAATTACGAGGAATGGCTGAATGGCAATGACAAACCGTTGATGAGCCATACTTTATTCCGAGACAAAGTGAAACCTGAAGTGGAAAAAGATAAAGTTCTTTTGCTGATGGTAGACAATTTAAGATATGATCAGTGGAAAGTAATCGAACCTTTATTTACCAAATATTACAACAAAGTCTCAGAAGATTATTATTACAGTATTCTTCCGACCGCTACGCAATATGCGAGAAACTCGTTTTTTGCAGGTATGCTTCCATCAGAGATAGAAAAGCGTTTTCCTGACAAATGGTTTAATGATAATGAAGACGGAAATAAAAATGAATATGAGCGTGACTTTTTAGAAGATCAGATGAAAAGGATCGGTTTAAATTCTAAATCGATGAAATATCTGAAAGTTCTCAATGCCGATTTTGAGAAGAAGATTTACGAAGATTTTAATCAGCATAAAAACAATGATCTTCTGGTGATTGTTTACAATTTTATTGATATTCTTTCGCATGCAAAAACGGATAATCATATTGTTGACCAGCTGATCAGAGATGACAAAACGTTCCGTTCTCTGACATCTAACTGGTTTGAAAATTCATCTTTACTTAAAATTATCAAACTTGCTGCTGAAAGCGGTTACAAACTGGTTATCACGACCGACCACGGAACCGTTTATGTAAAAAAACCAAGCCGTGTTGTAGGAGACAGAGAAACCTCAACAAACATCCGTTACAAAACAGGGAAAAGTTTGACGTACGATGATAAAGATGTTTGGGCAGTAACCAATCCCGAGAAAATATTTTTACCTAAAGGAAATTTAAGTTCGAAATATATTTTTGCAAAAAACAATATATTTTTAGCGTATCCGAAAAATTATAATCATTTCGTTAATTATTATAAAGAAACCTATCAACACGGTGGAATTTCTTTAGAGGAATGCATTATCCCAATCAGTATTTTAGAACCTAAATAGTTTTTTTCATAGTTTATTATTTTGGGCTCGGGCGGAAAAAATCTTCGATTTTTTCCGCCCGATTTTTTATATTTTTGAATCATGAAATTAATCACCTACAACGTCAACGGGATAAGAGCTGCTTTTACAAAAGATTTTCTCGGATGGTTGAAAACTGCTGATCCGGACATGATCTGCATTCAGGAAAGCAAAGCCGGAAACGACCAGATCGACATCGAAAGTCTTGAAAAAATAGGATATTACAGTTATTGGCATTCGGCAATACGAAAAGGCTATAGCGGTGTCGGAATTGCCTCCAAAATAAAACCTCATCATGTGGAATACGGCTGCGGAATTGAGAGCTATGATAACGAAGGAAGAATCATCCGAGCTGACTTCGAAGGATATTCTGTGATCTCAGTGTATGTTCCGTCTGCATCGAATATTGACAGGTTGGAATTTAAAATGCAGTTCTGTCATGACTTTTTAGCATACATTAAAAATCTGAAGAGAGAGATTCCGAATCTCATTATATCCGGAGATTTCAATATATGTCACGAAGCGATTGATATTCATAATCCGGTTGGTTTAAAAAATACTTCAGGCTTTTTACCAATGGAAAGAGAATGGATGACCAATTTCATCGAAGAATGTGAACTAATAGACAGTTTCAGATTTTTTAATAATCAACCCGGAAACTATACCTGGTGGAGTTACCGACAAAATTCGAGAGCCAATAATAAGGGATGGAGACTAGATTACAACTTCGCTTCGTATTCTCTAAAAGACAAACTTTCACGAGCTGTTATATTAAAAGAAGCAGTGCATTCTGACCACTGTCCTGCGATGCTAGAAGTAGATCTCTAAAACTAAATAAAGCCAGCTGAATCAGCTGGCTTTATTTAGTTTTAAGAATCGTATTAAATTTAATCGACAATTTCGTACTCTACGGGGATGATACCTTTGCGTGTACCCCCAATTTCATCGAACGCAGCTTTAGACATATCTAATGCTCTTGATGAATGGAAAGGGCCTCTATCATTAATCGTTACAATTACCTCTTCTCCATTGTTCAGATTGGTTACCTTAATCTCGGTCCCAAAAGGAAGCGTTCTGTGCGCTGCGGTTAATTTTGAATTACTAAAAACTTCTCCGCTTGCAGTTTTTTTACCATTAAACTTGTCGTGGTAATACGACGCATAACTTGTTTTCTTCGCATCTTCGGCATTGTTCTTGAAAGAATAAATACCTAGTGTTGAAATCATCATTATGATTACGAGAATGAATCTTTTCATCATTTTGAACTTTTATTTGTTTGACAGGGCAAAAGTAAACTGAAACTTTTTACTCACCTATTTTAAACGTTAACAAATCTTAATTAAAAGTTAAAAATTTCTTAAACGATATCGTAACTTCCTATTATCAGGGGTTTTAAGTGACTATGTTAAAATACGTTAAAAAAAACACTTAAAAGTTAATAGATTTAACTGCTTTAAGCCCCTTTAGAGACTGATTTATTTCTTAACTATCTAAATATCAAATATTTAAAAAATTGTGATTTTGCTAAATTATACCTGTAATAAATCAAATTTCAAGAAATAATCTGAAAAATCTTTTGCCAAATTTAAAACAGCAGATGTTGAATCGCGTAGTAAAACTTCTCGTTAAATACTACGGAAAGAAAAATTTGTAATAAAAATACTACTATGCTGAAATTCTATAAAAATTAGATCTGAAATATTAAAAATCAAGAAGCTGCAGATTTCGCAAAATAAAATTGTTGATAAAGAGGCTTCAAAAATTACTCACCCCTTCATTACAAACAAAAAACCAATGAATGAATCACTGGTTTTTATTTTATTTAAATTAATTCGCCATATAAGTCAAACTCCTCGGCGGAAGTAATTCTGACCTGGGCAAACTCGCCAATAGAAATGTAGGTATTTTCTGCAGATACTAAAACCGTATTGTCAACATCAGGCGAATCATATTCTGTTCTGCCTACAAAGTAGTTTCCTTCTTTCCTGTCAAAAACACATTTGAAAACTTCCCCTATTTTCGTTTGATTTTTCTCCCAAGAAATCTGTGACTGCAATTCCATAATCTCTTCTACCCTGGCTTCCTTTACTTCTTGCGGGATATCATCTTCTAAAACATAAGCTCCCGTATTTTCTTCGTGAGAATATGTAAAGCATCCCAATCTGTCGAATTTTTGCGTTCGCACCCATTCTTTCAGTTCCTGAAATCTCTCTTGTGTTTCACCCGGATAACCAACAATCAAAGTCGTTCTGATCGCCATATCTGGAACTTTTTCTCTGAATTTATCTAATAGAGCATTTGTTTTTTCGTGCGTTGTCCCACGTTTCATCGACTTTAACAGATCTGAATTGATATGCTGAAGCGGTATATCAATATAGTTACACACTTTCGGCT
Source organism: Chryseobacterium sp. LJ668 (assembly GCF_019613955.1). Classification (NCBI taxonomy): domain Bacteria; kingdom Pseudomonadati; phylum Bacteroidota; class Flavobacteriia; order Flavobacteriales; family Weeksellaceae; genus Chryseobacterium; species Chryseobacterium chendengshani. The sequence continues at coordinate 2,228,086 of NZ_CP080443.1, read as the reverse complement.
CTTCTCTGATGATATCTAAAACATCTTCCGGGAAACCGCTTGGAAAAGCATAATGCAGACGAATCCATTCGATTCCTTCGACTTTTACCAATTCTTTTAGCAATTCGCCCAATGCTCTCTTTTTATATATGTCTAAACCGTAATACGTCAAATCCTGAGCGATTAAGATCAATTCTTTCACTCCTACTTTTGCCAATTTCTGAGATTCTTTAACGAGTTTTTCAATCGGTGTTGAAGTGTGCCCTCCTCTCATCAAAGGAATTGCACAAAACGAACAAGGTCTGTCGCAGCCCTCGGAAATTTTGAGGTAAGCGTAATGTTTTGGTGTTGTTGTTAATCGTTCTCCTACCAACTCATGTTTGTAATCTGCCCCTAAATGTTTCAGCAAAATCGGCAAATCTCTCGTTCCGAAATACTGGTCTACATCAGGAATTTCTCTGATCAAATCTGGCTTATATCTTTCTGAAAGACAACCCGTAACAAAAACCTTTTCTACTTCACCTCTATTTTTAGCTTCAACGTACTCTAAAATAGTATTGATAGATTCTTCTTTCGCGTTATCAATAAATCCGCAGGTATTAATGACTATAATATCTCCTTTGTCCTCATGCACCACTTCTTTGCCATTGGCTTTAAGCTGGCTCATCAGAACTTCTGAATCGTAAACATTCTTGGAACAACCAAGCGTTACAATATTAATTTTCTTCTTTCCTACAGATTTTGTACGCATCTTTCTATTTTGAGTGTGCAAAGATACAAAATATAAATCTGTATCTTAAGCATTAAAAAACCACTCATTAATAAGTGGTTATCAGGTAAATTTTAATAATTTTTATCTTTAAAAGAGGGTGAATGCTTATCTTTCTCTGAAAGAATCATCTCTCCTTCTTTCAATTTCCAATCTATATTCAGGTCTTCATCGTTGAATTTTATACTACCTTCAGACTCTTTATTATAATAATTGTCACATTTATAAGCGAAAACAGCATTTTCACTAATTACAGAAAACCCGTGCCCAAAACCACGAGGAATATATAATTGTAGTTTATTCTCACCAGTAAGTTCTATTCCGAACCATTTTCCGAATGTAGGTGAATCTTCACGTAAATCTACCGCCACATCCCAGACGTTACCCTCTAAACATGAAACCAATTTTGCCTGTGCATGTTCTCCTTTCTGTAAATGAAGACCCCTTACAACGCCAAAGGAAGATTTTGAGATATTATCTTGCACGAAATGACAGTTTATACCTGTAAGTTCTTCAAATTTTTTTTCATTATACTTTTCAAAAAAATAGCCTCTTTCGTCTTCAAAAATTGTGGGCTCTATGATGTAGCAGTCTTGTAGTGGAGTTACTATTATTTTCATATATATGTATGCAACTTATATTTTTTTTAAACCGATGATGCTCTAGATTGTTTAGTTGCTGTTGAGTGTAAAAACGATTTTCAAGGTTTTAAAAACTATAATGATATCGAATAGCATAGAATAGTTTTTTATATAGAACAAATCATATTCTAATTTTTCAAGGTTATCTTTAGGAGTAGCAGTTGGAAGATTTACCTGAGCCCATCCTGTAACACCCGGCTTTACAAGATGTCTCAAATCAAACATTGCATTTTCTTCGTTGGAAATTTCAACATAATGAGGTCTTTCAGGTCGGGGCCCAATGAGACTCATATCACCTTTTAGAATATTCCAGAGTTGGGGGAGTTCATCAATTTTTGTCATTCGAAGAAATTTCCCTACTCCATTTACACGCAGATCATTTTTTGTAGTGAAATCTCCGCTATGCTTCGAAACCATTGTCCTGATTTTATAAATTGTAAAGTTTTTTGAGTTTTTACCTACCCGCTCCTGAGAAAACAGAACACTGCCGTGGGAGGTAAGCTTCACCAAAATAAACCCAAAAATAATAAGTGGAATAACAAATGGAAGCAGTAGAAAACTGACAAAAATATCAACAAACCTCTTAATATTGAATTTTTCCTGTTTTTGCCCGATTGTAAAAATATCATCAACCAGATATTCATTATTTTTTAATCTGATCAGTGGTATTCTTTTATTTACGTGTTCATAAAACTCATGAGCATCATATACAGCAACGCCTTTGTTTCTTGCCGCCACAATCTCATTGGCAATATCCTGATGTAAATGAGTGATATTTGAAGTCTCTAATACAATGCATTTTATGTTAAATTTCTCAAGATACTCTGTTACCGTAATTCTTGATTGGCTCGAATCATAAACAATAGCCTTATATTTTTTTCTAAATTTTTTATCACTAAAAAGTTTTAACGAAATATCACTTACATTAATAAAGAGACATACCTTAACAGGCCCGGCTATACTAAAGACCTGTTTATTTTCTTTCATTGTTGTAAAGGCTTTTGTCAAACTTTTTTCCACTTTATAATCAATTTGTCTTTATACTTTCATTTCCTTTTGTTAATACATCACTCATAATTTTAAGCGACTGAATCTTAACCATTATTACTTAGACCTTTATAAGCAGTAATCTAAAGTTTTATAATCCTTATTAACATTTCCGCATTTCGAATTCCAGCATTGTTGAAGATTTCGATTCTTTTTTTAACGGTCGTAAATTTATTCTTTTTTATGCTAAATATTTACACTTTTATATTACAAATGAAGATAGCTAAAATAAATCATACTAGAAATGAAAAAATGAAAAACCTCAAACATAAGATTGTGTTAGTAAATAAAAGACATTTCATTTTTTATATATATATAAATATTGCTTTACCATTTCATTTATCGTCAAATTTTTCTCGAATATTTGCATTGATTTTTCAGAAAATCCCTTGAGAACATCATCATTCTCTAAAATGTGAGTAATCTTTTCTGCAAATATTTCATTTTTGTTTTCTAAAACGTACCCATTTTTATCATTCAATACAATTTCAGATATTCCACCAACGTCTGAAGAGATGACAGGTTTACCATAACTTAATGCATCAATAACAACGATCGGAACACCTTCATAATTGGTTGGAAGTACAAAAATATCTGCCAACTGAATATACTTTTTTGCGTTTGGAATTCCTTTTAAGCAAATTACGTTTCCGGGAAGATCATCATATGTTTTATCTGCTCCGATCCAGACGAAAGCATATTCCGGAAGCAGCTTTGCAATTTCTAAATAACTAGTGAAACGTTTCTGAGGAGAAATCCGGGCAATACACATGACAACTTTTTTATAATTCTCCAACCCTTGAATATATAAATCTGAAGAGACTTCAGGATGCTGTACACCATTGTAAACTACATGTAAATTCTTTATAATTCCTTCATTTATGATATTCTGTTTATCATAATCACTGGCCAAAACAATTGCTTTACATCTGCTTTTAAGCAATTTTTCTAATGGCAGAAATTTTCTGTGAGCAAGTCTGATAGAATCAAAACCATGCACGGAGTACACTATCTTCTTTGGAGGAAATGCCAATCTTCCCAGAACACCAATTTTTGATGAATGAAGATGAATAACATCCGGTTTGATGGCGGCATGTAATTTTTTGAGCTTAAAGAACGCAACAGTATCTTTAGAAACAGAAATTTCTCTTACAATTTCTTTTATTTTTATTTTTGTTATCCTTTTGTCTAATTCATCCCACATTGGCCCGTCTTCCCCGGCAACCACTGTTACCTGATGATCTGAGCACATAGAGTTTGCCAGATTAATAACTACTGATTGCGCACCACCCAAATCAGAACGAGTAATTACATGTAGGATCTTCATCAGTCTTGTAATTTTATATTTTTTAAATTTTTGATGCTGTTTTCAAAATAATTTTTCTTTTGAATATCATCAATTTTTATATTTGAGAAGGTGATGTTGATGCTGTGATCTTTTGAAGATTTCCAATATGAGATCTCTCTGCTTGATTTCCAGTTTGCATTTTTGATGAGGATCGATCCTTTTGTATCAAAAGTATGTGGGATTGTATTGAGAGAAGTTAAAAGGCCATGTCTTGATTCTATATCAGTATGACCATCAATAATAATGCTTGTAAATTTTACATCTTTTGATTTGTCAGTTGCCAAACCATTAAGGTTAATTGAAATTCCTGTAGAACTGTTGTTAAAAGTACAAACATTTTTTAAATTGATATCTAAGAGCACATCTTTATTCCAGCTTGCTTCAATATCTATTCCTGATTCAGGTTCTTGTCCGTAGGTGTTTGAAACGAAAATATTTTGTACAGTTATTTTTTTTCCTGAGGTAATTGAAATTCCATTTCGTCTCGATGTATCAATCCATCCGCCAGATACTAAAACATTCTCTGAAAAACCTCCATCTTCCGATCCAATTGTAATTCCATCACCATATGATTCTGTAATTTTAGGATTAATTATCGTGACGTTGGATGAATTGAGAACAGAAATAGCTCCGTTCCATTGTCCGCTTTGATTAATATTATTGTTTCTGCTTCCTACGATTACGGCATTTATAATTTCTACGTTCTTTGCATTATAAATTTTTAAAACGTCTGATAATTTTCCATGAGTGCCACCTAAAAATTTTATTTTAGTATTTTTTTGGAATAATATCTTTTTATTTGAACCTATCTTCAGTCCATTTTTATTAATATATATAGTTGTATTCGGCAATAAAACGATATTGTTATTATCTATGATTTTTTGTATAATGACGGTCTCATCACGGCCATTTAAAATATTTTTCTTTATGTGAAAGATATCTTTCAGATTGTAATAATTGCTGGTAAAATTTGGTTGATAATATTGTGAAAGTAGTTTCTGAGGAACGTTTTTCTGTGAGAATATTTGCGTGCTGAAATTACTGCTCCATATTATTATGAATACTAAGATAAGCCTATTTGTAATATTGTTGAAAGACATTGCTATTGAATATAAGAGATATAATTTTTCTTCATCAATCTCAACTTATTTCTTTTTTGGACAAGTATATGCTCTAGTCCCAAAAAATTAAATATTAAATATAGAAGGCTTACTATAATATACTTCAAAAAAAACAGCAAATAGATTTTAGAAAATTTATGTTTTTTCAACATATAATAAACTCCTGGCAGACCTTTAAAATATTTTTTGTAATAGTTGTTTCCAATTTCTCTATAAAATAAGAGTGGTTCTGATGTAGCTTTAAAATTGAAACGGTGTTTTGTTCTCATCCATAATTCCGAATCTTCAGTTCTCAACGCCAAAACATCATACGGATTTTGTGTAAACCATTCAGTTTTAGCAATAATTGTAGGGTGTGTAAATGTAGTTACTGAAATAAGCGGATCATTTGAGACATTCATTCTTTGTCCCACAACATTATTATTTTCATCAATAGAATAAACATTTGTTCCTAGAACATCTATATCTGGATTGTCTTTTAAAATTTGCAGTTGTTTTTCAATTCTTTTCGGGTGCATAATATCATCTGCATCCATTCTAGCCAAAAACTTTGTTTCTGTAAGACCCGGTATCTGATTAAGGCGATTACCTAAGTTGATATTTTTACCATCTGATAAAACTTTTACTCTTTTATCAGATAAAAAACTCTGAGCTATTTTCAAAGACTGATCAGTAGAGCCATCATCTATTAGCAATAACACAAAATCGTCGAATGTTTGACACAAAACAGACTTTATTGCCATTTCCAAATATTCTTCAGCATTATAGAAAGGTATCGCTACAGTAACTTCCGGCATCAGCTATTGTTGTAAATATTAAAAAAGACAAATATAAATATAAAAAATAAAACCGTTGATAGTGCATAACGATCATTCTTTCTCACTGTAAAAAGCGGTGCTACCAAAAATGGTATTATAGCCCAAGTCATTACCCCCCATCTATCTGAAAACGGAATCTGAAACATCATAAAAAACAAACCGCTTATTGCCATGTAGTACTTTAAAAGCATCTTATAATTCTCATCTTCATTTTTTAAAACCCTGTAATTAATAAAAGAGAAAATTAACAGAAATATAGTATTGAATGCAGCAAATTGTGCTTTGAATCCTACCACATATTCTCCAGCTCCTTCACCTTTGATATAATAATTTGTCCTATTGCTGTCAACTACTAGAAAATAATTTAAAAACTGACCCAGCGATAAGATGCTGCCTCCAAAAGCTGAGATGATTAACAAAATAATATACCAGCAATAATAGAATTTGAGTGTTGCTTTTTTTACTAAAACAATAAAAATAAATATTAGAAAAATAATAACAGTAGCAGAATGGAAGCCTACTGCAATAATAAACGGAAGAGCCCAGCTTTTTATATTTTTATTATTTTTAATATAATAGTTGACCGCTAACAGTACAAATGCTAAAGAAACACCCTGTCTTATAATATTTATTCCCAACTGTCTAAAAAAGAATAAACTTATAAAAGCAAAACCAATCAGCAGAAAATTACTTTTAAAACTTTGCAGATAAATAGTGATACTCCAAAAAATAACAGAAATATATAAGAAACTAATAATTAATAAAAAATACTGGTGATTGTTTGTAAAAACATGTACTATGATAATCAAGTATTTGAAAATGAGCTGTATGCCGAAATCTGTATTAGAATAAGTTAAAAACATCCATTTATACATCTCCGTATCTGAACCTATTTCTAAATCTCTAAAACCAAAATGGAAGATCACTAATAAAAAGAATAGTGATGTGAGGAATATGGATATATTATTATATTGCTTTTTTTTAATATCTATATACATCGCAAAAATAACTGCTGCAAAGGCAAATACAGAATAGATGACAAAGTATTTCAGATTAAAAATATCAAGCGGATTCATATATATTTTTAGATATTCTCAGCTGTCTACCCGAAGATAGATGTTATTCTTTTCCAAAAACTACTTTCTGTATTATTTCCGTAACCGTAACCCTGCTTATTTCCATACCCGAAATTCTCCACTTTCAAATCATTAAGTACAAAACTTACATTCTTTAATTTTTCCGGTGAAACAGAGTCTGCATAATCAATAAAGGTTTCTTCAGTTTTTCCAGACCGTACTACATATAAAATTGCATCAGCGTATTTTGCAATAATATGGGTATCCGTCACAGGCATTAATGGCGCAGAATCTATGATAATATAATTATACTTATCTTCAAGCTGATCAAGTAAAGATTTGTAGTTTCCGTTTTCGAACAGCTCTACAGGATTTGGAGGAATAGCTCCTGAAAAAATAAAATCACAGTCTATATTAAAACCACTAGGATGAATGATTTCGTTTACATCAGTAATACTTCCATGTAAAAACTCTGTGAGCCCGGAAATATTTTTCATTTCTGGCCTATACCTCTGTAGTTGAGGGTTTCTTATGTCTGAACCTATGACAAGCACTTTTTTACCTGGCTTTGCAATACTTAACGCAAAGTTTACCGATATAAAAGTTTTGCCTTCACCTTTGACGCTAGAAGTCACCAGCACAACCTTATTTTTTTGTTTAGAGATTGGCAGAACTAGATTGACATTGGTTCCTAAAATTCTGAATGCTTCCGCAAGATTAGTTACGTCATTATGCTGGATAAGATTGCTTTCTTTTGATTGCAGGTGTGGAATTTCTGCAATGACCGGTATGTCAGTGCGTTTATTAATACTTTTGGCGTCTGATATTTTTGTATTAAAAAATCGCTTTAGAAAAATAATTAAAAATGGTATACCCATACCCAGCAAAATTGCAACTCCCAATATCACTAATTTTTGCGGAGCTACAGGTTTTCTTTTACTATATGCAAAATCTAAGATCCTTGCTTTATCTGACGACATCGCCAAAGTAATAGCAGTTTCTTCTCTTTTTTGCAGTAACAATAAATAGAGTTGCTCCTTGATTTGCTGTTGTCTTTCAATATTTCTGAATAAACGTTCCTGAGTAGGTATTTTCTGTAGCTGGCTGCTGCTTTTTTGTCCTTGAGAAGATATCTTATTAATTGTCAAAAGGATATTAGAGCGGCTTTTATTTAAACTTTCTTTAATTGCAGACCTCAATACTCTCAGCTCGTCGTTCAGACCTTTAACAATTGGATTCTCAGAGGTGGCGTTTTCTAGTAATTTATTCCTCTCCGAAATAATTTTATTATAAGCAGCAATAGTATTTACTGCAGCTCCGTTATCCAGGCCTATATTACCGGGAAGAATTTCATCGCCAGATTTTGTACTCAAATAATTTAAATACATATTATTAATCTCTAATTGGGTTTGTAGCTCTAGCTTTCTTTTTTCAGCTTCGGTACCTAATTCTAAATTGATTCCGGCTTGTGACGCAATATCAACAATATCATTACTTGTTTTAAAGTTTTCTTTGCTAATTTCTACATCACCAAGTTCCCTCGAGATTAATACTATCCTATCATCGATAAATTTTTTGGTTTTTTCTGATTCGGTATTTTTTTCTGTTATTGCTTCATTATTATATTTTCTCACCAAAGTGTTTAAAATATCTTTTGCCTTTTCTTTGTTTTCATACCTCAGCGTCAAATTTATAACAGTTGCATCTTTGTTACTTAGATCTACACTGATAGACTCTTGCAAATCATCAATAAGATCTTCTTTACTTTTATATGTGAAGTATAAAGAATTATAGTTTTCAATATTTTGTAGCTGTTTAGGATTAAAAAAAGGATTTTTGATAATCATCAAATTAGCATACGGAAGGCTAATTGTCTTATTAAATTGGGTTTTAATTGGCTTTTTGATTTCATCAGAACTGATTTCCAGTTCCTGACCTTTTATTAAAATATTGATCTTTTTTTTAGGCAACGAAGTATACGGTTTCTCATTAATTACCTGAATGATAATCGGAGATTGAGCTCTATATAATTCTGTATCATGAAATCTATCCGGACTGTAAATTGCACATTGCAAAGGCAAATCACCGACTACTTCCGCAAGAATTTTTTTGGAGGATAAAACTTCCATCTCATTTTCAACGGTATTGGAAGACATCCCAGACAAGCCAGATAAACCTTGCATAGCAGCTATATCTGCAGCACCATTGCCAGATTTTTTCGCGTCTTTAATTAATATTTTTGTCAGTATTTCATAGACAGGAACTGTTTTTTTTATTACCAAAACACCTATTGCTACAGCGATAAAAACACTGATTAAAAACCAAAACCATTTCTTAAGATAAGGTTGTATAATTTCTTTTAGTGAATCTTCTTTAAGAAAATCTTGATCTTTCTTCATTGCTTATTATAAAGTTCTTTTTGGTTGACGAATATAGATATTTTTATTTAAAAAAACATAGTATTGGGTATGTAAAGTCTATTTTGACTTAAGTATTCTCTCGTAATAGTTGATGTAATCTTGCCCTATTTTCAAACTGTCATGATGATCTTCTATATATTGCCGAGATTGTTTACCCAATTCTAAAACATGATTTTTTTTATCTATGAAATATTCTATTTTGTTATACATATCCTGAATGTCAGAAGTTATATTTACAATAGGGAAATTAGTTTTTTCCCCTAATAATTCGTAATGTTTATATTCGCCTCCACCAAAGAGAATTTTCCCTTGGGCCATCGCAATAAGACCATTCATTCCCTGAGCATAAGAATGCGTTTGATCAAAAAATAAGTTTGACTCTGAAAAAAGACTCACATATTCATCGTATGGAACATTTTCAACAATATGAACATCTATAGAATCTTTATGCTTCTCTTTTACAATTTCTAAACATTTTAAAATATAATCGGTCCCCTTCCACTCTATCCTGAATTTTTGAACACCTAAAAAAATTTTTAATTTTTCTGCATACAGGTTATCTCTGTATTGAATCTTTTCGATATCAACAGGCAGGGGAATCGCAACTAATTTGTTTTTATAATCATCTTGGTAACTGACAAAATAATCATACATACAGGCAACAATTCCGTCAGACTGACTCGCAACATATTTATTTAGATTTTTTGCTACTTCAGAATAATGCACAGAAAAAACATCTTTTACATAGTCAAGATTGTTGTCAATTTCTTTTATGGGATTATATTCTAATTTCTTTTGGAGGCAAGCCTGTACATAGTAATAATCATCTCCAAAAGCAGACATAATAATTTTTTTATTGTTTTTTTTGAGAAAATTAAAGAAAAACTTGTTTAATGAGCCCAGCTTATTTTTAAACAAGAATCTGTAACTAATTAATTGAACAATATCATTATTTTTAAATCTTTTATCAAAAATAATCCTCAACAAAAATACAGCGAATTTAAATTTGTTATGATAAGGTATATTGATATCTCTTTGATAATTTTTCCACCAATCTCCATCTGAAACGACCAAGACTTCATGGCCTAGTTTTCTGTAAGCCTCAGCTAATGTCCAGTGAACGTTGCTATATTCTCCAAATAATAAAATTTTCATATGATTTCTTGAATAAAAATTTTCTGAATACAATAATTATTGTATAGAAAGTGTAACTGGTTACGAAATATTCCTTCATAGCAATTGATCATTAAACATATCACTATTATCGGAGGAAATATTTTGTTTTACACTAAACTTTGCAAATATATCTATATTTTATAAAAAGCTCATGTTATTAATTATTAATCAAATTTATACGTCAACATCACACCTCCTCTTGTAGGAATAAGTTCTCCACTTTTGTTCCAATTTTCGGCACCGTCATATCGCTCATTATTGTCCTTCAAATAACCTCTATATATCGATTGGGTTGTTCCGACTCCGGCGTATACGTCAATTCCTAAATTCTCATTGACAGTGAAGTGATAGCCACCACTTACACCTATTATCAAAGCTAAACCTTTTTGATATCTCTCTGTGACACGTACACTTCCATCGGGAAGGAGCTGCGGGCTTCCGTCTTCATTGGGAACTGAAGTTGCTTTAAAATAATTCCACTTTTGAATATTGTAAGCTGCGACCGATCCGTACGCTCCAATATACCAGCCTTTCATCATTTCTTTAAAATAATACCTTCCTTCTAATGTTCCCATATATATCTGCAGATTTTTTCCGCCAAATGATTTCCATGGTGAAACAAAAGCTTCTGCCTGCAGGGAAATTTTTTTACTCAAAGATTTCTCCACTGCAATGTTGATCATTCCAACAGGTACAAAAAGAGCATTTACTTTTATTTCTGTCTGGGCACTGATATTCAGAAAAAAGAAAATGAAGACGGTAATAATAATTTTAGATAAGGACTGCATTGTATATTTTATATTGTATGATCGTTTATTTACTTAAAACAAAAAAAGTCTTAAGCAAAATCTGTGCATCTTTTTTAAAAGACATCTGATGATAATAATTTAGATTCATCTTTACTTTTTCTGGGAAAAGTATTTCATCATTATATTTCAGCGGATTTTTTTGTTGGTTAAGAATGATTTCTTCATTTCGGAATTTAATTCCTGCTTCACTGGTAATACCTGGCTTCAGACACAGCACCTTACGATCTTCTCCCTTTAATTCATCATAATATCCCGGTACATCCGGTCTCGGGCCTACCAGAGACATATCGCCTTTTAAGATATTGAAAAATTGAGGAAGCTCATCCAGTTTAGTCTTTCTGAGCCACTTTCCAATGCTTGATTTTTGAGACGTTTTAGGATGATGTGTTCTTAACTTATAGATTACAAAAATCTTTCCGTGGAGGCCGATTCTTTTCTGACTAAAAATACCGGGAAAACCGGTGTCCCATGAAGACAAAATGGTAATGATCAAGAAAACCGGCAATAAAATAATTATTACCAAGAAGCTTATTCCATAGTCCATCAAAGCTTTCCACCAAGGATATTTTTTCACTTGTGCTAAATTGAGCGGCAAAGATAAGGAAAGATGTCGGTTTTAATAATTCTTATGATGATTTCAATTTTAAATTTCTGTAATGAAAAATTAGATCACTTTAAATTATAATAAAAAATCTGCCTATCTCAGAGATAAACAGATCTTTTAAATTTGACTTCCAAATATTATTAAGAGAATATTTGTTGTATTATTTTATTAATTCTTTCTCTATCATTATCCGAAAGATTAGAACCTGACGGAAGACACAAGCCGTTTTCAAATAAGTTTTCTGCTATGTTTACACCATAATAGGGTGCATCGGCAAATACCGGCTGCATGTGCATCGGCTTCCACAAAGGTCGAGATTCTATATTATCTTCTAAAAATGCAAGACGAAGATCTTCACGGGTAATGCCTGTTTTAGCAACGTCTACGAGAATTGCAGAAAGCCAATGGTTAGAAAAATAATCATCTGTAGGCTCTGAAAACACTTCAACTCCATCAATATTTTTAAAAATATCTGCGTAAAAGTCGTGCATTTTCCTGCGGGCTGCTACTCTGTCATTCAAAACTTCCATTTGTCCGCGCCCTATTCCTGCAACGATATTGCTCATTCTGTAGTTGTACCCAATGTGAGAATGCTGATAATGAGGAGCATTATCTCTAGCCTGAGTAGAAAGGAAAACCGCTTTATCTTTATCTTCCTGATTGTGACAAACCAGCGCGCCGCCTCCTGAAGTGGTGATGATTTTATTCCCGTTAAATGATAAAATACCAAAACGACCGAAAGTTCCGCACGCTTTCCCTTTATAAGTAGAACCTAATGCTTCAGCCGCATCTTCAATCACCGGAATCTCAAATTTTTCAGCAACTGCCAGTATTTCATCCATTTTAGCAGGCATTCCATACAAATGAACGACAATGATTGCTTTAGGTTTTTTACCTTTCGAAATCCTGTCCTGTATTGCCTCTTCCAACGCAACCGGACACATATTCCAGGTATCTTTTTCCGAATCTATAAAAACAGGGGTTGCACCACAATACGCGATAGGATTTGCCGAAGCAGAAAACGTCATTGACTGACAGATTACCTCATCACCATATTGTACTCCACACTGAATTAACGCTAAATGTAAAGCTGCTGTTCCTGCTGAGAGTACTGCAACTTTTACGTCGGTATTCTTTAAAAAGTTTTCTAAATCTTTTTCGAAGCCGTCTACGTTCGGACCTAATGGTGCTACCCAATTGGCATCAAATGCTTCGTGTACGTATTTTAGTTCGGTTCCTCCCATGTGAGGTGAGGAGAGCCATATTTTATCTTGCATAGTTATTTATTAACTGTATTTTTTGATTTATAATAATTTAAACAAATAAAAGGGTATTTCAATTCTTCCATTTTAGAAATAACTTTTTGAATATCAAAAATGAAAGATTTCAATTCTACATTATTTGTGTCAGTATCAATAATAAGATAGTTTGCCACATCAAGAAGTGCTCTGTTTTGTCCTAAACTGCCCGTATTATATAAGTTTTTATCATCTATTATTCTGTGAAATTGCTGATGAGAATGACCAACGATGGAATTATTCTCAAAATCTAAGTATTCTATATTGGTGTCTTCAAAAATATACAAACCATCAATAGAATGTTTTATATTAAAATCCCCAATCGAAAGACTATCTTCAAATTTAGAAATAACTGGTAAAAGTTTATTATTAAACTGAGGATAGCAGAATTCAAAAAAAGATTTTGCCACTTCATTGGAACCAGGATAGTATTTTTCAAGATAATATTCTTCATGATTACCTTTTAAAAAAATTCCATTTTCTTGGTATGATAAAAATTCTATACACTCGTTCGTCCACGGACCATAATTGACGATATCACCATGACACACAAACCTGTCATAATTACCTTTTTCAAGCCTAAAAAGCTCTTCTAAAGCAATTAAATTTCCGTGTACATCACCAAAAACAAGAATTTTCATTATGAAATCATTTCGTTAATTCCTTTAACAATATCAATTTCAGGATTCCATTGAAGTCTTTCCTGAGTTTCTTTTATATCAAAATAAAAAGAACTTCCTAATTCTTCGCCCACATATTTTATTGTTGAAGTATGTTTTGCTGAAACAATTTCCGCAATTTTACTATTGGATGTCGAAATTCCTGAAGCGCCAATATATATTCCGTTTTCTTTACTTTCCATAGCTTTTACACATAATTCTCCTGCATCATCAACGTGCAGATAGTCTTGTTTGCGGCTGCCATCTCCAAATAAAACAATTTCTCCTGTTTCTATAGATTTTTTAATGACATTCGGCAAAAAAGAACCATTGTTAAGATTTTTACCATAAAGATAGGTCAGTCTCAATATGGCATATTTTTCATGTGCTGAAACAATAAATTCACCCGCTAATTTTGATAACGGATAAAGGGTGGGATTATTAAAAGCAGAATTTGCATCAATGACTTCTTTATGAATGCCATAAACATTAGTACTCGAGATGAATATAATTTTAGCAGAATTATTGTTTTCTAAAATGGTCTGAATGATATTATTTATTTCTATTAATTCCTGATGATTGCATTTATAATTTCCCAGTGACAAAAAAATAAAATCAAATTGATCTTTACTCTTTATAAAATCAACAATATTGAGTTTTTCTGTTTCAGCATTTATATTGGAGTACCCGTTATTATAAACCGCGGTTACAGAGTAATTTTTCTCAATAAGTTTTTTGGTCAAAACTGCACCTAAAAAACCATTTGCTCCTACAACAGCACATTTTGAAGCCATACGATTTAAGATTTTAAATTAAAGTTGTAAAAGTGTGCTTTCGGAGATTCCAATTCTTTATCATGATTGAATTTTTCCATTTCTTCATTTTCAATAAAAAGATCTGACCATGCTCTCATAACAACTCCTGATTTCAATTGCGTGTTGACAGGAATTTTTCCATATAAATAATAATTTAATATAATTTCGACTTCATTTATCCCGTAGAAATATCTTAACGGTGTTGTCCCGCTGAATCTGCCATTGATTTCAAAAATAACAGGTTCACCGTTCAAAATTCTGAATTGGAAGTTTACAGGACCATCAGGTTTTAAAACTTCTGCGATTTTAGAAATTATATGATCATACTGAGAAGTACTTTCATCCCTATATGTTCTGTATGTATTTCCATCTCTTAAATCTCGTTTTAGGCTTACGATTGAAACGCATTTACCGTTCAGCACGATACAACCTGAAGTGTATTCTCCTTCCGTATCAGGTAAAAACTGCTGCACAACAAGATTACTTTTTTCATCATAAATATCTACCAAATCTTGATGAGTATTTATTTTTACCAAACCTAAAGATCTTGCTCCATCAATAGGTTTTGCAAATAACGGAAGTCCTAATTCTCTCTCAAGTGCTAACAAATCTTCCATCGAATTTGCCATTTTGGAAACAGGGTAAGGAAAGTTGTTTTCTTTAAGAAACTCTGCTGTCAAAAATTTGTCATTTGATATTTTGATTACATTAGAATTACTTACGACAATTTTACAATTGTAATTTTCCAGAAATTCGTCATGAACTTCAGCTAGTTTCACTAACTCTGTATCTGTTCCTACCAGAATTGCATCGATGTTATATTTTTCTACAATTTTCTTTACTGCTGATATATAGTTATCATCAGAGGCTTTAGGAACATATAAAGCGTGATCTCCCAGCCAATGTCCAGTTGATCTCGCGTCTGGATCTCCAGTATAAATTTTTTTTTCAAAATCGCACAATTGCAACATTCTTAAAATTCCTTGCCCCAACAAGGCCCCTGCTCCGGTAACGAATATGTTTTTACTTTCCATTTTTTTTAAATAAATATTAATGTTGAAAATAATTTAACGTTAAATTGTTAAATAAAATGCTCACAAAATAAAGAACTGAAAGTTCTAAATATTACAAAACTATCTGACGCTCAACAACAAATGCCTCTGCTCTTTCAACACCAATCGTAGAACCCCTATACATCGCCAACGCTTCAAATGCATCTATAGACCTAGAATGAGGAAATTCTTTGATCTGTGAACCAAAAAATTTCATTGCCTCTATTTTTTTTGAAAAGACATTAGAAACATTTACAAAATGATTAGGTACAAAAGCTTTCTCCTGCATTGGTGTCCATTCTGTTTCAGATAGCGTTTCATAACAGTAAATATTGTAAATTTTATGTTCACCTTGGGGTCGTGCAGCAACCAGACTAGCTCTATAAATCGCTTTATGATCCTGATGAATATCACCCGCATGTGGTAGATATAGGTGTGTAGGTTTTATTCTTTCAAAAATCTTTGAAATCTCAAGGGAAATTTTATATTCGGGAAAAGCATTTAGTGCCGGAGCCGGAAATTCTAAAAAAAATGTTTCTTTAACTCCTAGAAATTGATGAGCATTAATCGCTTCAGTTCTAACCAAATCTATGATATCTTGCGAAAATAATTCTGGTGCCCCAATTGCGGCATTTGTTGCGACAATCACATATACATCATCACCTTCACTAATATGCTTTGCAATTGTTGCACCACACCCAATAATCTCATCATCCGCATGAGGGGCAACTACTATTACTTTATTCACTTTGTAATTGTTTTAAGATTGTTTTTATATTGTAAATTTCATCCTCTATATTATAACCCAACTTATCTCCAACCTTGATATTAGCACTAGAGTCGTCTTCTAATATATACTCTTCAATCCACAGAAGCCCTTCTCCGCTCTGAATCAAAAGTTCACCATTTTCTGCTTTAAGCAAAACCCTACCAATAACTCCTTTAAATTGGATATCTTTTTCTAAATGACAAGACCAGATAAATAGTTTTTCGTCTTTAAAATAAGTGTATGCTCCCGGATGTGGTCTTGATGCAGCTTTTACTAAACGGTTAATATAATGAGCATCATCATTCCAATTAATCAGTCCGTCTTCTGGTTTTCTTATTCCGTAGTAAGATGCTAAATGTTCGCATTGAGGAATAGGGTTCCAAAATCCTTTTTTCAACTCTGGGAGCCAATGATCTAATGCTAAATCAATATTTGTAAGAATTTTCTCTTCAACAGCTCTTGCATCATCATTTTCTTCAACTTTAAAGATCGACTGTGAAAAGACGGGTCCGTCATCAGCACCTTTTCCCATTAAAAAAAAAGTTGCCGAGCCATAAGACTGTTCCAAAGTAATCCAAGCTAAAGGTGCTCTCCCTCTACCAAGCGGAAGTTTTGTAGGATGAAAGCCTATGCAACCTAATTTTGAAATAGAGAACCATTCTTCTTGTAAAAGCTGTGAAAACCCAACGGCAAAAATAATATCCGGTTTTCGATCTGTGGCCCATAAAAGATTTTCCTGATCATTAATTTTGGTAAAACCTTTATAATCAATAGCAAGAGATAAAGATAATGCAGATAAATCTACCCAACCTGATACCTTGTTTATATCTTTTGGCTCATTACCCATAACTCCTACAATTTCAAAATTATATTCAGCAAGCTTTCTGATAATCTGTGCAGTAGAGTTTACAGCTCCTATTACTAATATTTTATACATCCGGGCTTTTTAAATATTTGTCTTCTCCGTTAATAAGTATAAGAAATGTTTTAAATACTATTTTCATATCTAATAAGAAACTTATATTTTCTACATATTCTCTGTCATACTTCCATCTTTCTTGCCAAGACAAATGAATATTTCCATTTACCTGAGATAATCCGGTTAATCCTGGGAGAACTTCTATACGTTTTTTTCCATCTTCGTTGAACTCTGCCAACTGCTTTGGAAGACAAGGACGAGGCCCAACCAAAGACATATCTCCTTTAAAAACATTGATAATTTGTGGAAGTTCATCAATCTTAAAGCGCCTTAAATAATATCCAACCTTGGTAACCTCGATATCATTTTTTAAAATTTCACGGTCTGGAACTCTTTCTTTATCGAACATCGTTCTAATTTTATAGATCTTAAAGACTTTTCCTTGATAACCAAGTCTTTCCTGAAAGAAGAAAAAATTTCCGGGGCTATCTATTTTGACGAAAATAAAAATAAGCAAAAACAATGGAAAAAAGAATATAATGATAGAAAGAGCTATTATTATATCCAAAAATCTTTTTATAAGTATTCTATACATTACTATATTGATTATTATTTAAACTGATTCCAGTTCGTTTATTTGCATTTGTCTTTCAAATCAATTAATCTGCATTGCCTTAATTATCTTACTGTAAGAATCTTTGACCTGAAAATTATTTTGAAGAAATTTAAAACTGTTCTGTCTCATTTCTTCAAATACTTTTGTATCCATCTCTACGAATTGGTCAAGTGCTGTTATCATATTCTGCAAATCGTCAGAAATCACAGTCAATCCACACTTATTTTCCAATAAATCCAAACCAATATCTGTATTGGGATCCGTAGCTGCCAATACCGGCATTTTAAATTCTAAATAAGATAAAAGCCTCGAAGGATAATTGGGTATTGTGAAGTCTCTATGTAAAAAAATTAATCCTATATCACATGTTTGAACAAGCAAGTCATATTCTTTTTTAGGTAAAGCTGAAAGAAACAAAATATTATTCGGAGAGTTTGTATCGATCCAATTTTTTATTTTGTCATATTCTGTTCCCGATCCTGCAATAATGAAAAACATTCTGTCATCATTCTTTTTCGCATTCAATGTTTCTATCAGAAAATCTACTCCTTGAGGTTTACCTAAATTACCCCCGTATATAAAAACTTTTTTATTTGCAGGAATACCGTATTTATTTTTTATTAAAAATTTTTCTTCGGCAGAGAATTCTTTAAAATTAACTATTTCAATAGAATTTGGATTGACCTCAACTTTTGTTTTTTCGATTTCCGGATTATGCCTTAAAACAAAATCTACATTGGCACGCGACATACATCCAATGGTATCTGAAATCTGATATAATTTCTTTTCCTTTTTTAAAAACTGTTTGTGTACAAAACCACCTTTTTTAAGCATGCTCATATCTACAGCGTTCTGTGGAAAAATATCTTTCAGAAGTAAATAAGATTTTGCATGATCTCTTTTTTTTATAAATTCAATCACCTTTGCAAAAGTAATCGGCGGTGTAGAGTATAAAACCAGATCAAATTTTGTATTTGTAAGATGTTTTTTGATTGCTGAAAGATATTGATATTCTATGGCAAGAGTTCCAATTCCTTTCTCAATAATGTTGGTTTTCTGAATATTAAATGTCTTTACCTGCAGAATCGAAACTCCTTCTTTTTTACTGAAATTAGTAGAAATCCCTTTTCTTCTTTCAACCGGGGATACAATGGTAACATCATGGCCTTCATTACGGAATTTTCGTAACAAATCATGATAGATCCCCCGATCTTCTACAGAGTTGATTTCAACTAAAGTCAA
Source organism: Chryseobacterium sp. LJ668 (assembly GCF_019613955.1). Classification (NCBI taxonomy): domain Bacteria; kingdom Pseudomonadati; phylum Bacteroidota; class Flavobacteriia; order Flavobacteriales; family Weeksellaceae; genus Chryseobacterium; species Chryseobacterium chendengshani. The sequence continues at coordinate 2,208,908 of NZ_CP080443.1, read as the reverse complement.
GAAAAGTATATTCATATGCAGATTTATATTGTTTTTAAAAGTCACCTATAATCACATTTGTGATTTCATTCTTTAAATTTCTTCCGACCAAACCGTTCTTTTAATATAATCTGTATAAGAAATAATAATTCTTACTACTTTTTGAGAAACATTAGGCATTGAGTAATCTGAAACAGGTCTGAAATTTCTTTCTGTACCTACTTTTTGCTGTAAAACCTGCGTTAATCCCTGCAAAATACGTTCAGGAGACAAACCTACCATCATCACACTCGCTTCTTCCATCGCTTCCGGTCTTTCGTGCGCCTGACGAATATTTAATGCTCTAAAATTTAAGATCGATGACTCTTCAGAAATTGTTCCTGAATCTGATAATACTGCATATGCTCTTTTCTGCAAAGCATTGTAATCGTGAAAACCCAATGGTTTTAAAAACTGAATTTCGGGGCGCATTTCCATCTGCATTTTGTCAATCATGTTTTGTGTACGCGGATGTGTAGAAACAATGATCGGATACTGATATTTTTCAGCAATCGCATTTAAAGAATCCATCAAACCTTTAAAATTTCTCTCAGAATTGATATTTTCTTCACGGTGAGAAGAAACTACGAAGAATTTACCTTCTTCTAAATTTAGTTTTTCAAGAACATTTGAAGCATCAATTTGAGGCAAATAATGATTGAGAACCTCAAACATTGGAGAACCTGTTTTGATGATTCTGTCTGCAGGAAGACCTTCTCTTAAAAGATATTCTCTTGCAATATCAGAATAAGTGAGATTAATATCTGAAGTATGGTCTACAATTTTACGATTGGTTTCTTCCGGAACTCTTTGGTCAAAACATCTGTTTCCCGCTTCCATATGGAAAATAGGAATATGTCTTTTCTTTGCAGGAATTGCACACAGACATGAATTGGTATCTCCTAAGACCAAGAATGCATCAGGCTTTAATTCTTCCAGTAAAGGATCGATTTTTATTAAAATATTTCCAACGGTTTCTGTGGCTGTTTTTCCGGCAGCTTCTAAGAAATAATCCGGCTTACGAAGTCCTAAATCTTCAAAAAAAATCTGGTTGAGTTCGTAATCATAGTTTTGTCCGGTATGTACAATGATGTGCTCTACTGCTTCAGAAGCATCCAGAGCATCCAATACTCTTGATAGTCTAATGATTTCAGGTCGTGTTCCAACGACCGTCATTACTTTTAGTTTTTTCATGATATAGCTTTTGCTTCAGGCTTTGCTTTTAGCGTCGCTTTTCAGCATATTTAGTTAATTTAATTACAATTTATACCTCAAGAAAATAAGTATCTGAATTTTCCGGGTTGAATGCTTCATTGATCCAGAAAATCGTGTATAATTCTTCTTCTCCTATATTTTTGATGTTGTGAGTGTACCAAATCGGCATATCTACATAAGCAGGCTCGTTTCCGTCAAGATAAAAATCTAAAACCTCATCAGTATCTATTTTTCTTAATTGAATCAGTGCCTTACCTTTTATCACTGCAAAACGCTCAATTTTTCTGGTGTGATAGTGATTTCCTCTGGTGATATCGGGAACTGTAGTTGAAAAAGAGCACTGTCCGCCAATTCCCAATCTGATTACCTCAACAAAAGCTCCTCGGGGATCTGTATGCTGAGTGAATTTTACCGGGTAATGGGTTTTATGGTCAATATAAGAGCGGTATGTGTTGAATAAATTGTGCTCAAAAGAATTATTGATCACAGGAATTTCTCCGCCGTCAAAATATTTTGTTTTATAATCATTTAATAACGCTAAAACCTCTGAAACTTTTTTAGTTGAGGTAGCATCAATAAAGAATTCTGGTTTACTATTACCTTCTCTGATTTCAGAAATGATGGTATCCACCAGTTCCTGAACGTAAATTAATTTCACGTCGCCGTCCGTAGCAATCGTCGGAGTTTCTCCGTGTGTTAACTGATGACAGAAAGTAGCCACGAAAGAATTGTAGAAAGGTTTTCCGAAAGCACCGAATACATTTGGAATGATTAATCCTGTAATTTTCCCATCGTTTTCTTCAGCCCAATTTACCAAAGCTTCTCTTCCTTCTTTCTTTGATCTTCCGTAAAGATTGTCACGCTCTTCCTGAGTAGAGGAAGAAATCATTACATGGGCTTTTGAACCGGTTCTTTTTAAAGAATCTACAAGCTTTTGAGCTAAACCTACATTGGTTTCGTAGATAAATTGCTCACTTTCATGACGGTTCAGTGCCGCAAGATGTATTATCACATCGCATTCTGCAACAAACTGATCAAGCTGATTCTGATCTTCAAAAAAGTCTTTATTAAAATCAACTCTTTCAAACTCTTCAGGAAACAAGCCTAAAGTATTGTATAAATGTCTTCCGACAAAACCATTCTGACCGGTAATTCCGATTTTTTTCATTTTTAAAATGCTTTTAGCGAACTTAAACTATTGGAAAACACCAATCGGTTAAAATATTCTGCTTATATATTATTAAAATAATCTAAACTGTATCTGTATTCATCACTGATTTCTCCCAACTTATAATCAGCTAAAACCAATAATTTACTTCCCTTTTGTTTCGACTGAATCGCCGTGATGCAGCCCGAAGGAATATGGAGGTAAGTTAGCACATCATCTTTTAAAACATATGTCTGAATTGTTAATTCTTTTGACGGATTTTCGAAATGATCAATAACAATTACTGATACTTTAAAACTTCCTCTGATACATGCAAACCATCTTTGTTCTACTTTATGACCCTGCCAACCGCGAATAAATTCTGTTGAATGATTTTCTATGGTATAGATTCTTTTGATCTGTGAAGCATCAAAATCATTATTGTAGGTAATGATTCCTCTTTCATCCTGATTTTTTTCCCCTTTTAGCAGCATCAATTTACTTTTATTTTTAATAAGGATACTGCAAAACATCTTCCCCAAAAACTTCTTTCCGGATCAAAGGCAATGTAGAAATCAGTTTTTTTAAACCTTCAACGCCCTGCTGTTCTGTATTATGTGAATGATAATCTTCTATCAAAGCAACTTCTTCTTCGCCTTCAGAAAAATACTGTGCATAATTCAGATCCCTGTTATCTGCCGGTACGCGGTAAAAATCTCCCATATCTTCAGCTTTTGCCATTTCTTCACGTGTACACAGTGTTTCATATAATTTCTCACCGTGACGAGTTCCAATCACTTTTACAGGAACTTCTTTACCGGTCAGTTCAATTAAAGCTTTTGCCAGATCACCAATACTTCCCGCCGGAGCTTTATTGACAAATAAATCTCCCGGATTGGCGTGTTCAAATGCAAATAATACCAAATCTACTGCATCTTCCAATGACATAAAAAACCGTGACATATTGGGATCTGTGATGGTGATAGGTTCACCTTTCTGAATCTGATTTAAAAATAAAGGAATAACAGAGCCTCTTGATGCCATTACATTGCCATATCGGGTAAGACAGACGACGGTTTCGGTAGTGTTTCTTGATTCGGCAACAGCCACTTTCTCCATCATAGCTTTGGAAATCCCCATTGCGTTAATAGGATATGCCGCTTTGTCGGTTGAAAGGCAAATTACTTTCTGCACTTTATTGGCAGTTGCAGCACGAATTACATTCTGGGTACCTTCAACATTGGTTTTCACTGCCTGCATCGGAAAAAATTCGCATGAAGGCACCTGCTTTAATGCGGCTGCATGGAAGATATAATCTACCCCTCTTGTAGCAGGTTCAACACTTGAAAAATCTCTCACATCACCGATATAATATTTAATTTTATCATTTTTATAAAGGTTTCGCATATCATCCTGCTTTTTCTCATCACGAGAAAAAATACGGATTTCCTTGAAGTGATCTGTCTGTAAAAATCTGTTTAGGACAGCTGTTCCGAAGGAGCCTGTACCGCCTGTGATCAGTAAAATTTTATCTTGTATTTTCATTGTGATTCTCTTATAGATCTATTTATTAAGAATATTTGTATTTGTCCAATGATGATATATATACTTTACATCTTCAATTTCAAAACCTACTGATTCATAAAGCTTACATGCCGGTTTATTAAACAACTGGGTTACAACTCTAACTTCTTTAATATTATTTTTATAAAAGTAAGCTAAAGCTTGCTTCATTAATTTTTTTGCGATTCCTTTTCCGCGATGTGCCTCATCAACAGCAACTAAACCAATCTCCCCCTGTGCCGCATTATTTTTTACAACTGTTACAAAACCCACAACTAAATTTTCAAATTCTTCTATTATGATTTCTGTATCTGCATTAGAAATAGAATTATTAACCCATTGAGTATATAAATTTTCATATTCATTATTAACAAAATTGGGATCGAGATTGAATCTGGAATATTTTCCACTTTGTAGACCTAATTTTATTAACTGTTCATGACAATTGTTATCGTAAAACAAAATTTCAGAATGATCTTCAGACTTCTCTATTTTTTTAAAATAGGTAACTTTTTCATCCACTAAAGTTGAAGTCTCATTATTTTTTAATTTTTGTGAAGAGAATATATAAATAAGATCGTAAGATTTTAATAAGTGCTCTTCAATATTAAAAACTTCATCGGTAATTTCTACTTTACCAATCTTTTTATTGAAAAAAGAAGAATCCCATTTTAAGTCGTTAATTTTTAACATATTAATTTGTGATTACGCGTTAAATATTTCTTTTATGCTATCGTTAAATACTCTATAACTTAGCAAGTTTTCCCCGACTTTCAAACAATTTTGGATCATATTTTGTTTTTCAACCTCTGTCTGTCTGAGAATCTTAATAATTGATTCTGCCATCAATTGTACATTCTTTGTTTCCACACGAAAACCTGTTTGACCATTGATTACTAAATCTTTACTAATCCCGATATCAAAACAAACTACTGGTAAGCCGCTTTTTATTGATTCGTTCACCATCATTGGACCCATATCAATAATTGATGACGAAACAAATATATCTGACATTTTATAAGCATCTACGAGTTGATTATGAGAAAGATATCCCAATACATATGATTCAAATTTAATCGTATCTAAATTCATCTCACCTGCATTACCAGCTATCACAAGTTTCACATTATCCCTTTCCCTTTCGTCAAGAGCTTCAAAAACAATAGCCAGAGCTTCCAACAAATATTTGGTCCCTTTTCTTTCATTGGAAAGACTGCTTGCTCCAAAAAAAAGTAGAGTACCCTTATGATCGATATTAAAATTAGCTCGTACTTCGATTTTATTTTTTCTTATACCGTAATCGTCACCTAATGGAATAAGTAATTTTTCTTTTTTAAAGCCCTGCAAAATGTAACTTTTTTCTGAATCAATTAATGATTGAGTAGAGGGGCATAGAATGGTAGGATTAATTTCATTAAAATTGGTTCTATCTTTTCTTGCATTATTGTAAGTAATATCCTTATGGATTTTTCCCCACAGTATCGCAGGGCAATTGCCACAACCTTTAATATAATTTTCACAGGAATCAAAATAGAAACAACCCCCTGTCAAAAATGCCTCATCCATAAGATAAATGTAAATCTTGGCATTGGTACTTTTTGCAAGCTTTCTAACGTCATCTGTAGTGATGGTATTGTTAATCCAATATAAAATTATGATCTCTACATTACTATCTTTAATGCCATTTCTGATAACATTAAATTTTGAACTGCAAAAGACTTCCGGTTCTATCTTATTATTTGACGTTGACGTTTTTGTAAAAATTTTTGAGAGGATTTTTGAAAAATAATATGAAAATTTATTCAGATAGATCGCTTTTTTATCTGTATCTCCTCTTACGGTTACAAAAACATTGTCGTAATCCAACAGTTCCAAGGACTCAATAATTGTATTAACGACTCTGCCGGTTCCTCCAAAAGTTGTATGGTTTATATGTAGAACTTTTTTCTTTAACATTACTTTTTATAGAATTTCGAAATGCTTTCTGTAATATAATCGACTTCGCTTTCTGTTAATTCATAAAATAAGGGCAGTCTTAATAAACAATCCGTGTAATGATCAGAATTATTTAACTCATTCCCTTTGTATTTATCCGCATAATAATCACTTTTGTGTAAACTTAAATAATGAAATACACTTAAAATATTTTTCTCTTTTAAATAAGAAATTAGAGCGCTACGTTCATCTAAATTTTTACAAATTATGTAGAACATATGCGCATTATTAGTAGCATAATCCGGAATAAAAGGCAATTCTAAATGACCTTCATTTTGCAATTCTTTCAAATTGTTATGATATTGGTCCCATAATTTTTTTCGCTTATTTTGAATACTCTGCAAATTCTCAAATTGAGCATATAAAAAGGCAGCAATAATTTCTGAAGGTAAGAATGATGATCCGGTATCAATCCAACCATATTTATTTACCTCGCCACGGAAAAACTCTGATCTGTTTGTTCCTTTTTCCCAAAGAACTTCTGATCTTTTAGTATAATTTTGATTATTTATCGCTAATAAGCCGCCTTCTCCTGAAATAATATTTTTTGTTTCGTGAAAAGAAAAGCATCCTAAATCACCTATCGTTCCTAAAGCTTTACCTTTATAATATGAATCTATAGCCTGCGCAGCATCTTCGATTACTACCAAGTTATGCTTTTCGGCTAAATTCATGATTTTATCCATATCGCATGCGATCCCTGCATAATGTACCGGTACAATTGCTTTTGTTCTAGGGGTAATCAATCCCTCAATAAGATCAGCATCAATATTCGGATTATTTTTATTACTGTCTGCAAAAACTATGGTTGCTTTTTCTCTTATAAAAGCAAGTGCCGTAGAAACAAAAGTGAATGATGGAATAATTACTTCATCATTTTCTTCAATATTCGCTAACATTGCAGACATCTCTAAAGCATCGGTACAAGAAGAGGTAAGCAAAGTTTTGTTGACATTGAATGTATTCTCAAATAATTCATGGCATAATTTTGTAAACTTACCGTTCCCGGAAATCTTACCAGATTCTACAGCATCTTTTATATAATTTAGTTCATTACCTGTTAAAAAAGGTTTATTGAAAGGGATATTTTTCATTTATATAAATTAATAAGATTTTTATTTTAATTTTGATTTATCGTGAGGTAAGCATAATCAATTGCCTCTTTAAAACCTTTAACCATTTTATCTACTGTTCTATTTTCAAAGTAGTGATTTTGCGCATTTACGCTTAAAAAATTTACAAAAGCATTATCCTTCGACAATTTACTGAGTATTTGGCTTAACTCACCTTCAGCACCTTTATATTTTATGCCATTAATATTATGATCAATATTAAGAATTTCACCACCCGTTATGGCATTTTCAGTTGTAACAAAGGGAACCCCATATGCCATACAATTTAGAACAGTGAGACCAGCCTGTCCCGGTGAAATACATGCTAGAGAATCTTCATAATACTTCTCAAGAATATTCTGATCACTAATATGTCCTTTTAAAGATATATACTCTTCAAATTTTTCATCTTTTATCCATTTTTGAATATTTGATTTTTCATCGCCATCACCTATGATAATTAGCGGGTGAATATTTTCCGCAAAAGTAATGTATTCTTTGTAGGCATGTAGCAGATCATAGATTTTTTTCTGCTTATATAATGATCCTACAAAAATAAAATGCTTTTTTTCTTTTTTAATCTCGATTTTCTTCTCAACAAGAACCGTGTTATTCGCAACAAATAGTTTTTCGCGTTTAATCCCAAAATCTAAATGCTTTTTTATCGGATAATCGCTGTAAAAAAGCAGAGAATCGGCCTTATTTGATATATACATTCTAATTTTATCAATAAAACCACCTGAATCAAAACTCTTATCATAGGATGCTGTAACGCCAATTCCCCAATATACCAACCCGAAACTTCTCTTTTTAAAACCCAGTAACATATTAGGAACGGTCCAAAGCTCGGATAAAGTTAATACGACATCATAGTTTGATGATAGCTTAAAAATATCTTCTTTATAAAATTTAAATTTATATAGATTTTTGGGAGTTAATTTTATCTGCTTAAAAAGAGTATTCTCTTTTAAAGGGGCTTCAGCATAATGTGCTACCGTTAAATCATAAATTTCACCAATTTTTTCTATAACCGGAAGTCTATAATGCGGTATGTAATTCACTAACATGAGTAGCTTTATTCTATCCTTCATCGCCAATTATTTATCAATAAAAGTTTTAAACCACAATTCAACACAAACAGCTCTGAAAATAACCCTTTCACCGCTATTCTTATCCATCCTATTATTAATAAAATACTCTAATTCAGTACTATTAAAAATATTACGTGCCTTCGATTTTTCACTTAGCAAGATGCTTTTTAATAATTCTTTATTTTCTCTAAAAAATTTATCAACTGGTGATGGAAAGCCCAGTTTTTTTGCATCTTCATAAATATGTTTAGGCAGATCATCCTTCATTGCTTCACGAAGAATATATTTTCCTTTGCCATCATTAATTAAATACTCTGCAGGTAATGTATAACAGAAATTAACAAGTCTGTAATCCATAAATGGTAATCTGGATTCTAATCCGAATGCCATAGATAAAGCATCACCATAATGTAGAAGATTCACCAAAGTTGTCTGATGTGATTCTTGCAATTGATTTTTTAAAGGTGAATTTGATGAGTTTTTTGTTTTTTCGGGATAAGAAACCGTCTTAATATGACCATCAAAAATGTTTTCATACTTTAGAACATTTCTCCTTATGAATGTTCGAACCGCAATTGGCAGATTGGCTCTTAAGTAAAGTGTTGCAATACTTTTTATATTGTAATTTTTATTTAGAAGTGAAAATTGCTTTAAGAAATTTTTAATATTTCCTTTTCCTAATTGCTCTTTTAAAAATGATCCTCCGAAACTAGCAATATATCCTCCCAGCAATTCATCAGCTCCCTGCCCTTCCAGTAATACCGTAACTTTTTTTGTGGATTGCTCGTATACTCTCCACAGTGGAAAAATAGATGGTGAAAGGTGACCAGATTCTAGATGATAAATGATCTCTTCTAAAACCTCGAGGTAATTTTCGCCATATTTAATTATTATTGGATTTCCAGTTAAATCTAATGCTTCATTCGTTTTTTTTGCATTTGCATATTCATCATCTTTAAAATCTGGAAAATGTGCAGTAAAAGTATCATGTTCTCCTTTGAAAAAAGTACGTACGCTTGAGACAATACTTGACGAATCTAAACCACCGGATAAAGTTGTTCCCACAGGAACATCACTTCGCATTCTAAGCTTCACGGCGTCGTCAAATATTTCTTTGAATTTAATCTTTGCATCATTAAAAGAAATGTCTATGGTATCTGTAGGAAAATCATAGTATTTTTTTATTTTAACATCACCATCAACGATATACATATTGTGTCCCGGCATCAATCTTTTAATACCTTCGAACCAAGTCTCTTCAATCTCACCGCAAATTCCTTCTCTGCAGAATAAGCCGATAGAATTATAATTTGGTACTTTGAGAGCAGGATCGTATTCTAGAATAGATTTAATTTCGGAGCAAAAAATCAGTTTCTTTTTGTCGTAATAATAATTAAATGGTTTTACTCCAAAACGGTCTCTGGAACAAAATAAATTTCCTGTTTTTTTACAAAGAATGGTAAAAGCCCACATACCATTAAATTTTTCAACACATTTATCTTTCCAATAATCATAAGCATGTATGAGAACCTCTGTATCACTGTTTGTAGTGAAGCTGTAACCCGCAGTTTTTAATTCTTCACGAATTTCAATATAATTGTAGATTTCACCATTAAATACAACACTGTATTTATCTGTTTCCATAGGCTGATTTGCCACGTCTGACAAATCTATTATGGAAAGTCTTGCATGTCCCAGAGCAATAGCTTCGTCGTTATAGAAGACAACTTTTTGAAAATCGGGACCTCGATGATTAATTTTTTTTACAGCAGCCAGAGATCTATCTCTTGATACTTTTTGTCGGTCAAAATTATAAACGCCAAATATTCCACACATAATAATTAATTCAAATTTAATTTACTCGTTGCAGCAATTGTTAAAAACAACATAACAGAAAAAAATGGATCCATATAAAAAGATGTTGAAACCATTGAAGAGATAACACTGAACACAAAAAGGCATGCTATCCAATTGATTGAGCTGCGCATCTTAATTATTTTATAAGAACTAGCAATTCCTTTAATCATTAATACAATGAGCAGCAGTCCGCCTATCATTCCTAAAGACATAAATACATCAATAATCATATTGTGAGTATTAATTCCTTTTCCACTTTCGGGATATAAGACAAAATAATTTCCAAAGAGTGGATGATCTAAAAACTGATTGATACCACCAATAAAAAGTTCGCCTCTATCGGAGGAATCATTTTCATACAGAGAAGCTTCTACCCTCAATTTTAAAGTTGGAGAGAGAAAACCGAGAAGATCTATAATGTATTGCTGAAAAACTATAATAAAAACACAAGAGAACAGGAATGTTAAAATCGCTACAACAGGATTTTTCCGGGCTGCGATAAAGTAAAAAAAGGTAACGATAAATAAACTTAAGAGAGGACCTCTACTAGCCGCTCTTCCTAATGTAGCAAAGCCTAACAAAATAACTGCAATAACTATTATTTTCATAAATAGTTTCCGACTTCTTACAAATAAAAAACCTCCAAGAATAATTGATTTCGCACCTACTTCTCCATATGAGATAGGATTTAAACCAACATTCCCCGTCAAACGACTATTTTCATCTAACATGGAAGTATCAAAAAGTGATGCAATCATACTTATCACTAAAAATATCACACTGAATTTCAAAACTTTGTTGAAATCTATGTACTTATAGCTCAGTACTATAGAAAGAAAAGGCATAAATGAAATAAAGAAAACATAAGAGTAATAAAGAAATTTGGATTCTCTGGTAAAATAATCATCAAATCTGAAACTTAAATCAAAAACAATTCTAGCAATATAAAGAATCCAAAAGAAAATTAAAACCTTGACCCAATTATTAAGATTCAATTTTCTATTTATTAATGAAAAAATAATGATTAACGAAAGTACCAGCACAAAAATTCTGTAAGGAATCGTTACCATCTGCGTCATACTTGCCGAAACAATTTTCAGCGGTAGAAAAAAAGTAGTAATAAACGAATAACCCGCAATCGTAAGAATAAGATTGAGACTGGAACAAAAAGATATAAATTTTGAGAACTTCATTATTTAATACTTTTCCATTTTACGATTTTATTAAAAATAATTTCAAATGATTTTATCCCGAATATATATATTAATAAAAATTCGATTATTCTTCTTTTGCTTTTGATAAATATGAAATCCCAATATTTTATTTCCATATCAGACTTTATAATTTTATCATCAAAATCTTTCATGACGCTGGATGAAAGATAAGAACTGTAAAATAATTTTTCGCCAAATTCCTGGGCTATAGAAATGATATTTCTGTCAAGTATTACTTGTTGTAATATCTCCTTAATACTTCTATTGGGCACATCTTTCTCAGGGTACCCAAAATTATTTGTATCTACCCCTAAAAACCCCGGTGATTTATTATCCCGCGGATCAATAATCGCTGTAGCACATCTTTGTGAAATACTATTAACACTTGCAGTGCCCTGCCCTATAAAGATATCTACTTTCTTAAACAATATTGACGGTATCGGATGAACATAACCCGGGAAAAAAATTGCTAAATTTTTCAGATTAGGATCTCTGGATTTTAAACTTTCCAGTATTCTCGCATCACTACTGTTTCCGATTATTACAAGCAAAAATTCTAAATCGTAGCGTTCTTTTGCCAACTCAATAATTTCTTCTATGAGATTGACCAAATATGTTTTGTCTAATCTTGCTATGGAAAGTATTTTTAAATCTGCATCATTACCTGTTACTTCATCAATAATAGATAAACTCTCATTGCCGGAAATTTCCTCAAGATCAAAAGGTATATTGATAAAATTATTTTCTTTTTCTGATAAGCTTCTGTTTAAGATAATTTCTAATGATTTGCTTGAAACGCCAAACAATTCATTTCTCTTTAGTTTAAAATTAAAAAAATTATTAAAATTTATTCCATCTTCATTTTTAACTTTATCCTCATTTAGTAAGTAGATAATATTTTTACTCTTTGTCTGTTTAGAAACCAATTCAGCATAAACACCTGTAGATATAGAATGCGATTCTATGACATCATATCTGTTTACTTGCAAAAAACTAACAATTTTTTGAACAACTGACTTCCATCTTGCTTTTGTAAACATCGATGGCAGAAAATTTATTTCCGGTACAATAAGTATATCAATTCCTTCAAACTCTTTTTGTAATGTAAAATTATCGTTAGAACCTGCGACAACACAAACTTTTATATTCCTTTTTAATAGATGTTTAATTCTTCTTACCGTATAAAGCTGAGATCCGCCTAGATCTCCAATACTTTGTGTCATTATACAATAAGATTTTATGTCTTTTCTAAACATCCCTATTTCTTTAGAATTTTTTGTATGATCGATGATATATTCATTCTACTATTCAGATCATGATATACTACAATCATCATAAAAACTGACACAAAACATCCTGCTATATACGTGTACAAATTATAATCAAATATCTCAAAAATAGTGAAGATAATCATAGCAATAGCGCTGTACTTTCCCAACAATTTCCAAAAACTAACAGTATAAGTAAAATTATATTTCTTTTTAGCTACCAAATAAACCATAATGAAATATATCAAATAATTTAAAGTAAAAGCCAAGCCAATACCTTCCAATGAAAAGTAGTAGAATAAAATAATCATTGATAATAATGATATTAAATTTATTACTAACTCATTCATTAAAAATCGTTTTCCATCACCTTTTGCTAAAAACATGTAGCTTATTGCCCAGGATGATGCCTTAAAGAATGAGCCCAACAACATAATTCTTGTCATTGGAACAATGCTTAAAAAATCTTTGGTATATAAAATTTGAATAATGAATGGCAAAAACGTTATCATTATACAAATAATCGGTGCTAGAATAATCAACGCTATTTCGGTCTGCTCGGTAACAATTGATCTTGTTTCATCACCATTTCCCGACGCTTCTGATAAACGAGGAAAATAATCAGTTCCCATTGCGGTAAGAACAACACCAACATAACTTGCATTAATCGTCCAGCCGGCTTGATATAAACCTACAATCTCCGTACTACTGTATCTTGTGATAAAAGCTTTTACAATAAATTCTACTAGAGAAACAGCAATTGCACTTATTGACAACATGATACCCAGACGCGCTGTACTTTTACCTAACTTATAAATCTCTCTCAGAGATTGTTTTTCAAAAGTAAAATCTAATTTTCTTAGAAAAAAATTTGAAAAGATTACCATCACTAATGATGATAATATTAATGATGGGATGATCCCTTTTTCAGCAAAAAAATAAAAAAAAGGAATTGATACAATGAGCCCTATCAAAGAACCTGCAATATTTACTTTTGCCAAGGATTTCAAATCTCTGAACCCCTGTATAACGGCAAGATCGCCATTATTTATCGTTTGAAATAAAACACAAACAGAAAGTAACATAATAGGAACTGTATACTCATAATTATCAAAAGATATTTTACATATAATTGAAGATAGCCCTATCATAACTACCATTCCAATTACGCCTGTCGCTACAAACCATTTGTATATCGCACTAACGACTAAATTTCTTTTATCTGGCTTTTCTGAACCGATTACGGAAATGTCGCGTACAGCACTATTAGCCAATCCTAAGCTTGAAAGTGACTGTACAAAAGTTATTATCGTATTATACATGCTTATAATTCCAAAACCAAATGGCCCCAAAAGAATTGCAACAAGCTTAAATCTAACCAAATTGATAACTATCCTGATAACCTGTACGCCACCAAATATGCTTGTTGATTTTAAAGCAGTTCTATAACCGGTTGATTTACTCATTATAATTATTAATAAAACCAATTACCATCTCCACATCCTCATCAGTCATCACCGGGCTTATGGGTAAACTCAGCACCTCATTGTGAATCTTCTCTGTAATCGGGAATATCAGATCATTCATTTCTTGATACGCCTCTTGCTTATGCGGAGGAATCGGATAATGAATCAATGTCTGAACACCATTTTCGGCAAGGTAATTTTGAAGCTTTTCTCTGTCTTGAATTCTGATCACAAATAAATGCCAAACGTGCTCATTTCCGTTTATCGGTAATTGAGGAAGAATAATGTTCGGATTTTTTATCTTTGAAATATATTTTTCTGCAATTTCGCGTCTTCTGGTATTTTCTGTATCAATATATTTAAGCTTAACATCTAAAACTGCCGCCTGTATCTCATCAAGTCTAGAATTTAACCCCTGATAAATGTTGATATATTTTTGATTTGAACCATAATTGGCCAATGCACGCATTGCTTTTGCTAAATCATCGTCATTTGTAGTAATGGCTCCTGCATCACCTAAAGCTCCCAAGTTTTTCCCGGGATAAAAACTGAAACCTGCAGCATCTCCCAAATTTCCGGCCTTTATGCCTTCCCATTCTCCGCCGATTGCCTGTGCGTTGTCTTCTATAATTTTAAGCTTATGCTTTTCTGCTAAGTTTTTAAGCTCTTCTGAATAAACAACCTGACCATATAAATGCACAATCATGATGGCTTTTGTCCGGGAAGTGATTTTCTCTTCGATTTTCGAAATATCAATATTGAAATTTTTCTGATCTGGTTCTACTAAAACCGGTACCAACCCATTGTCTGATATGGCCAAAACCGATGCGATATAAGTATTAGCAGGTACGATCACCTCATCCCCTTTCTGCATAATTCCCAATTCAATATACGCACGAAGAATCAATCTCAGGGCATCCAAACCATTGGCTACACCAATTGCATGTTTTGCTCCAATATATTTCACTAGATTTTCTTCAAAATTTTTCACTTCATTGCCCAACAAATACCATCCTGAACGAAAAGTTGTAAGAATTCTTTCTTCAATTTCCTGCTGATAAGCAAGGTTTATTTTCTGTAGATCTAAAAATTTAATCATCTCTTGATATAAGTTAAAATATGTGAAACTTTACCCAATTTGCATCCTAATTTCTCGTAAGAATGAATCACTGCTTTATTGGTGGAAGCAGGGTGCATCAATGCAAATTCTGCTCCCTGTTCTCTTAAATGATATGCCATCTCAGAGATCAATTTTACGTACCATCCTTTGTTTGTTTTAGACGATACAGCACTTAGAACCATTTTTGAAACTTTAGTCTCAATCTCATCCCACCAGCTTTTATTGTATTTTACTGTTAAAAATGAATCTGCGGCAACTCCGTTTTCATCAGGAACCATTACAAAATCTGCAAATCCCTTAACGGATTCTTCTGCAAATACTCCAAGAAAACTGTCTGCAATCACAGAATCGTATGATATATCCGCATGAAATCTATCAAATGGATTTACCATTTCTGAAGACACTTTTTTAAGATTAGGAATATCTGATTCGACTGCTTGTCTTACAGGATATCTTTCATTTTCAAAAGAGTTCAGATCAAGATAATAGGTCATCCTTGTTTCTACCATCCGAAACATGCTCTCATTTAATGCCTGAATAACAAAAATATCTTCAGAAGGAATTTCAATAAAGATATAATTGTCTTTGACAACATCTTCTTTAAAAGCTGATATTGCCTCAAGTAAGTTGGAATAATTACTTTCTTCAAACAGAATATAATTCAGTTTATAAGTAGGCATTTTAAAAAAATCACTATCCCATTTTAAAAATTCGTAAAAGAAATTATAAATAGAATCACCGATTTTTTTACTGTAAATTTTATCATTCGCTCCAATCTGAGAAAGGATATCATTTTTAACAAAATATTCAAATGATTTCTCAGCACTATTTCTGAAAAAACTTGTCGGTGCATAATGCATCAATTCGTTTTTTCTGAATTCTATTTGGTTTTCAACTGATGCTGTATTCATATCAATGCTCCGTTTAAATCAACTGATGAGCCGTTTATATATTCACAGTTAATAAGATAATCAACGGTTCTGAATATATCGATAGGCTCGCATAATTTTTTCGCAGGTATCTGTTTTACAAGGGCTTCAAGAAATTCTTGTGGCACTTGATTGATCATGCCCAACTCACTGTAGCCCAAATTTATATTATTGATCGTGATATTGAGCCCTGCATTTTCTTGTGCTAAAGATTTTGACATTCCCCATAATGCAGATTTAGATGCAGCATATGCGCTGATTCCCGGTGTGCCTTTAGTTGCAACTACAGAAGAAAAATTGATGATTCTTCCAAATTTTTGAGCGCGCATAATGGGCAGTACAGCTCTGATACAATTAAAAGTACCTACAAGATTAACATCAATAACTTTTTTCCAGGCTTCAGGATCTGATTTGTGGGCAAAAGAATTGTAAGTTATGCCTGCGCAATTTATAAGCGTCACATTTTCAAGAGATTCTATATTTTTTTCAACCCACTCTGAAACTTGTGTATAATCTGTAACGTCAATCTTTGAAAGTTCGTTAGTTGAGGAAGCGGTACTGTTATAAGTACCTAAAACTTTATAATCCAGAGATTTGTATTTCTCATATAGAAAATTACCTATTCCTTTTGAAGCTCCAATTACTAAAATCATAATCTTTTTATTTATTACTTAATCTACATCCATCTAATGATAGATGCTCCATATGTCCATCCACTTCCTACTGCAACAAAAAGAATAATATTTCCTTTTTTTATTTTTCCTGCTCTATGCAATTCATCCAGTAAGATAGGCAATGTACCTCCTGAAGTGTTGGCATACTTATCCATATTGGTCATCACTTTTTCAAAAGGCAGTCCGATAATTTCAGCGGTCTTTTGTAATATTTTAATGCTAGGTTGATGAGGGACCATTAAATCTACATCGTCAATTGACAAGCCGGTATCTTCCAGAACCTGCATTATTGCTTTTGGAAGTACTTTTGTTGCTGTTTCGTAGACTGCACTACCATTCATTTGAAAGAAGTGCTTTTTTTCTTCTATGGTCTTTGAATTTGCAGGAAACTCAGACCCGCCACCCGGAATTGTGAAATTTTCTTTTCCTCTACCGTCAGAGTAAAGACGGTAAGCAAGAAAACCGCCATCATCCTCACAATGTGAAATTACTGCAGCACCAGCTCCATCACCAAAAAACACTGCATCTCTTCTTGACCAATCTGTAATTTTTGAGAATGTATCGGCACCGATAATAAGTACATTGTCATACACTCCACTTGCAACATATTGCGATGCTACAGACATACCAAATAAAAATCCGCTGCAAACAGCAGATATATCAAATGCTGCAGCATTATAAGCCTGCAGCTTGTCTTGAACGATACATGCGGTAGAAGGTGCTAAGCGATCGGGAGTTGCTGTTGCAACAATAATTAAATCTATATCATCTTTTGTAAGCCCAGCGTTGCTGATTGCTCTTTCACCAGCTTTCCAGGCCAGATCACTTGTAGCTTCGGCATCGCTAGCGATTCTTCTTTCTTTAATTCCTAAATTTTCAAAAATCCACTCTGCACTTGTTGGCAGGATAGTTTCTAAATACTCGTTGGTATATATTGTTTCCGGAACAAAAGAACCTGTTCCTATAATCTTAACGTTTCTTACTAGCTGCTTCATTTATTTTACAAATTCTAAAAAATTACTGTAATCTCTGATATAATCATTTTCATTATAAGTGTGCGATGCCAAAACCAGGCAGATCGCTCCGGAAGAAAAATTTATTTCTGAAGCCCAGACTCCAGGAGGTATATGCAGGCCTATATTGGGTCTGTTAAGAAATACCTGTCTTTTGTACTGACCATCATCTAAACTAACTTCATAACTACCACTTGCAGCAATAAGAAATTGATGACATTCTTTGTGTGCATGTGCCCCACGACTTTCGCCACCGGCTATATCATATAGATAAAATACTCTTTTAACGCTGAAAGGAAAGCCCGAATTGTTTTCTACAACCGTCAGGTTTCCTTCCTCAAAATTGATTTTACCTAAATCAATTATCGAACAATCAAATACCGATAATTTATCCATTTTTTAAAATTTTAAATTCTTCAAAATCTCTGATATAATCTGCTTCGTCATAAGATCTGTCTGAGACAAGTAGTGCAACTGAATTGGTTGAAAAATTTTCTAATTTCCGCCAATACATTTTAGGAATATACAAGCCGTCATATGATCGGTTCAGAGAAAACCTTTCTTCATTTTCGCCATCATTTAAAACTACATCAAAACTGCCTGAAAGAGCAACAATAAATTCTTGCTGTTCTCTGAATGCATGGCTACCTCTTACTTCACCGCCGGGTACATCATAAATCCAATACGTTCTTGCGATTTCAAAGGGCAACTGATTAGGGTATTCGAAAAAAGATAAATTCCCTCGTTTATCCAGAATTTTAGGAAGATTAATTTTCTGTTTTTCCATAACTATAGAATTAGATTCCGCAAAAATTCAAAATAACCTGATCTTCTCTGAAAGTAATATTTTTAAACTCATTATGAGCTACCAACAGAGCAACTATGTCTGCTTTTTCTACTGCTTCCCGATAATCTGTAATCTTAAAAATATTGTGAGTATGAATGTTGGGCTCTACAATAAAATACTCGTCATCATTAGCATCCTGCAAAACTCTCTGAACGATATATTTTGCGGGTGATTCTCTTAAATCATCAATATTTGGCTTAAATGCCATTCCCATCAAAGCAATTTTTGGTTCTCTATTATTTTTTAGCTGAAAATCTTTTTTAGCTTCTTTTATCTTTTCGGCACACCAAAATGATTTATGATTGTTTACCTCTCTAGCTTTACCAATAATTCTGGATTCTAAAGGATAATCTGACACTATGAAGTATGGATCTACAGCAATACAATGACCACCTACTCCACATCCTGGCTGTAAAATGTTTACTCGCGGATGCTTATTGGCAAGATCAATTAATTCCCAAACATCAATTTCTGCTTTATCACATATCAGCGACAATTCATTGGCAAATGCAATTTGTACATCACGTGATGAGTTCTCAACAAGTTTGCACATCTCTGCGGTACGAGCATTCGTTGCATGCAAATTACCTTTTACAAATTGACTGTAAAACTCTATCGCTTTTTGAGTAGATGCTGTATTTACACCTCCAATTACTCTGTCATTATTCACGAGCTCGTACATTACATTTCCAGGCAACACTCTTTCAGGACAATATGCTAAGAAAATTTTATCTACAAGTTCTGGTCTTTTCGTAAAGATCAGATCCATCATTTTTTCTGTAGTTCCAATTGGGGAGGTCGATTCGATAATATATAAATCTCCTTCTTTAAGTAATGGTATAATACCTTCTGTAGCAGCCTGAACATATGAAATATCCGGTTCATGATTTCCTTTAAAAGGAGTAGGCACTACAATCAAATACGTATCTGCAGCAACTGGAGTAGTATTTGCAACCAAATACCCTGTTTGTACAACCTTTGTCACAATTGTTTCTAAATCCGGTTCTACAATGTGTATTTTTCCGGCGTTAATTGTATCAACGACACTTTGCGAAATATCAACGCCATGAACGGAAATATTATTATCGGCAATTAGAGCGGATGTTGGTAAACCTATATAACCTAATCCTATAGTTACCACTTGGATTTTCTTCATATTTTTGTTTTAATAAAGTCTACTATTCTCTGAGAAGCTTTGCCATCACCATAAGGATTATGTAAAGCACTCATACTTTCATAGCGTTGTAAATTATCTAATAAACTTTGAGTTTCAGAAACAATTTTATTTTTATCTGTACCCACTAAAATGACTGTTCCGGCATCAACAGCTTCTGGACGTTCTGTAGTATCACGCATCACCAGGACCGGTTTTCCTAAACTTGGAGCCTCCTCTTGTACACCACCTGAATCTGTAATAATAATATATGCTTTATTCATTAGCCAAACAAAAGCCGGATAAGCTAATGGATCAATTAATTTTATATTTTCAATATTTGATAAAATTTCATAAACAGGTCCTTTCACATTTGGATTTAGATGTACAGGATAAATAATCTGAACGTCAGGATTAGTAGTTGCAATCTCCTTCAGACCTTTACAAATATCAATAAAACCCTGACCGTGATTTTCTCTTCGATGACCTGTAACAAGAATTAATCTTTTATTTGGATCAACTATATTGTTGAGTAGCTTAATCTCTGAATTATCCAATTTATCTACTTTGTCAGTACTTTCTAACAATGCGTCAATAACAGTGTTTCCAGTAACTAAAATAGTACTTACATCAATATTTTCTTTTAACAAGTTATTTTTTGATTCTAAAGTTGGAGCAAAATGATAATCTGCCAATCGACCTGTAACCTGACGGTTTATTTCCTCTGGAAAAGGAGACCTTTTATCATGAGTTCTCAGCCCCGCTTCAACATGACATAATTTAGTTCCTGAGTAAAAGGCAGCTAGTCCACCAGCCATTGTTGTAGTGGTATCACCATGAACATAGACAAAATCTGGACTAAAATCATCCAAAACCGTCTTCAGTTCTGTAATGATATTTGCAGTGAGTGTAAATAAGTTTTGATTTGGTTTCATCAAATTCAGATCGTAATCAGGTATGATTTCAAAAAAATCTAAAACTTGATCCAACATTTCTCTATGTTGTGCAGTTACACAAACCTTTACATCAAATTGGGGATATTTTTTAAATTCTTTTACCAAAGGAGCCATTTTTATAGCTTCTGGTCTGGTACCAAATATAATAAGGTGTTTTGTTATCACTAGTAGTTAATTATAGTCTTTTATTTACTTTATTTTTGTTTAGCACTCCTTTTACATCATAAATGATAGAGTTTTCTTTCAGAGAAGCACTAAAATCAAGGTCAAGAAATTCCTCATGTGCCACTGTAAGGACTATTGCATCAAATTTTTCTGTAAGCCCTTTATTTATCTGAAGATCATCCAGATTTTGATGAGAAATAATTTTATATTCATCAAGAACTTCTTTAGGATCAGCCCAAGGGTCACAAGTAACCACATCAACACCATAATCCTGTAAACTAGTAATTACATCAACAGCTTTAGAATTTCTAATATCGGGGCAGTTTTCTTTGAAGGTGATTCCTAAATTCAAAACTTTTGCTCCCTTTATTTTTATATCGCTTTTGATCATTAATTTTACAACCTGAGAAGCTACAAATGCTCCCATAGAGTCATTGAGTCTTCTGGCAGCTAAAATCAATTCTGAATAATATCCAATTTCCTGCGCTTTTTGTGCTAAGTAGAACGGATCTACACCTATGCAATGTCCGCCAACCAACCCAGGTTTAAACTTCAGAAAGTTCCATTTAGTACCTGCAGCTTCCAAAACATCGTGGGTGTCAATATCCATTAAAGAAAAAATCTTTGCCAGCTCATTCATAAAAGCAATATTGAGATCACGTTGTGAGTTTTCAATTACTTTCGATGCCTCTGCCACTTTAATTGTTGGCGCTAAATGTGTGCCTGCAGTAATAACAGATTTATATAAATTATCTACAACTTTTCCGATTTCTATAGTAGAACCCGATGTAACTTTTAAAATTTTATCAACTGTGTGCTCCTTATCTCCTGGATTAATTCTTTCGGGTGAATATCCAACAAAAAAATCCTGATTAAATTTCAAACCTGAGACCTTCTCTAATACGGGCACACATTCTTCTTCTGTTACTCCCGGATAAACGGTTGATTCGTAAATAACAATGTCATTTTTCTTCAATACATTACCGATCGTCTCGCTAGATTTATACAAAGGAGTTAAATCTGGTCTGTTATGTTTATCTATAGGTGTAGGAACTGTAACAATATAAATATTTGCACCTGCAATATCATTGATATCTGATGAACAATATAATCCTGTAGTTTCTTGTACTTGAACATGTGAATCTGAATCACTTACATCAACACCCAAATCAGCAATCAAAGGATTACTTTTTATTAAAGCTGACTGCAATACCTCTTCAGAGATTTCCTGAGTAGAATCAAAACCCTGATTGAGCTGCTTGATACGCTCTGCATTGATATCAAAACCTACAACCGGATATTTTGTTGCAAAAAGACGAGCCAGGGGCAACCCTACATATCCTAACCCAATAACTGCAATTCTATGTTTTTTATTCATCTATATTTACAACTATTTCAATGCTGAAATTCGTAATTATTTTTTAAAAATCTTTTCCAGGAAAGATTTCTTCTGATCAGTACCATAGCCATAGCCATATTTGTATCCGTAACCATAACCACTATTCATTTTGCTAACATCATTAAGGACCAAACCTACATTTTTGATTTTCTTGTCTTTAATCTGCTTATTGATAAAACCAATCAATTCTTTTTCGGTATATCCTGATCTTGTAACGTATACTGTAGCATCTGCAACGTCCGAAATTAAGAATGAATCTGTTACCAGCATCAACGGTGCCGTATCTAAGATTATATAATCGTAGGTCTGTTTTAATCCATCAATCAGTTCTTGGTATCTCCCATTTGATAATAATTCTGTCGGGTTAGGAGTAATTGCACCAGAATAAATAACATCACAATATGGGTTGAAGGTAGTCTGATGAATAATCTCAGTTATTGTCATTTGGTCATCATACATAAATTCTGATAAGCCTACCAAGCCTCTTCTGCTCTCGTTGTATCTTTGTAATTGAGGATTACGAATATCTGAACCTATGATTACCACTCTTTTACGAGGGGTAGCCAAAGTAAGTGCTAAATTAACAGAGGTAAAAGTTTTTCCTTCACCTTTTACAGTTGAGGTCACAAATATCACATTCCCTTTTTTGTTTTTAGGCAACATAAAATTGATATTTGTGATTAAGATTCTGAATGCTTCTGCCAAAGGTGATAAATCATTTAGCTGAACGATTTCCGGATCGCCTTTTTCTAATGATGGTAACTCTCCAATTACAGTTGCTCCTACTGCCAGTTTTTCTAAATCTTGTTTAGATTTAATTTTATTATTAAATAATTCCAGCAGATATATAATAATAAAAGGTAAAAGTAAACCGGCGACTATTGCTCCTAAGTAAGTAATCTGTGTCTTCGGTGAAACAACACTTGTAGTTAATGCATCATCAACTACTCTAGCTTTTGGTGCAGCAATTGCCAAAGAAATTGCAGCTTCTTCTCTCTTTTGTAATAGTAAAAGATATAATTGTTCTTTGATATTCTGTTGTCTTTCTATACTTCTGAAAAGTTTTTCCTGAACGGGAATCTTAGAAATCCTTCCTGCTAATCTATTTTGTTCAGACTGAATATTATTTTTTGCAATCTGAAGTGCTGATCTGCTTTTTTGCAAACTTTGTAACACAGAACTTCTGATACTGTTAATCTGCTTTGTAACATCCTGTACCATCATATTGGCGCTTGTAGAATTTTCTAACAGTCTTGCTCTTTCTGTTACCAATTGGTTGTACATTCCAATATTTGTGTTAGAATCTGCATCTGTAAGACCTACATTTAATGGTAAAACTTCATAATTGCTATGTCTGTTTAAATTTCCTATCAAACTGTTAACCAATTCAAGCTGAGATTCATTAGCTATTTGCTGCTGACGAGTGGTGGCAGCTGTCTCTAATGATAATTCGGCTTCAGATTGAATATCTGCGATATTATTCTGAACTTTAAAATTTTCTTTCTGAGACTCTACCTGACCTAGCTCCTTACTAATCAAAGTTATTCTTTCGTCGATAAATGCGGCTGTTTTTTGTGCCTCCGAATTTTTATCTAAAATAGCTTCACGATTATAATTGGTAGCCAGCCTGTCTAAAATATCTTCTGCTTTTTCAGAAGAAGGATGATTGAGGCTTAGTTTTATTACAGTAGCATTTTTTTCTACTAAACTTACTTTTAAGTCAGATAGTAACAATCTAGCTCTGTTCATAGAGGACATAAACTCAAGTCGGTAATGCAGCGCTTTCCCTGAATTGGCGATAGACTTAGAATCTTTCTGAAACATTACAACACCAAAGGGCATTGAGCACGCTTTATTGAAAAAAGCTTCTATAGGCGCTTTAAAGCTTTCTGATTCTAGAATGATTTTATCTCCCTGTACCGTAGCAAAAACTTGCTGTGTAGGATAAATGCCTTTATGCTTTTCACTAATAACCCTTACAATAAATGGTGCGGTATCCTTATACAATTCCGTATCTTTCAGCTTACCTTTTGAAAAGATACCTGTCTCTAGACCCAACTCTTTCACAACAGAGACCATGAGTTTTTTAGATTTAAAAATCTCAATTTCGTTATCTACAGAGTTTGTTCCCATTCCTCCTACACCGCCAATCTCAGAGATCACAGACATGTCGGGCTGTCCGGATGATGATTTTTTTACTTCTTTAATAAGCAAAGTAGATTCTATATTATATACCGGGATGGTATATCTTAAAAAAAACCATGCAGCCAGTATAGCCATCATTGCTCCTAGAATAAACCAATACCATTTAAAAATATATGGTTTAATTATTTCTCTAATATTGAGTGACTCTTCCTGAGTTTCTTCTTGTGTTTGATTATAATCCACTATAAAGAATGATTATTCGTATTATTAATTTTTTGTAAGCGCTAAAACTCCAATAACTAGAGAAGCTATTACTGAAGCTACAGAAATATATAAGCCGGTATTTGGGTCAACTCTTGCTGACTTTTCTCTCACTGTATTGGGCTGTACATATATCATATCGTTCTGCTTCATATAGTAATAAGGAGAATTGATAAATTGTGCACTGGTGATATCAATCCTCTGCTGTGTAAATTTCCCGTCTACATTTCTTACAATCAAAATATTGTTTCTAACACCATAAGGTGTTAAATCTCCCGCCAAACCCAGAGTCTGTAAAAGAGTAATATTTCCGTCAGGTATTACATAGGTTCCAGGTTTTGCAACCTCTCCCAGAACTGAAACTTTAAAGTTAATCAACTTGATATTAACTACGGGGCTTTTCACATATGTAGAAATTAAACCTGCCAGCTTTTCTTTTAATGTTTCAATATTTTCATCTTTGGTATTTACCTGGCCAATCTGTGGAAAATCAATATTCCCATCCGTATCTATTGTATACATAGGTCCGGAATCAGGAGCTGGCTGAAGCTGGGAATTACCATTTGGTGTGGAGTACTGTGTTACTGTAGATGTTGACGAATAATTTTGATTAAATGGCTTTACTACATCAAGATCTTTAGCTGAAACCATGATGATCAGTTGGTCACCCGGCTGTAAATTACTTCTGCTGTTTTTAATCGAATTATCAAGAGCAATACTCTCGATATCTTTCATATAATTAATTTCCTGCCTTGGTGTACAAGAAAATACTGTTAAACTTAAAGCTCCGTATATGCAATATTTTTTAATATTCATTCTAAATATATTTTTCACAAAAGTAGGGTTATTATTCTTTAAACAAAATATGTTTTTTTATGTTGGTTTTGTTTAGATCCGTTCATCAGAAGAATCCACATTATTCTATGTTCTCAAAAGCAAGATCTTCTGTATTCTCTAATTTTTTTTGATCGAGAATTTCGTATTCAGAATTGTTACTGATAAACTCCGGGACAATTTTTTTCAATAAAGTCACTACCTGTACTTTATCTCTTTTTACAGCAGATTTAATAATTTGTTTGAATAAAATTTCAATATCATCAAATCTGACAGTTGGATCTTTAGAAATCATGATTTTTTCGTGATGAGTAGGAATTGTGGTAGCATCATTGCTTAACAGCTCTTCAAACAATTTCTCACCCGGTCTGAGCCCGATGAATTTAATTTTTATCTCTTCATCCGGGGTGAAACCCGATAGCTTTATCATTCTTTTGGCTAAATCTAGTATCTTAACCGGCTCACCCATATCGAATACGTAAATTTCTCCTCCATTTCCCATAGTTCCTGCTTGTAAAACCAATTCGCAAGCTTCAGGAATAGTCATGAAATATCTGATAATATCGGGATGGGTGATTGTCACAGGACCCCCTTTTTCGATCTGCTTTTTAAAGTGTGGGATCACAGAACCATTTGAACCCAATACATTACCAAAACGGGTAGTGATGAATTTTGTAGAATTACCTTCTGAGTTTTGTAAAGACTGCACAAATAATTCTGCCGTTCTTTTGGATGCCCCCATTACATTGGTGGGATTAACTGCCTTATCGGTAGAAACCATTACAAAACGGTTGACTTTGTATTTTTTTGAAAGCAAAGCCACATTTTTTGTTCCTAATACATTAACGAAGATCGCTTCGTGCGGGTTTTCTTCAATCAGAGGAACATGTTTATATGCTGCTGCATGGTAAACCATTGAAAACTGGTAGGTTTCAAACAATGTTTCCAGACGGTAACTATTGGAAATATCTGCCAGGACAAATTTAAAATTCTGACTCGGGAATTTTTCTAATAATTCTAATTCTAATTCGTATAACGGAGATTCTGCCTGATCCAGAACTACAATTAAAGAAGGTCTGAACTGCGCAACCTGTCTTACAATTTCGCTGCCAATAGATCCCGCTCCACCTGTCACCAACACATTCTTTTCAGCATGTCTTTTGATGACATCTCCATTTTCAATTTTAATGGGTCTTCGGTTTAGTAAATCTTCAATCTGAAGCTGACGGATACCGCCTACTAAATCTGAATCTCTCATTTTGCTTACTGTAGGTGCCTTCAAGACTTTTAAGCCATGATCTAGCGCCAAGGTCATCCATTCTTCAAGCTCATGTTTGGTCATGATCTCTTTGATAATTAAAACGGCATCAAATTGTTTTATTAAATCTCTATTCCTGAAAAAACGGTCGCTGTTATATATTTTTTGTCCCAATAATACAGCCTTATGAGAATCTGATCTTTTAGTAAGAAAACCCTCCAAACGGTAAGGATAATTAGGATTATGTAAAATAGCTCTTGCTAAAGATACTGATGCATCTCCTACCCCAACTACTGCAATTCTAATTTTAGATGATGAGCCTTTAAAATCAATTAAAATATTAAAAAACTGTTTGGTGATCATTCTGAAAAAGAACATCATCGATACAGAGATCAAAAAATATAAAAAAAGATTAGGATACAGATACAAAGATTCGCCCATCCAGAATTCTGTACAATAATTTAGAAATAAAATAGTTATTAATGTACTACCGGAAGATAATATTATTTTGAAAAAATCAAAAAAAGTGGAATGTCTGATAATACCTGCATAGGTTTTAAAGACAAACATAAATGTTATATTTACAAAAATCAGCAAAAGTCTTTGCTCAAATATATAATTTGGAAAGTTGATTTTAACGTGAAGCCTATCTAAAAAAAAGTATGAGAGGAATATAGATACTAAAACAATAAAGAGATCAATAAGTATGACCGTCCACCTAGGCATATACCTTAGCTCTGTGAGTTTCACAATATTATCCCCATTGTACAAAGCAGTAAAAGCGTCGTTAAGCTTTTTCAACATTTTGGTGTTTTATTATTTTGGCAAATATAATCATATTATTCTGATTAAAAAATGACTTATTACATATAATGGCTCTGAAAGAGTTTCTTCATCAATTTTAACATTCTTGTAATGTATGAGATGAAAAATTAACTATCATAAATCAAAATTAAATACAAAGGTATAAATTTATAATCATAATTTGTAATTTATAGAATATTCTTACCAATAAAACATTAACAATACATTCTTATTTATTTCACTGTTATTATATAAATGCTGGTGAATAATTAATAAAAATCCCTCGAAATTAATTATTCAGAGGGATTATAGAGATATAAGATTTATTATTTGGCAATCTTTTTCTTTTGTGCATAAGTAAATATCATTGCTGCAGCTACAAGAAAGAGAACTGGGATATACTGATCAACCGGAGCCGGATCTGCAGGATTACCAGGAAAAACATCTCCTTCAGGCAACTCTTCTGTCTCATATACATATGAATTATTATCAGAGGTTTGCTGCTGCGCACTAGCAAAACCTGAAATGATAATGGTACAAATTATTATTATTCTTTTCATCATTTGATTATTTAATTAATTTTTTAGAATATTCTTTACCTTGAGAAACTGCCTTCAAAATATACATTCCTTTAGCATCCAGTTTTACACGTACCAGTTTTGAATTGGCGGCATTGATCTGTGTAATTTTTCTCCCTGCAGCATCAAATACCATTACTGTTTCTATATTCTTATCATTTCTTACCACAAAATCTTCACCATCTTTGTATACCTCAAAAGCATTT
Source organism: Chryseobacterium sp. LJ668 (assembly GCF_019613955.1). Classification (NCBI taxonomy): domain Bacteria; kingdom Pseudomonadati; phylum Bacteroidota; class Flavobacteriia; order Flavobacteriales; family Weeksellaceae; genus Chryseobacterium; species Chryseobacterium chendengshani. The sequence goes on along the minus strand of NZ_CP080443.1, from coordinate 2,180,620 downwards.
TTTTCAACCTCTGATGTTGCTAGAACATCTAATTTATAAACGATCTCGAATCTGTTGGTAATCTCACCGGAATTTGCACTAAAGCTATACGTTCCATTTTGAAGATTGGTATAAGTTCCGGCAACCTTATCGTGAAGATAAACAGCCTGTCCATTATTAAAAACCCCTTCTTTCTGAACTAAAGAAATTACAAAATTACCAGTCTGAAAATGCTTAGCTCCCACAGGTACTACATCATCCGTATCAAAAGCTGATTTACCCTGGATCAGTAATTTCTGCGCATCTGCCATGGTATAGAACGCATCAGATCCTGTTGCAATTGCTTTGGAGTCATAATTATCATAGGCATCAGAAGCCGGAGATAAGTAAGCAACAACAAATGTATTGTTTGTATTGTATGAAGAATTGATTCTCAACCAAAACTTACCCTCTGTAGATGAATTGTTTTTATTAAAGAATGTTCCTGTAGTTGCCACTCTCATATCATTGTTAAAGCCTAAAGAAGTGTCTGTAGGTGTAGTCACTGTCTGAACAAAGAATCCTTGTCCTATGTTCGCAACGTTTCCTGTAGGAACAGGGACAACATTTGGTGCAGGAGCCCATGCCTGAGTTAAAGCATTATAGGTTGCATAGCCGATATTTACAGAAGTAGTTCCGCCCTGAGTAGTAACAGAATTGCTTGTATTATCCCAGAAATAGAATGTATTTGTAATTCTTCCTGTATTTGCAGTATAGAAAGCATCCAGATTTAAATTAGAAGGATAAGGATTCCCAACCAAATTATGTCCGCTCCCTGTTGTAGCTAAAGTATAAGTCTGTGTACCATTGTTTGGTGTTCCTGCAAATGATACATTAGCAACCGCAGGAGTTTTGATAGAGTATCCTTTACCAACAACTGATGTTGTAGAAGCAGCATTCACAAAATAATCTGTGGTTGTGTCGTATTCTGTTATAAATGAAGGCGTATTTCCTACACCATAAATCGATGTTAAATTCTGAGATGCCACAGGAGAAGACCAGAATGCATATTTACTTGGCGCACTTGCTCCGCTTTTGTTCACTGTGAAAGTTCCTGCACCCGAATAAGTTCCTGTTGCAGTCTGGATTAAATTTCCACCGTCATTTACGATAACCGCACCGTTGTTGGTAAGATTACCGGTAGTAACGGTTTGCCCGGAATTAATGGTTAAAGTGAAAGTAGAATTTACCGTAACAGATTGAGCTGTAAATCCTGCTCCATTGTAGTTACCGGCAATTACAGCATCTGTGCTTGCCGTTGGTGTTCCGCCTACCCATTGAGATCCATCCCATGTTGGAGGTAAAATGGAACTTGTAACAGAAATATTATCAATTTGAAATTTATCTCTATTTCCTGAACCCGTAGCAGTAGTACCTGCATGGTTATAAAAACGTATTCTAGCCGTAGAAGTATTATTAAATTCCGGTGGAAGTGCAATAGATGTTATAGAACCTGTGTTGTTACTTACCTTATCTAATAACTGAGCCGCAGATAATTCAGTAAATGTAGTACCATTAGTACTCCAAAAAACTCTAAGGGAAGTAGGACGTGTTCCATTACTATTATCTATTGCTGCCCAATCGAAACTTAAAGTCTCTGCTTTTCTACCTGTAAAATTTAATAATAAATCTATTGCCACAGCTTCTGGAGTGGCACTTGACCCAGTAGAGAGGAACTGTATTGTACCTGAAGGTTTCTGAAGACCTCCAGATGTTGTCGTAGTGATTGTCGCAGACGATTTTGTAGTTCTTGTTCCTGATGTCACCTCGTTACCAGTACCACTAATTCCAACACTTTGCCAGTTATTTGCGTCTGTTCCGGTATAAGTATTTCCACTTACTGTCCAAGTTCCAGACAAGTCCCACGTTTTATCCCCTGAAGACATTAAATAAGCAGTTTGTCCCCAACTCCAGACTGAGAATAAAGTCATCAAAAATGCCGCAGACATCTTCGATAATTTTTGTAGTTTTAAATTCATATAATTATTTTTTTTTCGTCAGACAAAACTAGTCATTTAGAAAAGAAAATAACAAACTTAAAATTACATATATGTTAATTATCAGTTACTTGCAGGATCATATCGTACTCAAAACCACGGCTTAGGAGATATTTAATGGTCTTTGATTTTTTCTGATATAATGATAATCCATTTAATTTTGAGGAGTAATTTTCGTATATTTTTTTAATTATGTTTAGGTAATCCTCATCATCAATTTCGTCAAAACACTTAGTTATTAACTTTTCCGTGATGCCTTTTTGCTTTAAATGAATCTTAATTTTTGTTTTTCCCCAATGTTTAATATTAAATTTTCCGCGAATATAGCTTCTGGTGAATCTTTCTTCATTCAGATAATTTTCTTTCATTAAATATAAAAGAATTTCCTCTTTCGCTTCAGGAATCAATACAAATTCCCGCATCTTCTGCTCCACCTCGGCATGACAGCGATCCTGATATACGCAGTAATTGACCAATTTTTGTTTAATTTCGGTAAAAGTGAAAAGTTTCTTTTCGTTTTCCATTTCAGTTTCTTAAAATCTTAAATCAAAAAAGGCGCAAAAAATTTGCGCCTTTTAATATGTATGGTAAATATTAATAATTGAACAAGGCTTTTCCTTCCATTAATTCGTTTACCTTTTTTCTGACTTCAGAGATTGTTTCTTCGTTTTTAATATTGTCTACCACTTCGGAAATTAATTCCGCAATCGTATTCATATCGTTTTCTTTCAGACCTCTTGTTGTAATCGCCGCAGTTCCCAGTCTGATCCCGGAAGTGGTGAACGGAGACTTATCATCAAACGGAACCATATTTTTATTGCAAGTGATATCTGCTTTTACCAAAGCTTTCTCGGTTTCTTTTCCGTTTACGCCTTTATTTCTAAGGTCTACCAACATCAGATGATTATCTGTTCCGCCACTTACAATATCAAAACCTAGCCCTACCATTGCTTTTGATAACGCTTGAGCATTGGCCTGTACCTGTTTTGCATATGTCAGGAACTGGTCATCAATCGCTTCAGCAAATGCAACCGCTTTACCAGCAATCACATGCTCCAAAGGGCCACCCTGGATTCCCGGGAAAACAGCACTGTCTAGAACCTGGCTCATCTGTTTGATTTCTCCTTTCGGAGTTTTGTGACCGTATGTGTTTTCAAAATCTTTACCCATCATGATCATTCCGCCTCTTGGACCTCTTAGCGTCTTATGAGTAGTTGTTGTTACAACATGGCAATGCTCGAATGGATTATGTAATAAACCTTTTGCAACCAATCCTGCAGGGTGTGCAATATCTGCCCAAAGTGTTGCTCCTATTTCGTCTGCAACCTCTCTGAATTTTGCATAATCCAAATCTCTTGAATACGCTGAGAAACCTGCAATTAACATTTTTGGTTTTTCTCGTAATGCCACTTCCCTCATTTGGTCATAATCGATCAGACCTGTTTCCTGCTGAACGCCATAAGAAACTACATCGTACTGAATTCCTGAAAAATTCACCGCAGAACCGTGGGTAAGGTGGCCTCCCATAGAAAGATCCATCCCCATGATTTTATCTCCCGGCTTCAAAACTGCTAGATAAATTGCAGCATTTGCCTGAGAACCGGAATGCGGCTGAACATTTACATAATCAACTCCGAAAAGCTGCTTTGCTCTGTCAATCGCCAACGTTTCAACCTCATCTACAACTTCACAACCTCCATAATATCTCTTTCCCGGATACCCTTCTGCATATTTGTTGGTCAGCACACTTCCCATCGCTTTCATTACATTTTCAGAAACAAAGTTTTCTGAAGCAATAAGCTCTAATCCGTGGGATTGTCTTTCTCTCTCTTTTTCGATAAGGTCAAAAATAATGTCCATTTATTTTTAAATTTTTAAATTTTGAATCCCAAAAATACGGAATTTCATACAGATTACCGTATTCATTCTGAGGATTTTTATTTCGAAAGTATTTTAGTTTAAATCTTTTGATCATAAATTCTGATCAATAAATTCTTTACAATACTTTTTGATTTCTTCCCTTACTATGCTGAATTGTTCCTTTATTTCATCTGTTGTTCCTGAAGCTTTAGCAGGATCAGAAAAATTATAATGAAACATTTTTGCAGTGGTAGGAAAATACGGACAGCTTTCTTTAGCATTATCACATACTGTGATTACAAAATCGAAATCTATATTTTTATATTCATCAATCGCATTTGAAGTATGATCAGAAATATCAATTCCCGCTTCCTTCATTGTTGCAATTGCTTTGGGATTGACCCCGTGAGTCTCGATTCCGGCACTGTAGACTTCTGCTTTGCTTTCTGCGAAAGTTTTAAGAAAACCATGAGCAATCTGGCTACGACAGCTGTTTCCTGTACAAAGTACCAATATTTTCTTTTTCATCTTAAACAAATAACCAAATGACATTAATGATGCAGAATTTAGGATCAAAACCAAAAATAAGCTGAAGAACAATTACCGAAGATATGATGATGATCTGTTTTTTATATTTAAGAAATTTTTCTGATTTCATGAGCAACATCCTGAATTTGGGGTACATTCAGCATTCTGACTCCTGATATTGCTGAGATTTAATTTTTGTTTCTCCTGTGGAATTCCGCAGGCATCTTGAGCCAGACAAGCCGTAGTTTTGTTAATTAAAACAAAGTTTTTTCCGTTAAACTCTAAATCGTATTTTCCGATTGTACTGCTTTGATATTCTACTTCAATTTCAGAATCTTCGATCTCTAATTTTTCTTCTGAAAGTTGGATAATGTTTAATAACTTCTGCGGTTTAAGACGATGCTGAAAATCGTCTGCATTCCATAATTGGAAGCTGACCACTTTTTCTAAGCGAATCACACCGCCACAATCGATGAAGTTTTTTGTGATCTGTCCTACTTCTGTCACGTGAAAATGCTCCGGAACCATTATTCCATTTTCTAATTGAAATTCTACATTTTCTAATGTCGGCAGAATGTCTTTGATGGCTGATAATTTCATATTGTATGAATTTTATTGTCTTTAATTAATTGTAATATTGCTATATAACGATGATGTGATTAAAAAAAACTTCTAGCAACAGGAGTTTGATGGTGCATTATGAGTAAAAAACAAAATCAATTCATCCTGAATTGTACCCCAAACTTTATCATCAATACAGTAGCAAACTGATTTTCCTTCGATTGAACCTTTGATGATTCCAATATTTTTCAGTTCTTTTAAATGCTGGGAAATTGTTGCCTGTGCCAAACCCAGTTCTTCCACAAGATCATTACAGATGCATGCTTTTTGATTAATGATATGCTGCAGAATTGCGATTCTTGCAGGATGTCCCAAAACTTTGAAAACTATTGCCAATCTGTTTTGCTTGTCGGTAAAAATTTCGGTTTTTGTAAGTCCCATATTGTATTTTAACATCGCAATATTACGATAATAAATTCTAATAAAGAAATTTTAATTTAAGATTATAACTTTAGATTGGTGAAATTTTAGTGAAAAAGATATATTTGCATTATCTTTTAAAAGAAAAAAAATCGTTTGAAATTATGGGAAAGAAAAAATACAAGAAACAACTGCTCAAATCTTTGAAATCTCTTGGTGAATCTGAATATTTAATCCTTACAAGCATGACCAATCTTATGCTGCAGGGAGAATTACAGAGAAACAATATTGATTTTAAAGATGGTGATACCTTCAGTTTCAAAGATAATATTTTTGATTACAGTGAAGATAAAAATGTTAGAAGACTGGCCAGACTTCGTAGGGAAATGCTGTCAACCATGAACAAGCTGGTAGTAAAAAATAAATTTAAAGATAAGGAAATTAAGTTTTTGAGTTAATTAAAGCTTCGTTTTAAATATAAAAAGTCCCGGCAATTCGGGACTTTTTTGTTTTATGTGAAAAGAAAATTATTTTTTAGATTTTTCTTTCAGCTCTTCTTTGTCTTTGTCTGATGGATTCCAGACTTTGATCTCAGCATTTTTGTTTATCCCGGACAATATCTGCACCTTTATTCCATCACTTGCACCTAGTTTTACAAATACTTTTTTAAATTTTCCGTCAGGTTGCTTCACTTCAACAAAAGATTTGTCTTTCCCGTTGCTTTTTTCGTACTGTACCAAAGATTCGTCGATCAGAAGGGCATTTTTCTGTGAACTTAAAACAATTTCACCGTTTGCCGAAAATCCTGCTCTTATATATTCATTATTCGGATTATTGACATCTGCTTCTACAGGAAATTTAATGGTTCCGTTGGTATCTTTCCCTTTTGGTGCAATCATCGTAAGTCTTCCCGGGAAAGTTTTATTTTGCAAAGCACCAATTACGATATTCATATCCATTCCTTGTTTTAACTTTCCAGCCTGCGCTTCATCAATTTCACCTTGAAAAATTAAGGAATTTAAATTGGCAATAGAACAGATGGTCGTTCCGGCATTAAAAGAATTGGCTTCAATTACCTGACTTCCTACTTTCACGGGAACCTCAAGTACTGTTCCTGCAGCTTTTGATCGAATCTGAGTTGTTGCCAAGCCCTGTAGTTCCGGAGTAGCACCGGTTTTAACAATCTGTAATCTCTTCTGAGCGGTCTGAAGCTGCTGATTGGCATTTTTCAGGCCTTGCTGTGTAGAAAATAACTGTTGTTGAGAATTCAGATATTCCTGCTTTGAAATTACACCTTGAGTATATAATTTCTGCTGCATCGCAAATTGCTTTTGCATGTTATCAACATTCATTCTGGCATTGCTGATCTGAAGCTGGGAATTAAGAACTTCCTGCTGAGCATTGTTTACTTCAGCGATATTGGGAATAATTTTCACTGTCGCAATCAGCTGTCCGGCTTCTACCCTGTCTCCTTCATCAACTAAAATTTTATCGATAATTCCTGCGATATTTGGTTTTATTTCAATTTCCTCTTTAGGAATAATTTTCCCCGTAGCCATCACTTTATCGTCCATATTCTGAACGGTTGGTTTTCTGGTAAGAAAAGCTTCACTTTCTTTAGAATTTGATGTAACCAAATAACTGATTCCCGAAAATAATGCAAGCGCAAATAAGAGTCCCAATACGATATAAATGGCTTTTTTCCAGGTGAACTTCTTTTTCATATAATAGTTTATTTTTTTTATTTAATATTTAATTTAGTTTAAGATTAAAAACTAATCTCTAAATCTGTATTCCAAATGTTATTCACTTCTTAATGCTTCAATCGGTCGTATTTTCACCGCTCTTTGCGCAGGAATCATCCCGATAATTAAACCTAAAATCACCATCACCGACATGGCGGCAAAAACATTTCCGTAGTTGACGGTCGGATTATAGAAAGGGAACTCATCCTGATTTTGAGTCAGCATATTGAATATCATTAGCACCAAAATACCGAGAATAAAGCCGAGCAATCCCGAGCTGAGAGTGATGACCACACTTTCAAGCAAAATCTGATTTCTAACTTCAGAAGGTTTTGCACCTAAAGCCCTGCGAATACCTATTTCTTTGGTTCTTTCTTTTACGGTAATCAGTAGAATATTTGAAATCGCAATGACTCCTGCCAAAATCGTCAAAGTACCAACAATAATCGTAAGAAGCTGCATTCCGGTCAAAAATCCTGTGAGCTTTTTAAACTCTTTTCCTAAATTAAAACTTCCGAAAGCATTAGTGTCTTCAGGAGAGACCTGGTTTTTTGCTTTTAACTCGGTTTTTACTCTTTTTTCAACACTATTTACGTCAACATTAGGCTTGCTTACGATAGCAAACATATCGATCTGGTCGCCTGCATTGTACATTTTTGTGTAAGTAGAAAGCGGGATAAAAACAGTACGGTCATTTTCAAAACCGCCGCCTTTTCTTACCCTGAAAACTCCTATTACATTAAAGAAAAGCCCTTTCACATTAATAGATTTTCCTAGTGGATTTTCTTTCTTTTTTGAATTGAAAAAGTTGTTGTACACCTCTTCACCAATCACCACCACATTTTTATTGCCGGAAACATCTGCATCATTGATATATCGTCCGAAGATCAGTTTTTTTTCTGAAATTTTATTTCCTATCGGATAATCTCCCGTTAAAGAATAGATAGCATTTTTTCCATTTCTTGACATTGATTCTCCGGGCGTTCCCGTAAAGCTTCCTCGTGAATTTTGCGGTGAGATATAATCGATGTCTGATATTTTTCTTTTTAAAAGGTCTACATCAGAGAGTTTTAGATTGACATCTCTTCCTTTGGGAAAACCTTCATAAGGAATTGAGGTATTTTGTGCCCAAAGGAAAATCGAATTGGTTGCAAAACCTGAAAATAATTTATCAAAGCCGTTTTCCATTCCTTTTGCAGAACCCAGCAAAACGACATACAGAAACATACCCCAGCCAACACCGATCATGGTAAGAAATGTGCGGAGCTTATTATTCCGTAATGAATAATAAATTTCCTGCCAGGTATCTTTTTTAAATATAATGTTCACTTTTATGAATTATAAGATATTAATTAAGGGGTGTAAGTTGAATTTCATTTTCAAATGATCTTATTAACAAATTTTTAAATTAAATTATTCTGTTCTTAAAGCTTCGATCGGTTTTATTCTTGAGGCTCTGTAGGCAGGAACAAATCCGGCAATCAGCCCGGAAAAAACGAGCGCCACGAATGCCGCAAAAACAGTTCCCCATCCTACGCTCGGGCTCATAATAAAATAATCTTCAAGACTGTCTCCTATTAAATGAAGTGTTAAAACTCCCAGACCGACACCCACAAATCCCGAAACTACGGTAATTACCACACTTTCCTGAACAATCAGTGCGACAATGCTTCGGGGTTTTGCACCAATCGCTTTTCGTACACCGATCTCTTTGGTTCGCTCTTTTACGATATACACCATAATATTGCTGATACCAATAATTCCTGCGAGTAAAGTTCCTAAACCGATAAAAGTTACAATTCCTGTCAAAACGGCCATAAACATAAATGTTTCATTCATATTTTGAGCGTTATTCCAGACACGGACCGCATTTTCATCATCTGGAGATACATTTTTTCTGGATTTTAATCTGCTTTTCAGCTCATCTCCATATTTGATGGCTTGTTCGGGCGTCATATTTTCGTTATAAGCAATGTAAATACCACTCACCGTATCAGAACCCTTTTTCATTTGCTGCAGAGTTGTAATCGGAACCGTGATATGTCTTTCGTCCCAATCGCCACCGTCATCTGAAAAAACTCCGACAACTTTAAACATCGTTCCGTTGATATCCAGATCTTTTCCGACGGGACTTCCATTTTTTATTAAATCTCGCTGCACCATTCTTCCTACAACCGCAACATTTTGCTTTCTCTGCAAATCTCCGGGTGTGAGGTAACGTCCTTCGAGCATTTTTCTGTTTTCGATAAATTTTTCTTCGGGATCAGCACCGTTGATCTGGTAATTCCCGCTTTCTTTACCGTATTTCACCATTAAATTGGCAGTGTATCTCGGTGTAGAATAACCTACTTTTTCTTTATCGCTGTCAATCAGGAAGTCATAATCGTCATTATTCATCGTAACAGTTCTGTTTGACTGCAAACCTTTATAAGCTACTGTTGTATTTCCAGTGAAAACCGAAATAAGATTTTGGGCGTCTCTTGCAAAACCCTGGGTAAAAGCATTTTTCAATCCGGTCCCGATTCCGAAAAGAACAATAAAAATAAACAGACCCAAAGCTACCGTAAAGCCCGAAAGTACCGTCCGCAATACATTACTGCGAATAGAGCTGAATATTTCCTGCCAACGATCGAGGTCAAACATAGTTTTTTTGGTTTGAAGCGGGAAGCTGGATGATGGAAGTTTCCAATCTTACCGCTGATTTTTTTTAATTAAATATATCTTAATAAAAGCAAAACTTTATTAAGCACTCTTAAAACTTCCAGCTTCTAGCATCTATCTTACAGCTATAAGACAATCTGGTTGATAAACTCATCGCTCTCAATAATTCCATCGCGGAGAATTACATTTCTTTTAGTTTGCGCTGCAACGTCCGGCTCGTGGGTTACAACGATAATGGTTTTTCCTTCGTTGTTGATATCCTGAAGCAGTTTCATAATATCGTGAGTGGTTTTAGAATCCAGTGCACCGGTAGGCTCATCTGCTAAAACAACTTTAGGATTGGTAATGAGGGCTCTCGCAATAGCAACTCTTTGTTTTTGTCCACCTGAAAGCTCATTCGGAAGATGGGTTGCCCATTGTGCCAAACCTACTTTCTCCAAATACTCCATTGCTTTTTGATTACGCTCTTTTCTCGGAATGTTTTGATAATATAAAGGAAGCGCAACATTATCCAAAGCTGTTTTGTATCCTATCAGATTAAACGATTGGAAGACGAATCCCAGGAATTTTGAACGGTATTCTGCGGCTTTTACCTCATTAAGATGTTCAATAGGAATTCCGTCGAGATCATAAACACCACTGTCTTTTTCATCCAATATCCCGATTATATTCAGCAAGGTAGATTTTCCGGAGCCTGAACTTCCCATAATAGAGACAAATTCACCCTCGGAAATATTGAGATTAATACCCTTAAGAACGTGCAGTTTACTTTTACCTGTGTCGTATGATTTATGTAGATCCTGAATTACTAACATTAAGTGGTTGCTGTTTTTGTTCTCAATAAGTAGCAGATCTCTCCGTTTTGTTACAGGATTAAAAAAATCTTTAAAAAATCAACTGTTTAATGTTTAAATAATTAAAAATCAAATAATTAAAAAAAAGTGTTTAACTATAATCCTTACTGAGCTGTTATTTTTATCATTTTACTATCTGTAAAGCATTATCAGAGCGAGTTTCATGTAAATGTGGAAAACTTTTAAGGCTAAAAGTCAATCATTTAACCATTACCCCTTTTAAAATAGGTCTGCGTTGTCTAACTTTGTGCTTGTACGACAGAAGAGAAGAATAACAATTTCCGTTGATCAGTTTTTCAAACAACTTACGACGAATCAGAAAGTTACAAAGCTTCAAGAACATTTACAGTGATCTATTTTTTAATTTTTTTAAGACATTACAACTAAACATGGGAATTTTTGATAAAAGAGTAAGCTACAAACCATTTGAGTATCCTGAAGTTCTTCAGTTTACAGAAGCCATCAATAAATCATTCTGGGTACACTCAGAAGTTGATTTTACCGCAGATGTTCAGGATTTTCAGTCACAGTTGGAACCGCACGAAAAAAATGCGGTAAAAAATGCACTTTTGGCGATTGCCCAGATCGAAGTTTCTGTAAAGTCTTTTTGGGGAAATCTCTACAACCATTTACCAAAGCCTGAGCTTAACGGATTGGGTGCAACCTTTGCCGAATGTGAATTCCGTCATTCGGAGGCATATTCGCGTTTGCTTGAAGTTTTGGGATACAATGAAGAATTCCTGCATGTAGTGGAAGTTCCTGCCCTGAAAAAAAGAATTCAGTTTTTATCAAATGTATTGAAACACGCCAATTCTGCAACACCGAAAGAGTATGTTTCCTCTCTGCTGTTATTCAGTATTCTGATCGAAAATGTGTCTTTGTTTTCACAGTTTGCCATTATATTATCGTTCACTAGATTCAAAGGTTTCCTGAAAAATGTTTCTAATATTATTGCATGGACGTCTATTGATGAGCAGATTCACGCCAATGGCGGAATTTATCTGATCAATAAAATCCGTGAAGAGCAGCCGGATCTTTTGACTGATTCTGATATTGAAGATATTTACACTTTAGTCGACCAATCTATCGAACTGGAAGGTGAAATTCTGGATTGGATCTTTGAAATGGGCGAACTGGATAAGTTCTCTAAAGAAGACCTCATCAACTTTATGAAATACCGTGTTGACGAAAGTTTAATCAAAATCAACATGGAAAAACGATACAATACCACTGCCGAGCAATACAGCCCGATGAAATGGTTTGAAGAAGAAGTTTTCGCCAATTCTATGGATGATTTCTTTGCAAAAAGACCGGTGGATTATACGAAGCACGATAAGAGTATTACGGCGAATGATCTTTTCTAAACTTTAACTGAAAAATATTATTTGGGCGCCTTTTCCGCCTCCCGTTCCCGCTTTTTTGTCATTGCGAACAAAGTAAAGCAATCTGTAGAACTATTGATGAATCACAATAATAAAAAGAGCTCCACTCACGTCGGGGCGCGAGCGAAGCGAGCGGCAAAACAGTTAGTAGTAGAGATATCATTCCGAATCGCCACTCTCAAAACTTAATTTTTAACACTTAAATCAACCTTAATGGTTAAGATTTGAAACATTAAGATTGAATTGAGAAACATTAAGATAATTAAGACAACCAGTTGTGAAGAAAACTACCGTCATCTTAGCCCTGATTGCAGCGGCATCCTTTTTTGTGATTGCGATGACAGAAAAGTAAAATTGATGAAATAATATTGTTCGCAATCACAAAAAAGATATAGCGGAAAGCAGGCACACAAGTGAGAAGAAATACAAAACTTTCTGCTCCTAAAAAATTAATAACATAACAATGTACTTGGTACAGTTTACAATATAAAAAATGGAAGAACAAAAAAGCGATATCTGGTGGCTCAACGAAGAATCTGAGCAAATGCTGAATAGAGGTTACCTTTTGAAAGGAGAAACCGTAGACGGTGCAATCGACAGAATCACGACTGCAGCAGCAAAAAAATTATACAAACCTGAACTTCAGCCTGCTTTCAAGGAGATGATCATGAAAGGATGGATCAGCTTTTCTTCTCCGGTCTGGGCGAATATGGGAACACAGAGGGGTCTTCCAATCTCTTGTTTCAACGTTCATATTCCGGACAGCATTGAAGGAATTACCCACAAAATGGGTGAAGTGATCATGCAGACGAAAATCGGTGGCGGAACTTCGGGCTATTTCGGTGAACTTCGTAACAGAGGAACTGCCGTAACCGACAACGGAAAATCTTCAGGAGCTGTTTCGTTTATGAAATTATTCGATACTTCTATGGATGTCGTTTCACAGGGCGGTGTAAGAAGAGGTGCTTTTGCAGCATACTTGGATATTGACCATGGCGATATTGAAGAATTTTTATCGATTAAAGATATCGGAAGTCCGATCCAGAATCTGTTTACCGGAATTTGCGTTCCTGACTACTGGATGCAGGATATGATCGACGGTGATGCAGACAAAAGAAGAATCTGGGCAAGAGTTTTGGAAAGCCGTCAGCAAAAAGGTCTTCCGTATATTTTCTTTACGGATAACGTAAACAGAAACAAACCTCAAGTTTATAAAGATCTTGGATTAACGATCAATGCGAGTAATCTTTGCTCGGAAATCATGCTTCCGTCTACAAGACAGGAATCTTTCATCTGCTGTCTTTCTTCTATGAACTTAGAATTATATGACGAGTGGAAAGATACTAACGCTGTGCAATTGGCGATTTATTTCCTTGACGCTGTTTTATCTGAATTTATTGAAAAAACTGAAGGAAATTATTACCTTCAGGGAGCAAGAGACTTCGCAATGCGTCACAGGGCACTTGGTTTAGGCGTTTTAGGCTACCATTCTTACCTTCAGAAGAACATGATTCCTTTTGAGAGTTTTGAAGCGACGCAGTTTAATGCAAGAGCTTTCAAACACATCAGAACTCAAGCTGATATCGCGTCAAAAGAATTAGCCAACATCTACGGCGAGCCTGAATTATTAAAAGGTTACGGAATGAGAAATACAACCGTAATGGCGATTGCTCCTACCACTTCAAGTTCTGCGATTTTGGGACAGACTTCTCCTGGAATTGAGCCTTTTGCTTCAAATTATTACAAAGCTGGCTTGGCAAAAGGAAACTTCATGCGTAAGAATAAATATCTCGCTAAATTATTGGAAGATAAAGGTCTTGATAATGAAGAAACATGGAGAACAATAATGTTGAATCACGGTTCTGTTCAGCACCTAAATGAACTGACTGATGAAGAAAAAGCAGTATTCAAAACCTTCAAGGAAATTTCTCCTATGGAGATTATTTCTCAGGCTGCACAAAGACAGCAATATATTGATCAGGCGCAGTCTCTGAACTTACAGATTCCTTCTACAATGCCTGTGAAAGATGTAAATTACCTTTACATTGAAGCTTGGAAGAAAGGCGTAAAAACTTTATACTACCAAAGAAGTTCGTCTGTTTCTAAGGAAATGATGGTGAATTTTGTAAGCTGTTCGGCTTGTGAGGCTTAAGAATTATTAAAAATTATTTGAAACCACAGAATTTTTTCTGTGGTTTTTATTTTATATTTGTTAAAACCAAAGCTTATAATTTAATTTCTTAAACCTGAAATCATATGCAATTCGGAAAAGTAGAAGATCCTTCAACAATAGATTTCACATTACCAAAGGACCACTCCAGAACCAAAGAAATTCTAAAGCAAAATAAAAAAGGGCTTGAGAATATATCCATCGGCTGTGCAAAGTGGAATAAGACCGATTTAAAAGGATTTTATCCAAAAGGAACAAAAGACGAATTGACGTATTATGCGACACAATTCAATTCAATCGAGCTGAATGCAACGTTTTACGGAATGCCGACTTCCGAACAGGTTTTGACATGGAAAGAAAAAACTCCCTCAGATTTTAAGTTTTTCCCGAAAATCACCAATACAGTTTCGCATTTCAGAAGACTTTTAAATATAGACGATGTCGTGACTCAATTTGCAACAGCAGTTTTGAATTTTGATGAAAAATTAGGAATGGTTTTTTTGCAACTTCACGATAATTTTAAACCTAAAGATTACGAAAGATTAGAACAATTTGTCAATAAATGGCCCAAAGAAGTTCCTTTAGCCATCGAACTCAGAAATACAGAATGGTTTACTGATGAAGATATTTTTGATAAAACTTGTCAGCTTTTTGAAGACAATCATATCACGAATATAATCGTAGATACAGCAGGAAGACGCGATATGCTTCACATGCGACTCACAACTCCAACTGCTTTCATTAGATATGTAGGAGCTAATCATGAAAGTGATTATGACAGATTAGAAGATTGGTTAAAACATTTGACGAAATGGAAGAAAGAAGGTCTGCAAAATCTGTACTTTTTTGTTCATCAAAATCTTGAAAAAGCATCGCCTTTGCTTTCAGCTCATTTGATTGAAGAAATGAATAAAGAATGGAAAACTGATCTCACTGTGCCTAAAATGGGACAGGAAAATATGCCGAGTTTGTTTTAAACAAAATCTAATTTTGAAAAAATATTCACTTCAGTTAACGCTTACGTTTTTATTATTACTTTTAATTAATACTTCTTTCTACTGGGAAGGGGATTTGGGTATATTGGCGTTTCCTGCTTTTTTTATTCTTTTTATTATTTATTTTATTTTATCGATCGAATTTATCAGGCAGGTTTACATTTCTTTTAGAGACAAATTTGTCGACAAACCAAGAAACATACTCTTACTTTATATGTCTCTTTGCCTAATATTAATTATCATCAAACCCAATGGACTCATAAATTTTGATCAACTTGAAGGGGAAGACAGAATAATTGCACACGCAGAAGGAGTCGCAAACTGTACTTCAAGATTAAAATTGAAGGACTGCGGAAAATTTACTTTCGAAAGTGTCTGTTTTGGATTTGAGAAATCAAAAGGTGAATATAAAATAATTAAAGATACCGTTTACTTCACCAAAACAACAAGAAACTCGTTCGATCCCAAATTTGCAATTTATTGATAGAGAAGAAAACGAAATCATTATTTATGATAATAAGAACGATAAAAATCCGATGCACCTATCAATTATCAATAAGTAATCAAAATCATTTCTTTCTCACCATTAATGAAACATTCAAAAATATAAGAAGAAAGCATAGCGAAACCCAAATACCGGTCTGAATATTTTCGAAATTGTACGTTTCAACATGCTTCTTAGCCTGCTCAGAAAGCTTTTCACTTTGAATAATATAGTTTTGAGCCTCAATGATCTGATCCATATTTTTATTAGGAACGGCATGTTGAGAAAAGTACACCATATTTTTTTTTCCCAAATAACCTACAATCCAGTATTGATTTGATTTTGTGAGTTTAAGATGTTCTATTCGGTAATATTCGGGACGCACTTTTCCGATGTGTTTGGTTTCGAAAGTTCCGCTCTTATCCAGATTATTGACATTAATCAAATAGAAGTCTAGTGGCTGCGGAAGCTTATTAATAACCTGCAGTGAAACAGAATCTTTCACAATCCCAACCGAACTCTTTTTGATAAACCAAAACGTAAACAGCGAAATAGAAAACACCAAAGTGAAAATCCTGAATATTTTTGCCCATTTTGCAAGCTTCCCGGATTTCACTTTATAAAGAAAAAGCGAAACAATCAGTGAAAAAAAAATAATAGAAATGATAAATCCCATACCGCAAAGATAATAATTAGAGATGTTTTTGAGGGAATGTTAATCTACATTCCATTCTTTATAAAACTGGTTGAGGAAATTCAGCATAAAATCATGTCTTTCTTCGGCTATTTTTTTTCCCTCTTCGGTATTCATCAGATCTTTCAGCAACAAGAGCTTTTCATAAAAATGATTGATGGTCGTTCCGTTTGATTTTTTATATTCATCTTTTGACATATTCAGCTGAGGTTTAAGATCAGGATGATACATCAGATTATTTTTATATCCTCCGAAATTGAACGTCCTTGCAATTCCGATAGCGCCAATGGCATCAATTCTATCGGCATCCTGTACAATTTTCAATTCTATAGGCAAAGTTTCAGGTGCCTCTCCCCTGTTTTTAAATGAAATATTCTGAATAACAAATAAAACCTGCTGAATAATTTTTTCATCTATATTTTGACTTTCTAAAAATGCTCTTGAAATTTTTAAAGCTAGTGTTTCATCACCATTATGGAATTTAGGATCCGCAATATCATGAAGTAATGCAGAAAGTTCTACAATTTCAATATTGCAGTTTTCAGTTTTAGCGATTTTTTTTGATAGCTTCCATACCCTTTCGATGTGAAACCAGTCGTGACCGGCTTCTGCGCCATCCAGTTTTTCTTTAACGAATTGCACTGCATTTTGTATAATTTTATTCATTGTTGATTTTCGATTTTAATATTGCTTATTTAACCACCCAGTCTCAATTTTCTTCGAAAATTGATCCACCCCTCCAAAAAGTGGAATTTTTGCTTTGCTTTGTTATTCAATTTCGTTTACAATAATTTCCCAAAGATTTTTATTATAGCTTCTGAAAAAGTTGACATGTCCTATTTCTCCTTTTGCAGATTCTGAAGTTTTGATCAATCTGTAAGTGGGTTTTAAATTCGGATAAGTTTCATTTAACAATGATTTTATTCCTTTTTCAGTTAGCCAAACATCGTCTTCGGCCTGAATTACAAAAACTTTCTGATTCAGATCTTTAGAAAAATCATCTGTTTTTAACAATAATTTATTGGTAGATTTTCGATTCAAAATTAAGGTTCTCCAGTCATAAGCACAATTTTTTGGAAGACTTTCTCCCAAACTAAACCAATTTGCCGGAAAATAACCAAACAGCTCGGTGAATAATGGCTGAACAATTCCGAAACCTAAAAGAGCTTCTATTTTTGTGCGCCATTTTAGGTTTCCAATGAATGCATTTTGAGTTCCAACGAATAAAAATTCATTAAAAATGAACGAGTCTTTATTCATTCCCAAAATTAATGCTCCAACCGAATGCCCGAGACAGAATTTCTGATGAGCAGGAAAATTCTGAATAATATATAGTGTGAGAGCTTTATAATCTCTGGTTCCCCAGATTCTCATAGACGCTTTATAGTTCCTCATTTTCTGAGGTTTTGAAAGCCCGATTCCTCTGTAATCATATGTGAGAACGGTAAAACCTTTTGAAGCTAGAAACTGCGCAAATGAGAAATAAATCTGCTGCTTTACACCTGTTGCAGAATTGATCAAAAGAAGTTTATGATTGCTTTTTTCCGGTTTAAAAAGATGAGCAACGATCTGATTTTCGTCAAAAGTTTGAAGAAGCAGTTTTTCCATGGAATTAAAATAAATATCCACCTTCAAAAGTGGATATTTTTATGATCAATCAGTCTCGATTTTTACATTTTCTATATGCAGCAAATAATTTACGTCAAGAAATCTGAAAGCATAGGAAGGCCGGTTTGTGCACCTTTACCCAAAGATACTCTTGAAGAGACCTCGTTACCGAATCTCACACAGTCTTCGATGGCATTCCCATGGCATAATGCGATGGCAAAACCTGAGGTAAAAGCATCGCCCATCCCCATTCTGTAAACCATATTTTCACTTTCATTCCTGAAGTATTTCATTTCAGTTCCGTCATAATAAATGGTAGAATTGGTTTCATCTCTTATGAATACTTTATTGAAATATTTTTCTAAAACAATCTCCTTCTGATCTTCACCAAAAACGACGGCCAACTCTGTGCTTTTAACAATAATAAAATCTGCGCCGTCAATTATTTCATTACTCAGCGGTCTACCAGGCGAGGCATATATTCCAACAATTTTACCATTTTCCTTTGCTTTTTTCACCGTAGATTCAACAACATCCGCTGGAATTTCAAGCTGTATAAGGACAAGATTTGCAGAGTGAAAGTATTTGTCTGCTTCTTCCACATTTTGAGGGGTAAGATAATTGTTTGCGGCAGGAACCACTACAATTGAGGCATTGCCGGACGAACTTGTAACATAGGCAGTACCTGTGGCATCTTTTTCAGTTTCGGATACGAATCCTACATTTACATTCTCGTTGACCAGATTTCTCATAATCTGCTGGCCAAGAGGATCCATACCAACGCATCCTATAAAATAAACGCTGGCTCCCAATCTTGCTGTTCCAACGGCCTGATTAGCGCCTTTTCCTCCAAAATAACTTTCAGAGTGGGTCGCCAAAATAGTCCCGTTAGAACAAGGCACCCTGTCGGTGTATAAAACCAAGTCTAGTGAGCAACTCCCTACAACTATTATTTTCGGCTGTGTTGAAGAAAAATTCATCGTGATAAAATTAAAAAACTATATGTGAAGATACTCTTTTTAGCTCACTAAAATCTCAATAAATTCAGTAATAATTTTTACCGGTGCATTTGCTTTATTATAACCGATGTAACTCGCATAGAAACCTTCACCATAACCTGTTTCAAAGCCAAAAATTGTTCCTGCAGATTCTTCTGAAGGTTTTAAAAAAGCATATTGATCAATCGCACCATTTTCGTCAAAAAAATGCTCATGGAAAAATTCTTCGTAAATTCCCATAAAATCATCTCCTTTTCTTTGAAAAAGTTTCTGTTCTAAATCATTAAGGCTTGTCTGTGTTTCAACATCCATAAAACAGCCCATTCCGCTTTCTACGGGATACCCGAAAATTTCACCGTCTGCTAAATCTTTAATGTTCTGACTTTCAGTTGTAGCTAATTTCCAAGATGTAATTTCAGCATCAGTAAAAACAATTTCGGCATACGCAACACAGTTGCTTTCTCTTTCTTTGTGAAGCAGCACAGAAAAATCACCTTTAGGTAAAACAACTGAAAAGGGCTGCATATCATTTGTAATCAATGGGTCGCACGCAACGAGTTTTCCGGTTGGCAGATATATTTTTCCCACATCAAAACTTTCAAGCAGCGGACTTTCTACAAAGTTTTTTGAGAATAGTTTTTTTATATTTTCTAGGTGTGTCATTATTTTGATGGGTGTTTGATGATAGACGCTGGATGCGTGATGCAGACTTACATACGTTCTACATCCAGCTTCCTGCATCTACAATGTCTTTAATTTCTCTTCTAAAATCGCAATCTTATCCTGCGCATCTTTTTGTTTCTTGCGCTCAACTTCTACCACTTCAGGTTTTGCGTTGGCAACGAACTTCTCATTAGAAAGTTTTTTGTCAACAGAGATCAAAAATCCTTTCAGGTATTTTACTTCTTCTTCTGTTTTCTTTTTTTCTTCTTCTAAATCTAATTTTTCGCTTAGAGGAATTGAAACTTCCGTAGATCCCACAAGAAAAGTAAAGCTTGGCCTGTCTGTTTTTTCACCATAATGAATTTCAGAAATACTGGCTAACTTTTTAACCACCGCTTCATTTTCAAATACTGATGCATTGGTGTAAACTTCAACCTCTTCTCTTGGTGAAATTCCTTTTGTCTGGCGGTAATTTCTTACTCCTGATATGATTTCTTCCGCAGTTTCAAATTTTTCTATAATACTTTGGTTAAATTCTTCCGCTTTCTTCTGCTGAGCAATCACCAAAGCTTCTTCAGGTTTTCTTTCTGAGATCAACTGCCACAATTCTTCTGACAAGAATGGCATAAATGGATGTAGAAGCTTCATTAATTCTTCGAAGAAAACAATCGTCTGATCATAAACTGCTTTAGAAATTCCTTCTCCGTAATTTGGTTTAATTGCCTCGAGATACCATCCGCAGAAATCATCCTTCACTAATTTTTGAATCAAATGCAATGCATCAGAAATCCTGAATTTATCAAATTGGTCATTAATTTCAGCAATGGATTTATTTAATTGATTTTCAAACCATTCTATAGCTTCATTATCTGATTGAATAAGTGGCTTGTCTTCTTTGTTCCAATTTTGAGTCAGACGGAAGGCATTCCAGATTTTGGTCATGAAATTTCTTCCCTGAACCATCAAATCCTCGTCAAACAACAAATCATTTCCGGCAGGTGCACTTAGTAAACTCCCTACACGCACACCATCTGCACCGTATTGAGAAATTAAATCTAAAGGATCCGGCGAGTTGCCTAATTGCTTAGACATTTTTCTTCTCTGCTTATCTCTTACAATTCCTGTAAAATAAACGTTTTTGAAAGGTACTTCACCTTTAAATTCTAATCCGGCCATGATCATCCTGGCAACCCAGAAAAAGATGATATCCGGACCTGTAACCAAATCTACTGTAGGGTAATAATAATTGATGTCTTTATTATCCGGATCAAGCAGGCCATCAAAAACCGACATCGGCCACAACCAAGATGAGAACCAAGTATCAAGAGCATCTTCGTCTTGTTTTAGGTCGTTGGTAGTTAGTTGTGAGTTATTTGTTTTTTCTTGAGCTAAAATTAAAGCTTCTTCAATTTTTTCTGCAACAACAAAATCATTTTCTCCATCTCCATAATAAAAAGCAGGAATTTGCTGTCCCCACCATAGCTGACGAGAAATATTCCAATCACGGATGTTGTCCATCCAATGTTTGTAGGTATTTTTAAATTTTTCTGGATAGAATTTTACTTCGTCATTCATCACAACATCCAATGCAGGTTTCGCGATTTCAGACATCTTTAAAAACCACTGAACAGAAACTTTAGGCTCGATAACTGCACCCGTTCTTTCAGAAGTTCCTACTTTATTGACGTAATCTTCTGCTTTCAACAACAGATCTTTTTCTTCCAATTCTTTAGCGATTTGTTTTCTTACATCAAATCTGTTTTTTCCGGCATAGTGTAAACCATGATCGTTCAGATTTCCGTCATCATCTAACGCATCAATCATTGGTAACTGATGTTTTTGCCCGATTTCGTAATCATTAATATCATGAGCCGGAGTGATTTTCAATGCTCCCGTTCCGAATTCAATATCAACATATTCATCTTCAATAATCGGAATAACTCGGTTTACAATTGGTACAATAACATTTTTACCTTTTAGATTAGCATATCTTTCGTCATTCGGATTGATACAAACGGCAGTGTCACCAAAAATAGTTTCAGGACGTGTTGTAGCGACAGAAAGAAATTCTTCTGTCCCCTCAATTTTATATTTAAGAAAGTATAATTTTCCATTTTGTTCTTTGAAAATTACTTCTTCATCAGAAATATTGGTTTTAGCCTCCGGATCCCAGTTTACCATTCTGTATCCTCTATAAATAAGGCCCTTATTATAAAGATCGACAAAACTTTTGATGACCTGCTGAGACATTTTATCTTCTAAAGTAAAACGGGTTCTGTCCCAATCGCAAGAACAACCTAGTTTTTTTAACTGTTCAAGAATGGTTCCCCCGTATTTATCCGTCCAGTCCCATGCGTGTTTCAAAAATTCTTCACGCGTGATATCAGATTTATTAATTCCTTCAGATTTTAATTTAGCAACAACTTTCGCTTCAGTAGCAATAGAAGCGTGGTCTGTTCCCGGAACCCAACAAGCATTGAAGCCCTGCATTCTTGCACGGCGTACCAAAACATCCTGAATCGTATTATTCAACATATGGCCCATGTGAAGAATCCCTGTGACATTTGGCGGCGGAATTACAACGGTATAGGGAGGCTTTTCGTTGGGTTCTGAGTGGAAAAATTTATTTTCCAGCCAGTAATTATACCATTTCTGTTCTGTTTCTTGTGGATTATATTTCTCTGAAATCTGCATAAATTCTAATTCTTTGGCTTATAATTTGCAAAAATAGTTTAAAGTAAAAAAATTTTAAGTAATAATTAAAATAATTTTTAACTTTGTTTCTCAAAATTTATCTAACAAACATATTAACATTCAAGAATATGAAATCGCCAAGACCGACTTGTGAAACAAAAGACCAAGTAAGATAGGCGGTAACATACGACCTCAAAATTTAATAAATATCTACTTATGAAAACATTATTTGCAGGAATTGCGTTATTCGGAACATTTGCATTAGCATCTGCACAGACTATTACTTTTGACAAAACTACTTTCGATTATGGTGCTATCAAGCCAAATGCTGATGGTACTAGATTCTTTAATGTAACAAACACTGGTGATAAGCCTTTGATTATTTCTAATGTAAAGCCATCTTGCGGATGTACGACTCCAGAATTTAGCCAAGATCCTATTTTACCGGGAAAATCTGCCAAAATCAAAGTTGGATATAACACAGCTACTCCTGGAGCATTCAACAAAATGATCGAGGTATTTTCTAATGACCCGGTAAACAGCAGAAGTGTTATTTATATCAAAGGTGATGTAAACGCAAATGCTCCTGAGCCTAAAGTTTTGACACCTGCTGAACAGAAAGCTGCTGTAAAAGCTGAAAAAAAAGCGGCTAAGACTGCTAAAAAAGTAGCTGCAAGAAAATAATATTATTTTAAAATAATAATACTCAACCGTCTCGAAAGGACGGTTTTTTTTATTACATTTATTAAACTGTTCTATAATAACCAAATTAACTTCTTTAATTATTTAAATATATGAATAATGATTTCTCTGATAATTTCAGAATAACAAATAAATTTTCAATTAAAAAAGCTGCTACAGAATACACAGGAAAGCTCACCAAAGAAGAAGGTATACAAATGCTTGCCTTGGAGAAAGAAAAACTTCGTGAATTACAGGAAAAACTATATGCGGATGGCAGCCAATCTCTCCTGGTCGTGCTTCAGGCGATGGATGCTGCCGGAAAAGACAGCTTAATAGAACATGTATTTGGAGGTGTAAATCCTCAAGGTTGTAGTGTTACAAGCTTTAAAACACCAAGTTCTCAGGATTATGCCCACGATTTCTTGTGGAGACATTACCTGGCCCTTCCTCAGAAAGGTACAATCGGGATTTTCAACCGATCTCATTATGAAAGTGTTTTGGTATGTAAGGTACATCCGGAGTACAATTTAAATGAAAAAACATGGAAATCTGTGAAAGATTTTGATGATACATTTTGGAAAAACCGTTATGAAAGCATTAGAAATTTCGAAAAGCATCTTACCCAGAACGGAACAACGGTTGTGAAAATATTTCTTCATGTTTCAAAAGAAGAACAAAAGAAAAGATTGCTAGACCGTATCGAAGAAAAGGAAAAAAACTGGAAATTCTCTGCAGCTGATCTGCCGGAAAGAGCATTGTTTGATGAATATATGAATTGCTATGAGACTGCGATTAATGAAACATCAAAAGATGAAGCACCATGGTACGTTATTCCGGCAGATAACAAGTGGTTCGCAAGATTAGCTGCTATTCAGATTATCATTGATACGGTAGAGAAAATGAACTTAGAATTTCCGAAACTTTCAAAAGAAGATAAAGCTGTTCTCGAAGATGCTAAAAGCCAGTTGAAAAGTGAATAAAACGATACGAAGTTTCAATATAAAAATAAAAAAACGAGAAAATCTATAAGCCGGATTTTGTATCCCGAAAAATCGGGATGCCTGTTATTTATCTACGCTTTACATTGCTGCAAAACTTGAGCTGATTACCCCTCGGCTTTCAGGACGAGCCGCCCCTATTTTCATTGCTGAAAAGAACCGATATACTTATCATTGCACCGCAAAGAGTTTACCTGGTTTCACTACAGCCGAACTGTACCTGCTTTCTGTTGCACTTGTCCTATCCTCACGGATGACGGATGTTATCCGCTTTGCTGCTCTGTGGTGTCCGGACTTTCCTACCCTTACCGAAGTAAGAATCAACAAGCCGATTTTCTCGTGGCTGCAAAGATACATGATAATTTGAAAATGTAGTAATGAGTTCATTTGAAAATTATTGATTAGCGTGATAATAAGAACGCTTGCATGCTGGAAAAATTTAATCATTCATTTTCAAATTATTAAATTTTCAAATTTTCAAATTATATCATATCTTCGTGCCAATTATACAAAATTTTGATTTCTAAAGAGAAAGAATTTGCCCAGCTAATAAAAAATAATCAAGGTTTGATTATAAAAGTGTCGCGGCTGTATACTAATTCTCTTGAAGATGAAGAAGATCTCTTCCAGGAAATTGTATTGCAGTTGTGGAGAAGCTACGATTCATTTAAGGGAAATTCAAAAATATCTACTTGGATGTACCGGGTGGCTCTTAACACAGCAATTACCCTTTTCAGAAAAAAAAGCAAAAGCTTACCTACCAACGAACTGGATATCAATCACAAAGATTTTATTGAAGAGGAGGATGACAAACAACAGCAAATATCTTTGCTTTACACTGTTATTAAGACTTTACCTAATGTCGAAAGAGCAATTGTAATGATGTACCTCGACGATCTTCCTTATAAAGATATTGCAGCTAACCTTGGGATTACAGAAGTAAATGCACGCGTGAAAATGAATAGATTAAAGAAAACCTTAAAAGAACAGATGCAAAAATATGCCTGAATTTGATTTAGACAGCTTTAAAAAAGCTTGGCAGGAACAACCTGTTCAACAGAAATATGATAATAACGAAATCCTGAATATGCTCAACAGGAAATCGCGAAACTATATGAAATATATATTTTGGATCAGTGTCGCAGAATTTTCTTTTTTTACTATATTCGGATTGTTTTATATTTTACAGAATAAAGAATCTAATACTTTCCTGACCTCATTACAAAAGTTGGGAGTTGAAAAGAACCATGAACTGGAAACCAATCTTGACAGCATCTATCTCATTATAAAAATAGTAAGTTTATTGGTTACAGGATATTTTGTTATTCAATTTTACCAGAATTATCGAAAAATAAAAGTAGAAGAAGATCTAAAGATATTTATTACCAGGATTATCAATTTCAAAAAGACCGTCAATGCTTTTATCGTTACCAATATTGTTTTGTTTGTACTTTTTACAGCAACCTTTACAGTATTTGTGTTTTATGTATTAAACGACCAGAACATTCAAATCACAGCTTCTGCCAAAACAGGTTTTATTATAGGTATTTTAATCAGTACATTATTGTGTATTTTTCTGATTTGGATCTACTACAGATTAGTGTAC